>NZ_CP013367.1:0-1014635 GCF_001718335.1 Burkholderia territorii
GTGCTGCTCGGCGCGATCATCGCGACGCTGACCTCGCGCATCACGTCGCTCGGGCTCGCCGACGTGCGTGGCGCGCTCGGCGTCGGGATCGACGAGGGCGCGTGGATCAATACGGCGTTCACCGCATCGCAGATGTTCGTCGGCCCGCTCGCGATCGCGGCGGCCTTCGTGTTCGGCACGCGGCGCGTGCTGCTGGCCGGCGCCTCGGTGTTTCTCGTCGTCGAAAGCGTGCTGCCGCTGTGCACGAACTTCGGCACGTTCATCGTGTTCCAGAGCCTCGCCGGCTTCGCGTCCGGCGTGTTCGTGCCGCTCACCGTCGGCTTCGTCGTGCGCACGTTGCCGCCGCGGCTCATTCCGTTCGGCATCGCCGCATATGCGATGAATCTCGAGATGTCGCTGAACCTGTCGGCGACGCTCGAAGGCTGGTACAGCGAACACCTGAGCTGGCGCTGGCTGTTCTGGCAGAACGCGCTGCTGACGGTGCCGTTCATCGTCTGCCTGCTGCTGTCGCTGTCGAACGAGCCGATCAAGCGCTTCGCGTCCGGCATCGACACGCGCGGCATGCTGCTCGGCGCCGGCGGCTTCACGTGCCTGTGCATCGCGCTCGATCAGGGCGAACGGCTGTTCTGGTTCCAGTCGCCGTTGATCGTCGCGCTGCTGTGCATCGGGATCCTGATGGTTGCCGCATTCCTGATCCACGAGCTCACGTCGCGGCGCGCCGGGCTCGATCTCGGCTACCTCGCGCGGCCCAACGTCGCATGGCTGATCGTGCTCGTCGGCCTCGTGCGCTTCACCGTGCTCAACACGAGCTTTATCCCGTCGGTGTTTCTCGCGAGTACTTACGGGCTTCGCCCGTTGCAGATCGGCGATACGCTGCGCTGGATCGCGATTCCGCAACTGCTGTTCGCGCCGTGCGTCGCATGGCTGTTGCAGCGTGTCGATCCGCGCCGGTTGATCGTGGCCGGCTTCCTGACGGTGGCGGTTGCGTTCGCGCTCGGCGCGCGTCTCACGTCCGCCTGGGCCGAGCCCGACTTCATCCCGTCGCAGCTGCTCCAGGCGCTGGGGCAGACGATGGCGCTCACGTCGGTCATCTTCTTCTTCGGCAAGCACGTGACGGCCGAGCATGCATTGACGTTCGGCGCCGTCGTGCAGACGACGCGCCTGCTGAGCGGGCAGCTCGGCACGACGTCGATCGCGGTGATCCAGCGCATCATGGAAGCTACCCATTCGAATCTCGTCGGTCTGCATGTCACGCTGTCGGATCCGCAAACGCTCGACCGCCTGCGGGCCGGCGCGGCGTCGCTCGTATCGCACGGCGCGACCTTCGCGACCGGCGAGCAGGCGGCCTATGCGCTGCTCGACCGGGCGGTGCGCGTCCAGGCGACCACGCTCGCGCTGGCCGACAATTTCCGGGTCGCGATGGCGGTCGCGGTTGCGGGGGTGACGATCGGCATGCTGCTCAGGCCGGTGCGCGCGCCGTGAGCAGCCGGCCGCGTGCAGCGACGATCTTAGCGATCGCGCCCGCCGCAACGAAATGGCGCCGGCCTGAAAAATCCTGAATCTTCCTGAAGGGCGCGCCGGCGCAACGGCCCGGCGCGCCGCGGCGCTTACGCTTTCAGGAACGCGAGCAGTTCGGCATTGATCTGGTCGGCGTTGACAACGCACATCCCGTGCGAGCCGCCCGGAATCACCTTCAGCTGCGCGTGCTTCACGATTTTCGCGGACAAGCGCGCGGAATCGTCGATCGGCACGATCTGGTCGTCGTCGCCGTGCAGGATCAGCGTCGGGACGTCGATCTTCTTCAGGTCCTCGGTGTAGTCGACCTCGGAGAATTCCTTGACGCACAGATACTGGCCGTACACGCCGCCCATCATGCCCTGCGCCCAGAACGCGTCGATCGTGCCTTGCGACGTCTTCGCGTTCGGGCGGTTGAAGCCGAAGAACGGCACGGCGAGATCCTTGTAGAACTGCGAACGGTTCTCGGCGACATTCTTGCGGATGCCGTCGAATACGTCCATCGGCAGGCCGCCCGGATTGGACGCCGACTTCACCATCTGCGGCGGCACGGCGCCGATCAGCACGGCTTTCGCCACGCGCTTCGTGCCGTGGCGGCCGATGTAGTGCGCGACTTCGCCGCCGCCGGTGGAATGGCCGACGAGCGTGGCTTCACGCAGGTCCAGTGCATTCATCAGCGCCGCGAGATCGTCCGCATACGTGTCCATGTCGTTGCCTTGCGACGGCTGGCTCGAACGGCCGTGGCCGCGCCGGTCGTGCGCGATCACGCGATAGCCGTGCTGCACGAGGAACAGCATCTGCGCATCCCACGCATCGGCGCACAGCGGCCAGCCGTGCGAGAACACGACCGGGCGGCCGCTGCCCCAGTCCTTGAAGTAAATCTGCGTACCGTCTTTCGTGGTGATCGTGTTCATCGCATGGGCTCCTTGATGAGTGGAAGCGGCGTGTTTGGGCGCGGCGGCGGCAGCGGCGGCCGGCAGCGTGGCGGCTGCCACGGCGGTCGCACCGGCCAGCAACATGTCTCGGCGACGCACCGAGGGAACGGCGTCGATGTCTGCGGGACGCATGGGGAACTCCTTGAACGTGCGGTGGAACGGTGCCGCGGCTGGTTGGTTGGATTCGGGTCTGCCCGCATGCGGCAATCGCGCCGGCAGCCGGCATGCGTTCACGTTCCGAGCCCGCGAGCGCGCAATGGAGCGAACGAATGCGCGGAGGAGCCTATCGCGCGGCCGCACGATCTGTACTGAAATCGCGCTGAATTGTCATGAAACCCGGGCTGCGGCGCGTGTCGCGCGACACAGGCAGGCGCCGGTCAGAACAATTAAGCCCGGCATCAAGACTCTTTAGCGATGGCCCGCTATCTTCAACGTCAGGTCATCGCGTCGCGGGTCCGTGCCGGGTCGCGACGGCGAATGACGATCGACGATCGCGATGCGTCCGGGTGCGGTACGACCGGCCTGTCGCCACTTGCCTGGATACGCCGCCATGAATGCCTTCAATCGCTGGGAACACGTGATGACGCTGCTCGACCCGTCGCCCGCGGCGGTGCATGGAGCGTTGTCGCTGCTTCGCGACTCCGACGCCGCCCGCCGCCGCCATCGCGACGAGGCGCCGCCCGCTTCGAGCGGCGACGCGCGCCGCCGGTGCGCGATCGTCGCGGTCGAGCGGCAGACCGATTCGTCGGTGTTGATATCGTGGAGCGACCCGACACGCTGCCGTTACGACGAGCAGCGCTGGATCAGCGCCAAGTCGCGCGCCCTCGGGCGCTGCGCGCTGACCGGCACGACGGTTCGTCCCGGCGACGCGATCTACAAGCCGCAATGGCGCGGCGCCAAGCGGCCCGCGAACTATCGGGAGGTGATCATCGCGTCCGAGCTGGATCGGTTCATCGTCAGGCTGTCCCATGCATGATCGCGGCCGGCCGCTCGTGCTCAGTCCGCCCATGTCGACCCGAGCACCAGGCCGCAGAAATTCGTCCGACGATAGTCCGGATCGCAACGTTCGAGCACGTCGGCGCATACGTTGCCGAACGCCGTCTCGGGACGATGCGCGGTGCCGGCGGCGAGTGCCTCGAGGAACAGTTCCTTGAAACACGGGCCGCGCGGCCACGCTTTCACGATCTCGTCACGTTCGGTGCGGCTCACCTCGTTGAAATGCAGCGCGAAGAGATCCGTCTCGATGCCGGCGCCGAGCAGCGCGGTCAGCGGCGTCATGTAAGCGTGAATGCCGAAGCACGTGTGCAGCGCGATCGCGCGCCAGACTTCGTCCGCCGCTTGCGCGCCGATACCGTATCCGCCGAGGAATGCGCGGGCGGCGTTCGCGCCGTCGATTTCATGGCGCCCGCACGAGTGGCGGTGGCCTTCGGTCAATCCGATGTCGTGGAACAGCGCGGCGACATACAGGAGTTCGGCATCGAACGCGACGCCGCGGCGCCTGCCGATCACCGATGCAAAGGCGAACACGCGCATCGCATGCCGGAACAGGAGTTCAGGCTCGCCGGCCCGCGCGATCGCGGCTGCTTCCCGCGCGATCGCGCTGTCGGGAATCCGGATGCCGGCGATACGGTGGCCCATCGTTGTCCTCCTCGCCGCGCGACGGCGGTCGCTTGATGCCCATCGTCGCGCGCCGCGCGGCTGAATGTCTTGAGGGCGGCCTGAATCGTTCTGAACGGAAAAATCGACCGCCCGCCGCTCCGGAATCGGTTCCGTCGAAATGGCGCGAGTCATTTTTCCCGGAGCACATATGCAATTCATTCAATTCGTCGCGGCAAATAATCGGGTTTCCAAAACCGGCCGCGAATGGCGCGGTTTTATCGCACGAAACGAGTTCATCGATGAATCACAGTTTCGCGTGTTGATGATGCATCGAACGCGGCCCCGCATGGCGCCGAGCCGGAACGAAAGCGAATGCCGGCCGGCCGCTGCGGTTCGTGGTTTTCATCGATTCAAAAAATTTGTTCATTGGGTTCTGATAATTTGAATCTTTACGCGACGCGAATGCCGTAGCATTGCCATGGCCGCGGTGTCATTTCTGACAGGGCATCGCCGAATGGAAACGATTAAAAATTCACATGATCCGGATTGGAACGCTTCACGTCTTTCTAGACAGACGTGAAATTCGCTCGAACGGCAAACTGCTGAGAATCGGCAGTCGTGCATTCGAAATTCTCGAACTCCTGATTCGGGCGAACGGCGCATTGGTGTCGAAGGACGAGATCATGCAGCGCGTGTGGCCGCACACGATCGTCGAGGAAAACAACCTTCAGGTGCATATCGCCGCGCTGCGCAAGGCGCTGGCCAACGACAGGAACCTGATCGTCACCGTGCCGGGGCGCGGCTACCGGCTGGTGGGCGGACAAACGGAGCGCGCGGCGCCGGTGCGTCCCGCGACGTCGCGGCTCGTGCAGGCGCCGACGGACCTCATCGGCCGGGAACAGACGGTTGCCGAGGTCCTGGCCGCGCTCGACGCCGCGCGCGTCGTGACGCTGGTCGGCGCGGGCGGCATCGGCAAGACGCGGGTGGCGCTCGAAGCGGCCATGCGTGCCGAAGCGAGCTTTCCGGATGGCGCAGCGTTCGTGTCGCTTGCCACGGTCGCGTGTCCGCAGTTCGTGCCCGACGCGCTGGCCAACGCGTTCGAGCTCGTTCAGCCGGCAGGATCGCTGACGCTCGAAGCGGTGCTCGCCAGCGTCGCACATCGGCGGATGTTGCTGGTGCTCGACAATTGCGAACATCTGCTCGACGCCGCCGCGCAGATCGCGACCGCGCTGACCGACGCGGATGCCGGCCTTCGCGTGCTCGCGACGAGCCGCGAGGCACTGCGCATCCAGGGCGAGCGCCTGTGTCCGGTTCCGCCGCTCGAGGTGCCCGGGGAGGGCGCGGATGAGCGCGAGATCGTCGGCGCGAGCGCGGTGCAGCTGTTCTCGGCGCGCGCCCGCGCCGCCGATCCGCGCTTTCCGCTCGACGCGCGCAGCCTGTCGCTGATGGCATCGGTCTGCCGGCGCCTGGACGGCCTGCCGCTCGCGATCGAACTGGCCGCCGCGCGTGCGGCCGTGCTCGGCATCGACGTGCTCGCCTCGCATCTCGACGATCATTTCCGGTTGCTGACCGGCGGTTTTCGCACTGCGTTGCCGCGTCATCAGACGCTGCAGGCGATGTATGACTGGAGCTACCGCCTGCTCGGCGACGCGGAACGTCTGCTGTTGCGCTGGCTCGGCGTGTTCCGCGACGGCTTCTCGATCGACGCGGTGCGGGAAGTCGTCGGCTCGAAAGGGCTGGCCGGCGCGGACCTGCTCGACACGATTGCCGGCCTCGTGTCGAAATCGCTGCTGAGCCTGGAGAGCGCACACGGCGCGCCGCGCTACCGGCTGCTGACGACGACGCGCGCGTACGCGCTTCAGCAGCTCGAAAACAACGGCGAATGCGCGGCCGCGGCGCGCGCGCATGCGAATTACTTCCATACGCTGTTCAGGCTGGCGCCCGGCGACGCCGACGGGCAGCTCGCCGAATCGCGGCTCGACGTGATCCGGCGCGAACTCGGCAATCTGCGCGCGGCGCTCGACTGGGCGTTTTCGCCGAACGGCGATGCGCAGGTCGGCATCGCGCTGGCGGCGGTCGCGGTGCCGTGCCTGTTCGACCTGTCGCTCGTGGACGAATGTCGCGAACGGGCGCGCGTGGCGCTCGACGCGATGCGCGATGTCGACGACACGCCGGAGCGCGCCGACGCGCGCGTGCGGCTGCTGGCCGCGTATGCGGCCGCGCTCGCCCATACGTCGGGACCGACGCAGGTCGCGCACGACGCATGGTCGGCGGTGCATGCGCTCGGGTTCGAGGCGGGCGACGCCGAACTGCCGCCGCGCGACGCGTAGCGTCGTGTGCCGTGTACCGACGGCGCGTTCAGAACATTTCAGACCGAATACAGGACCTGGCCGGCCGGCGCGTCTACATTGCATGCGCGGGGACGATCCGCTCATCGCTGTCGCGACGCCACTGATTGCCGGCGCAGGGTCCCCGCCCGTCGCGAAGCGCGCCTTCAGCCAATTTCAGCATGCCGAACCTGTCAGCCACGGTCGCTTACGGTGCGCCGATCGTTCTCGCCGACCTCGTCGCGTGGCGGCTGCTCGGCCATGGCCGTTCGAAGACGAAAGCGGCCTGGCGTTGCGCGTCGTTCGCCGCGTTGACCTATGCATTGTTCTCGACCGGCGTGAGCCCGCTCGCGGTGCCGCCGTCGCCCGACCGGTTCGACCGGCTCGCGATCCAGGCGATCGCCGTCGCGTGGTGGCTGCAGGGCGCGCTGGTATTCAGTCTGATGCTCGATCATCTGCTGCTGCCGCGTGCGTGGCGCAACCAGCGGCTGTTTCACGACATCGCCGCGGCCGCGGTTTTCGGTGCGGCGGCCGTTGCGGCACTGGGCTACGTCCTCGGGCTGCCGCTGAGCGGCGTGGTCGCGACGTCGGGCGCCGTGGCGGTCATCCTCGGCCTCGCGCTCCAGAACACGCTGAACGACGTGTTCTCCGGCCTGGTCCTGAATACGACGCAGCCGTTTCGTCTCGGCGATACGGTGTCGATCGGCGAGCTCGAAGGCCGGATCGTCGAGAGCAACTGGCGCGCGACCAAGATGATCAATGGGCTCGGCAACCTCGTCGTCGTGCCGAACAGCGCGGCGGCCAAGGCGACGATCGTCAACCTCAGCGAACCCGTGAGCGTGCACGGTGTGACGCTGACGATCGAGATCGATCCCGGCGTGCGGCCCGCCGTGGTCGTCGACGCGCTCGACCGCGCCGCCGCCAGTTCGCTCGACGTCCTGGCGAGCCCCGCGCCGGTCTCGGTCGTCAAGGCGTTCAGGACCAACTCGATCGAATACGAGCTCGTCTGTTACGTCGACGCGCTGCAGAAGAAGGTCGAGGTCCGCAACCGCCTCTACGATCTCGCGCATCGGCATCTGGCCGCCGCCGACGTCGCGTTGCGCCCGCTCGCCGGGACCGTCGCGGCGCATCGTCCGGTTTCGCGGGGGCAGTGCCTGCTGCGGGCGGTCGATCTGTTCAGGCAACTCGATGACGCCGATCTGGCGGTGCTGGCCGACGCGCTGGCGTCACGCGTGTTCCACAAGGGCGAGGTGATCTATGCGTCGAATGCCGATGCGCGGCTGTTGACCATCGTCGGCAGCGGCGTCGCGTCGGTGTTCGTGCCGGGCGCGGCCGGCGACATCGAAGTCCGGCGCATGGCGCCCGGCGACGCGATCGGCCAGTCCGTCGTGCTCGCCGGCACGCAGCTTCATGCGAGCGTCTACGCGGTGACCGCCGTGACGGCCTATCAATTGAGCAGCCGCGACCTGTCGCCGCTGATCGCGAAGAAGCCCGAGCTGGGGCGGCTGATGTGCGAATCGCTGACCGAGCACATCGCGACCGAGGAACGGATGATGATCCCGCCCGCCGCGAAGGCGCACGCGTCATTCAACCTGTTCGAGTGGCTCGAGAAGGAGATGAAGCGCCTGCACGCTTCGTTCGGTTGACGCGGCGACGGGGTGCGCGACCGTGGTGTCAGGCAAGCGCGGTGAACCGGTCGACGAGGTCGGGGCGGTCGAGTTGCTCGACCCACCAGTGCAGCGCGCGTCCGGCTTCGTCGCCGCGCCACGCGATATAGCAATGGGTCGTGTCGCGCATGCCGGTCACCTGGCGCGCGACGAGCCTGCCTTGCGCGATCGCGCGTGCCGCGATGCAATCCGGGAGCGTCCCCACCGCGAGCCCTTCGCATTGCGCGGCCAGTTTCGCGGCGAGCGTCGGCACGGCGAGATAAGGCTGCCCGGCGTCGACCGCGACCGAGCGCGGTTGCAACTCGCGGGAGGTGTCGGAGATCACGGCGCCGCGATATTCGACGACCGACGCCATCGACAGCGGTTCCGGCAATGCCGCGAGCGGGTGGGTGGGCGCGACCACGAACACGTGCTTGAGCGTGCCGATCGGCCGCGTCACGATGTCGGGCAGCTCCGGCGGCTCTCCCGCCGCACCGACGACCAGATCGGCGCGGCGCGAAATCAGCGCATCCCAGGTGCCCCCCAGCACTTCGGTGGACAGGCGCAGCCGCGTGTCCATCTCGAGATCGTAGAACGCATGCACATACGGCCACATCGCGTCGAACGGCAGGATTTCGTCGACGCAGATGCGGACCTCGGTTTCCCAGCCTTGCTGCGCGCGCTGCGCCTTGCGTTCGAGCTGCTCGGCGGCATGCAGAAGCCGGCGGCCTTCCTCGACGACGACACGACCCGCGTGCGTGAGCTTCGCCCGGCGGCCGCTGCGGTCGAACAACGCGACGTCGAGGTCGCTTTCGAGCTTTTGTACGAGGTAAGTCAGTGCGGACGGTACGCGGTGCAGCAACTCCGCGGCTTCGGCGAACGTACCGGTGCGGTCGATCGCATCCAGTGCTTCGAGCGCTTCGAAGGACAGCTTCATGGCGAATTCCACGGGGGAAGGGGCATCGGGCTGTCATGTTAGCGTCAAGCGGTGCCGAATCCAATACGCCTCGGCGCGATTCGCCGCCCGGCGCGTAGTGCCGCGCCCGGTCAACGCTTGCCGGTCACGTGGGCGTCGACTCGCGGCGTTTTGCGGCAGCGTCGGACACGTGGGCGCCGGGCAGCGCACCGAACATGTGCTGGCTGCACTTCGCTTCGTGCCACGCCGTGCCGAGCCGGATCCCGCCGATCATCCGCCGTGCGACGGGAAGGATCTGTTCGCCGGCGAGAATGCCGAGCAGGCCGACCAGAGCGACGGTCGGCGGCGCCGGCGACTGAACGCCGATCAGCGCGTAGACGATGCCGGCGAGAATGCCGGCGAACAGCGAGGCAATGTACGGTTTCATGGAATATGAATGGAATGACGACCGGGTAAACAATATGGATAACTACCGATATGGCGTCGATCCGAAAGTATCGATTCAGCGTATCAGGTCTGCACGTTCGCCACGAGTCCGTTCAATGAAATTCAGATCTTTTAAGCATGAATTTTGAGGGCCGTGATAATCAGAACGATTAATTGGCGTGATCGCGGGTTTGCGTATTGAATGATGCGGGCCGGCTGTCGAACCTCCCGACACAGCGCATCGAATGCCTCCCGGATGGGTCGGCGAGGCAAGCCTCATTTTTTATCCGCGTCAAAGGACATCACCGCCATGAGCAACCCGAAGCTTGAAGTACTCACTCCGCACAACAGCCAGCTGATCTTCATCGACCAGCAACCGCAAATGGCGTTCGGCGTGCAGTCGATCGACCGTCAGACGCTGAAGAACAACGTCGTCGGGCTCGCGAAGGCCGCGAAGGTCTTCAACATCCCGACCACGATCACCACGGTCGAAAGCGAGAGCTTCTCCGGCTTCACCTATCCGGAGCTGCTCGACGTGTTCCCGAACCAGAAGACGCTCGAACGCACGTCGATGAACTCGTGGGACGACCAGAAGGTGCGCGACGCGCTGGCCGCGAACGGCCGCAAGAAGGTGGTCGTATCCGGCCTGTGGACGGAAGTCTGCAATACGACGTTCGCGCTCTGCGCGATGCTCGAAGGCGGCTACGAGATCTACATGGTCGCCGACGCATCGGGCGGCACGACCCAGGCCGCGCACGACTTCGCGATGCAGCGCATGGTGCAGGCAGGCGTGGTGCCGGTCACGTGGCAGCAGGTGCTGCTCGAATGGCAGCGCGACTGGGCGCACCGCGAGACGTATGACGCCGTGATGGCGATCGCCAAGGAGCATTCGGGCGCGTACGGGATGGGCGTCGACTACGCGTACACGATGGTCCACAAGGCCGCGCAGCGTACCGCGACGCCGCACGAGTCGATCCCGGCCGTGCCTGCGAAGTAAGCACGGACAGTCGATGACTGTCGCTGCCGAAGCGGCGCGTTCGATCCGGACGCGCAGCTTCGGCGATGCGTCGACGCGGACGGCGAGCCGTGAGCGATTCACGATGCCGTCCGCGGCGCGTTTGCCAGGACACAGGGCCTGCATTTCAACTTGTCCGGGAGATTGATCGTATGGAACCTTATCTGGTTTCCCTTGGTGCGGGCGTGCTGGTCGGAATCATCTACAGCGCAATCAAGGTCCGCTCGCCCGCGCCGCCGCTGATCGCGCTGGTCGGGCTGCTCGGCATGGTGATCGGCGTGCAGGCCATCCCCACCCTCAAACAGCTTTTTGGCTTCTGATCGAAGCGAGGTGAAGCAATGACCGCAACCGGGACCCAACCGGATCTGATCCTCCATAACGGAAGATTCACGACCCTCGACCGCTCGAACCCCGTCGCAACCGCGGTGGCCATCGCGGCCGGCCGCTTCGTCGCGGTCGGCAGCGACGCGGACGTGATGCCGCTCGCGGGCCGCGCGACGAAGGTGGTCGACCTCGACGGCCGCGGCGTGCTGCCGGGCCTGATCGACAACCACTGCCACGTGATTCGCGGCGGCCTGAACTACAACATGGAGCTGCGCTGGGACGGCGTGCCTTCGCTCGCGGTCGCGATGGAGATGCTCAAGCGGCAGGTTGCCGTGACGCCCGCGCCGCAGTGGGTGCGCGTGGTCGGCGGCTTCACCGAACATCAGTTCGTCGAGAAGCGCCTGCCCACGATCGACGAACTCAACGCAGCCGCGCCCGATACGCCGGTGTTCATCCTGCACCTGTACGATCGCGCGCTGCTGAACGCGGCCGCGCTGCGCGTGGTCGGCTATACGAAGGACACGCCCGAGCCGCCCGGCGGCACGATCCTGCGCGATGCGGCCGGCAACCCGACGGGCCTGCTGCTCGCGAACCCGAACGCGACGATCCTGTACGCGACGCTCGCGAAAGGGCCGAAGCTGCCGTTCGAGTATCAGTACAACTCGACGCGCCACTTCATGCGCGAGCTGAACCGGCTCGGCGTGACGGGCGTGATCGACGCGGGCGGCGGCTCGCAGAACTACCCGGATGATTACGAAGTGATCCGCAAGCTGCACGACGCGGGCGAGATGACGATCCGGATCGCGTACAACCTGTTCACGCAGAAGCCGAACGCCGAGAAGGAAGACTTCGTGAACTGGACGCAGAGCGTCAAGTATCACGACGGCACCGACTACTTCCGCAACAACGGCGCGGGCGAGATGCTGGTGTTTTCGGCGGCCGATTTCGAGGACTTCCGCGTCGCGCGCCCGGACCTGCCCGCGCAGATGGAGGACGATCTCGAAGGCGTCGTGCGCGTGCTCGCGCAGAACCGCTGGCCGTGGCGCATGCACGCGACCTACGACGAAACGATCAGCCGCGCGCTCGACGTGTTCGAGAAGGTCAACGAGGACATCCCGCTCGAAGGGCTGAACTGGTTCTTCGATCACGCGGAAACGATCTCGGAGCAATCGATGGACCGGATCGCCGCGCTCGGCGGCGGTGTCGCGGTGCAGCACCGGATGGCGTACCAGGGCGAGTATTTCGTCGAGCGCTACGGCGCGCAGGCGGCCGAAGCCACGCCGCCGGTCGCGAAGATGCTCGCCAAGGGCCTGAAGGTGTCGGCCGGCACCGACGCGACGCGCGTGGCGTCGTACAACCCGTGGGTGTCGCTCGCATGGCTGGTGACGGGCAAGACGGTGGGCGGCCTGCGGATGTACCCGCAGCGCAACCTGCTCGATCGCGAGACCGCGCTGCGCATGTGGACGGAGTACGTGACGTGGTTCTCGAACGAGGAAGGCAGGAAGGGGCGCATCGCGGTCGGGCAGCTCGCCGACCTGGTGGTTCCGGATCGTGACTTCTTCGCATGCGCGGAAGACGATATCGCGGGCACGACCGCGCTGCTGACGGTGGTCGGCGGCAAGATCGTGTGGGGCGCGGGCCCGTTTGCGTCGCACGATGCGCCGATTCCGCCGGCGATGCCGGACTGGTCGCCGGTGCGCGAGTACGGCGGCTACGGCGGCTGGGGCGCGACGCAGCGCAGCGGCGCGCCGCTGCAACGGGCGGCGGCGGCCGCGATGTGCGGCTGCGCGAACGCCTGCAACGTGCACCAGCACGCGCATGCGAGCGCGTGGGGCAGCGCGTTGCCGACGTCGGACGCGAAGGGCTTCTGGGGCGCGTTCGGTTGCTCGTGCTGGGCGATCTGACATGTCGACGACAACCGGCCGGTACAGCCCCGGGTGGATCCGGGCGCTGCTTGCGCAACCGTGGGTCGGCGCGCTGGTGCGACTTGCACTCGTTTCCGCGTTTCTGATCGGCGGGATCAACAAGGCGACGCATTTCGACGACGCGGTGGCCGAGCAGGCGCATTTCGGGTTGCAGCCGGCCGCGCTGTGGGCTGCACTGGCGGTGGTGGTCGAGATCGCCGGCTCGCTGTGCGTGGTGTTTCGCCGCTTCACGTGGCTCGGTGCCGGCAGCCTCGGCATGCTGACGCTCGTCGCGATGCTGGTGGCGAACGACTTCTGGAACCAGACAGGCACCGCGCACTTCATGGCGCTCAACAGCTTCTTCGAGCATCTGGGCCTGATTGCGGCGCTGGCTCTTGTCACGATGCTGGGTGACGCACCGCGTGCGGAAGAGGATCGGCGCGCCTGACCACGCGACCGCATCGCACAACAGGAAAATCGTTCGATCATGGCGCCGCGCTCGCGGCGCCATGTCTTGCCGAAGAACGTGAATGGCGTCGTCGTTGCCGTCCGGCCCGGTGTCGGGCGCGCCGACGACGGCCTTGCTATTTCACCGGCGTGAGGACCGGCGCCCCCTTGTTCTTGATCAGGAACACGATGAATCTTGCCGGCTTCGTGCTGCGCGCGTTTCGTCCGACCGTGTGCACGTCGTCCGGGCCTTCGTGGAACGTGTCGCCGGCGTGGAGCGTGACCGTCTTCCCGTCGTTCAGGCCCATCACGATGCTGCCGTCGAGTACATAGACGAATGCGTGTGCGTCGTGACGATGGACGGGATCGACGCTGCCGGGCGGATAGTCCACCACGATCATCTCGACTTCCTTGCCCGGATACTCGGGCAACGGTTCCGTCGTGAGTTGCGTGACCTCGGCTTGCGGTGCGGCGATGACCGGCCTGGCGGGCATCAGCAGCGACAACGCAAGCGGTGCAAGCGCGAGCACGATACGTTTCATGTCGTTACTCCAGGTTGGCCTTGTCGAGCCCGAACATCTTGTCGAACGAGCCGGGAACCATGCGAAACGCGACGTTGAGCCGGTTCCAGCAGTTGATCGCGCCCACGAGGACGGTGAGCTCCGACAGCTCCTTCTCGGAATAATGTGCCCGCACGCGCTCGTACAGATCGTCCGGCACGCCGTCCGACGACAGATGCGTCAGCGCTTCCGTCCATTCGAGCGCGGCGCGCTCGCGCGCCGAAAACAGCGGTGACTCGCGCCAGATCGCGACGTGATGGATGCGCAGTTCGCGCTCGCCGTGGATCTTCGCCATCTTGATGTGCATGTCGACGCAGAACGCGCAGCCGTTGAGCTGCGACGCGCGAATCTCGACGAGCTCCCGTACCGGAACCTCGATCGTCGTCTTCTGAAGCAGCCCGTCGAGTTCGACGAGTTTCCTGGTTAGTTCCGGCGATTGCTGAAAGTAGTTGATACGCTGAGTCATGATCCGTTCTCCTGATTGATGAAAGAGGGGGCGTGCGCGGTGCGATGCGTCGCACGACCTGCCTGGCAACCATCGTAATCGCGGGTTTTACGGGCCGGTAGAACCGGGAACGTGCGCACTCTGTTGCCGCTTCGTCACCAATCACGGGGATACGACGACGACACTGCGGATTCCCTGTCGCGCCATCTTCGAATACGGGCAGAGGCGCTCCGTGTCGCGGACGAGACGCTGCGCGACCTGCCGGTCCACGCCCGGCATGCGGATCGTGACGCCGGCGCTCAGCGCATAGCCGCCATCAACCGGATCGCGCCCGAACGCGACTTCGACCGAGACGGTCGTTTCCCGGATGTCGATCCGGTCGCGTTGCGCGAGCAGGCTCAGCGCGCCGTGAAAGCACGCGGCGTAGCTGGCCGCGAACAGTTGCTCCGGATTGGTCCCGCTGCCGGGGCCGCCAAACGCGCCGGGCAGACGCAGATCGACGGAGAGATTCCCGTCGTCCGCGCGTGCGACGCCGGATGCGCGGCCGTGTCCCGTCTCGCCGCCGGACACGGTGACGCTCGTCGTGTGGAGCGGCTGAAAATCGCGGCCGCGATACCGGTCGAGGAGGGAAAGCGGAGGCGCCTGCAGCTTGTTGTCGTCCATGATGGATGCTCGAGTTCGGCGCGGCTTCGATTTCCGGCCTTCAAGTATCGAAGCGTGTTGCCACGAAGAAGAACGGCTCCATGCTACGGGCGTGCCGACGGAAGCGGTATGGCCGTCCCGGGCGATTCAATGTTGCCTGCCGGACACCAGTCGCGACCGCGACACGGCGAATGGCGGTCGCGACTGCGTGCCGCGCGTCAGCGGCCGAGGCAGGCACGCAGCGCGTTTGCGTGACGTTGCGCGTCGTTCGCGTCGACGATGTTCGCGAACCCGATGACGAGGCCGCGCGGTGTTTGCCGTGTGTGGCTGTTCGCATACCAGATCGACAGCGGCAGGACCGCGAGCCCCGCTTCGCGGGCGCGCGCGGCGACGGCGACATCGTCGACCGGCCCTTCGGGCCCTGCCGCGAATCGCACGGCGAACTGGATGCCGCCGGCCGGCAAGTCGACGATCAGCCGCTCGCCGAACGCCTGCCGCAACGCATGCACGATCAGCGTGCGGCGCTCGCCGTACAGCGCACGCATGCGCTTCAGATGGCGGGCAAAGTGGCCCTGTTCGATGAAGTCGGCCAGGGCCGCCTGCAGCAGCGTCGGCGAACCGGCGTTCATGCTGCAGGCGACGCGCTCGACGCGCTCCACGGCACGCTCCGGCACGACCGCGCAGGCGAGCCGCAAGCCCGGGTACATCGCCTTGCTGAAGGTACTGCAATAGATCACGCGATCGCGCCGGTCGAGACTCTTCAACGCGGGCAGCGGGCGGCCCTGATAGCGGAACTCGCTGTCGTAGTCGTCCTCGACGATCCACGCCGACGTTCTTTTGGCCCAGTCCAGCAGCGCGATGCGGCGGGACAGCGACAGCGTATGCCCGAGCGGGCTCTGATGTGATGGCGTCACGAGCGCGAAGCGCGCTTGCGCGTCCAGTTCCTGGCCGCGCTCGACGTCGATTCCGTCGGCATCCACCGGCACCGGCACGAGCTGCACGCCGGTCTCGGACAGGAAACCGCGCGCGAGCAGATAGCCGGGATCCTCGAACCAGACGCGGTCGTTCGGACGCGCGAGGCTGCGCAGCATGAGTTCCAGCGTGGATCGGTAGCCGCTCGTGATGAACACCTGTTCCGGCACGCAGGTGACGCCGCGCGACAGCCCGAGATAGGTGGCGATGTGTTCGCGCAGCGGCCGGTAGCCGGCCGGATTCGGGTAGCCCAGCAGCGCGCGATCGCCGCTGCGCGCACGCAGCGACACGAGGCGTTGCCATACCTTGCGCGGAAACGCGTCGAGGGCAGGCACGCCGGGCTGCAACGGGCGCGGCTCGCCGCTCAGCGCGACGGCGATCGGTTGCGTGCGCGGCGGCGGCAGGCCGTCGCGCGACATGCCCGGCGCCCGGGCCGCGCCGGCGGACGCTGCGTCGGCATCACGTGCGGGGGTCGCGTGCGGCAGCGATTTCGGCAGGGACGGCGAGACGAACGTGCCTGCCGCACCACGCATTTGCAGATAGCCCTCGTCGACCAGGATCGTGTACGCCTGTTCGACGGTGCCGCGCGCCGTGTTCAGTTGCGTTGCCAGCCCGCGTAGCGCCGGCACGCGATCGCCGGGACGCAGGTGGCCGGCCGCGATCGCGGTTCTGAACCGCTCGCAGATCTGCAGATAGATCGGCAACCGATGCTGCCGGTCGATTTCGATGGTCAGCGTGGAAGGTTGCGTGGACATGACGGCCTCGGGTGACGGAACAGACGACGCATGGACCAGTCCGATCGACGATTCTTGGCACTGATGGATAGGACATGATTCTTCCACAATTGCGGCACGCGGTGCGACGGTCATCACGGCCTTCACCGGATCCGGCGCCCGTCATGTCCGTTTCGCATCCACATGCCATTCATTCGTCAGGAGATTTTGCGATGAAGATCGTTGTCATCGGCGGTTCGGGCCTGATCGGCTCGCGTGTCATCACGCTGCTCGAGCAAGCCGGCCATCGGGCGATTGCCGCGTCGCCGCGCACCGGCGTCAATGCCGTCACGGGCGAGGGTCTCGCCGACGCGTTGACGGACGCGGACGTCGTCGTGGACGTGGCGAATGCGCCGTCATGGGAGCCGCAGGCGGTCCTCGAGTTCTTTCGCACGGCGGCGCGCAATCTCGGCAAGGCCGAAGTGGCCGCGGGCGTACGCCATCACGTCGCGCTGTCGATCGTCGGCTGCGACCGGATGCCGGGGAACGGCTATTTCGCGGCCAAGGTCGCGCAGGAGCAGGCGATCGAAGCGGCGGGCGTGCCGTACACGATCGTGCGCGCGACGCAATTCATGGAATTCATCGGCGGCATCGCGGATGCCGGCACGGAAGACGGCACCGTGCGCATCGGCGACGGCCTGTTCCAGCCGATCGCCGCCGAAGACGTGTCGGCGCTCGTCGCGCAGGTCGCGCTCGCCGCGCCGCAGAACGGCACGATCGACATCGCGGGCCCGGATCGCGCGCCGTTCGCGGAGATCGTCGCGCGCTACCTGAAGTCGGTCGGCGACCCGCGCGCGGTGGTGACCGATCGCGACGCCCGCTACTTCGGCGGCCGCGTCGAGGAAACGTCGCTGGTGCCGCTCGGGGCCGCGCGGCTCGGGCGCATCGGTCTCGACCGGTGGCTGGCGAAACGCTGATTTACGTTCGCCCGCATGCGCTACACCGGCGCATGCGGGCGACGAATCGATCCGTAACCGATCCGTATGAGCAGCACGTCTGGGGGCAGCGGAAATGATTCATCCGGAACCATCGGAACACGGCCCGCGCTGCGACCTGGCCAGTCGCGCCGATGCACTGTCGGCGAGCTTCGGTGCAAGCTATGCGGGCATCCTTGCATTCGTCGCCGTGGCGAGCGAGGGCAGTTTCACCAAGGCCGCCGAATTGCTCGGCGTCGGGCGGCCGGCCGTAAGCCGCAACGTGCAGAAGCTGGAAGCGCAACTGAGTACGCGGCTGTTCCAGCGTACCACGCGCACGACCGAGCTGACGAGCGAGGGCCGGCGCTTCTTCGAGAATTGCCATCAGGGCGTGGCGCAGATCGTCGAAGCGATGAACGACATGCTGGAATTGCGGCAGGGGCCGCCGCGCGGCCTCATCCGCATCAGCTCGGCAGTGGGATTCGGCCGGAAGATCGTCGCGCCGCTGCTCGAAAAGTTCGCGCACGCGTATCCGGACATCGTCATCGATCTGCTGCTCGACGATCGGCCCGTCGATCTGGTGTCCGAACGGATCGACGTGTCGTTCCGCAACGGGCGTATCGAGGATTCCAGCATCATCGCCCGGCAACTGATTCCGATGCAGATGGCGCTTTGCGCGGCGCCCGCGTATGTGGCAACGCACGGACTGCCGCAGAGCATCGAGGATCTCGATCGGCACGCGTGCATCAATTTCCGGTTCGCGAGCGGGCGGCTGTTCGAATGGGAATTCAACGTGGACGGCCGCGTGCAGAAGTATCTGCCGACGTCGCGCCTCACGTTCAACGACGCGGATCTGGTGTTGCGGGCGGTGCTCAACGGTGCGGGCATCGCGCAGATGGCGGCGTATCAGATTCGCGACCATCTCGCGTCGAACGAACTCGTCGTCGCGCTGGCGAAGCATGTGCCGGACGACCGTGGCCACTACATCTGCTATCTGAGCCGGCAACACCTGCCGACGCGCATCCGGATCTTCGT
Source organism: Burkholderia territorii (assembly GCF_001718335.1). Taxonomy (NCBI): domain Bacteria; kingdom Pseudomonadati; phylum Pseudomonadota; class Betaproteobacteria; order Burkholderiales; family Burkholderiaceae; genus Burkholderia; species Burkholderia territorii. Next base: position 18,396 of record NZ_CP013367.1, read on the forward strand.
CGATTTCATGACCGAGCAGATTCGCGCGCTCGATCTGAACTGCATGACGCGGTTCAATCCGGAGGCGCGGGCATTGACGTCGGTCGCATCGGCGGGGCTGGCGGCTTGATGCAACGCCACATGCGTTCCTCCGCGAGCCGGGTGCCGAACGGCGGAATTCCCGTTGCCGTTCGGCACTGCCCGGATACACGAAGTCCTGCCATTGCCGTCGGCCACGACATGTCGAACGGCATCATGGGACGGCGCCGCCAGGCTCCTGGTCAGTGCAGCTCGCTGAAGCGCGGATCGATATACGCGTCGACGTCCTGCGACTGTTTGTACACGGCGTTGCGCACGTTGAACGCGTTCGCGTTGCGGGTCGAGCCGTAGATCGAGTCGAGTCCGTCACCCTTGCGGAACGCCTGCTTCGCGGCCGCCGCGTCGAGCAGGTGAGTGCCTTTCAGCAACGGGAGATATTGCGCGGGCGTGAGGCCCACGCGGGCGGACATGATCTTCACCGCATCGGCCTGCGTCTTCGGGTCGTTGATATATGCGACGCAGCGATACCAGACCTTGACCACCTTCGCCCAGTCGGCTCGACGCGCAGCGAGGCTCGCCGGCGCGACCGTGATCGCATCGTAGATCAGCCCCGGCGCATCCGCCGACGTGAAAATCGCGCGTGCGCCGGGTGCGCGTTTCAACGCCTCGCCCGCGTTCGGCTGCCATGCGGCCACGGCGGCGATGTCGGCCGACGAACCGAGCACCTGCGGCAGTTCGTTGGTTTTCGCATTCACGAGCGTCACGTCGCCGTCCTTCAGCCCGTGCTTCTGCAGCGCGGTTTCGAGCAGCAGGTGATCGACGAGGCCGAGCTCGACGCCGACCTTCTTGCCTTTCAGGCCTTCGACGGTGCGCAGCGGCGGCTTCGCGACGATCATGTCGTTGCCCGCCGAATAGTCGGTCAGCAGGATCATGACGTTCTTCGCGCCGGCCGCGCCGGTGACGAGCGCATCGCCGTTGGTCGCCGCGACCGCGTCGAGCTTGCCGGCGGAAAACGCGTCGAGCGACGCCGAATAATCGAACCATTCGAAGTCGACGTCGACGCCGGCTTCCTTGAACCAGCCCTTGTCGAGCGCGACCTGGAACGCGACCCAGCCCGGCCAGTCGCTGTAGCCGATTTTCAGCGGCGTTGCCGCGTGCGCGGCGGGCGCTGCCAGCAGCGCGGCAGCCGTGACGGCCGCGCCCAATGCGTGACGGATGGAACGGAATGAACGGAGGGACGGCAGGCGGCGGAGCGCCGGGGCGGGACGGGTCATCGTTGTTCTCCAGGAGACCGGGATCGGGATCGTCGATTCGGACCGTGCCTGTGCGCGGTCCGGCCGCGTGGCCGGTTCCTGCGGATGCGGAACGAGAAGCGGCCACGGAGAGGCGCGACGGCCGTTGCCATCGCCAATCTCCCGGGCTTTTGTCCCGCCGTGTAGCGCACGCGCATCCGCTCTCGCGATCGGACGAACCCGCGCCGGGTTGCTCTCGGACCAGACGTTCGATGAACCGGAACCCTAGCACCCCTAAGATGCGACGCCGCCGCACCTCTCGGCGTCATGCCGAGCGAGAAGCGTGCCAATGGCACGCGGCAACGCGATTCAACGGCGGCGAACGGCGCGCTGAAGTTCGATGAAGCGGGCGGAGAACAGCGCGCTCAATGCGCGCCGGAGCAGGTCGAGCTTGTTCATGACGAGCCGGTAGCGAGTGATGGTGCATCCGTTCAGCAAAGCCCATGCCATCGCCGAACGTGCGGCACGGGTGTGCGCGACGCGCACTGCGCCGGTGCGCGATCGCGTGCGCATGGTGCGTCGTGCGCCCGCCGCGAGGGCAAGCGGCCGCCGCCCGGTCGCGCATGCCGCGCATCATCGAGCCGTCGTGGCGCGTCGCGCGGTCGTTGCGCGCGGGCTGGCACGCAACTCGCTTTATCGACGCCCGAGAGGTGCGAAGCAATTTGCATCATCTTCAGGATCGCTAGGGTTCCGGTCGTGCGGCGTTCGCGCCGTGCGATGACTGGTCCGAGAGCAATCCGGTCTTGCCTTCGCCTCGATTCGAGGAAGCGGTGAGGCTCCACGGAGGGATAAAAGCCCGGGAGGTCGCGATGTCGTTCGGTCGCCCTCTCACGCCTTTTGTCCAACCGATCACGGAGCCGCCATGTCGCCGAGCCCCCAAGCCGTTCCCGTCCTAGCTCCACCGCCACACGTCGCGTGGGAAACGTTGATCCCCGCAGGAACCCACTGGTCGGGCATCCTGCGCCGCGGCCTCGCGCTGCGCATCGTCGACATCGAGGGCGGCGCGAACCTGTCCGCCGTCTTCCATCGCCAGGAAGACCCGCTCGAACGCTACAACATGGCCGACACGCTGAAGGCGCAGCACACCGCGCACCTCACGCGCGGCCATGCGCTGTATACGGACATGGGGCGCGTGATCGCGTCGATCACCGCCGACACGCTCGGCTGGCACGACCCGCTCGGCGGCGTCGGCGATGCGCGGTTGTTCGCGCACAAGTACGGCACGACGTCGTACCAGGCCGATCGCAACGCGATGATCCGCAACGGCCGCGACAGCCTCGTGCTCGAGCTCGCGAAATACGGACTGTCGGCACGCGATCTCGCCGCGAACGTCAACTTCTTCAGCAGGCTCGACACGCGCGACGACGGCGCGCTCGACTTCGTCCCCGGCCATTCGCCGGCCGGCAGCGCAGTCGACCTGCGCTTCGAGATGAACACGCTCGCGGCGTTCTCGACCGCGCCGCATCCGCTCGATCCGCGTGCGGACTATGCACCGAAGCCCGTGAAGCTGATCGCGTACCGCGCGTATCCGGCGGACGGGGCCGCGCCCGAGGACGACCCGTGCCGCTGCGCATGCGCGGAGAACCTCCGCGGCTTCGCCAACACCGATCGTCTGTTCGCGTAAGGAGCCGGACCATGCCCATCATCGAAAGCCGTCTCGACCCGCGCGACGCGATCCACGACACCACGCTGAAAGCCGGCGACCCGTGGCTGCACGACCTGAAACGCGGACAGATCCTCCGCATCCTCGACCTGGAAGGCAACCAGGCGGTCGACACGTTGTTCTACCGATCCGACGACACCGAGGAGCGCTATAGCGCGCAGGACACGATTCGCGCGCAGCGCAACCTGTACCTGAGTGCGGGCAGCGTATTGCTGTCCAGCCGGGGCAACCCGATGGTGACGATCGTCGCCGACACCTGCGGCCGCCACGACACGCTCGGCGGCGCGTGCGCGGCCGAGAGCAACACCGTGCGCTATGCGCTGGACAAGCGTTACATGCACAACTGCCGCGACAGCTTCCTCAATGCGATCGCGCATTGCGCGTGCGGCGCGGGCACGCGGCTCGGCAAGCGCGACCTCGTCGGCAACGTCAACTTCTTCATGAACGTGCCCGTCACGCCGCTCGGCGGGCTCACGTTCGAGGACGGCATTTCCGCGCCCGGCAAGTACGTCGAGATGCGCGCGGAGATGGACGTCACCGTGCTGATCTCGAACTGCCCGCAACTCAACAATCCGTGCAACGGCTACAACCCGACGCCCGTGCGCCTGACAATCTGGGAGGCGCAATGAACCACGTCCACGCTTACTGTCATTCGCGGGAGGCAGCATGAGATTCGCCAAGGTCCTCGTCGCGAACCGCGGCGAAATCGCGTGCCGCGTGATCCGCACGCTCAAGCGTCTCGGCATCGCGTCGGTCGCGATTTATTCGGATGCCGATCGCGACGCGCGTCACGTGGCGCTCGCCGACGAAGCGGTGCGCGTCGGGCCCGCGCCGGCGGCCGACAGCTACCTCAACGTCGCGGCGATCCTCGCCGCCGCGCGCGAGACCGGCGCGCAGGCCGTCCATCCCGGCTACGGCTTCCTGTCCGAGCATGCCGGTTTCGCCGATGCATGCGAAGCGGCCGGCCTGCGCTTCATCGGGCCGCGCGGCGATCACATGCGCGCGTTCGGCCTCAAGCACACCGCGCGCGCGCTCGCCGCCGCGCAGGGCGTCGCGCTGCTGCCGGGCACGGGCCTGCTCGACGACGTGGCGACCGCGCTCGCCGAAGCCGACGCAATCGGTTATCCCGTGATGCTGAAAAGCACCGCCGGCGGCGGCGGGATCGGCATGTCGTTATGCCGCGATGCCGCGCAGCTCGAGGCGGCGTTCGAATCCGTCGTGCGGCTCGGCAGCGCAAACTTCGCGCATGCGGGCGTCTATCTCGAGAAGTTCGTCGAACACGCGCGGCACATCGAAGTGCAGATCTTCGGCGACGGCCGGGGCGGCGCGATTGCGCTCGGCGAACGCGATTGCTCCGTGCAGCGCCGCAACCAGAAGGTGATCGAGGAAACGCCCGCGCCGGATTTGACCGACGCCGAGCGCGACGCGCTGCATGCGAGCGCGGTGCGGCTTGCCCGCGCGGTCGACTATGCGTCGGCCGGCACCGTCGAATTCGTGTTCGACGCGAACGCGCGGCAGTTCTATTTCCTCGAGGTGAACACGCGGTTGCAGGTCGAGCATTGCGTGACCGAAGCGGTGACGGGCGTCGATCTCGTGGAATGGATGATCCTGCAGGCCGAAGGCGACTTGCCGCCGCTCGACACGCTCGCCGTCGCACCGCGCGGCGCGAGCATCCAGGTGCGGCTCTATGCGGAGGATCCGCACAAGCAGTTCCAGCCGAGCGCGGGGCTGCTCACGCACGTCGCGTTTCCGGACGACGTGCGCGTCGACGGCTGGATCGAGGCGGGCACCGAGATCAGTGCGCATTACGATCCGCTGCTCGCGAAGCTGATCGTGCGCGGCGATACGCGGCGCGACGCGCTGGCTGCATTGCGGGCCGCGCTGGCGCGCACCGAGCTGTACGGGATCGAGACCAACCTCGACTACCTGCGCGCCGTCGTGGGTTCGGACACGTTCGCGCGCGGCGCGCAGACGACGGCCTTCCTGTCGCGCTTCGTGTTCGCGCCGCATACGATCGACGTGCTCGACGGCGGCGTGCAGACCACCGTGCAGCAGGCTCCCGGGCGCGTCGGCTACTGGAGCGTCGGCGTGCCGCCGTCCGGGCCGATGGACGATCGCGCGTTCGACCTTGCGAACGCGTTGCTCGGCAACGCGCGCGACGCGGCGGGGCTGGAATTCACGATGGTCGGCGCGACGCTGCGCTTCAACACGGCGACGCTGTTCGTGCTCGGCGGCGCGCCGCTCGCGGCCACGCTCGACGGCGAGCCCGCGCCGTTCTGGCAGGTGCTGCGCGCGCGGCCCGGCGCGGTGCTGAAGCTCGGCGGCGTGACGGGCGCGGGCGTGCGCGCATGCCTGGCCGTGAAGGGCGGGCTGCAGGTGCCCGACTATCTCGGCAGCAAGGCGACCTTCACGCTCGGCCAGTTCGGCGGCCACGCGGGGCGCGCGCTGCGCAAGGGCGACGTGCTGCATCTGCACGCGGACGCGGGGCGCGGCGACGCGGGCGCGAAGCTGGCCGAAGCCGACGTTCCCGCGCTGACGCATGCTTGGACGCTCGGCGTGCTCGACGGCCCGCACGGCGCGCCCGATTTCTTCACGCCCGACGACATCGCGATGCTCTACGGCACGCAGTGGACGGTCCATTACAACTCCAGCCGCACCGGCGTGCGGCTGATCGGCCCGAAGCCGCAATGGGCGCGCGTGGACGGCGGCGAGGCGGGCCTGCATCCGTCGAACATCCACGACAACGCGTATGCGATCGGTGCGGTCGATTTCACCGGCGACATGCCGGTGATCCTCGGCCCCGACGGTCCAAGCCTCGGTGGCTTCGTGTGCCCGGTGACGGTCGTGCGCGACGAGTTGTGGAAGCTCGGGCAGTTGCGCCCCGGCGATACCGTGCGGTTCGTGCGCGCCCGCGTGTCGCCCGTGCCGGCGGTCCCGGCGATCGCGCCGGCGGCATCCGCGGACGCGCCGGACGATTGCGTGCTGCATCGCGATCCGTCGGCCGGCGGCGGCATCGGCGTGGTGTACCGGCGCTCGGGCGATCGCAACGTGCTGATCGAATACGGGCCGCTCGTGCTCGACCTCAACCTGCGCTTTCGCGTGCACGCACTGATGTGCTGGCTCGACGCGCACCGGCTGCCAGGCATGCTCGACCTGACGCCGGGAATTCGCTCGCTGCAGGTGCAGTTCGACGCGCGGACGCTGTCGCTCGCCACGCTGCTCGCGCATCTGCAGGCCGCCGAGCGCGAACTGCCGGACGTGGCCGACATGCGCGTGCCGAACCGCATCGTGCATCTGCCGCTGTCGTGGGACGACCCGTCGACGCGCGTCGCGATCGAGCGCTACATGCAGTCGGTGCGGCCCGATGCGCCGTGGTGCCCGAGCAATATCGAGTTCATCCGGCGCATCAACGGCCTGGCGAGCATCGACGACGTCAGGCGCATCGTGTTCGACGCGCGCTATCTGGTGATGGGACTCGGCGACGTCTACCTCGGTGCGCCGGTCGCGACGCCGATCGATCCGCGGCACCGGCTGGTGACCACGAAGTACAACCCCGCGCGCACCTGGACGCCGGAGAACGCGGTCGGCATCGGCGGCGCATATCTGTGCGTGTACGGAATGGAAGGGCCCGGCGGCTACCAGTTCGTCGGCCGGACCGTGCAGATGTGGAACCGCCACCGCACCACGCGCGAATTCGAGGCCGGCAAGCCGTGGCTGCTGCGCTTCTTCGACGAGATCCGCTTTTACGAAGTCAGCGAGGCGGAGCTGAGCGCGCTGCGCGCGGATTTCGTCGCGGGCCGCGCGGCGCTGAGGATCGAGGAATCCGTGTTCGATCTGGGCGCATACAACCGCTTTCTGCGCGAGGAGGCGGATTCGATCGCGACGTTCAAGGCCGCGCAGCAAACCGCGTTCGAAGCCGAGCGCGAGCGATGGCGGGTGGCCGGGCACGCGGAATACGTCGGCGAGGCGGAGCCGGGCGACGCGCAGGCGGCGCGCGCAGCGGGCGTGCTCGACGACACGCAGCGGGCGATTGCCGCGGACGTGTCGGGCAGCGTGTGGAAGGTGCTGGTCCGGGCCGGCGAACGCGTGTCCGAAGGGCAAGTCGTCGCGATCGTCGAATCGATGAAGATGGAGGTGGCGGTGACGGCAACGGAAGACGGCACGATCGAGACGATCGATTGCGCGCCGGGCGCGGCGGTGGTGGCCGGCCAGCGGCTGATGGTGATGAAGGCGGGCGCCGCCGAGGAGGTCGCATGAGCACGACGGAGCGTTCCATCCTGCCCGGGCTGCGCTCGATTGCCGCGCTGCGCGCGCGCTACGTGGCGGGCGACCTGACGCCGCATGCGCTCGTCGACGCGATCGCCGCTCATTTCGACGCCGGCGACCCGCATCATGCGTGGATCCGGCCGCTGACGCGCGCGGAGATGACACGGTATGCCGACGCGCTCGCCGGGCGTGACATCGCGTCGTTGCCGCTTTACGGCGTGCCGTTCGCGATCAAGGACAACATCGACCTCGCCGGCATACCGACGACGGCGGCCTGCCCGGCATATGCGTACACGCCGGCGCGCAGCGCGCCGGTGGTCGAGCGGCTCGTCGCGGCCGGTGCGATTCCGGTCGGCAAGACCAATCTCGACCAGTTCGCGACCGGGCTGTCGGGACAGCGCTCGCCATACGGCGCGTGCCGCAACGCGTTCGATCCGCGCTATGCGTCGGGCGGGTCGAGTTCCGGGTCGGCGGTGGCGGTCGCACTCGGTGTCGCGACGTTCTCGCTCGGCACCGACACGGCCGGTTCAGGCCGCGTGCCGGCCGCGTTCCACGGCCTCGTCGGGCTCAAGCCCACCCGCGGTGTGGTGAGTACGCTCGGCGTCGTGCCGGCCTGTCGGTCGCTCGATTGCGTGTCGGTGTTCGCGCACTCGCCGGCGGATGCGCGGGCGGTGTTCGATGTCGCGCACGGTGTGACCGAAGGCGATCCGTACGGGCGCGCATGGCAGCCGCCCGCGGGCGCGGGCGCGCTGCGCGCGCATCGGGTGCGGCCGCTCGCGGAGGTTCGCTTCGGCGCGCCGCGTGTCGATCAGCTCGAATTCTTCGGTGACGAATCGTATCGCGCGGCATGGGGCGCGGCGCTCGAACGCCTGCGCGCGACCGGCGCGCAGGTCGTCGAGATCGATTTCAGCCCGTTCCTGGCCACCGCGCGGCTGCTGTACGACGGCCCGTGGGTCGCCGAGCGGCTCGCCGCGATCGGCGCATTCGCCGCGCGCGAGCCCGATGCGCTGCATCCGGTGATTCGGGAAATCGTCGGCGTCGCGTCGCGCTTCAGCGCCGCCGACGCGTTCGTCGCATTCGACCGGCTCGCGACGCTGCGCGTCGAGGCGGCGCGCGCATGGAGCGGGCTCGACGCGATCGTGATGCCGACCTCGGCGACGACCGCGACCGTCGACGCGCTCGAAGCCGATCCGATCGGAATCAACTCGCGCTTCGGCTACTACACGAATTTCGTCAACCTGCTCGACCTGTCGGCGATCGCCGTGCCGGCCGGCAGGTGCGAAAGCGGGCGGCATGCGGGCCTGCCGTTCGGGATCACGTTCGTCGGCCGCGCGCACGACGATGCACGGCTGCTCGATCTCGCACAGGCGTGGGTCGACGATGCCGACGCTACGGGCGCTGCGGGCGTCAGCGATGCCGGGGTGCCAGCGCCGGCCGCATCGGCGTGCGGCGAATCATACGCTGTCGTGCGCGTGGCCGTCGTCGGCGCGCATCTGCGTGGCGAGCCGTTGAACGGGCAGCTCACGCAGCGCGGTGCGCGGTTCGTCGCCGCGACGACGACGGCCGCGGCCTATCGGCTCTACGCGCTGTCCGCGGCGGCCAGCGGCGGCGTCGCCAAGCCGGGCCTCGTGCGCGTGCCGGACGGCGGCGCGCCGATCGCGGTCGAGATATGGGAGATGCCCGTGGACGCATACGGCAGCTTCGTCGCCGGAATCGCGGCACCGCTCGGCATCGGCACGCTTTTGCTCGCGGACGGCTCGCGGGTGCAGGGCTTCCTGTGTGAAAGCGCGGCGCTCGACGATGCGCGGGACATCACGCGCTTCGGCGGCTGGCGGGCTTACCGCGCGCAGGCCGCCGGCGGCGCATTGCAATGAACGCCCGGTCGCGCGTTGCTTCGGCACCCGCGTGACCGGCACCCGAAACGATACGGAGATTCCCATGTCAACGACCCGCAACACGACCGGCTGGCTCGCCGTGCGCCGCGAGCTGACCGCGCGCGGCAAATGGACGCTCGGCCTGGCGTCCTTCCTGCTGCCGTTCGCCGTCTGGTGCCTGATCAGCTATGTGCCCTTCGTCTGGCATCCGCAAATGCGCATCACGAATCCGGGAAGCGTCGACTATTTCCAGACCGGCATGCAGATCGACCGCGACGTGTTCGACGACGAGCTCGCGCATGCGCGCGCGACGCACGCGGCCGTACCCGAGGGCGTGCGTGCGAACCCGGTGTACCTCCCTGCGCCGCATCAGGTGCTGCGCGCGTTCTACACGGCGTTCACGACGCCGCCCGCATCGCGCGACGGCGTGTGGCTGCACGAGAGCCTGTGGCACAGCATCCGGATCATCTTCTGGGGCTTCGTGATCTCGTCGGCGATCGGCGTGCCGCTCGGCATCGTCTGCGGCACCTTCAGTGCGCTCGCGCGGCTGCAGGAGCCGTTCCTCGAGTTCTTCCGCTACCTGCCGGCACCGGCGTTCGGCGCGCTGATGGTCGCGATCCTCGGCATCTACGATGCACCGAAGGTCGCGATCATCGTGATCGGCACGCTGTTCCAGCAGGTGCTGATCATCGCGAACACGACGCGCAAGCTCGAGTACGGGCTGTTCGAGGCCGCGATGACGCTCGGCACGAAGAAACTGCAACTGCTCACGCACGTCGTGATTCCGGGCGTGCTGCCGGACCTGTATCGCGACCAGCGGATCCTGCTCGGCTGGGCATGGACCTACCTGATCGTCGCCGAACTCGTCGGCACGAGCTCGGGCATCACCTGGTACATCAGCCAGCAGGCGCGCTACCAGCATTTCGACAACGTATACGCGGCGATCCTGATGATCGGGATCATCGGCCTCGGCACCGACATCGTGCTCGGATTGCTTGGCCGCAAGCTGTTTCCGTGGGATCGCACGCTGAAGGCGTGACGCCCGTTGACGCGCATCCATCGACCGATTTCCGTAGAGGGCATCATGCAGAATCCGCACGCCGTTCCCGATTACCTGATTCAATCCGACGCGGTGCGCGAGCGCTTCGCGCGGCTCAAAGCCCGCGACGTGATACTCGACGTGCGTCATGTCGGCAAGCGATTCGCGACGCCGCAGGGCGAGTGCGTCGCGCTCGACGACATCAGTTTCCGCACGCACCGGCGCGAGTTCGTGTGCGTGATCGGCCCGTCCGGCTGCGGCAAGTCGACGCTGATTCGCATCCTGGCCGGCCTCGACGCGCAGACGAGCGGCGAGGTGCTGCTGGACGGCAAGCCGGTGCAGGGGCCGGGCGCCGATCGCGGGATGGTGTTCCAGGGCTATACGCTGTTTCCGTGGCTCACCGTGAAGAAGAACGTGATGTTCGGACTCCGGATGAACGGCAGCAGCGGCAGCCAGGCCGAGCGCGAGGCGCTGCAATGGCTCGATCTGGTCGGGCTGACGCGGTTCGCCGATGTGTATCCGCATCAGTTGTCGGGCGGGATGAAGCAGCGCGTGGCGATTGCCCGCGCGCTCGCGAACCGTCCGCGCATCCTGCTGATGGACGAGCCGTTCGGCGCGCTCGATGCGCAGACGCGCGCGCGGATGCAGACACACCTGCTCGATATCTGGCGCAATATCGACGTGACGATCCTGTTCATCACGCACGATCTCGACGAGGCGATCTTTCTCGCGGACCGGATTCTCGTGCTGAAGGCGAACCCGGGCGGCGTGCAGGAGTTGATCGAGGTGCCGGTCCCGCGGCCGCGGGACTATTCGCAGGTCAATACGCCGGAATTCATCGCGACGAAGGCGCGGCTCGAGGCGCTGATCCATCCGAAGGAGGTGGCAGCGGACGACGAAGGCGTGAAGCCGCACATGATCCGGATGACCGACGTTTCGGACAATGTCGAATAGCGGGGGCGTCGGTTGCGACGCCGGCCGATCTCCAGCGCAATGAGCGCCCGTCGAACCGACGGGCGTAATACGCCCGTTTGCCGAGCCGGATCCCGCTCGGGCGGCACGCACCCGCCGTCGGCGATCCGTCCCTCTTCAATGCGCGAACCAGCCTTCGCCCGTCAATCGCCCGAAAAGCGCATTGCACGGCTACGGCCGGAATGAATTCGCGCCCGGGCCTGTGGGCGTGATCACTTGGCCGCTGTTTGCCCGTGAGCGCCACATTCGCCGCGCCTATGCCGCACGATCGAATCTAGGATTTGTCTAGTCATCCTTGCGATCCGACTACCTGGAATGCACCAACTGCGTGCCTGAATTTCCCGCAACGACGCACACGAGAGCCCTGTAGTTAGGGGATTTCCCGCGTTTTCGCGGTTTTTTTTGATCATCGCTTGTCTCGCCGTATTTCTTCTTGCATGCTTGTATAGACAAATTCCTGAGGCGGCTTGCTGCACCGAAGGGATGACGCACTTCAACGCAAGGAGAACTCTCGTGAACGGAAAGCGCATCAAGTGGGCAATCAGGACGATCGGCGTCATCGCGGCGGCAGCGGCTACGCTTGCCGCGCCGGTGCAGGCAAAGGAGTGGAAGACGGTGACGGTCGCGCTCGAAGGCGGCTACGCACCGTGGAACCTCACGCTGCCGGGCGGCAAGCTGGGCGGCTTCGAACCCGAGCTGCTCGCCAACGTGTGCGAGCGGATCAAGGTGCAGTGCAACATGGTCGCGCAGGACTGGGACGGGATGATTCCCGGCCTGCAGGCCGGCAAGTTCGACGTCCTGATGGATGCGATTTCCATCACGCCCGAGCGCGAAAAGATCCTGCTGTTCTCGCGTCCGTATGCGGCGACGCCCGCGACGTTCGCCGTGACCGATACCAAGATCCTGCCGAAGGCCGCGCCCGGCGCGCCGATGGTCAAGCTGACGGGTGACGCGAACGCGGACAAGCCCACCGTCGACGCGCTGCGCAAGCAGCTCAAGGGCAAGACGATCGGTATCCAGTCGGGCACCGTCTATACGAAATTCATCAACGACAGCTTCAAGGACATCGCGTCGATTCGCGTGTACAAGACCTCGCCCGAGCGCGATCTCGACCTCGTCGCCGGGCGCATCGATGCGTCGTTCGACGACGTCACGTACTACGCGGCGAACAACGCGAAGAAGGAAAACGCGTCGATCGTGCTCGCGGGGCCGAAGCTCGGCGGGCCGATCTGGGGGCCGGGCGAAGGCCTTGCGTTCCGCAAGCAGGACGCCGATCTGAAGACGAAGTTCGACACGGCGATCGGCGCGGCACTGGCGGACGGCACGGTGAAGAAGCTTGCCGACAAGTGGTTCAAGACCGACGTGACGCCGTAAGCGCGCAGTCCGCCGCCGCCGCCGTGTCGACGATTCAGCGATTCAGCGATCCGAGCGACCCGCGGCGGCCGGCACCCAGATTCACTCAACGCTTGCCGGGAGGCACGCATGGCGATTCTTGAAATGCTCGGCTTCGGGGCCGAAGGCTGGGGCGGTGTACTGCTGCTCGCCGCGCTGATGACGGTCGCGCTGACGCTTGCCGCGCTCGCGGTCGGCGCCGTGATCGGCGCGGCGATCGCGGCGGCGAAGCTGTCGCGTCACCGCAGCGCCCGCCTGCTCGGCGACCTCTACACGACGGTGTTTCGCGGCGTGCCCGAACTGCTCGTCATCTATCTGTTCTACTTCGGCGGCTCGACGCTCGTGACGACCATCGGCCAGTGGTTCGGCGCCGAAGGCTTCATCGGCGTGCCGCCGTTCGTGATCGGCGCGCTCGCGGTCGGCATGATCTCGGGTGCCTATCAGGCCGAGGTGTATCGCGCGGCGGTGCTCGCCGTGTCGAAGGGCGAACTCGAGGCGGCCCGCTCGATCGGCATGCCGCGCGCCATGGTGCTGCGCCGCATCCTGATTCCGCAGGTGCTGCGCTTCGCGCTGCCCGGTATCGGCAACGTGTGGCAACTGAGCCTGAAGGATTCGGCGCTGATCTCGGTCACCGGTCTCGCCGAGCTGCTGCGCACGAGCCAGATCGCCGCCAATTCGACCCACCAGTACTTCGTGTTCTTCGTCGCGGGCGGCGTGTTGTATCTGCTGATGACGGGCGTGTCGAACCGTGTGTTCAACCGGGCGGAAGCGATCGTCGGCCGGTCGTTCCGCCGCAATTTCGCGCGCAACTGACGGAGAACGTGCATGTCCATCGATTTCGCCTTTCTCTTCGATACGCTGCGCCAGCTGCTCGCCGCCGTGCCGACCACGCTCGGCCTGTTCTTCGCGTCGCTCGTGCTCGGCGGCCTGCTGTCGCTCGTGATCGTCACGATGCGCGTGTCGCCGCGCTGGCTGCCGAACCGCTTCGCGCGCGCCTACATCCTCGTGTTTCGCGGCTCGCCTCTGCTGATTCAGATGTTCCTCGTGTATTACGGGCTCGGCCAGTTCGGCGTGATCCGCGAGAGCTTCATGTGGCCGCTGCTGCGCGAGCCATATGTGTGCGCGGTGCTGTCGCTCGCGCTGTGCACGGCAGGCTACACGGCCGAAATCCTGCGCGGCGGCTTGATGGCCGTGCCGGTCGGGCAGATCGAGGCCGGTTATTCGATCGGGCTGTCGGGCTTCGCGCTGCTGCGGCGCGTGATCGGTCCGATCGCGCTGCGCCAGTGCCTGCCCGCTTATTCGACCGAAGCGGTGCTGCTCGTCAAGTCGACCGCGCTGGCGAGCCTCGTCACGGTGTGGGAAGTGACGGGCGTCGCGCAGCAGATCATCCAGCAAACCTATCGGACGACCGAAGTCTTCGTCTGCGCCGCGCTCATCTATCTGGCGCTGAACTTCATCGTCGTGCGCCTGCTCGGCGCGCTCGAATGGCGGCTCTCCGGGCACCTGCGTGCGCCCAAGCCGTCCGATGCGCCCGTCGCGGCGACGCGCAATCCCCGGCGCGTCGCATCCTGAATCCCGAGCGCCTCCATCCTTTCCAGGAGAATCCGATGAACACCGCTGCTCCCGTCGCGCTGTCGGTCAAGAACATCCACAAGTCGTTCGGCGCGCATCACGTGCTGAAGGGCATTTCGCTCGATGCGCACGAGGGCGACGTCATCTCGATCCTCGGCGCGAGCGGGTCGGGCAAGAGCACGTTCCTGCGCTGCCTGAACCTGCTCGAGACGCCCGACGACGGCTCCGTCGCGCTTGCCGGGGAAACGCTCGCGATGAAGCGCGCGCGCGACGGCAAGCTGCATCCGAGCGACCGGCGCCAGGTCGACCGGATTCGCTCGCAGCTCGGCATGGTCTTTCAGAACTTCAACCTGTGGTCGCACATGACGGTGCTCGACAACCTCGTCGAGGGGCCGCTGCGCGTGCAGAAGCGCAGCCGCGCGGAAGCGGTCGAGGAGGCCGAGGCGCTGCTGGCGCGCGTCGGTCTCGCCGACAAGCGCGGCTACTATCCGGCGCACCTGTCGGGCGGCCAGCAGCAGCGCGTCGCGATCGCCCGCGCGCTGGCGATGCATCCGAAGGTGATGTTGTTCGACGAACCGACGTCCGCGCTCGACCCGGAGCTGGTCGGCGAGGTGCTGCGCGTGATGCGTTCGCTCGCGGAAGAAGGGCGCACCATGCTGGTCGTCACGCATGAAATGGGCTTCGCGCGGCACGTGTCGAATCGCGTGATGTTCCTCCATCAGGGCGAAGTCGACTCCGACGGCACGCCCGACGACCTGTTCGGCGGCCAGTGCTCCGAGCGTTTCCGGCAATTCGTGTCGAGCCACCACGACCGTACCGCGAACTGAGGCTGCCATGACCGTATTCCGTGCGGCACGGCCGCTCGACTGGCGACAGGTTGCAGCAGTGGCGGCAGGCGAGCCGCTGGCACTGGCCGACGATGCACGCGCGCGTGTCGTCGCGGCACGCGAACTCGTCGACGAGATCGTCGCGCGCGGGATTCGCGCATACGGCGTCAATACCGGCGTGGGCGCGTTGTGCGACGTGATCGTGTCGCCGGCGCAGCAGAGCACGCTGTCGCGCAACATCCTGATGAGCCATGCGGTCGGTGTCGGCGCGCCGCTGGGCGCGGCCGAAACGCGCGCGATCATCGCGGCCGCGATCAACAACTACGCGCACGGGCATTCGGGCGTGCGCGCCGACGTCGTCGATCAACTCGTCGCGCTGCTCGAGCACGATTGCCTGCCGGAGGTGCCGGCGCACGGCTCGGTCGGCTACCTGACCCACATGGCGCACGTCGCGCTCGTTTGCATCGGGCACGGCCATGCACGCCACCGCGGCGAACGCATCGGCGGCGCCGAAGCGCTGCGTCGCATCGGCCGCGAACCGCTCGTGCTCGGCGCGAAAGAGGGGCTGAGCCTGGTGAACGGCACGCCGTGCGTGACGGGCCTCGCCGCGCTCGCGCTGGCGCGCGCGCAACGGCTGCTCGACTGGGCCGACTGGATCGCGGCGACGAGCTTCGAGAATCTCGGCGGACAACTCGCGGCGTTCGATCCGGCGTCGCTCGCGTTGCGGATTTCGCCGGGTATCGCGCACGTCGGCGCGCGCTTGCGGGCGATGCTTGCCGACAGCCCGATGCTTGCGGCGGCGAATGGCCGGCATACGCAGGATCCGCTCAGCCTGCGCACGATCCCGCACGTGCATGGCGCGGCCCGCGATGTGTTCGCGGCGACGGCGGAAGTCGTCGATCGCGAGCTCGCGTCCGTGACCGACAATCCGATCGTCGCCGGTACGCGCGACGCGCCGGCCGTTCATTCGCAGGCGCATGCGGTTGGCGCGGGCATTGCGCTGGCGATGGACAGCCTCGCGGCCGCGATGGCGCAGGTGGCGGCCATCGCCGAGCGGCGGCTGGACCGTCTGGTCAATCCGCTCGTGAGCGGGCTGCCGGCGTTTCTCGCGGCACCGGGCGGCACGTGTTCGGGATTCATGATCGCGCAGTACACAGCGGTCGCGCTGGTCGCGCAGAACCAGCGGCTCGCGGCACCGGCGAGCCTCGACGGCGGCATTACGTCCGGGCTGCAGGAGGATCATCTGTGTCACGCGACGCCCGCCGCGCTGAAGGCGCTCGACATCATCGAGAACGCGACGCGCGTGCTCGCGATCGAGCTGCTTGCCGCCGCGCAGGCGTACGATCTGCAGGCGAACGGCGCGGCGCCCGCGCCGTCGACCGAGGCGCTGTGGCGCCATGTGCGCGAACGCGTGCCGGCCTACCACGACGACCGGCCGCTTGCGGACGACATCGCGATCGCGACCGGCATCGTCGCTGGCGAACCGCCGTCGTTGCGGTAGCGTCCGGCGGGCACTGGCGGATCATCCAACAATCATTCGGTCGAGGGTGCATGAACGAAACGGAACGACACTCTTCCGCACGACCGGCGAGGGCATCGGGCGATGCCGTGCCGGCGCGCGCACTGCCGGCCTACCAACAGATCAAGCGCTACGTCGTCGAGCGGATCGCGAAGGGCGACTGGAAGCCGGGCGGCGCGATCCCGACCGAGGCCGAGCTGGTCAAGGAATTCGGCGTGGCCCGGATGACGGTGTCGCGCGCACTGCGGGAACTGACGGCCGAGCGCGTGCTGACCCGCATCCAGGGCGCCGGCACCTTCGTCGAGCGCCGGCATTACGAATCGACGGTGCTCGAGATCCGCAACATCGCGGACGAGATCGCCGAACGCGGGCATCGGCACAGCGCGCGCGTGCTGCTGATCGAGCGCAGCGTCGACCCGGACGCGATCGACGCGCTGGGGCTGCGTTCCGGGCCCGTGTTCCATTCGCGCATCGTGCATTTCGAGGAAGACGAGCCGATCCAGTTCGAGGATCGCTACGTCAATCCGGCGTTGTTTCCGGCCTATCTGGAGCAGGATTTCACGATCGAGACACCGAACCATTACATGGTGCGGCTGGCCCCGATCCAGCGCGCGGAATTCCGGATCTACGCGGAGAAACCCAATGCGCAGGTGCGCCGGCATCTCGTGATGGAAATCGGCGAACCGTGTCTCGTGCTGAAGCGCCGCACGTGGGTCGGCGAGCACGTCGCCACGTCGGTCCGGCTGTGGCATCCGGCGTCGCGGTTTCATCTGGCGGGGAAGATGTAGGCGGCCGGGCTGGCGACCTTCATGAACCGGCCTTTCCGCGCGGGCCGCTCGTGCGCCCGCGTAGCTGTCACACGGAACGCGTCTGCGGGCGCGGCGAGAGGCGGACGCGCAGGAACCTGAAGCCGCGCCCGGATTCGCGAATTCCAGCACGGCGGCCGCACGCCGCCCCGCAGACGCGCGGCGCGTGCGCGCTCGCGCGCATTGCGAATGGCCGGGGCCGGATCGGCATGGGTTGCCAGGAAGGCCTGGCCGACGGCCTGGATCCAAACTTAAACGATTTGTGATCCCTCTGCGCCGCAAAATTTTGCACAATGGCGACAGCGCGGCGTTGCTGCCGCGAATCGCCCCGGCAGGCCGGCCTTCCGGTCGAGACGGGGCAACCGGAACGACTCCTCGAAACCAGCCGAGACCGCCACCGACGTGCCGCCGCCGACCGCCATGGACCACCCCAAACGCATCCTGATCGTCGAGGACGATGCCGACATCGCCGACGTGCTGAGCCTGCACCTACGCGACGAGCGCTACGAAGTGGTCCACAGCGCGGACGGCACGCAAGGGCTGCGCCTGCTCGAACAGGGCAACTGGGATGCGCTGATCCTCGACCTGATGCTGCCCGGCGTCGACGGCCTGGAAATCTGCCGGCGCGCGCGCGCGATGGCGCGCTACACGCCGATCATCATCACGAGCGCGCGCTCAAGCGAGGTACATCGGATCCTCGGCCTCGAGCTCGGCGCCGACGACTACCTCGCGAAGCCGTTCTCGGTGCTCGAGCTCGTCGCGCGGGTCAAGGCGCTGTTGCGGCGCGTCGATGCACTCGCGCGCGATTCGCGGATCGACGCGGGCACGCTCGACGTGGCCGGGCTGTCGATCGACCCGATCGCGCGGGAAGCGGCCGTCGACGGCGCGCGCATCGACCTCACGCCACGCGAGTTCGACCTGCTGTATTTCTTCGCGCGGCATCCGGGCAAGGTGTTCTCGCGGATGGACCTGCTTAACGCCGTGTGGGGCTACCAGCACGAAGGTTACGAACACACCGTGAACACCCACATCAACCGGCTGCGCGCGAAGATCGAGGCCGATCCGGCTGAACCCGTGCGCATCCTCACCGTGTGGGGGCGCGGCTACAAGCTCGCCGCGCCGGATCAGCGGGACACGTGATGAAGCTGACCCTCACCCAGCGGCTGTCGCTCGTGTTCTCGATCCTGCTGCTCGCATGCTCGGGCGCGTCGGCGTGGCTGCAGATCCGCGCGAACGACATGCGCGAGAAGGAAGTCGTGCAGGGCCTGTCGCGCGATCTCGCCGCGCATATCGCGAGCAGCGCGCCGCTGATGGACGCGAACGGGCTGCGCCCGGATGCCGTGCGCACGTTGTTCGGCCAGCTGATGGGCGTGAACCCGAGCGTCGAGGTCTACCTGCTCGACAACGCCGGGCGTATCCGCGGAGACGATGCGCCGCCGGGCCACGTGAAGCGCGACCGCGTCCATCTCGCGCCGGTGCAGCGCTTCATCGCGGGCGAGCCGCTGCCGATCCTCGGCGACGATCCCCGCAGCCCCGACGCACGCAAGGTGTTCAGCGCCGCGCCGCTGCAGCGTGCGGGACAGCCGCCGTCCGGCTACATCTACGTGGTGCTGCTCGGGGAAGCGCACGACCGGCTGGCCGCGCGCGTCGACGCCGGCAACGTGCTGCGCACGACGCTGTGGTCGATGGCGCTGGTCGCGCTGCTCGGCCTGCTCGCCGGCCTGACCGCGTTCAGTTTCATCACGCGCCCGCTGCGCCGGCTCACCGACGCGATGCGCCGCTTCGACGCGAACGCCGCGCCCGACACGCAGCCGCCGGTGCCGCGCTCGCCGCCGGGGCGGCGCGGCGACGACATCGCGGTGCTCGAGTCCGCGTTCGCGCAGATGGCCGACCGGATCGGCGACCAGTGGCGCGCGCTGACGCGCCAGGACCAGCAGCGGCGCGAGCTGATCACGAACATCTCGCACGACCTGCGCACGCCGCTGACGTCGCTGCACGGCTATCTGGAGACGCTGTCGCTGAAGTCCGACGCGCTCGCGGAGTCCGAGCGCCGCCGCTACCTGTCGATCGCGCTCGCGCAGAGCACGAAGGTCGGCCGGCTCGCGCAGGCGCTGTTCGAACTCGCGCGGCTCGAATCGGGCGGCGTGCAGGCCGAGCGCGAGCCATTCTCGCTCGTCGATCTCGTGCAGGACGTATTCGAGAAGTTCGAACTCGCGGCGCAGTCGCGCGGCGTCACGCTGCATGCGCGGATCCCGCCGCGCGTGCCGGTCGTGTCGGCCGATCTCGGGATGATCGAGCGCGTGCTCACCAATCTGCTCGACAACGCATTGCGGCACACACCGCAGCATGGCGAAGTCGAAGTGACGCTGACGCCGCGGGACGATCGCGTGGTGGTGACCGTGTCGGATACCGGCGAAGGCATTCCGCCCGCGCGGCGCGAAGGGCTGTTCCAGCGGCCGCAGCGGCAGACGAGCGGCGGTGCGGCGACGCGCGGCGGGCTCGGGCTCCTGATCGTGCACCGGATGCTGGCGCTCAATGGCAGCGCGATCCGGCTCGTCGATCGCGACGGGCGCGGCGCGGTGTTCGAGTTCGCGCTGGCGGTCGCGCAGCCGGCGGCCGGCGACGCGCACTGAAACCGGCGACGCAGCCCGCTCGGCGACGCGCGGCGCTTATCCGCCGCGCTTGCGCCGCACGTCGCTCGGCGTCGTGCCGGTCCAGCGCTTGAATGCGTGACGGAATCCCACTGCGTCGCTGAAGCCGAGCGTGAGTGCGATGTCCTCGGTGCTGAGCGTGGTGGTGGACAGGTAGTCGATCGCGAGCGCCTTGCGCACGCTCGTCAGCAACTCGCTGTACGACGTGCCTTCTGCATCGAGCTTGCGGCGCAGCGTGCGCGACGTCATGCACAGGGTGTCGGCGATCGCGTCGATGTCCGGAAACTGTCCGGGCGTGCGCGTGAGCTCCTGATAGACGCGCCGCGTGACACCCGCCTGGCTGCGCAATTCGTCGAGCAGCCGCGCGCAGTGCGACGATACCTGCGCGGCCGTGATCGGGTTCGCGAGCTGCGGCGCGCGGGTGAGCCATGCGGCCGGGTAGCTCAACACATGGTGCGGCTGATCGAACGCGATCGGGCATTCGAGCGCATCGGACAATAGCGCCGCATGCGGCGGTCGCGGTTGCGCGAACTGCGCGCGGGCCGGCACGCACCACGCGCCCATCACGTCCTTGATGATCGTCACGTGCAGCGCGAACTGCATGTCGATCAGGAAGCGGTAGAGCGGCAGGTCCGGTTCCGGCAGCGCGGTTTCGTGCGGATCCGGAAACAGCCACGACGCGGTGTCGCCCTGTTCGACCCAGCGGATCGCGAGCATTCCGTTCGCGAGCTGGTGATATTTGACGGCCGAATCGAACGCATGCGCGAGCGATTCCGAACACAGCATCGCGTAGCCGTACATGCCGTAGCTCGACGCATGCAGCCGGCGGCCGACGCGCACGCCGAGATCGGTGCCGTCGTAGCGGCCGATCGCGTTGCGCGCGGCGTGCAGGAATTGCAGTTGCGACGTGAGGGTGAACGGGTCGGTGACGGCGTCCGGCGACAGGCCGGTGCCGTCGAGCACGTCGGCCGGGTTGAGGCCGAGTTCCCCGGCCACACCGACGAGCACGGCCAGCTTGGCCGGCGAGAAGCGCTTCTCGCGCAGTGCGTGGGCGAGCGGGGCGTCCGGCAGCGGGGCCGCGCCGAGGGCCGTCGGGGTCAAGAGCGCACTGCGCGGCATGGCTGGTTCTGCGTCCGATTCGATACCGTTCCGGGTTCGCGATTCTGCGCCCGAACGCGCGGGCGCACCATAGGGTTCACCCCGATGCGAGCAGGCCTGCATGGCTCGGCAACGGCCAATCGACGCGCGGGCGTACCGCGTGGATGGCGGCGCGCCGCGCGCCGGCGTGTCCGTTTCGATCATCTTTTCGACCGCCGGGATCATTTTCAAAGCATCGTTGGCAGGCGATAGTCGCCGATCAGGCGACGGCCCAGACGCATCCGGTGCGCGGGCCGCCGTGCGAACGGCGCTGCCCGGCGCCGTCCCCCGAGGAGCAGGACATGACGAAGAGACACTGGATCGGGTCGTACGGCTCGATCCCCGCCGAGATCGATGCCGATCGCCATCCTTCCGTAACCGCACTGCTGGACGAAGCGATGCGCCGCTTCGCCGATCGCCCTGCGTTCCGCGCGTTCGGCCGCACGCTGACCTACGCCGACGTCGACCGCCGGTCGGCCGCGCTCGCCGCGTATCTGCAGCGGGTCGTGGGCGTGCGCAAGGGCGACCGCGTGGCCGTGATGCTGCCCAACGTGCTCGCGTTTCCGGTCGTGTTCGTCGCGCTCGCGCGGATCGGCGCGATCCAGGTCAACGTGAATCCGTTGTACACCGCGCACGAGCTCGAGCATCAGCTCAACGACGCCGGTGCCGAAGTCGGCGTGGTGTGCGGCGGATCGATGGGCACATTCGCCGACGTGGTCGGCAAGACGCGCATGCGCACCGTGCTGAGTGTCGGGCGCGGCGATCTCGGCGTGGTCGATGCGCCGGCCGGCGCGTGCGACGCGCTGCCGCCCGGCTCGATTCCGCTCGCGGACGCGATCGCCGCCGGCGAATCGCTCGCGTTCGAGCCGGTCGCGCTCGGCGGCGCCGACCTGCTGCTGCTGCAGTACACCGGCGGCACGACCGGGCTGTCGAAGGGGGCCGCGCTGTCGCACCGCAACCTCGTCGCGAACATCGAGCAGTTCGCGGCGATCGTGCCGGCCGCGCGTCAGCCGGGCGAGGAGGTCGTCGTCACAGCGATCCCGCTGTATCACATCTTCGCGCTGACGGTGAACTTCCTGTCCTATTTCGCGATCGGCGCGGAGAACTGGCTGGTCGCGAACCCGCGCGACATGGACGGCTTCATCGACGTGCTGAAGGCCGCGCGGCCTTCCGTGTTCGTCGGCGTCAATACGCTGTATGCGGGGCTCGCGAGCCATCCGCGGCTGAAGGAAGTGGACTGGTCGCGGCTGAAGCTGTCGGCGGGCGGCGGCGCGGCGGTGATCGACGTGATCTCCGCGCGCTGGCAGGCGGTGACGGGCAACTTCATCCGCGAAGGGTACGGGCTGTCGGAGACGTCGCCGGTGGTCACGTTCAACCCGCAGTCGGTCGATGCGTTCACCGGCACGACGGGCGTGCCGCTGCCGTCGACCGACGTGAAGCTGCTGGACGACCAGGATCGCGAGGTCGAGATCGGCGAAGCGGGCGAGATCTGCGTGAAGGGCCCGCAGGTGATGGGCGGCTACTGGCGCAAGCCGGACGCGAATGCCGCCGCGTTCACCGCGGACTGCTACTTCCGCACCGGCGACATCGGCGTGTTCGACGCGGCCGGCTTCCTGAAGATCGTCGATCGCAAGAAGGACATGATCATCGTGTCGGGCTTCAACGTGTATCCGAACGAGGTGGAAGCCGCTGCCACGTCGCTGCCGGGCGTGGCCGAGTGCGCGTGCATCGGCGTGCCGGACGAGCGCACCGGCGAGGCGGTCAAGCTGTTCGTGGTGCTCGCGCCGGAGGCGGTCGTGACGGAAGCGGAGATCGTCGCGCATTGCCGCGCGAATCTCGCGGCCTACAAGGTGCCGAAGCTGATCCGCCTGGTCGACCGGCTGCCGAAGTCGACGGTCGGCAAGATCCTGCGCCGGGAACTCAGCCGCGCGGACTGATGGCGCCGAAGCGCCGCGCGCCCGACGGCGCGCGAGCCGGTGCGCCGAAAGCTCCGAAGGCCCCGAAGGCCCGGCCCGGGCCGCTCAAGTACAATGCGAGCGGTTCGACCGACGGGGACGCGATGACCGGTTCAGACTCACCTTCCGCCCAGCCCGGGCGTGCGCTGCCGTCGCCGAGCGCGACGGTGCCGATCTCGCTCGTCAATGGCTTTCTCGCGAGTGCGGGCGCGCAGCGCGACGTGGTCGAGCGCTACCTGCGCGGGGCCGGCATTTCGCTCGAGCTGCTCGGCGAGCCGCATGCGCGCGTGACGGAAGAGCAGTTCTCGACGCTGTACCGCACGCTCGCGATCGACCTCGACGACGAGATGCCCGGCATCTTCTCGCGCCCGCTGCGCGGCGGCACGCTGAAGTATCTGTGCCTGAGCCTGCTCGATGCGCGCAACCTCGAAACGGCGCTGCATCGTTTCGGCCAGTTCTTCCATATCCTGCTCGACGACTTCTTCGTCGAATCGAAGCGCGACGGCCTGGTCGCGCAGGTGCTGCTGCGGCCGAACCCGGCTATCGGCCCGATCGGCGCGCTCGGCCAGGAGTTGATGCTCAAGCTCGTGCACGGCGTGTGTTCGTGGCTGATCGGGCAGAAGATCCCGCTGTTGCAGATCGAGTTCGCGTGCCCGCGTCCGCGCCATGCGGTCGAGCATCTGTACTTCTTCACCGGTTCCGTGCAGTTCGACTGCGAACGCACGTTGATGCGCTTCAGCGCCGACTACCTCGACGCCCCGATCCGGCAGAGCAAGCGCAACCTGCGCAAGTTCCTCGCACGCGCGCCCGGCGACTGGATCTTCGAATCGTTCAGCGAACAGCTCGTATGCCATCGCGTGCGGCAATACCTGTCGGAGGCGCTGCCCAACCTGCCGGTGATCGACCAGGCGGCCGAGCATCTGCATTGTTCGGTGCGCACGCTGAGCCGTCATCTCGCGTCGGAAGGCACGACTTTCCAGGCGCTCAAGGACGAACTGCGGCGCGACATCGCGATCCAGCGGCTCACCGACACGCTCGACACGATCGCGGCGATCGGCGCCGATATCGGCTTCGACGATCCGAGCGCGTTCCATCGCGCGTTCCGCCACTGGACGGGCAGCACGCCGGGCACTTATCGGCGGCGCACGTAGCGCGTCGCGCGGTGCATTCGAACCCGCTCCCATAACCGGCATCCTTCGGGCGATCCCATGGATGGCTCCCTGTCGTCGCCTGGCTCGTCGCGCGGACGGCGCGCGGCCCTGCGCCGCGTATCGGGCGCGCGCGGCAGCAACGCACAGAGGCATTCGCCGAGGTCGAACGGCACGACCGGCTAGCCCGGTGCAATCAGGAGGCGGTCACCGCTTCAGTTGCCCGGTTTCGATCAGTTGCTGAAAGAAGTCGTTCATCGACTCGGCGAGCGGCCGGTAGCGTATCCCGAGTTCGTTGCGGCTGCGACTATTGTCGGCGCGCCACGGCAGTCCGACGTTGCGGGCGACGACGCGACGCGTGACGCTCTTGTTCGCCAGCGGGCCGACCAGCCACACGAGCCACTTCGGCAGGATGCGCCGCGGAATCGGGTAGTCGGCGCCGTACCGTTCCAGCAGCGTCGCGGCCATCGCCGGCAGGCTGGTGTCGTGACCCGACACGATGTAGCGGCCGTTCGCCTCAGGCAGGAACGCGGCCCGCACGTGCGCGTCGGCAACCTCCCGCACATCGACCGCGCCGATGCCGAGATCGGGCACGCCCATTTTCATCGTGCCGTTGCCCATCTGCCGGACGATCGCGAAGCTCTCCGATGTTGCATGCGGATTGATGCCCGGCCCGATGACGAGCGACGGATTGATGGTCACCAGATCCCAGCGTTGCTGCGCATGGGCGATCTTCCATGCTTCGCGTTCGGCGAGCGTCTTCGAATACGAATACGGCTGGTGCGCGAGCGACGAACTGGTATTCCAGATCGCCTCCGTGAACACGCCGTTCGGCGTCGCGGCAAGATCGGCGTTGTCGCCGTAGATCGCGGCGCAACTGCTGGTCAGCACGACGCGCCGGACCGACGGCGTGCGGTTCGCCGTCTCGAGCACGTTGCGCGTGCCGAGCAGCGCCGGATCGACCAGCTCTTTCTGAGGATCACGAACGGTAACGGTGAACGGCGACGCGGTATGGAAGACGATTCCGCACCCGGCCATGGCGTGTGCATACGATCCGGGTTCGAGCAGGTCGGCGCGGAAATAGCGGATCGTGCCGGGCTTGCCCGCCGCGATGCGTTGCAGATGCTCGAGCTTGCCCGGGTCGTCGGGATCGCGCACGGCCGCATGCACCGTCACGCCGGCT
The DNA here is from genome assembly GCF_001718335.1 of Burkholderia territorii. NCBI lineage: Bacteria > Pseudomonadati > Pseudomonadota > Betaproteobacteria > Burkholderiales > Burkholderiaceae > Burkholderia > Burkholderia territorii. The sequence continues at coordinate 43,710 of NZ_CP013367.1, forward strand.
TCGAGCAGCCGTTGCACGAGCCAGCCCGCAACGTAGCCTGTCGCGCCGGTCACCATCACCGGCAGGTCGGTATCGATATTCATCATCATGGATTCCGGGGCGGAAGAGGGTGAACATGATGCCGCTTTTTCGTCGCCGGGTAACGCTCGATGCGCGCCGCGCGCGCTACGTCGGCAGGCGTGGCCCGATGGAAGAGGGAGGCGGGAGGGACGATGTCGGGCCGCAGCGATGCGCGCGAATCCGCCATCCGTCGGGAGAGGCAGGCGCCGCGCGGCGCCGGAGCGGATCGCTGCCCGCTCCGCGCGCGCGGCCGTACTCAGGCTTTCAGAGCGCCGAAGATCTCATTCAGCATCGACTTCGCGTCGCCGAACAACATGCGATTGTTGTCCTTGTAGAACAGCGGATTGTCGACGCCCGCATAGCCCGAAGCCATGCTGCGCTTCATCACGATCGACGTCTTCGCCTTCCACACTTCGAGCACCGGCATGCCGGCGATCGGGCTCGACGGGTCATCCTGCGCGGCCGGGTTCACGATGTCATTCGCGCCGATCACCATCGACACGTCGGCCTCGGGGAAGTCGCCGTTGATCTCGTCCATTTCGAGCACGATGTCGTACGGCACCTTCGCTTCGGCCAGCAGCACGTTCATGTGCCCCGGCATGCGGCCCGCAACCGGGTGGATCGCGAAACGCACGTCGACGCCCTTCTCGCGCAGCAGCTTCGTCAGCTCGAACACCGTGTGCTGCGCCTGTGCGACCGCCATCCCGTAGCCGGGCACGATGATCACGCGCTTCGCCTCGCGCAGCAGCTCGGCCGTCTCCGCCGCGCTGACCGCGACCGCCTCGCCGGCCGGCTGTGCCGCGCCGCCGCCGGCCGCCGCCGGTGCGCCCGCGCCGCTGCCGAAACCGCCGGCGATCACGCTGATGAAGTTGCGGTTCATCGCGCGGCACATGATGTACGACAGAATCGCACCGGACGAGCCCACCAGCGCGCCGATCACGATCAGCAGGTCGTTGCCGAGCATGAAGCCGGTGGCCGCCGCCGCCCACCCCGAATAGCTGTTGAGCATCGACACCACGACCGGCATGTCCGCGCCGCCGATCGCCATCACCATGTGCACGCCGAACAGCAGCGAGATCACGGTCATCACGATGAGCGGCAGCATGCCGTCCTGGATGGTTTCCGCATGCAGGAACGCACGGCCGTAGTAGATCACGATCAGCAGCGCGGCCAGGTTCAGCCAGTGCCGCGCCGGCAGCAGCAGCGGCTTGCCGCCGATCTTGCCGGACAGCTTGCCGAACGCGATGATCGAGCCCGCGAAGGTCACCGCACCGATCAGGATCCCGACATAAATCTCGACCTCGTGGATGGTCTTCTCCGCGCCCGTGAACTGCAGCGACGTGTCGATGTAGCTCGCGAAGCCGACGAGGCAGGCCGCGAGGCCGACCAGGCTGTGCATCAGCGCGACCAGCTCCGGCATCTGCGTCATCTGCACCTTCTTCGCGGCGTACAGGCCGACGGCACCGCCGACGACGAGCGCCGCGATCACGTACGGAATGCCCGCGGCCGACACGCGCGGACCGGCGACGGTCGCCAGCACGGCGATCAGCATGCCGATCATGCCGAGCACGTTGCCGCGGCGTGCGGTTTCGGGATTGGCGAGGCCGCCCAGGCTGAGGATGAACAGGATCGCGGCGCCGATATAGGAGACGGTAGTCAGGTTGGAAGTCATCGTTGTCGTCCCCTTATTTGCGGAACATCGCCAGCATGCGGCGCGTGACCGCGAAGCCGCCGAACATGTTGACGGCCGTGAGCGTGAGCGCGCCCACCGCCAGGCCGAGGATCAGCCCGGACGGACGGTCGCCGGCATTGGCCAGCTCGCCCAGCGGCGGCGCGACCTGCACGAGTGCGCCGATCGCGATGATCGACGAGATCGCGTTGGTCACGCTCATCAGCGGCGTGTGCAGCGACGGCGTGACGTTCCAGATCACCATGTAGCCGACGAAGCACGCGAGCACGAACACCGTGAAGTGCGACAGGAAGCTCGACGGCGCGAACTGGCCGACCAGCAGGAAGGCCAGCGCGCCGATCGCGAACACGATCGCGAGCGCCTTGGCCGACATCGGCTCGCCGCCATGGCCGTGGCCCTTGGACTTCGCCGGTGCGGCCGCCGCGGGCGCGGCCGCAGCCGGCTTGGGCGCGACGGCCGGCTGCTTGATCGGCGGCGGCGGCCAGGTGACGTTGCCTTCCTTGATCACGGTGAGGCCGCGGATCGCATCGTCGTCGAAGTCGACGTTGATGGTGCCGTCCTTCGCCTTGCACAGCTCCTCGATCACGCGCAGCAGGTTGGTTGCATACAGCGTGGACGACTGCCGCGACAGGCGCGATGCGAGATCGGTATAGCCGACGATCGTTACACCGTGGCGCACGACCGATTCGCCGGGCACCGTGAGCTCGCAGTTGCCGCCCTGTTCGGCGGCCATGTCGACGATCACGCTGCCGGGCTTCATCGACTGCACCATGTCGGCCGTGATGAGTTTCGGCGCGGGCTTGCCGGGAATCAGCGCGGTGGTGATGATGATGTCGGCGTCCTTGGCCTGCTGTGCGTACATCGCGCGCTGCGCCTGCTGGAAGCCTTCGCTCATCACCTTCGCATAGCCGCCGCCGCCCGAACCTTCCTCTTCGTAGTCGACCTTGACGAATTCGCCGCCCAGCGACTTGACCTGATCGGCCACCTCGGCGCGCGTGTCGTTCGCACGCACGATCGCGCCGAGACTCGCGGCCGTGCCGATCGCGGCGAGACCGGCCACGCCGGCGCCGGCAATGAACACCTTGGCCGGCGGGATCTTGCCGGCCGCCGTGACCTGGCCGTTCAGGAAGCGGCCGAACGCATGCGCGGCCTCGATCACCGCGCGATAGCCGCTGATGCCGGCCATCGACGTGAGCGCGTCCATCTTCTGCGCGCGCGACAGCGTGCGCGGCAGCGAATCGATCGCCAGCACCGTGGCGCGCTTCGCGGCCAGCTGCTGCATCAGCTCGGGGTTCTGCGCGGGCCACACGAAGCCGATCAGCGTGCCGCCCTCGCGCATCAGCGCGACTTCGTCGGCGCTCGGCGGGCGCACCTTGAACACGATGTCGCTGCCGGACCAGAGCTCGGCGGCGGTCGCGACCACCGTTGCGCCGGCTGCGCGGTACGCATCGTCGTCAAAGTTCGCGCCGGCCCCGGCGCCGCTTTGGACGGCCACCGTAAAACCCAGCTTGATCAGTTTCTCGACCACTTCGGGGACGGTCGCCACGCGCCGTTCCTGAGTGGCTGTCTCCAGAGGAATCCCAATCTGTAATGTCATAGTAGGAAAGATGGGTGATGGATCGGTGATGGCCATCGCGAATCACGCGGGCCGGTGCGTCAAGGTACCAGAATCATGTGCGTGTTTAGTGGCGTGTGCGAGGGTGCGCGTCGCAAATAGAACGATCGTTCGCTGAATGCGGATAGAGTATGCCGCATAACGACGGCGCTATCGAGTGCACAAATATATCGATCGCGTGTTCCGATGTTCTGTTGCGTTTTATCCACGCGCGGCGGATATCGCGTCGGCCGAACGGATGTTGACGCCGCGATCGAGCGGCCGCTGCCACGCTGCGACGCTGCCGCGCGGCGGGACGACACGGGCGTCCCATGACCGGCTTCCCGTGCGGCTTCCGATGGCCCGCTGCCCACTGGCGATTCCAACCGGCCGGCAGGTCAATGGCGCGCGGTATGCCGCGCGGTTTCCGCTCCTGCGCTTGCCTGGCATGATGTGACGAAAGTCTACGCAGAAACGCGCGAGCGCGGACGGCGAAAAAGGGCGGCCGATTTGGCGCCGGACGCCATGCGGATCGGTGACGAATTTCTTCGGCATGCCCCGAATCGAATACAGCACTGCCGCCCGGCGCAGCCCGCCGGCACGCCGATTGCGCGTCGCCGGTGGCGAAGCCGGCCGTCGACCACGCCCGTCCCGGGCGCATGTTTTCGTTATCGTCGCGTGCATCGCGTGGCCGGTTTTGTCACCATGTGGGCCGGATATGACAATGGAAAACCGCCGGCGCGGCATTACGATGGCTTACGACGTCGCCCGGCGCTGGCCGTTTTTGCCGCAGCCGCGCGGGCCGCGCGCCTCATTCACCGCCTGATTTGGAACATCGACCATGAGCTATAACGCCCCTGTCAAGGACATGCTGTTCGTGCTGAAGGAACTCGCGGGCATCGACACCGTCGCGCAGTTGCCGGGCTTCGAGGACGCCGGCTACGACACCGCGCAGGCCGTGCTCGACGAATCCGCGAAATTCTGCGGTGAAGTGCTGGCGCCGCTGAACGTCGAGGGCGACCGCAATCCGAGCAGCTGGAAGGACGGCGTCGTGACGGCGACGCCCGGCTTCGGCGCCGCGTTCCGCCAGTTCGTCGAAGGCGGCTGGCAAGGGTTGCAGCACCCGGCCGAATACGACGGTCAAGGATTGCCGAAGCTGATTGCGACGCCGTGCATCGAGATGCTGAACGCGTCGAACCTGTCGTTCGCGCTGTGCCCGCTGCTCACCGACGGCGCGATCGAGGCGCTGCTGACGGCCGGCACCGACGAACAGAAGCAACGTTACGTGCCGAAGCTGATCTCGGGCGAATGGACCGGCACGATGAACCTGACCGAGCCGCAGGCCGGCTCGGACCTGGCACTGGTGCGCTCGCGCGCGGAGCCGCAGGGCGACGGCACGTACAAGGTGTTCGGCACGAAGATCTTCATCACGTGGGGCGAGCACGACATGGCGGACAACATCGTCCACCTGGTGCTCGCGCGCACGCCGAACGCGCCGGAAGGCGTGAAGGGCATCTCGCTGTTCATCGTGCCGAAGTTCCTCGTCAACGACGACGGTTCGCTCGGCGCACGCAACGACGTGCACTGCGTGTCGATCGAGCACAAGCTCGGGATCAAGGCGAGCCCGACCGCGGTGCTGCAATACGGCGACCACGGCGGCGCGATCGGCTATCTGGTCGGCGAGGAGAATCGCGGCCTCGAATACATGTTCATCATGATGAACGCCGCTCGCTTCGGCGTCGGGATGCAGGGCATCGGCGTGGCCGATCGCGCATACCAGAAGGCGGCGGCGTTCGCGAAGGAGCGCGTGCAGAGCCGCCCGGTCGACGGTTCGGCGAAGCAGTCCGTGACCATCATCCATCACCCGGACGTGCGCCGCATGCTCGGCACGATGCGTGCGCTGACCGAAGGCGCGCGGGCGCTGGCCTACGTGGCAGCCGCGCACAGCGACATTGCCCACCGCCATTCGGACGAGGCGACGCGGGCGCGTCATCAGGCAATCTACGAATATCTGGTGCCGGTCGTGAAGGGCTGGAGCACGGAGATGGTGAACGACGTCGCGAGCCTCGGCGTGCAGGTGCACGGCGGGATGGGCTTCATCGAGGAAACCGGCGCCGCGCAGTATTACCGCGATGCGCGGATCCTCGCCATCTACGAAGGCACGACCGCGATCCAGGCGAACGACCTGGTCGGCCGCAAGACGATGCGCGACGGCGGTGCGGTGGCGAAGGCGCTGACCGCGGAGATCGGCGACACCGTCGCGGCGCTCGGCAAGGTGGACGGCGCGGCGGCCGCATCGATGAAGGCGCAGTTGGAAAAGGGTGCGCGCGCGCTGTCGACGGTGGTCGACTACGTGCTCGCGAACGTGAAGCAGGACCCGAACGCGGTGTTCGCCGGCAGCGTGCCGTATCTGAAGCTGGCGGGCGTGGTGCTGTGCGGATGGCAGATGGCGCGCGCGCTGCTGGCGGCGCATGCGAACCGCGCGAGCGACACGGCGTTCTTCGATGCGAAGATCGCGATCGCGCAATGCTATGCGGAACACGTCCTCGTGCAGGCCGGCGCGCTCGAAGCGTCGATCGTCGGCGCGAAGGGCAACGAGAGCGTGCTCGCGTTGACGGAAGACCAGTTCTGACCATCGCGGTCGGGGCGCAGGAGGAGACAGGATTTTGACCACACAGGACTTGCTCGCGCAATACGGCCCGCGCGAATCGATGGAATACGACGTCGTGATCGTGGGCGGCGGCCCGGCCGGGCTGTCGGCCGCGATCCGGCTCAAGCAGCTGGCCGCCGAGAAGGGCACCGAGATCGGCGTGTGCGTGCTCGAGAAGGGTTCCGAGATCGGCGCGCACATCCTGTCGGGCGCGGTGATGGACCCGCGCGCGATCACCGAGCTGTTCCCCGACTGGAAGGAACGCGGCGCGCCGCTGAACGTCGAGGTGACGGAAGACCGCTTCCTGTTCCTGTCCGAGAAAAGCGCCGTCACGACGCCGAACTGGGCGCTGCCGGACAACTTCAAGAACCACGGCAACTACGTGATCTCGCTGGGCAACGTCACGCGCTGGCTGGGCCAGCAGGCCGAGGCACTGGGCGTGGAGATCTTCCCGGGCTTCCCTGCCGCGGAAATTCTCTACAACGACGACGGCTCGGTGAAGGGCGTCGCCACCGGCAACATGGGCGTGGGCAAGGACGGCGAGCCGACCGAGAACTTCCAGCTCGGCATGGAGCTGCACGCGAAGTACACGCTGTTCGCCGAAGGCTGCCGCGGCCATCTGGGCCGCCAGCTGATCTCGAAGTTCAAGCTCGACGCGAACGCCGATCCGCAGGCGTACGGGATCGGCATCAAGGAGCTGTGGGAAATCGATCCGGCCAAGCACAAGCCGGGCCTGGTGATCCACACGGCCGGCTGGCCGCTGAAGTCCGACACCTACGGCGGCTCGTTCCTGTACCACATGGACAATAACCAGGTGGTGGTCGGCTTCGTGGTGGGCCTCGGCTACACGAACCCGTACCTGTCGCCGTTCGAGGAATTCCAGCGCTACAAGACGCACCCGTCGATCCGCGCGTTCCTCGAAGGCGGCAAGCGCGTGTCGTATGGCGCGCGCGCGATCACGGCCGGTGGCCTGTTGTCGCTGCCGAAGACGGTGTTCCCGGGCGGCGCGCTGATCGGCGACGACGCGGGCTTCCTGAACGCGTCGCGCATCAAGGGCAGCCACGCGGCGATCAAGACGGGCATGCTGGCGGCGGACGCGGCGTTCGACGCGCTGCAGGCCGGCCGTCAGTCGGACGAGCTCAACGCGTACCCGGATGCGTTCAAGCAATCGTGGCTGCACACGGAGCTGTACCGCGCGCGCAACTTCAAGCAGTGGATGGCCAAGGGCCTGTACCTGGGCACGCTGATGGTCGGGCTCGAGCAGAAGGTGATGGGCGGCAACGTGCCGTGGACGCTGCACCACAAGCACGCGGATCACGAGATGCTGAAGCCGGCGTCGCAGTGCGAGCCGATCGAGTATCCGAAGCCGGACGGCAAGCTGACGTTCGACCGGCTGTCGTCGGTGTTCATCTCGAACACGAACCACGAGGAGAACCAGCCGGCGCACCTGACGCTGAAGGACGCGAGCGTGCCGGTGAACGTGAACCTGCGCACGTATGCGGGGCCGGAGGCGCGGTTCTGCCCGGCGGCGGTGTACGAGTTCGTGAAGAACGACGACGGCAGCGAGCGCCTCGTGATCAACGCGCAGAACTGCGTGCACTGCAAGACCTGCGACATCAAGGACCCGACGCAGAACATCGTGTGGGTCACGCCCGAAGGCGGCGGCGGGCCGAATTACCCGAACATGTAACGCATCCCCGCGCCCGCGGGCGCGAACGAACCGGAGTGAGACGATGAGCAATGCAGCGAAGGAAGTCGTGGTGGTGAGCGGTGTCCGTACCGCGATCGGCGATTTCGGCGGGAGCCTGAAGGATTTTTCGCCGACCGATCTCGGTGCGAAGGTCGTGAGCGAAGTGCTGTCGCGCGCGAACGTGCCGGGCGACGCGGTCGGGCATGTCGTGTTCGGCCACGTCGTGAACACCGAACCGAAGGACATGTATCTCGCGCGCGTCGCGGCGATCAACGGCGGTGTTGCGCAGCATACGCCGGCGCTGACCGTGAACCGCCTGTGCGGCTCGGGTCTGCAGGCGATCGTGTCGGCCGCGCAGACGATCATGCTCGGCGATGCCGACGTCGCGATCGGCGGCGGCTCCGAGAGCATGAGCCGCGCGCCGTACAGCGTGCCGTCCGCGCGCTTCGGCCAGCGCATGGGCGATGCGAAGCTCGTCGACATGATGCTCGGCGCGCTGCACGATCCGTTCCAGACGATCCACATGGGCGTGACCGCCGAGAACGTCGCGAAGAAATACGGCATTTCGCGTGATGCGCAGGATGCGCTCGCGCTCGAATCGCATCGTCGCGCGGCGCGCGCGATCGCGGAAGGCCGCTTCAAGGATCAGATCCTGCCGATCTCGATCCGCACGAAGAAGGGCGAGGTCGCGTTCGATACCGACGAGCATGTGCGCCACGACGCGGGCCCGGACGATTTCACGAAGCTGAAGCCGGTGTTCGTGAAGGAGGACGGCACGGTGACGGCCGGCAACGCGTCGGGGATCAACGATGCCGCTGCCGCGGTGCTGATGATGAGCGCGGACGCCGCCCGCGCGCAGGGCGTGAAGCCGCTCGCGCGTCTGGTCGCGTATGCGCATGCGGGTGTCGATCCGGCGTACATGGGCATCGGCCCGGTGCCGGCCACGCATAAGGCGCTCGAGCGCGCGGGCCTGAAGATCACCGATCTCGACGTGATCGAGGCGAACGAAGCGTTCGCCGCACAGGCATGCGCGGTCACGCAGGAGCTCGGCCTCGACCCGGCCAAGGTCAACCCGAACGGCTCCGGCATTTCGCTCGGTCACCCGATCGGTGCGACGGGTGCGTTGATCACGGTCAAGGCGCTGTACGAGCTGAAGCGCATCGGCGGGCGTTATGCGCTCGTGACGATGTGTATCGGCGGCGGCCAGGGCATTGCGGCGATCTTCGAGAACATCTGATAATCGACCGTTCAGCACCCGAACACACAGGAATCGTCATGGCCATCGAAACCGTCGGCGTCGTGGGCGCCGGAACCATGGGCAACGGCATTGCGCAGACCGCCGCCGTTGCAGGACTGAACGTCGTGATGATCGACGTCAGCGATGCGGCGCTCGACAAGGGCGTCGCCGCACTGAAGGGCAGCCTCGAGCGCCTCGTGTCGAAGGAGAAGCTCGCCGCCGCCGCACGTGACGCTGCGCTTGCGCGCATCACGACGTCGACCGATTACGCGAGGCTCGCCGCAGTCGACATCGTGATCGAGGCCGCCACCGAAAACGTCGAGCTGAAGAGCCGCATCCTGAAGCAGATCGAGTCTGTCGCGCGGCCCGATGCGATCATCGCGACCAACACGTCGTCGATCTCCATCACCGCGCTCGCGGCGCTGCTCGCCGATCCGTCGCGCTTCGTCGGCATGCACTTCTTCAACCCGGTGCCGCTGATGCCGCTCGTCGAGATCATCCGCGGGCTGCAGACGAGCGACGCGACCGCGTCCGCGGTGCGTGCGCTGACCGAGCGTTTCGACAAGTCGCCGATCGGCGTGCGCAACGCGCCGGGTTTCGTCGTGAACCGGATTCTCGTGCCGATGATCAACGAAGCGTTCTTCGTGCTGGCCGAAGGCATCGCGTCGGCCGAGGAGATCGACGCGGGGATGAAGCTCGGTGCGAACCATCCGATCGGGCCGCTCGCGCTGGCCGACCTCGTCGGGCTCGACGTGTGTCTCGCGGTGATGGACGTGTTCCTGAAGGACTTCGGCGACACGAAGTACCGCGCGTGCCCGCTGCTGCGCGAGATGGTGTCGGCAGGGCGGCTGGGGCGCAAGACGGGGCGGGGGGTGTACGACTACAGCTGACGTCCCGCAGGCACGTCGGATTTTCAACGCGGATGACAAGCCGCGCCGGATGTCGTGTCCGGTGTCGGATTGTCATCCGCGTTTTTATTTGAAGCGCGTGGGCGACGTGTCCGTGCCTCGAAGCCGGTACTTTCCGCGTCGCCTTGTCGCCTGTTCACCTGCTGTGTCGATAGAAAAACTCGCGGATTAAGTCACGCGCGTAGATTATCAGGCACCACTCGCGGTCGTTTCGTTTTGAATTGCCGATAAAACGTGATGATTGATGCCTTATCGTGATTTGTCGGTCGTGCCGCACCTGTTATCTTTCCGTTCGGATTTGACGGTTGTCGTAGGGGAACGATGACCGATATGTAGAAGCGACTGCGAAGCAGGCGATCTACTTAATAAAAGTTATAAATCAAATAGAAAGCGATATGTAATTGTCGGTGATGCGCTTATTGCATGCCGTGACAATTCTTGACCATCTCGCGATTTCGTTTGTGCAATTATCTGCTGCAAATACCAAGAGAGACCAATCATGCGCCGCGTCATGCGCGAAATCGAGAAACGGCACGTTCAACGGGAAACGGCCAGATCGGGGATTATCTTCGACCGCAGTTCGCTGACCGGCGAAGCACCGGCGCTTTGGGTCAAGGCGACCGCCTGGATCATGACGGTCGTGATGTATTTCAGCCCGGCCGTGCTGCTGATGGATCAGACCGCGCACGCCGCGCCGATCGTCGATCCGCGCGCGCCGATTTCATTCCAGCCGTCCGTCACGCAGACCAGCACGGGTGTGCCCGCGATCAACATCCCCGGCGCCAATGCAAACGGCATCAGCGTCGGGCAATACCAGTCGTTCGACATCGATTCGCGCGGCCTGGTGCTCAATAACAGTACCGTGGCGGGCACGCCGCTGCTTGGCGGCACGCTGGGCGCCAACCCGAACCTGAATGGCCGGCCTGCAACGACCATCATCAATCAGGTCACGTCCAACAGCATCGCGACGCTGAACGGGCCGCTCGAAGTGTTCGGCTCGCCGGCGGCCGTCATTGTTGCGGCGCCGGGCGGCATTGCCGTGAACGGGATGGCGCTGACGAATGTACCGGGCCTGACGTTGACGACCGGCACGCCGCAGTTTCTTACCGGCGTCGGTGGCACCTCGACCGATTTTGCTCATGCCGGGGCGGTTGCATACGACGTTCGGTCGGGAAACATTTCGATAAATGGTCCGGCTGGAGTCAATGGTCCCGGTGCGGGTATCGAAGGTACCGTCGGCAATATCGACCTCATTGGCCAGAGCGTGACTCTCGCGGCTCCGTTGCGCGCGGATCAGCGTGTGAACGTCGTGACCGGCAATCAGCTCGTTACGCCGACGGCCAGCGATCCAGCCGGCACCACGTATGGCACGGCGGCGAACGGCGCGACGAATACAGCTTCCGCCATTGGCAAGGCGATTGCCATCGATGCGAATCAGTATGGTTCGGTGACGAGCGGTACCGTCTACATCGTCTCGACCGCAGCCGGCATGGGCGTGAACACGCAAGGCCCGTTGTCGGCAACAGCGGGCAATGTGGTCGTCAACGCGAACGGCGACGTATCGGTCGGTCAAACGTTTGCCAATCAGAATGTCAATCTGACAAGCGCGGGCAACACCACTATCGGTGGTACTGGCCTCGCAAACCAGAATTACACGGTCAACGCGAACGGCGATATCAATGCGCCGGGCTCGGTGTCGGCCGGGCAGAACGTGACGATGACCGCAGGCGGCAATCTGAACGCTGCGTCCGTTGCCGCCAATGGCACGGCCAATCTCACTGCCGGGCAGTCGATGACGATCGGTTCGCTGACGGCGCACGACATTGCGCTGCAGACGACGAATGGCGATCTCACGGTCGGAGGGTTGAGCGCGCCGGGAACGGTGTCGGCACGCGCTGGACGCGATTTGACCGTCAATGGTGCGGTGCAGGGCGGTAGCACGGTCGAACTGACGGGCGCGCGCAATGCGACCGTGAATGGGCAGGTTTCAGGCGTGGGCGACACCACGATTGCTGCGCAGACGGGTTCGGCAACCGTGAACGGCAACGCGCTGTCGAATGCGGCGTTGTCCGTGACGGCAGGGCAGAACGCGGCTGTCGGCGGTACGGTGCAGGCGCAGGGGCCGGTGACGGTCGCAGCTCAAGCCGGCTCGATCACGGGGCAAGGGAACGTCACGTCGTCGCAGGGTGCCGTGAGCCTGAATGCCCGGCGGGCCATCGCGCTCACAGGAGCGGTCCAGAGCGGCAGTACGATCAACGCGACGGCCGGCACGAGCGCCGGTTTTGGCGGCACGGTGTCGGCACCCGGTGCGGTAACGATTCAGGCGGGGCAGGATACGACGCTCGGAGGGAACGTAACGAGCGGCGGGAATCTGAGCGTCACGTCGGGCGGTAACACTAGCGTGCAGGGTTCGGCCGCGTCGGTTGGCGACATGACGCTCGCGGCCAACGGTGGCGCCCTGAACACAACTGGCAACGTGGTGTCGCTCGGTTCGTTGACCGCGAGCGGATCGCAGGGCGTGACCTTGGGCGGTCTCGTGTACAGCGGCGGCAATGCATCGATTGGATCGAGCGCGGGTAGTGTTGCGATCGCGGGTGCCGTGTCCACGCCGGGCGCGGTCAATATCAATGCCGGGCAGGACGCGACGGTCGCCGGGACTATCCAGAGCGGCCAGACTACGACGATTGCCGCCGCGCGCGATGCGAACCTGAATGGCGGCCTCGCGGTCAGCAACACGGGCAACGCGAGCGTGAAGGCGGGCCGCGACATCAACGGCACGGGTGGGCTCAGCGTCGCAAACGACACGACGCTCAATGCCGGCAACAACATCGCGATCTCGGGCGCGATTCAGACCGGCAACAATCTGAGCGCAACCGCCGGTCAGACTCTGTCGGTGGGCGCAACGACCGCGGTCGGCAACAGCACACTGACGGCGACCAACGGCAGCGCGACGCTCGCGGGCGACGCCCTTTCCGGCGGGGCAACCACGATAACGGCCGGCACGGATGTGAACGCGCAAGGCAGTCTCAAGAGCCTGGGCGATCTGAGCGCGACCGCCAAGTCCGGCAATCTGACGGCCACCGGCCCGGTTTCGACAGCCGGCAACGCGATGCTGACCGCCGGTCAGAATCTGACGCTCAACGGCCAGACCACAGTCTCGAAGGATGCGAGCCTCACGGCTACCAACATCGCGACGCAAGGCGTCGCGGTCGGCGGCAATCTCACTGCGACGGCGACGAACAACCTCGACACGTCGGCGGGTCAGCTCAGCCAGCCGTTCAGCGCGACAGCTCCAGCACTGACGGTGGGCGGCAACGCGACACTGTCTGGCGCGAACGTGACAACGGCGAACGCGGTGGTCGGTGGCACGACCAACATTACCGGCACGCAAAGCGTGACGACGGGTGGCACGGGCGCGTTCAAGGGTGATGCGACGCTCGCCGGTGGCACGGTATCGAACGTCGGCACGCAGATGGCGGCCGGCAATCTGAACGTGTCGGGCACCACCGTCACGAACTCGGGCAGCCTGTCATCGCTGCAGACGGCGACCGTCACTGCGAGCAACCTCAACAACTTCGGGACGATTTACGGGCCAACGGCGAATTTCAACGTGTCGGGCGCGACGACCAACTCGGGCGGACTGCTCGCGACGAACGCGCTGAACCTGACGACGAGCAGTCTGAGCAACGTCAACGGCCTTGTTTTCTCGGGCGATGTCAACCATCCGACTGCCGCAGTCGGCAACACGACTGTAACGGTGACAGGCGGCAATGGATCCTTCGACGACACCAACGGGCGGATCCTCGCGCAAAACGTTGCGATGCTGAACCTGCCGAACCAGACGCTCGACCCATCGGTCGCCAGTTATGGGACCGTCAACGGCGGGAACGGCCTGAACCTGTCCGCGCAGTCGGTGAGCAATTCGGGTACGTGGACGTTGCCGGGGACCGCGGTCACCGTCTCGACGACCAACGGGATCAGCAACGCTGGGACGATCAACCAAGGCACGGGTTCACTGACGCTGAACGGTGCGGTGGGTAATACGGGGGCGATCAACGGCAACGAACTGACGATCAACGGATCGCTTGCGAACGCGGCAAGCGGCACAGTGACGGCGAACGACGCGTTCACGCTGAACGGTTCGGGAACGAATGCGGGTACCGTCCAGGCCGCCAACAAGCTGTCGATCTCGGGCACGAGCTACGACAATTCGAACGGCACCACGAAGGCAGGCAATGCGAACAGCCCGGCCGGCAGCGGCAATGCGTCGATCCAGTTGAGCGGCGACCTGACGAATGCTGGCGGTACGCTCACGGCGACCAACGATCTGGCCATCACGGCCAACAACGTCATCAACTCGGGGGCGACCGGCTCGGGCACTACCACTACCACGAGCAAGACGGTCGACAACACCGCGCTGATCATGGCCCTGGGTGTCGGCAAGGACACGCTCGACTATTACTATCTCTACGCCGCGGAGAATGGCTTTTGCTGTGAGGTTGACCAGACGCCTCAAACGGTTTCGCTGGCCGATGCGCTTGCGCCGACCGGCTCGACGAGCTCGCAGTATCTGCAAACGAGTCAGCCCGTTGCGACCTCAGGGACGGTGACCTATGTGCTGGTGCCGACCGTCACGGGTACCAGCAATTCGGGCAACAGCGTCGTGCAGAATCTGTGGTTCATCGAGACCCCGCAGAACGCCCGCCTGGCGCTGCAGAAGAAGGTCGTGGCGCTGCCGACCGTCACGGAGACTACGACCACGACGGGTGGGCAGCCAGGCGCGGCATCCGTGATCGCGGCAGGCCACAACCTCAGCCTGACCGCGAACAGCCTGAACAACCAAGGCGGGACCGTCAGCGCGGGCAACGACGCCAACCTGAATCTCCAGTCATTGTCGAATGGTGGGTCTACCTACAGCTCGACAGTCACGGATACCGTCGACCTCGCGTCGATCAACAACTTCCTGTCGCAAGCGCCGTCGACGATTTCGATCTGGAACTACTACAACGGCGCAAACCCATTCGGCCCGTACAGCACCGGGTATTACATCGACGGCGGCAGCATCAAGCTGAACGCACCCGGTACAGTCGCGCCCCTGACGACCTCCTCGAGCACGAGCGTTCAAGGTGCTGCGGGCCAGGTTGTGGCCGGCCATGACCTGAACCTGTCGGGCGGGAATATCACCAATGCCGGTTCGCTCGTCGCGGGCAACAACGTCACGATCGAGACGGCCAGCTTCACCAATCAAGGAACGAACATCGGTTCGAAGACCGTTACTGCGGGATGCGCATCTGGCTTCTCGAATTGGGGTTGCAATGGCCTGAAGACGACGAACCCGAATTCGGAGACGTACAGCTACCAGCAAACCAACAGCAACGTGACGGCGGGGAACAATCTCGTCATCGCATCGAATCAGGTCGCCAATACGTACGGCAATCTGGTCGCGAAAAACAATGTCGTGATCGGTGGTACTGGCACGACGGCGACATCGCCGACCCAGGCCGCGAACGTGTCGAACACTTCGGGGGCGATCGAGGCCGGCAATGACGTTCAGATCAATGCGGCCACGCTGACCAATACGATCGCGGCGCCGGTTCAGGTCCACCAGAACTATGGCAGCGCCACGCCCTTCACGGGCTGCACGAGCAATTGCGAAGCCTATGTCGACGTGCAGTCGGCGAGCCCGGCGACCATCACGGCCAACCATAACGTCAATCTGACGGCAGGCACGTTCAGCAACGCCGGCAGCCTCGTGACGGCGTTGAACAACGTCACGATCAACGCATCGAACTCGGCGACCTCGAACAACCAGTACCTGAGTGCGTACTGGGCGAGCAACCTGACGCACTATACGGCGTCGTATCCGGCATGGGGCTGCGCCAACAATCCGACTCTGTGTGCGTCGCTGTACGGCAGCGCGTACAGCAGTGGCGCGGCGCAGGACCCGGCCGGATTGCCCTCTTCAGTCGGGATGTCGGATTTCGTGCCGGCGACGATCCAGGCGGGCAACACGTTGTCAGTGAATTCGCCGACGCTGACGAATACTGGCAATGTGATCGGGCAGACCGTGAGCCTGACGGGTGCGCAGCTCGTCAACGGCCTGAACAATCCGAACGTCTACACGCCTCCGCCGGCTGTAACGGGCCAGGTGGTGTCGCTTGGGCCGCCGTCGGTACCGTCGAGCGCGTCGACGACCGTCAACAGCGCCGGACTCGTGACCACGCTGTCGGGACACCCGACCTCGGTGACGGGCGCCGCGGGCCTGCCGCCCAATACGCCGATCGGCGTGCAGACCGTCGGCAAGCCGGTCGCACCCATCGTGCCGACAGCCGGGACACCGTCGTCGACGTCAGTGCAGACCATTGCCGGCGCAGCAAAGAACGCGACTTACCTGATCAATAACCCCGTGTCCCAGGTGATCGGTACGCTGGGTCCGCAGGCATTGCTCAATGCGTTGCCGGCGATCTTGCAACCGGGCAGCACGCCGTTCTATTACGACCCGTACACGGAAAGCCAGCAGATCGAGCAGGCAGCGCTGCAAGCCACTGGCAAGAGCAGCTTCTACAGCACGACGAGCGCGACGGACAGCACGAGCCAGGCGTCGATCGAGAATCAGGACAAGGCGGCGCTCTATGGCGCTGCCCTCGAGTACGCGAAGCAGAACAACGTCGCGCTCGGCACGCAACTGAGCCAGGCGCAGCTCGCCTTGATCGATCATCCGATGCTTTGGTACGTCGAGGAGACGGTGCCACAACCGGGATGCACGGCGACGGGTAACGGTGCCTGCCCGACCGTGCAGGCGCTGATGCCCGAGGTGCTGCTGCCGCAGAACTATGCGGTGGTGAAGGCGGACGGCGAGATCACGGGGACGAACGTCGCACTGAATTTCGCGAACAGCATTCTCAACACGGGTTCGATCTCGGCACAGAACCTGACGGTCAATACGGCCAGCCTCACGAACGAACAGCGTTCGACCAACATCGGCACCATCTACAACGATGTCGATGGCGGCGTTGCGGTTACGACGGGCACGGTGGTACAGCAAGGCGGCTTCATGTCGGCCGCCAACTATGACCTGCAGGTGCAAAGCCTGAACCAGATCGGCGGAGCGCTGCAGCAGCTCAACGCCGACGGCACCGTGAACGCGGCCGGCACGCAAGCGATGCTGGCAGATCTGAAGAGCCAGCTGGGCGGACAGTTCACACAATCGAGCGTCAGCAACAACATCCATACCGACGTTATCTCGGACGGCGGGATGGGGCCGATCATGATCGTGCAGGCGGTGATCAGCGTCGCTGCATCGATCGCCTTCTCGCCGATACTTGGCGCCGCGCTCAGCGCGTTGATGAACCAGGCCGACACGGGCCAGTTCAGCATCGCGAACCTGGGCAAGGCGGTCGCGGTCGCTTACCTGACGCAGGGGATCGACGAAGGGCTCGGGCTCAACAACTTCCAGTCGGTCGGTGCGAACCTGGTGTCGTCCGATGCCTCGGTGACGCTCGCGAACCTTGGCAACACGGCGTTGCAGATCGGCGAGCAGAGCGTGGTCAACGCCGGGATCTCGACGGCGATCCAAGGCGGTAGCTTCATGACCGCGCTGCAGAACAACGTACTGACCGATCTCGCGGCGGTTGGAGCGAACGCCATTGGCACTTACCTGCCGTCCGGCTCGGTCAGCAACGTGCTCGCCCACGCGGCGCTCGGCTGTGCAAGTTCGGCCGCGTTGGGCACGGGATGCGCCGGTGGTGCCGTGGGCGGTGCGGCAAGCGCGGCACTGAACCCGGTGATCGATCCAAACGGAAGCATGCCGCCCGCAGTGCTGGCCGCCGTTGAAACGCTGGTGAGCGGTAGCCTCGCCGATGCGCTCGGATTCAATTTGCAAGGCGCAATGACCGCCGCGCAGAACGAGACGCTCAACAATTGGTTGAAGCATCGTCCGTCGCCTTCCAATCCGATGGCGCTAACGGAAAAGCAGCAGCTCGATCGCGCGATTGCAATGTGCGCCCAAGGCGATGCGGAAGCCTGTACGCTCAAGAAGTCGTTGGTTGCTCTTTCACAGAATCGGGACGATACGCTTAAGAGCGCCTGTGCAGGAGGCACAGGCACACCGGCATGTAAGGGCGCGATGGCGGCCGCGCTTGCCGGTGGGAACAACCTGTCGTTCGAGAACGGGACCGTTTATGCGTTTGATCCAACTGACCCGGCTGCAAAGGCAAACGGCAAGTCGTTTCCGACGATCTATGCGAACTCGTTCGACGGACAGATGGCGAGCAATCTGCTCGATGCGTTGCAGAATGCACCCATCGAGATTCCGGGCGTCGGAGCCGTCTTCGGTATGCTCGGCATTGGCGCGAAGTCGCTGTTCGGCATTGGTGCAGAGGCGGCAGCGGATGCGAGCAAATCCGGCTGGCGCGTGTTCAATGGTATCGAGGTGAATCCGAATCTGCCGCCTCCCATCGCTGGCTGGGACTACTCACCAAACATGCTGAATCGCGCAACAGAAAACCAAATCTGGGGGCACTGGACGGGCTATCAGGGTGAGATTAATCTGGCGAACTCGGTCGCCGGCTTGCCGAATGAAACCGTGGTGCGTTGGGGGGATGCGGTCGGGACCAATGGCAGTGACATCATCTCTGTCAACAGCGCGACGGGACAGGTGAATTTGTGGGACAACAAGTTCAGGACCGATATCCGGGGTCTTACTCCTTCGGCGACCTTTGCTAATGACTCTGCTGCATTTGAAAGTGCGGTAGGGCAAGCGAAGCGGGAGATACTTAATTCGAATCTTCCGCCGGAGATTAGGCAGAAAGCTTTGGACAATTTAAACAGTGGTAATTTTGTGACTAATACAGTTGGATCTGGCGGATTGAAGAATTCAGTATCTATTCGATATTGTGGCGGAAAGCCCTGCTAGGAGAAGCTATGTTGTTCGATCCGATCATTTCCCGGGAAAGAGGTTTTGAGCCGGAAATGTTGCGGTGGCTGCTCGGGACTCAATACGATGCTGCTCGCCCTATGGGGAATGTTGCATTATTTGAACTCGAGACCGCAATTTGTGGATGGCTTGTTGGGCTTCATGATGAAGTAGCGCCAATTGTGCCACGCTGCGCGGAGTGGATTGCGAAGGCAATTGAAAAAGATGAGGATTTTGGTGTTAATAAAAATCTTCACCGAAGGAGTTTGTACTGGGCGAAGGTAATCGCTGATTGGATGGATCTGGGATGGGACAGCGACCTGTGGGAGAACGCCCGGATTTTTGAGGAAGCGGCATGGCGCTATGAAAAGCGTCCGTGGCCGATGAACGAGATTATCCGGGACGGCTTGGACGACTACATGGCGTTTGCCTACCAGACCGGTGACGATGCGACGCCCGATGGCATGGAAGGATTCGAGAACGGTATCCAGATGTACGAGCACTGGGTGAACGACAAGCCGCCTTCGCTTTCGAAAACGCTCAAGCCACGGGAATACGCGTATGCGCTGTGTCTCTATGGTTGCCGTCCAGAGATCTCTTACGCCAACGGCTACACGCCGGAGGCTCTATTCGAAGCGGGCCGACGCATGCTGAAGGCCAACCTCGAATCGAAGTGGTTTGGGGCTGGGCAATTCATTCGTGGCGCAACGTGGCTCAAGATCGTCTACTGGAATCGTGGGGAAGAATTGACACCGCTGCAGACGATTCTGAAGGCCTACGACAACATGCCGAACGTGCCGCGTCCGGATTTCGTTAAGGAAGGTTGAGCGCCATGCGTCTCAGGCTGATCGTATTGACATTGGCGACAGCGTTTCCGGCCTGCGTGCTGGCGGCCGGTATCGTTCCGGACGGTGGCACAGCGACCACGGTGTCGACAGCCGGGAACGGCCGTCAGGCGGTGAACATTGCGCCTGGGATTGGTGGCGTCTCGAACAACACCTATTCGTCGTTCAATGTCTCGAAGGCCGGTGCGGATCTGAACAACGTCGGCATCAACGCACGCACGATCGTCAACCAGGTCACGAGCACGAACCCGTCGCTGATTCAGGGCAACATCAACGTGCTGGGTCCGCGCGCGAACGTGATCCTGGCCAATCCGAACGGGGTCACGGTCGACGGTGGCAGCTTCACAAATACGGGTCACGTCGTTCTGTCGACGGGGCAGGTGGGCTTCACCGACCTCACGCTTGCGCCCGGTGTTGTACAGCGCAACGTCGTCCTGACGACCAATCGCGGTGCCATCACGATCGGTCCCGGCGGGTTATCGGGCACGCTGGTCAACCTCGACCTGATCGCCAAACAGCTGAGCATCAACGGACCGGTCACTAACGATTTCACGAGCTCGACGAGCGGCATCCGCGCGATCGCCGGCGATAGTACCGCGACGTACGACACGAGTTTCTCTCCATCGGACAACGGCCACGACTGGCTGATCGGCACGACATCGCCAGGCACCAAAAGCAACGCCGTCGCCGTCGACATCACGGCGGCCGGCGGGCTGACGGCCGGCCGCGTTCAGCTGATCGTTACCGACCAAGGCGCGGGCGTGCACAGCCTCGGCAAGATCTACGCGAACGCCGGCGACGTGGTAGTCACGGCAAACGGGGACATCGCAATTTCCGACGGTTCGCTAAAGGCAGAGCGCGACGTCGCACTGACGACGCCTGGTACCGTGTCGCTGCAGGGGGCACAGGTAACGGCCGCGAACAACGTCAACGTTCAGGCCGGCAGCATCGCGCTGTCCGACGACGCTACCGGCCCAACGACCGTGAGCGCCGGCAACACGCTCAACCTGACGAGCAGCGGCGCGATTACCAACACCGGCAGCCTGATTCAGGCCGGCACGACGGCGAGGGACGGCACCACGACCGGCGGGGACGTGATCCTCACCGCAGCAGGCGACATCACGAACCGCTCCAGTGCGAACAACCTCGGGATCATGTTCGCGGCCAACGGCCAGACGAAGCTTACGGCGGGCGGCAACATCATCAACGACAACGCCCGCATTCTGTCGAACGGCGCCGTAAGCCTCACCGCCACCGGTGACGTGCAGAACATCATCGACCATACCGGCGGCACGAACGGCGGCCAACCCACCGCGTATTCCGACCGCGGCGGCAGCTTCCTGTTCTTCACGCATACGACGAGCGGATTCAATGTTGACTACGGCACGGTCAGCAACCCGGATCAGCTCGCCTATGTCGCCGCCGTGCACGGCCCGGTGACGATCACGAGCCGCAACTTCACGAATGCCGGCGGGATCGTTCAATCGAACGACGGCGACGTCAATATCGCCGCGCAGAGCGCCTTCACGAACGCCGCTGTCTTCACTGGCCAGGCGAGCTATACGCGCAGTTGCTGGATCTTCTGCCACGCCGACGCATCGAGCAATGTCACGCCGTACGGCGGCACAATCCAGGCAGGCGGCAACATCGGCATCAAGGCCGGCTCGGTCGCCCGTAACGTCGGCGGCAACGTCTTCGCGACCGGCGACATCAAGGTCGACGCGCCGATCACATACGCGCAAGGCGTGACCGGCTACTCAGCGATCAACCAGCATCGCGGCTTCAAGGCGTTCTTCGGCAGTACGTGGGCGCAGATCATCGCGATGGATATCGGCGGCGGCTTCACCGCGAACGGGAGCGTGACGCTCACAGGCGACGGCGTCATCGATGGCGGATCATTCAGTGCCGGCAAGGGCGTCACCGCGGCCGGTGGCATTACGACGGTACGCGCGCCGTCGCGCACGCCGGTCCAGATCGATCAGCATCTGGGCCTGACGACGTGGTGGTGGCGGTAGACGGGATGAACTACCAAACAAAAGATCGACTCGGGGTCGCTGTCATCGTGTTTCTCGCCGTCGTGGCCATCGTAGCCGCTGCTAAGAGCGAGACCGCTGGCATGACAGCATCAACGCTCGGGCACCTGCACGCACAACAACGATGAAATCACGCGCATTCCCCCGATTGAAGCTGCCGCTGCTTGTCGCGAGCCTCGCTGCATTCCACATGCCGGCGCACGCACAGACTCCGCCCCCCGCCGGTCGGCCGGTGCAGGATCCGGCGCAACTGATCATCGAGCAGCAACGCGAGCAAGCGCGCCAGCGTCAACTCGAACAGCCACCAGCTTCGATCACGGTCACGCCGACACCGGAGGCGACCCTCGACATTCCGGTCGATACGCCCGTCGATGCCATCGTCGAAGCAGGGCCGACCTTTACGGTCAAGCAGATTGTCATGCAGGCACCCGACGGCAAGCCGTTCGAATCACCTCGCGGCATCTCGGCCAAGGAGCTCGACGCGATTGTCGAACCGTTCGTGAACCACGAGCTCGGCTCCCACCGCATCAACGTCTTGCTGAAGCGCATCACGGACGTGTTCGTCGCACACGGTCTCGTGACGACGCGTGCGCTGCTCGGCCCGCAGAACCTTGCCACCGGCACGCTGAAGATCACGATTCAACTCGGCACGATCGAAGCGTTCACGGTCAACGGCAAGCCGATCCACCGGCTCAAGGCGGGCGAAGCATCGGCGGGCGGCGGTTGGCTGACGGATGCCGGCTACGAAAATGCGTTTCCGGCGGCGACCGGCGAGCCGTTGCGCCTGTCGGATATCGATCAGGGCGTCGCGCAGATCAACCGTCTGCGCCGCAACCAGGCGACGGTCCAGATCCTGCCGGGCCAGAATCCTGGCGAATCGATCGTCGACATCGGTAACAAGTCGGGCGATCGGCTGTACTACACGTTGGGCGTCGACAACTACGGCAGTTCGGCGACCGGCGTGACACGTTATCGCGCGGGCATCGAGGCCGACAACCTGCTCGGCCTGCAGGAATCGCTGAGCGTGAACTTCCTCGACAGCCTCGATAGCAACGCGATCGTCGGCTCGTTCGCCGTGCCGTTCGGCCGTCATACATTCAGCTATACGATTTCCGATTCGGAATACCAGCAGGTGATCGGCACGACCGCACTCGAATACGGTCGCACGCTGTCGCACATCTTCGGCTGGAATTATCTTGTGGGCCGCAGCGTCAGCGATATCACCAGCGTGGACGCCACGGTGTCCTGGCGTCGTACCGATCGCGAGGTCAACGGCATCGATCTGGATCCGCAACGGGTTGCCGTATTGCGACTTGGCGGCAACTGGCTGCACAAGTTCGTAATGAACGACGCGCAGGGCAATTTCACGCTGAACGGCGGGGTGTCGCAGGGCCTGCCATGGTTCGGCGCGAACCATGATCCGCACGGCATCACGCGCGACGAAGCGCACAGCCAGTTCACAAAGGTGGATGCGACTGCTGCGTTCACGCTGCCGTTGCCGAAGATCGGAAACGCGCTGCTTGCGTATCGGGGCGTGCTCGGCGGGCAATATACGAACATGGCGCTGTTCGGATCCGAGCAGCTGTACCTCGGCGGGATGGATACCGTGCGCGGCTTTCGCTCGGGCGAGATTGCGGGAGACCGCGGTTTCTACTCGCGCAACGAACTGGCCTGGGTGAATGCGCCGGCGTGGAAGGACGGTCGAATCGAACCGTACGTGTTCGTCGATGCGGGTAAGGCCGGCCTTGTCTCGATACCGGGTTTCCCGACACTCGCCGGGGCGGGCGCAGGGCTGCGTGCACAATGGCAGTGGCACAAGCAGTACCTGTCAGGCGAGGTCCTGGTCGGGCGTGCGTTGACGCAGCCCGCTGCGCTTGGACCGAAGGCAACGTTGGTATTGGCGACGGTCAACTGGAACTATTGACCGGCCCTGGACGATCCCAAGGGCTTGTGCGCTCATTTATTGGAAATGCGAAATGATGACGAAAACCAACCTGAGGTACACGCTGTCCACATTAACCCTCACTGCGGCATTGACGGGTTCGGCATTCGCGCAGACGTCGGCTGCATCACAGCCGACCGGCTCCGTTGCGACGGTCAACGGCACCGCGATCACACAAGCGGAAGTCGACGCAGTGCTGCGCGCGTCGCGGCAACCGGATACGCCGCAGGTGCGACAGGCGATCAAGAATCAGCTGATTGCACGCGTGCTGATCCAGCAGGCAGCAGAGAAGGCAAACTACGGCAGCAAGCCGGAAGTGCAGGCAGCGATGCAGGTCGCCAAGGCGAATGCCGAGACGCAGCTGTATCTGAAGGACAACGTGAAGCCGGATCCGGTAACGGATGCGCAGGTCAAGTCGCGTTACGACGAGATCGTCGCGTCGCTCGGCAAGGACGAATACAAGCCGCGCCTGATCGTCGTCAGGGATGCGGCAACGGCCGCGACCGTACTGAGCGAACTGAAGGCGGGCAAATCGTTTGACGGACTCGCACGTCAATACAGCATCGCGCCGAGTCGGGACACGGGCGGAGAACTGCCGTGGGTGAGCTTCAAGGTGCCGGCGACGGAGGGCAAGACATCGGGTTTGCCGGTTGCGGTCGCGCAGGCGCTTGAAAAGCTGCCTGTCGGCGCCATCACACCCGAGTCGATTCCGATTGGCGGCGCACGCGCGATCGTCAAGCTGGATGCGAAGCGGCCGACGCAGGTGCCGACGTTCAACCAGGCGCAGGCGACGATCCGTCAGCAGCTCGGCGCGCTTGCGCTGGAAAAGGCAAGTGCGCAGTTTGTCGGTGGGCTGTTGAAGAACGCGACCATCCAGCAGTAGCGACCTCGGGGCACGGCAGCAGCATCGACTCGCATCACCAAGGATTTCGATGGTCTCGTCCGGAGCGAGCTTGGCGCTACCGGGCTCGCAAAGCATTGCCGAGCGGCCCCGGAATTTCCCGATCAGTCAGTGCTGACCAGAAGTACGAAAGTGCCGGAGCCGCACGCAGAAAATCGACGCAATGGCGTGATGCGTGCGTATTGCAATGTCCCAAATGGTCAGCGCTGTTTGCGGCACGCTTATGCGTCGAGCACCGCCAGACCCCGCGGCAGCGTCCGCTTGACCATCGCAAGCAACTGCCGTGCTGCCGTGCTGCCGTCGGCCGCAACGTGATCGCATGCCGCACGGCCGCGGCTATCTGGATCATCATCAACTCCACGAACACGCCGCGTTGCGCCCGCGTGGTGCCTGGCGCCACATTGGCCAACGCATCGGCGAGCAGCCACGTTCGCGCGTACAGCGACACACCCGTGGTACCGGCACCGGCGTTCCTGTCCGGGCTGCAGCCGCAGGACGAAGTGACGATCGATATCGAGCCGGCCGCGATCGCTCAGTACGCCGCGTCGCTGCCGCTCTGGTCGGTGACGATCGCCACGCCCGAGCTCGTGCCGAGCCGCGTCGCGCCGGCTTCGAGCATCGCGAGCGCGGTCGCACGGTCGCGCACGCCGCCCGATGCCTTCACGCCGAGCACGGGGCCGACCGTGCGGCGCATCAGCGCGACGTCCTGCAATGTCGCGCCACCGTGACCGAAGCCGGTCGACGTCTTCACGAACGCGACGCCGAGGTCGCGGCACATCTCGCACACGCGCACCTTCTCGTCGTCGGCCAGCAATCCCGTTTCGAGGATCACCTTGAGCGGCACCGTTCCGCACGCGCGATGCACTGCGTCGATATCGGCCTTGACGTCGTCGGCGCGGCCGCTCTTCAATGCGCCGAGATTGATCACCATGTCGATCTCGCGCGCACCCGCCGCGATCGCGGCCGACGCCTCGAACGCCTTCGCGGCGGACAATCCCGCGCCGAGCGGGAAGCCGACCACCGCACAGACGAGCACGCCGGTGCCGGCCAGCTCGCGCGCGGCGAGCGGCACGTTCGCCGAGTTCACGCAGACCGAGTAGAAGCGATGTTCGGCCGCCTGGCGGCAGAGTTCGCGGATCTGCGCGTCGCTGGCGTCGGGCGCGAGCAGCGTGTGATCGATGGTTTGGGCGAGCTGGGCGTTGGAAAGCGGCATGTGTCGGGACTCCACGAATCGTGTGCCGAAAAGGTACACGGAAAGTTGATGTTTTCACATCGATTTGTTACAAATACGACATTCCGGCCGGGCCTGCGAGCCCGGCACGACGAGCGACGCACGGCACGGGCAGGCAGGATACGGGCATGGAAACGAAGAAGGGCGAACGGATCAAGACGCTGATGAACGTGCTGCAAGGGCAGAACGCGATTCATCTGAAGGAAGTCGCCGAACTGTTCGGCGTGTCGGAAATGACGATCCGCCGCGATCTCGCGGACAACCCGCACGGCCTCAGCCTGATCGGCGGCTACGTGACGCGCCATTTCGCCGCGCAGCGCAGCGACATCGGCGAATATTTGATCAGCGCCGAAAACAATCGGCAAACCGAGGAGAAGCGCCGCATCGGCAAGCTCGCCGCGCAGTTCGTGAAGACGGGTGACACGATCTTCGTCGATTGCGGCTCGACCACGCCGTTCATCATCGACTTCATTCCAGACGACCTCGAATTCACCGCCGTCTGCAATTCGCTGAACGTGTTCGCAAAGCTGCAGCAGAAACCGCATTGCAGCGTGATCCTGTGCGGCGGCGTGTATCACCGCAAGAACATGGTGTTCGAGTCGGTCGCGGAGACGGGCATCCTCGACACGGTGCGCGTGTCGAAGGCGTTCATCTCGGCGGCCGGCGTCAGCGACCGCTGCGGCGTCACCTGCTTCAATTTCCACGAGGTCGACGCGAAGAAGAAGGTGATGGCGCGCGCGCAGAACCGCTTCCTGCTCGTCGATCACACGAAGTTCGACGAAGTGCGCGCCGCTTACTTCGCCGACCTGACCGACTTCAACTACGTGATCTCCGACGGGCAGTTGAGCCGCCGGTACGAGACGGCGATCCGCGAACACGGCATCGCACTCGTGACCTGATGCGCAATGGCGGCGCGGCTGGTCGATCTCGCGTCGCACCGTCAGGCGCCTGACGTGTTGCGCGTGTCGGCGTAGCGCGCGGATGCGCCGCCGTCGGCTGCCGTGCCGGGCATCGCCGCCGGCAGGTGGCGCAGGCAGTAGAACCCGTAGTGGACGATCACGACGAAGCACGCGAGCGGCACGACGAACGCGAGCTGCATGTTGCCGCCGGTGTGATCGGAGATCAGCCCCTGGATCAGCGGCACGACCGCGCCGCCGACGATGCTCATCACGAGGATCGAGCCGCCGTATTCGGTGTCCTTGCCGAGGCCGTCGATCGTCAGGCCGTAGATCGTCGGCCAGCACGGCCCCAGGAACACGCTCACGCACACTGCCGCGTAGACGGCGCTGATGTCGTGCACGCCGATCGTATACGCGAGCAGCGCGATGCACAGCACGCCGTACACGATCAGCACCTTGGCCGGGCCGACGCGCTTCATCACGAGCGTCGCGATCAGCTTGCCGACGAAGAACGCGAAGAAGGTCGCGAGCAGGTAGCGCGATGCACCGCGCTCGTTCAGGCCGCCGATCTGCATCGCGAGCCGGATCGTGAAGCTCCATACGCCGACCTGCGCGCCCACGTACAGGAACTGCGCGACGACGCCCGCGACGAAGCGCCGGTTGCCGGCGAGGCGCGCGAGCGTGCCGCGCGCGTC
Source organism: Burkholderia territorii (assembly GCF_001718335.1). Lineage (NCBI taxonomy): Bacteria > Pseudomonadati > Pseudomonadota > Betaproteobacteria > Burkholderiales > Burkholderiaceae > Burkholderia > Burkholderia territorii. Next base: position 70,999 of record NZ_CP013367.1, read on the forward strand.
GACCCGGTGCGTAGCCGCGTTCGAGCCGTTGCCCTTGCAAGCCGGGTAGGGCGTCAGCGCGAATACGACGAATACGGCCACGAGCACGACGATCAGCCACTTGTACGGTTCGAGTGTCGCCTGAATCATCGCGAGCTGGTGCAGGTGCGCGTCGGCCGCGGACATCGCCGCGAGCTGCGCGTGCGATGCGTCGCCTTCCTTGAAGATCAGGAAGCTGCCCATGTAGACGCCCGCCATCGCGCCGAACGGATAGAACGTCTGCGAGATGTTCAGGCGGCGCGTGCTGGTGTCGCGCGGGCCCATCAGCGTCGAATACGAGTTCGATGCCGTCTCGAGGAACGACAGACCCGCCGCGATCACGAACAGCGCGACGAGGAACATCCCGTACTTCGCCATCGACGCGGCCGGGAAGAACAGCAGGCAGCCGGTCGTGTAGAGCAGCAGGCCGATGAGGATCGTCGTCTTGTAGCTGAACTTCTTCACGACGGTCGCGGCGGGAATCGCGAGAAAGAAGTAGCCGAGATAGAACGCGGACTGCACGAATGCCGATTCGAAATCCGACAGGAAGAACGATTTCTTGAACTGCGCGATCAGCACGTCGTTCAGGTTGGCCGCGGTGCCCCACAGCGCGAACAGGCAGCACAGCAGCGTGAACGCGAAGAGGGGCGTGCGGTTCAGGTAGTAGCCGTCGGGCGTGTGTTCGATTCTGGCTCGGCTCATGGGTGTCTCCTTCCCGGATGGTCTCGTCGATGGACGGCGCCGTTCAGCGGGTGGCGTCGCGCAGGAAGCGTTCGAAGGTCGCGGCGTCGGCGTACGACTGCTGCGTGCCGAGGCCCGTGACCGAATGGGCGGCGTAGGCCGACGCGTAACGCATCGCGTCGATCGCATCGCCCGTTGCCGCGTAGCAGCGTGCGAAGCAGCCGATGTACGCGTCGCCGGCGCCCGTGGTGTCGCGCGCGTCGACCTGCACGCCGGCCACGTGCCGGGCGCCGTTGCGCGACACCAGCAGCGAGCCGTCGCTGCCGAGCGTGACGAGCACCTGCTTCAGCCCGCGTGCGACCAGCGATTCGGCAGCACGTGTCGCGCTGTCGCGCGAATCGACCGGCATGCCCGATACGATCGCGAGTTCGGTCTCGTTCGGCACGAAGAATTCGACGGAACGGATTCGCTCGAAATCGAGGCCGGCGACCGCGGGCGCGGGGTTCAGCAGCACCGGAATGCCGTGTCGTGCGCCGAAGTCGATCGCGTGATAGACGGTGTCGAGCTCGATCTCGAGCTGCAGCACGATCAGCGCGCATTCGACGAGCTTCGGCGCGGCCGCGTCGATGTCGGCGGGGCGCAGGTGACGGTTTGCGCCCTTGACGATCAGGATGCTGTTGCTCGAATCAGGCTCGACGAAGATCGGCGCGACACCGCTCGGCACGCCGGCGACCTTGCGCACGTGCGTCGTGTCGATGCCTTCGCGCTCGAAGTTGCGAATCGTGTTGTCGGCGAACACGTCGTCGCCGACCTTCGTGACCATCAAGACACGCGCGCCGAGGCGCGCGGCCGCGACGGCCTGGTTCGCGCCCTTGCCGCCGCAGCCGAGCGCGAAGCTCGGTGCCTCGAGCGTTTCGCCGCGGGCGGGCATGCGCGTGACGTAGGTCACGAGGTCGACCATGTTGCTGCCGATGACGGCGATTGTCTCCATCTGTGTCTCTTCCCTGGAATGGGCGGCCTGTTTGCGCGATGAGCGGTGGCCGTCATGAATGAGAATAAAATCACAATAAATGTGATAATGCAATCTTGTGATGTGAGACGGCTCACTATGTGGGAGGGGGCCCGAACATGGGTTCATTCGGGCACCGGAATCCGAAATTGGGGCACGCTGGTCGCGATCGCGAGCCTGTTCGCGGTCATGGCGCCGGTCGGCTGATCGCTGCTGCAGGAAACCGTGGCGCGCCTTCGCGTCGGCTCGGCGGCGGCGTTCATCTACTCGGGAATTTCGCCGGCATCCCGTCGCCGAGCGTGGCCGGCCGGTTCATTCAGCAGGGCAGCGGTGATGCGAGCGCGTTCGTGCTCGCCGGCGCACCGCTCCTGACGTTGCGGTCCGCGCGCGGGGCGTTGCGCGGATGCGTGGCGGTATGACGGCGCAGCGGGAGGCTCGGCATCACGCAGTTACGCGCAAGCGCGGATCAAACCATCGCGATTGCACCGCGCAATCCGGCATTCAAAGCGACCGGGCCTTCGTCTCCGGGAGAAGCAGGACGGCCAGCAGCACGACGCCGTAAGCGACGCCCGCAAAGATCGCGATGGCGAATGCGAGGCCGAGCGAATGGCTCAGCATGCCGACCAGGCTCGGGAACAGCGCGCCGATGCCGCGGCCGAAGTTGTATGTGAAGCTTTGCGCATTGGCGCGGAAATCCGATGGGTACAGCTCCGTCAGGTACGCACCGACGCCGCTGAAAATGCCGCACGATGAAAATCCGAGCGGAAATCCCAGCCACAACATCTGCGCGTTCGACAGCGGCACGGTCAGGTACACGCACACCGACACGAGGGAGAGCGCGGAGAACAACATGAAGTTGCGTCGGCGACCCCACCAGTCGGAGAGGTACGCGCCGACGACATAGCCGCAAAACGACCCGACGACGATCACGAACAGATAGGCGCCCGTGTCGAGCACGGACAGGTGTCGCTCGAGCTTCAGAAAGGCCGGCAGCCATGTCGACATCGCATAGAAGCCGCCCTGGATGCCGGTGCAAAGCAGCGCGGCCAGCACCGTGCGCCGTGCGTGCGCGCGCGAGAAGATGGCCCACACCGAAGGCTGGCTCCCGTCCAGCTTGCGCGCGGCGTCGGCCTTCACGAACACCTCCGGCTCGGGCACGTGCTTGCGTACGTACAGTACGAGCAGCGCGGGCACGATGCCAACCCAGAACAGCGTGCGCCAGGCCAGCGACTCGGGAAGGACGGAAAACGCAATGCTGTAGAGAATCGCCGCGCCGCCCCAGCCGATGGCCCAGCCGCTTTGCACGAGGCCGACCGCCTTGCCGCGATGCGCAGGAGCGACGATCTCGCCGATCAGCACGGCGCCGACGGCCCATTCGCCGCCGAAGCCGAGCCCTTGCAGCGCGCGCAGCACGAAGATCTGCTCGAAATTCTGCGCGAACCCGATGGCCAGCGTGCACACGGAGAACCACAGGATCGTCGCCTGCAATACCTTGACGCGACCGTATCGATCCGCGAGGATGCCGGCAATCCAGCCGCCCACGGACGAGAAAATCAGCGTCACGGTGCTCAACAGGCCGGCCTTGCCGCGATCGAGGCCCCAGAGGTCGATCAGCGAAGCCAGCACGAAGCTGAACACCATGAAGTCGAACGCATCGGTCGCCCAACCGGCGAACGCTGCCTTGAACGCGCGCTTTCCGGCAGGGTCGAGTCCGGCGTACCACGACGCGCGCGGCGGGATTCGCAGGGCGGCTTCGTCGGCATCTCTCGTTGTCGTCATCGTTGTCGTTCGCGAAGTTGGAAGCGCGCTACCGAAGCGCGGAAGGCCGATTGCCGGTCGCGAGTGCACGCCGCACGACATCCGGCGTGGCCGGCGCTTCGCGGATGCGAACGCCGGTCGCGTGATGGATTGCATTCAGTATGGCCGCGGCCGTCGGAACGAGCGCGGGCTCGCCGATGCCTTTCGCGCCGTACGGTCCGACGGCGGTCGGCGCCTCGATGAAGATCGACTGCACGTCGGGCATGTCGTGCACGGTCGGGATTATGTAGTCGTGCAGATTGTTGTATAGGCCGGGGCGATACTTCTCCATCAGCGCCATGCCGATGCCCTGCGCGACCGCGCCTTCGACCTGCCCTTCGAGCAGAGTCGGATTGACCATCCTGCCGACGTCGTGCGCGGCCACGACCTTGATCACCCGCACGCGGCCGCTTTCGCAGTCCACCGCGACCTCGGCCATCTGCGCGCCGAACGCGTAGGTTGCATAGGGCGTGCCTTGCCCCGATGCATCAAGCGACGTGGTCGGCGGATCGAAGCTTTCCTCGGCCGCGAACACGTAGCCGTGCGCATCGACGGGCAGCGTCCGCAGATCCAGCGCACGGCCGTCGACGGCGATGCCGCACGCATCGCGCGAGATCCGCGCATCGGACGCCGCGCCGGCGAACGCAAGCAGCCGGTGGCGCAGCGCCGTGCCGGCAAGGAAGGCGGCGCGGCCGGTGATGAAGGTCTGTCGCGACGCCGACGTGCGGCCGCAATCCGGCGACAGCGCGGTATCCGGGCCGACGAATTGCAATTGATCGACCGGTACGCCCAGTGCGTCGGCCGCGATTTGCGGAATGACCGTGTTCGCACCCTGGCCGGCATCCACCGCACCCTGGTGCAGAACGATCGTGCCGTCGCGTCGGATTCCGAAGCGCACGGTCGACGGGTTCGGCAGTGCGGTGTTGCCGCAGCCGTAGAAGAACGCCGCGATGCCCACGCCATGGCGAATGTGCGCGGGCGATGCCGCATTCAGCGTCGCGATCCGCGCCTGTGCGTCACGCCACGCCGGACGCAGCGCATCGAGGCAGGCGACGAGGCCGACGCTGTCGTCGAGCACTTGCCCTGTCGGCAGCGTATCGCCGGGGCGCAACGCATTCAGCGCGCGGAACTCGAGCGGATCGATGTTCGCCGCGAACGCCAGCGCGTCGATCAGCTGCTCCTGCGACATCGTCGTCTGCGGCACGCCGAAGCCGCGGAAGGCGCCCGCCGGCGTCACGTGCGTGTGAATCGCGCGCGCATGCGCCGAGTAGTGCGGGATCACGTACGGGCCACCCGCATGCACCGGCACGCGATTCGCGACGGCCGTGCCCCACGACGCGAACGCGCCGGTGTTGTAGTCGCCGTCGAACGTCACCGCGCGGAGCCGGCCGTCGGCATCGGCGGCCATGCTGGACGTCATGCGGCCGGGATGGCGCTTGGTCGACGTGGCCATCGATTCCTCGCGCGAGAACACCATCGCGACGGGCCGGTCGAGATGCCAGGCCGCGATCGCGAGCAGCGGCTGGACCGTCATGTCGAGCTTGCCGCCGAATCCGCCGCCGACGGCGGTTGCCACGACGCGCACCTGTTCCTGCGGGACGCCGAGAATGCGCGCGAGATCGGCGCGATGCGGATGGGGCGCCTGCGTCGACGAGTGGATTTCGATGACGTTGCCCACGCGTCGTGCCCAGCCGGCCTCCGGCTCGAGATACGCATGCTCGACGAAACTCGATTCGAACGTTGCGCTGACGACGTGGCGGGCGTCTCGCATCGCGCGTTCCGGGTCGCCGCGGCGCACCACGCCCTCGATCAGCACATTGCCGGGGCGATCGGCATGCAGCCGCGGGCTGTCGTCCCGCACGGCGTCGGCGATCGAGAGAACCGGCGTCAGCGGCTCCCACTGCACCGGAAAGCGATCGAGGTCGAGTGCCGCGATCGCGGCGCGCTCGCCGACAACCAGCGCGACCGCCTCGAGATGGTGACGTGTTTCGGTATCCGGAAGAACCGGCTGGTCGGCGTACGGCGTCGCGACGCCGTGCAGATTCATGCCGGGCACATCGGCGTGGGTGAGGACGCGATGCACGCCCGGATGCGCGGCGGCGAATGCGCTCAGGTCGCCGAACGCGAAGCGGGCGCGGTGATGCGGGCACCGCACCGCGCGTACGAACAGGCTGTCGGGCGGATAGTCGTCGGCGCCGAATCGCTGGCTGCCGTCGACTTTTTCGGGGCCGTCGAGACGTGTCAGCGGCACGCCGACGGACGGCCCTTCGGACGGCGCGGACGTGCGGCACCGCGCGGGTGCGCCGCATCCGACCTCGGTCACCGCGTCGACGATCTTCTGATAGCCGGTGCAACGGCACAGCACGCCGTCGATCGCGGCCCGTGCCCCGGCGCGGTCGTTTACTTCGCCGGCGTCGATCGCCGCCGCCGCCGCGGTCAGCATGCCGGGCGTGCAGAAGCCGCACTGCACCGCCTGATGGGCGAGAAACGCCTGCTGCAGGCGGCTGCCGCATCGCGTGCCGCCGGCAAGGCCTTCGACGGTGACGACACGGCGCCCCGCGATCTGCCCGACCGGGATCAGGCACGCGTAGCGTGCGGCGCCGTCGACGATCACCGTGCAACTGCCGCAATCGCCCTGGCGGCAGCCTTCCTTGGTGCCGAACTGGCGCAGGTCCGCGCGCAGATGGTCGAGGAGACGCTGCGAGCGGTCCGCCGGCAGGCACCGCCGCGTGCCGTTGAGGTCGAACCAGTCCGGTTCCGGCGAAATCGCAGGGCGATCGCCCACGGCGGTTTCGCGAACGTCGCCAAGCGGGTCAGGCTGCGGATGCGCCACGTGCGTTCTCCTCGATGCAGCATGTGAAAGCGCGCGTGATCGCCAGCCGCGCGAGATGAAGGCGATGCAGCGCGGTTGCCCGGCAGTCGTCGCCCGGACTCAGCTCCGCCAGCGGCGACGTTGCAATCACGCCGGCCAGTTCGTCGCACCGCCGGCCCGCCAGTGCATGCTCGAGCACGTGCATCCGGCGCGCAACGTCGGATGCGCCGCCGACGGCAACGGCAGCAGCCTCGATCGTGCCGCCGGCGCACAGGCGCAACCGCGCGGCGGCCGATACCACGGCGATCGCCGGGCCGTCGCGATTCGTGCACTTGGTGAAGGACGTACGCTCGTGCGCGAGTGGCCGTTCAAACTGCACGGCAATCAGCAGTTCGTCCGCCTCCAGCGCGGTACGGCGGTGGCCGACCAGGAACGCCGCCAACGGCAGGCGCCGCATGCCGCGCACACTGGCCAGCTCGACGCTCGCATCGAGCGCCAGCAGCGCGGGGATGCCGTCCGCGACGGCGGATGCATGACACACGTTGCCGCCGATCGTGCCCTGGACACGGATCTGCCGGGGGCCGATCGAAGCGGCTGCGTCCGTGAGCGCCACGGGCAGCCATGCGGTGCGGGCGATGGCGTCCCACGTGGCAGCCGCGCCGATACGCGTGACGCCGTCGTGCTGCTCGATGCCGCGCAGTGCGTCGACGCGGCTGATGTCGAGCCATGCCGACCGCGCCGGCACGAGCCCGATATCGGCAAACGTGTCGGTCGCCCCGCACACCATGCGCGGCCGCGGCTGCGCCGACAGCGTACCGAGCACTTCGTCGATGGTAGTGGCGCGAACGTAGGTCATCTCAAGGTGTCTGCATCGTCATGGTCACGAAGGGCGACATCGGCGCCGGCACACGCTCAATCGTCGATCGGCGCGTCCTTGCGGACGACCCGCAGCACGCTGTCGATGACGAACGCCTCCCATCGGCGCACGGCCTCCGGCGCATTCAGTTCCTCGCCGAGGAACGCGGACAACGTGTGGCGGTTCGACGTATAAAAATACGCTGCCGAAATGATCAGCAGGAAAACATCGCGTGCGTTCAGGTTCGTGCGGAACAATCCCTGTTCGGCGCCGCTTTCGAGAATCCTGGCCACGATCTGCACCGCATGCGACGAATATTCGCCCCGGCGTTCGAGCTTGGACAAATGCTTGCCCTGGTGCAGGTTCTCGGTGTTGAGCAGCGTGATGAAATCGGGATTGCGCCAATAGTAGTCCAGCTTGAAGCGAATCACCGACTTCAGCGCTTCGACGGGATTCGACGGATCGGGCGCCATCTTGAGCTCCGCCTCGTCCATGCGCCGATAGATGCCTTCGAGCACCGCGACGAACAGGCCCTCCTTGCTCCCGTAGTAGTAGTAGATCATCCGGTCATAGGACTTCGCCAGCCTGGAGATTCGCTCCACGCTGCCGCCTTCGTAACCGTAGCGCGCGAACACCTTGGTCGCCGCGCGCAGGATCTTGTCGCGCGTTTCCTGTGCCGCTGCCTCCCGGACACCGGTTCCGCGCACCGTCTTGGCTTTTGCTGCTTGAGTCATACCGCTCCTATGGCGGCCGCCAACCTGATCTTGCCGCCTGAAAGAAACCTGAAACAGCGGCATTCCTCGAACTTTCGTACAGGGAACGCTACATGAATCTCGGATTCTACGGAACTCTTGGTGCGTTCGCAACAGTTCATAAATATTCAATGAATTCAATGTGTTGTTGATGGTGTGGTAGATGCATTGGCGCATCTGAAGAAGCGATCAACGTTATCTTCACATTTTTATTTCAACAAACTACTGCTACCATTCGTTTGTGGAGTACTCACTACATGAAATGTTGATTTCAGGTTGGCAGAGGCCGATGCCGGCAAGCAGGAGATAGACGAATGAACAACGAACTCGACGATGCCTGCAGCACGCTCGCTGCGCGGACTCCATGGAAATCGCTCGCCGATCCGGGCGGTGCCGAAGCCGCGCCGGCGTTCGACGAACTGATGTCTCAATCGCTGCCGTCGCTCGACATGCGCGTGTTGCGCGACGCCTCGCGCGCGATGGCGCACGACGCTCCACCGGCGACGCGCGTCGCGACACTGCTCGAGTCCGCACTGCGGGGAGCGGCGGCCACATGGGGCGTGATCGCGGTGCTGCGCGACGGCGGCTGGGAGGCAACCGTCGACGCGACGGCTGCGAACGCCACGCACACCGAACGACGGCCGATCGACCGGCTGCCCGTGCCGATCATTGCCGCTGCGGTGCACCTGCGCAACGGCCTGGTGCTGCGCGATGCATGCGCGGCCGACCATTGGCGAACGGACGACTATGTGCGCCGCCGCAAGCCGCGCGCGGTGATCTGCATGCCGATACGGTGCAACGGCGAACTGGTCGGCGCGCTGTATCTCGAGCATGGCGAACTGCCCGGCGTGTTCACGCCGGCGAAGGCCGCACTGGTCGAGATCATTGCGCTGCATTCAGGATGCGTACTGGAGAATCAGCGGCTGCGCGACGAGCTGGATGCGCAGCGCATGCGCCTGTGCAGCGTCGAAGCCGCGATGCGCGAAACGCAGTCCGAACTGGACCGCACCAGTCGGCTGACGGCGTACGGCGAGCTGGCGGCGTCGATCGTGCACGAGGTCGCCCAGCCCGTCACGGCGATCGACACGTCCGCGCGCGCCGGCCTGAAATGGCTCGATCGCAGCGCGCCGAACATCGAAGCCGCGCGCGAGATGCTTGCGCACATCTGTGCATGCACGGTACGCGCACGGACCATCATCGGTGCGCTGCGCGCCAGGGCACGGCGCACGCCGCCCGTGCTCGCGGTGTTCGACCTCGCGGATGCGCTGCGCGAGGCGGCGGAGATACTCCAAAGCACACTGGACGCGATGAAGGTGAGCCTGCGCGTCGACGGATGTGCATCGGCGATACCGATGCGCGGTGAACGCGTGCAACTGCAGCAAGCCATCATCAGCCTGTTGATGAACGGTGCGGAAGCAATGGTCGGGACACCTGATGGAAAGCGTGTCATCGTCCTGACATGCGAATCCGGGCGGAATCTGGTGCGCATTCGGATCGACGACAACGGCGACGGCTTCGATCCGCGACTGAAGGCCCGCCTCTTCGATCCGCTGTTCACGACCAAGCCGCACGGAATGGGCATGGGGCTTTCCATCTGCAAGTCCATCGTTGAAGCGCACCATGGGGAGCTGGAGCTGGCGCCCCGCGAAGGCGGGGGAACGCGGGCCTCGGTGACACTGCCGGTTTCGTCCACGTGAGCGTGCATGGGCTCGGCGTCTGGACGCGTGAATCGACGGGCGCACGTCGCGGACAAGGCACGCATGCGGAATTCGGGCCGATGCCTATACGAACGTATGCGGCGGCTTATGCCGGCGCATCATGCGGCTAGCTGCAGATGCTATGGAGCGCGTCGACGGGTCACCTTATGCTGGCTTTACCGGTACACGATTCATGTTGACGACGGCTCGGCCGACACGCCAACGAGTCGGAATCGCGACGCGGCGCGGACGTGATTCGCGCGCGCATCGCGATGACGCCCGTCGCCGGGACACACGTGCTTGTCGATCCGAAACCAGACATCCAAGGAACCCATCATGAAACTCCGACACATCGTCGTAACCGGCGGCCTGGCCGTCGCCCTGACCGCGGGCACGAGCCTGCGCGCGTTCGCGGACGAACGACCCGACACGGCCGGTGCGGATGCCGCGCTCACGTCGACGCCGGCGGCCGGCACGTCGAAGAAGGCGATACGTGCGGCCAATCGGACGTTTTCGCGGTCGGTTCAGAAGGCACTGTCGCGAACGAAGGGGCTGGAAGGGAAGCCGATCGCCGTCTTCGGCAACGCGTCGACCGGACACGTGACATTGTCCGGCCAGGTCGAAAGCGAAGACCAGGATCATCTGGCGGTCGAGGCGGCGCGCAAGGTGCGCGGCGTCACGTCGGTCAACAGCCGGCTCACGCTGCGCGAGGAAGGCGGCGCGTGAGCGACGGGCGGACGCACCACCGGCGCACGGGCCGGCAGTGGCGGCATGCGTGCGTCGGCTTTCACACGACCGACACGACCGGATGGGAGAAACGGTGATGGCGACCCTGACTGAAGCGGACATCATGATTCGCGCGTTGATCAATGTCCTCGATCCTTCGCTGGAACAACGCGATGTTTGCCGGCAAGCGCAGCGCACGCGATACAAGTCGCGCCGCTTCGGCCTGCGCCGCTGCGACGACGCGCACGCGCCGGCCGACCCGCCGTACGCGATCGAGGTGATCGAGCGCCTGTCGTCGTCCATGATCAGCGTTTCATGGAGCGACTCGCGCTCGGGACGGTATACCGAGCAGATCTGGTGCAGCAGCCGCGCCCGCGCACCCGCGGTCTGCGCGTTGACGGGACGCGCGATTGCGCGCGGCGATCGCGTGTTCCGTCCGCGCTCGGGCGACGTGTGCCTGACCATGAACCGCGAACGCATGATTCTCGCGGCGACCATTCCGCCATGTACCGGCGTATCGATGGCCGACGCGATCGGGCCGGACGCGTGATGCGCGCGGCGGGAGCGACGGCGGCGTTATGCCGACGGAACCGTCACGACGATCAGCGCCGCGCCGCGCAGGCGCTCGGCCAGATCGAAGTGAACCGGGCGCTCGCGCCACCAGCGCGCGAACCCGCTGCTGGCGCGGTGTCCGACGACGACCATGTCCGGACGGGTGGTCAGTGCATGCGCGGCGACGGCGTCGGCCGCGCGGCCGAACCGCAGGAAGCCGCGCGCGTCGATGCCGTCGTCCTCCAGCTTGCCGATCGCGCGTCGGAGCGCGTCACGCGCGAATTCCTCGAGGCGATGGTGGGCGAGATCGGTGAGCAGTCCGGCCGACTGTGCATTCGCGGTGACGGGATCGACCACGGTCACGACGTCGACCGCCGCGTGCAGTGCGTGCGACAGCGCCGCACATCGGGCGAGCGCGGCCTGTGCTTCGTCGGTTCCGTCATAGACCAGTAGCATTCTGGAAGGTGCTGACATGTTTCGTGTCGAGTAGGATGTGCCGTGTCGCACCCACCGCTGCGGATGCGATCGCCTACACTGAACACGCAATGCGCGCGGTTTATTCCGTCGCGGGTCGTGCATGTCCGCGACTTCGCGGTAGCCGAGCCCGTCGGTGCCGACGAGCAGCAACGCGCGGCGCCGCGCCTGCGGCAACCGCTCGGCGGCATCGAAGGGCTTGCGGACGGCCACGGCGGTCCCGGACGCGGCGCCCGGATCGGCAGCCGTTTCCAGCGGTGCGTCGCTGCACTCGTGCAACAGGCGGTCGCGACGATTGCGTTGCCGCAATTCGCTGAGCCAGATCGAATGGACGGTCGAGAATACCCGTCCGGGCGGCGCCGTATCGGCCCGCAGTGGATGAACCCGCTCGAGCGCGCGCATGCCTGCGCGCTGAACGAGTTCGTTTGCGTCGTGTCGATTCCCGGTCGTGTGCAGCGCGAACGAGCAGTCGCGCCGAGTCCGTGCCGGGCGCGACACGAAGGCTGCCGTTCAATGCCCGGAATAGATTTTCCGCAGCGTTTCGAGTTCGCCGCTTTGTCGCGCCGCCGCCAGCTCCTGGCGCACTTCCGTGCGGGTCTTCGCCATCGGTGCGAGCGATACCGCCGGGTTGGCCGACTGCACGTCGTAATGTCCGGCGACCGTATCCGCCGGGGACGCCGCATAGGCCGATGCAGTCAGCGCGAGCGCGGCAAACGCGAGGGTGATTTTCGAAATGTTCATGCGTGGCTCCTGAAGAGGGATGGATCGAAACGGATTCGCGTCACCTGACGTCGTCGGGAGCCCGCATGGGCTCGCGGCCTCGTGTTCGCATCAGGTTTCGCCGTGGGTGTATTGAGCGCCTGCGAGGTATCTCGCATGTGTCCGATGCGCGGCGTTTTGCAATGTCGTGTATCGGTCCCGAAGCGCGATACATTCGGATACCGATACGCGGGTCGGCGCGTGGCGGCAACGGATGGAAGCGGTCGGCGCGGTCGGTGCGCGGGTCCGTTTTCGCGTGGATGCCGATGCACGACCGTCGGTCATGCGCGCACGCGGTTGCATCGGTAAAGTGCGACTGGAATAATCGAGCGGTTCGCGTGTTTTCATTGATGCCGGCAGGGTGGGCGATCGTCGGGACATCGTCCGCATCGGTAGCGGCAACGTGCCCGGCCGCACGGATGCGAACGGGGCATCCCGGTGCGAGCGGCAATCGCACCGCGTGCGTCGAGATGCGTTCGCGCCGCCATGCGGCCATTCCAGCAAATTCACCAGCGAATATTTCAATGCCCGAGATCAGAATGCCGAACGTGGCGACTTCATCCGACGATCGGAGCGGCCGTGTCGTGTACGTCATCGACGACGACGAGCTCGTGCGTGCCGCGCTCGTCAGCCTGTTGCGCTCGATCGATCTGGAGGTGCGCGCATTCGCGTCGACCGAAGCGTTTCTCGCGGCGCCCAAGGGCGCGGGGCCGTCTTGCCTCGTCCTCGACGTGCGGTTGCGCGGGCAGAGCGGGATCGCGTTCCAGAAGTCGCTGCTCGACAATGGTGGCCCGCAGATGCCGATCATCTTCATGACGGGGCACGGCGACATCGCGATGACGGTGAAGGCGATGAAGGCCGGCGCAATGGATTTCCTGACGAAGCCGTTTCATGACCAGGAAATGATCGATGCGGTGGTCGCGGCACTCGAGCGCGACGCGAAGCGGCTGGAGGCGAGCCAGTCGTTGCTGGATCTGCGCGAATGCTGGGAATCGCTGACGCCGAGGGAGCGCGAGGTGCTGCAACACGTCGCGACGGGCCTGATGAACAAGCAGGTCGCCGGCAACATGGGCATCGCCGAGATCACGGCCAAGATCCATCGCGGCCAGGCGATGCGCAAGATGAAGTGCCGCTCCGTCGCCGAACTGGTGCGCAAGATGACCGCGCTCGGCATCGAGTTGCCGTCGCGCTAGCGGCGGCGCCATCGGGAGAAAGTCGACCCATACGTAGATATGGTGGCGCTTCGGCGGTGGGGCGGTATGCTGGCGGCTCGTGTAGCAGTATTTGGGACGAGCCCGCTCGTTCTGCTGGCCATAAGCGCGGATGCCTCTTTCACTCTCAGCCACCGATCTCGTAGCGATCGTCGACGACGATCCGTTCGTGCGCGCCGCCGTGACAAGCTTCGTGCGCGCGCTGGGCGGCGACGCGTGCGAGTTCGCGTCGGGGCCGGCATTCCTCCGGTCGGACATGGTGGCGCGCACGCGCTGCCTGATCTGCGATATCCAGATGTCCGGGATGGACGACATCGACGCACTGTCGCGGGTCGGAACCGCCGGCGTGCGCATTCCGACCATCTTCGTCACGACGTTCGCCACGCCCCGTCAACGCGAGCGCGTTCGTGCAAGCGCCGTGCTCTGTCTCCTCGAAAAACCGATCGATGCGCGGGAGCTGGAAGGGTGGCTCGCCCGCGCGCTCCGGCATGGCTGACCGCCCGCCGGTTGCGGTTGCCGCGGCGGCAACCTAAACCTTCGTAGGGGGTGAATGGCCGCTTGTTTGATGGTGCGCGCACCCGTGCGCGTGTTTTCATCTCTCTCGTACCGTCCGCCGCGACGGCGACAGGAGAACGAAGATGGCGCACATTCCTACCTTATCGTCTGCGACCTTGTTTGAGTCGCGGGCCACGCGCGGTCTGCGCAGTGTCGCGCGCGCAGTGTTCGCGCATCCGCGAGAAGTCGTCGCGTGGTCGGTGCGCCTCCTCGTCCTCGCCGGCATGATGCTGGTCGCGATCGGCATGTACGACGCACGCGCGACGTTCGCGATCGCATTGCGCCGGGTGGCAAGCGACGCTCCGGTGTTTGCCGCCATCGTAACGGTCGTGTTCGCGCTGCTCGCGGCCGCGCTGTGGTCGTGGTTGCGGATGCTGAGGCTGGATGCAACCGTGCGCGAGCTTGCCGATGTCATCGACGAGCAAGGAATCGAAGCGCTTCCCGATACGTGGGCCGAACGCCGCGTGTCGTCGATCGCGATCCTGGCACGCGCGATCAACGGTGCGCACCGCCAACATGCGGAGCGCATGACGGAATTGCTGCAAGTGCTCGCCGCCTATGCGCACGACCTGCGCACGCCACTCACGCGGATGATGTTGCGCAGCGGGATGCTGGATGACAGGGCGGTGCGCGACGCGATCGAGCGCGATCTTGCCGAGATGGTGGAACTGGTCGACGCGAGCCTGGCGTGCGCCCGACTTCAATGCAGCGTGCCCGAGCCGCCGCGCCGGGTCGATGCGGACGAGATGCTCGGCATGCTGGTCGACAACTATCGCGACGCGGGCCTGGCCGTCGATCTCGACGGACGAGTCGGTCATCCTCTCGTGACGTTCCCGCACGCGCTACGCCGCGTGCTCGTCAACCTGATCGACAATGCGTTGCGTTACGGCGGCGAGGTGCGCCTGTCTGTGCGGGTCGACGCCCGGCACGTGATGCTGACCGTGCTGGATTCGGGGCCCGGCATCGTGCCGGCGGAGCTCGAGGCGGTGTTCAAGCCCTGGTACCGTGCACCGCAGACATCGGCGCGCACGCCGGGGTCGGGGCTCGGACTGGCGATTGCCCGCCGGCTCACACGGGCGATGCAGGGGGAACTGCAGCTCAACAATCGCAGCACCGGCGGCCTCGAGGCGAGAGTGACGCTGCCGCTCGCTCCTGCCTGAACGAAATGCCGTGGGATCGTCCGGTTTCCGAAGCCCGGTCGGCATCCGGCGGACACCATCTGGCCCCGTGTATGGTCGTTCGGATGGGCCGGATGCCGGCGTTTGCCTCGGATACATTTCGATACGCCGGCGACATACGGCGGATACATGGCGGGCGTTCAATCGGGACCGGCACGCCGAGCGGCTCGTCGGTGAGGTCGGCGCATCGCTGTTTCGGACCGCGTCGCGCTTGTGCCGGCCGGGCGCAAGCGTGCGCTACGGCTGTCCGGCCCGTGGTGTCGCACGGTGGCCGTCGTTCGCGCCGGCCCGGATCGGGCCGGTATTTCGAAACAACAGGAGGCACGATGGCCGATCCCGACACGATGTCCTCGCGCGTTGCATCGTTCGTGCTGCTCAGCGCGCTGTTGACGGCATGCGGATACGGCGCGACGTTCCTGCTGTCGATGCATTTTCGCTCCGCAGGCGGAGGCGAGCTCGATACCGGCGTCGCGCTCGTCGAAGCCATGGTCGGCGCGTTGATCAGCCTGCCGGTGGTTGCGTGGCTGGCCCGTTCGATCGGCACCGCACGTACGACGGCGCTGGCCGCGCTCGTCGTCGGCACGGGCGTCGTCGGTTTTGCACTGATCGGTCGCACCGGCTCGCTGAGCGCCGTGCCGGGTTTGCTGATCGGCGTCGGCTGGGGCGCGTTCTACCTCGCGGCGCCGATGATGCTCGCCGAACGCACCCGCCATGCCGAGCGCGAACGCTGGTTCCTGCGGTTCGGATCGTTTCAGATGGCGGGCGTCGGCGGCGGGCCGGCCGTCGCGGCGCTTGCGATCCACAACTGGCACTGGACGACGGGGACGGTGTTCTGCGCCGTCGGCGGATTGTGCGCGATGGCCGCCGCCATGCTGGAATGGTTCGGCCGCCTGTCGCCGGCGCCGCCGATGCCGGTGGCCTCCGCTGCGCCGGTCCAGGGACGATGGATCCGCGAGATGGGAGCGATTGCGCGCACCCACGCGATCTATCCGATCGCCATCATCGCACTCGGCTCGAGCGTCTTCTCGGGGCTGATGACGTTCCAGATGTCGATGGCACAGGAAACCGGCGTGAAGGCCGGAACGTTCTTCGGGCTGTATTCGGCTACGGTAGTCGTCACACGCTGGCTGCTCAGTGCGCTCGTGATCCGGTTGCGCGTCAATGCAACCACGCAGATCCTGCTGGGCTTCATGATCCTGAGCGTCGCGGTGACGTTCGCCGCGCCGCACCATGCGCTGCTTCATTCGGTCAGCGCCGTGCTGCTCGGCACGGGCTACGGCCTCATCTATCCGATCGTTCAGGCGCAGGCGGTCAATAGCACCGATGCGCGGCACCGGCTCCCGGTGCTCACGTGGTTCGTCGCATCGTACTTCGTCGGCGTGTTCGGATTCCCGGCGCTCGGTGGTCTGGTGCTGGTCACGCTCGGCAGGACGATGCTGCTGGCGCTCATCGCCGCATGCGGCCTCGCGGCGCTCCTGCTGTCCGTCGTCGAGCACCGCAAGCGGGCGTCGCTCGCGATGTTCTGATCTCGATGCAACCGGCGCGGCGCCATGCGCGGGCGTCGCGCCGACATTCAGCGGGCGGCGTTCTCGAGAATCGCGCGGACTTCGCCGAGCAGTCCGGGGATCGTGCGATGGCTCGTATGCGCGAGACGCAGCACACCATCGATCGTGCACGCGCCGATGACCTGATCGTCAGCGAATCCGGACCTCACGAAAGGCCCCCAGAGCGCATCGAGCGATACACCGTCGTACGTAGCCGCGATCGGTTGATTACCGAGGTTCGACAGCAGGACGTCGAAGGCCAGCACGTGCGACAGAAAGCCGGCCGCGTGTTCGACACTCGGTCGCGCCGCCATCGCGGCATCGAGCGCCTTCAGCTCCGCCGCGACGCGCGCACGCGTTTGCGACGGCGCGAGGTCCTGCTTGATCTTGCGGGCGGCAGTCCACAAGTCGGTGCCGCGCGGGTGGTCGTCGATCGTGATGGTCTGGGTGATGTACACGCCGTTGGCGACGCCCGCTTCGGGCGCGAGACCGCGTACGTCGATCGGCGTGACGGTTCTCAACGCACGCGCGTTCCACTCGTTCGACAGGCGCCTGCCCGCTTCATGAATTGCTGCCGCAATCGCGCCATGCACGGTCGTTCGCTCCTGCCGCGCGCGCACGGCAAGGCCGCGGGTGGCGTGTGCCGAAAGCGCGACGGCGTCGATGTACGGCAGCTCCGCCGTGTCGGTACGGAACTGCTTCGGCGCCGGTGCCGGAAGCGGCGCGGGCAGGATGGGGGCGTCGTTCAGATCGGCCGCGAGCAGCGTCTCGAGCGACTGCACCAGCGGCAACGGTACCGCGGCATGGCCCGTCAGCGTACGCAGCAATTCGTCGATCAGGTATGCGGCGCCCATGCCGTCGAGTACGGCATGATGCGCGACCAGAATCAGCGCGGACGTCGATTCGCGCTGCAACAGCGTCGCGCGTAGTAGCGGCGCCGTCGCCCAGTCGAAGCGCGTCGCGAGTTCGCGGGCCGTTTCGGCCTTCCACGACGCTGCGTCGTGCTCGATCACGCGCAACGGCACCGCGGCCCCCGGTACGGAATGGAAAGCTGAATTCATCTGCGCGTCGGTGGCGATACAGGTCGATAGCAGCGGATGTCTGCGCTGGAGTGCGTGGAAGGCCGTGTGCCATGCGCTCGGCGCAAACCGCCGGTCGATCTCCGCGACCATCGCGAAATGCGTCGGCCGATTCTGGTCCAGCAACCAGAACAGATGTTCCGTGCTGCCGAGGGCTCGCACGCGCGGCTGCGCGGATGCCGGACGGTCGTCGATTTCCTGCAGCTCGTTTTGCACCGCTTCACTCCCGAAGGGTCGTCTGCATCAACAGAACACCGGGGGACGCAGTGCTATTCCATGGCACCCGGAGCCGTCGATGAGCGGGACAACCTGTTCCGGCCGCCGCTATGCAGGTCGCGGTCTCCGCATATCGGTACGTCGCCCACGTGCCGCTGGCCTTCTTCGGCGGCGATGCTCGTGCGGATGGCTTGCTCTCGGAGCGATGTTCCGTTTGTCGACATGCTGCGTTGATGGAATCGCCGAAGCGCGCGCGGTGGATTTGTTTCCCAGTGTGTACGCGCCGTGAATGGACACAAGGCGTTGCAATAGCTCGGCGTCGAGACACATGACCGATACCTCGCCGCGCTCTAATGCATCCCGACGACGGAATACGTTGTCCGTTCATTCACCATCATCCAGCACGATACGGACCTACCGACCATGAACCAGCAAACCAAAGTTCTGTACACCGGCAAGACGCGCACCACCGGCGGGCGCGACGGCGCCGCCCGCAGTGTCGACGGCCGCCTCGACGTGAAGCTGTCCGGGCCCGGCTCGGCCGCGCCCGGCACGAATCCCGAGCAACTGCTGGCCGCGGGCTGGTCGGCATGCTTCATCGGTGCGATGGGCCTGGCCGCGCAACCGCTGAAGGTCGCGCTGCCGCGCGATACGCATGTCGACGCGGAAATCGATCTGGCCACGGCCGACGGCGCGTACTTCCTGCAAGCGCGGCTGAACGTCAGCGTGCCGGGCGTCGACGCGGATGTTGCGCAGGCGCTGGTCGACGCGGCGCACCAGACATGCCCGTATTCGAAGGCGACGCGCGGCAACATCGACGTGGTGGTCACGCTGATCTGACGCGCATCGCGCGCAACGCGGCCGTCGCACTGCCGGCGTGCCGCGATCCGGCCGACCGCGTGACATGCGACGGCGGATGGAATATCTGCGCCGCCCAGCTGTTTACGTGGGCTGTAGGGGCGTTGCCCGTTCAATTTCGCCTGAACCCATGGATACACGTCAGATACGGCGGTTCGTCAGCCGCGGCCTGCTTGCACGTTGCGGAGATCGATGCCGATGACCGCAGCCGAACTGTCCGCCATGCTGCCCGCGATGCTTCCACGCCTCTGGACGTTCGCGCTGCGCCTCTCCGGCGACCGGCACGACGCCGAGGATCTCGTGCAGTGCGCATGCGTGCGCGCACTCGAACGTGCGCATCAGTTGCAGCACGGCACGGCACCGCTCAGCTGGATGTTCTCGATCGTGCAGTCCATGTGGCTCAACGAGCTTCGCGCACGCAGCGTGCGCCGACGCTCGGGCATGGACTGGGACGACGACCTTCTCGAAACCGTCTCCGATCCCACCGCACCGACACTGGAGCAGCAGGCGCTGGATGCGCAGATCGTCAGGGCGGTGCAGCAGCTGCCCGAGGCGCAGCGCGTGGTGATGCTGCTGGTGGGCGTGGAAGGACTCAGTTACAGCGAAGCGGCCGATGTGCTCGACGTGCCCATCGGCACGATCATGAGCCGGCTTTCGCGCGCTCGCCAGGCGATCGGTGCGCTGTTCGGCGATCGACAAGAACGACCCGCGAAAAGCGCGGCGAACAGTGCGGACCAGGGGGCGTGAAAATGGACGACATCCTGCTCATGGCATACGTGGACGGAGAACTCACGTCGCACCAGCGCGAGGAAGTCGACCGGGCGATCGGGACGTCGGCCGAGATCGCGACGCGGGTGGCCTTGCTCGAAGCATCGGCGTTGCCCTATCGCCGCGCATTCGAGCGTCACCCATGGCCGCCGGTGCCGCAGAGCCTGATACGGAAGGTCGCCGACATCACGCACGCGCACGCGCATGCGCATGCAGCACCCGAGGCGCTGCCGGCCGTCGGCGACGAGCGTCGGCAGCTATTGCATCCAGCGCAGCCCGGTGGACGCGGGCGGCAGCCCGCGCCGGTTCGCGCGCGCGTTCGCATGATGGCGCCGTGGCTCGCGGTCGCATTCGTCGCGGGCGCGTTCTGCGCTGCCGCCATACTGCGCGTCGCGCCGCTGCCCGCATCGGTGATCGCGCGGACGCAGATGTCGCCGTGGATCATGGCGGCCGTCAATTATCAGCGGCTCTATACGCGAGACACCGTTGCATTCGATTCAGCGAACTTCGCGGCGGCCGCGCATACGATCGACACGATTCGCCGGGACGACGGGCTGTGGATACGGATTCCGGACCTGCGCTCGGCCGGGCTGACCTTCAAGCGCATCCAGCGCCTGAACTTCAATCGCAAACCGCTGGTGCAGATCGTCTATCTGCCCGACAAAGGCTCGCCTGTCGCGCTGTGCGTGATGAAGGACGAGCGGCCCGATACCGCGGTCGACCGCGAACAGGTCGGCGACATGGACGTCGTGACGTGGCGTCGCTCCGGCGTGGCGTATGCGCTGATTGCCGCCCCCGGCGATGCGGACCTCGGCGCGCTCGGCGACCGGATCGCGGACAGCCAGCGATCGTGAGGGCCGGCGGCGACTGCGGCGAAACGATTCGGCAATGCGGTGTCGTGCAGCATCGATCCCGCACGACACGCGTAGCGCAGCTGCTGCGATCGAATACAACGCGGCGCACCGCGAGACGCCGGGCTTGCGCGGCAACCGAGCGTCGACGGAGCCGGGTACAAAGCGATACAAACCGGACAAACACCCGATACATCGTCCATTTCTAATCTCCCAACGGGCGGCCCGACGGATGGTCGCCCGCACGATGCGCGATGACCGGAACGACGGCAGCGCGCGCGACCAATGAACCGAAACGACAAACCGTTGGGGGAACCAGGACATGTCAGAGCATCCGATTCCGCGCGAGATCGCCCATGCGAACGGCGCGCCGGTCAGCAACAACGTCAACATCCAGACCGCCGGGGCGCGCGGTCCCGCGTTGCTGCAGGACGTGTGGCTGATCGAAAAGCTCGCGCACTTCGATCGGGAGGTGATTCCGGAGCGCCGCATGCATGCGAAGGGCGCGGGCGCATACGGCACCTTCACCGTGACGCACGACATTTCGCGGTACACGAAAGCGAAGCTCTTCTCCGAAATCGGCAAGCAGACGCCGATGTTCGTGCGCTTCTCGACGGTGGCCGGCGAGCGCGGCGCGGCCGATGCGGAGCGCGACATCCGCGGCTTCGCGCTGAAGTTCTACACCGAGGAAGGGAACTGGGATCTGGTCGGCAACAATACGCCGGTGTTCTTCTTTCGTGACCCGTTGCGCTTTCCGGATCTCAATCATGCCGTCAAGCGCGACCCGCGCACGGGCATGCGCAGCGTGGAAAACAACTGGGATTTCTGGTCGCTGCTGCCCGAGGCGCTGCATCAGGTGACCATCGTCATGAGCGAGCGCGGCATTCCGCGATCGTACCGGCACATGCACGGGTTCGGCAGCCATACGTACAGCATGATCAATGCGGCAAACGAGCGGACCTGGGTGAAATTCCATTACCGCTCGCAACAGGGCATCGAGAACCTGACCGATGCACAGGCGGATGCGCTGATCGCGCGGGACCGCGAAACCCATCAGCGCGACCTGTTCGACAGCATCGAGGCCGGCAATTTTCCGCGCTGGACGCTGTACATCCAGGTGATGACCGACGCGCAGGCGAAAGCGTTCCGGTTCAACCCGTTCGATCTCACCAAGGTATGGCCGAAGGCCGAGTTTCCGCTGATCGAAGTAGGCGAATTCGAGCTCAATCGCAATCCTGACAATTTCTTTGCGGAGACGGAACAGGCCGCGTTTTCGCCGGCGAACGTCGTGCCGGGTATCGGCTATTCGCCCGACCGTATGTTGCAGGCGCGCCTGTTTTCCTACGGCGATGCCCAGCGATATCGGCTGGGCGTCAACTTCGCGCATATCCCGGTGAACGCGCCGAAGTGCCCGTTCCACAGTTATCACCGCGACGGTGCGATGCGCACCGACGGCAATCTCGGCGCCGCGTCATCGTACTGGCCGAACAGCAAGGGCGCGTGGTCGGACCGGCCGCAGCTCGACGAGCCGCCGCTCGAGCTCGACGGCGCGGCCGCGCATTGGGATCATCGCATCGACGACGACCATTATCAGCAGCCGGGCGATCTGTTCCGGCTGATGGATGCGCGGCAGCGGCAGAGCTTGTTCGCCACGACCGCACGGCAGCTTGCCGGCGTGTCGGCGGATATCCGGCAGCGCCACATCGACAACTGCTCGCGGGCCGATCCGGCCTACGGCGCGGGGATCGCCGATGCGCTCGCGCGACTGGCGGCCGAGCGCGAATAGCGAGTGGCACCCGGCGAGCCGCGACGGCAGCCGCCGGCGCGCGACGTCGCGGCGAGGGGGCGGTTCGACGCCCGGACGAAACGTTGTCGACGGCGCGGCGTCGCCCGACGGGCCGCGTCGCGCGGCGGCGATGCTCGCGCGAACGCCGCCCGTCATGCATGCGCCGCGGTCTTTGCTTCGAGCATCTTCACGAGCAGATGGAGCGTCCGGTTGACCGGCGTGTCGATGCCTGCCGCGCGTGCGCGCCGGACGACCGCGCCGTTCAGGTGATCGATCTCGCCGGGTCTGCCGCGCGCCAGATCCTGTGCCGTCGACGAATACTGGCCCGGCGGGATCGTCGCTTCGATCTGCTCGACGAGCGCTGCCGGCGGTTCGGCGAAATGGATCCCTTCGGCTGCCGCGACGGCGATGCACTCGGCGACGACGGCACGCATCGTGTCGCGTAACGCATCGCGATGCGACATCTCGCCCAGCGGCAACTGCACGATCGCGGAAATCGCGTTGTACGCGCAGTTGAGCATGAGCTTGTGCCAGAGGGCCGCGCGCACGTCGTCGACGATCCGGGTTGGAATGCCCGCCGTCCGCAGCACGCATGCGAGCCGTTCACTCGACGGCGACGCTTCGATCGCGAGATCGCCGCGGCCATGGTGCAGCAGATGCCCCGGGCCGGCCATCTCGCTTGCGACATACACGGCCGCGCAAATGATCGGGCCGGCAATCGCGGTCCGCAGAAGCGCTGCGTTGTCGACACCGTTCTGCAGGCTGACCACGATCGCGTCCGGCGCCAGCACGCGGCTCAACGTGCGTGCTGCTTGCGCCGTATCGCCGGACTTTACGCACACGAATACCACGTCGGACGAGCCGGCGGCGCCGATATCGGTCGACGCGTCGGCCGGCACGTGCCTGTCGAACGCGCGCGTCTGGATGCGCAGGCCACGATCGCGGATCGCGTCGACGTGCAACGGACGACCAATGAAAACCACATCGTGGCCGTGCAGTGCCAGCATGCCGCCGAAGTAGCAGCCGACCGCGCCGGCGCCGAGAACCGCGAAGCGCATGATTGCTCCAGGAGAAGATGGAAATGTGTCGCGCAGGCACCAGGCGCGCGCAAGCGCCTGACTCGTGCGCCTCTGTCCACATGGAACACGCGACGGCGGCGATTTATTCCACGCGTTGCGGAAAATCGACGCGTAATGGAATGACATGCGGTGCTCGGGTGTTGTCCGTCAGTAGCGCGCCATCGGGTTGGCGCGCAGTTCCCGATCCCGGACCTCTTCCAGATGAACTTTCCAGATTCGCTTCAGATTCCGGCCGTATCTCACCGCCCGCTGACGGGCAGCGATCACCGCACGCTCGTGCTCGCCGCGCTGGGGGGCGCGCTCGAGTTTTACGATTTCGTGATTTACGTGTTTTTCGCCGCGGTACTCGGTCAATTGTTCTTTCCGCCATCGATTCCCGACTGGTTGCGTCAGTTGCAGACCTTCGGCATTTTCGCGGCGGGCTATTTCGCGCGCCCGCTCGGCGGCGTGGTGCTCGCGCATTTCGGCGATCTGGTCGGCCGCAAGCGCATGTTCACGTTGAGCGTGATGATGATGGCCCTGCCGACGTTGGCGATGGGACTGCTGCCGACCTATGCGTCGATCGGGATTGCCGCGCCCGTGCT
Source organism: Burkholderia territorii (assembly GCF_001718335.1). Classification (NCBI taxonomy): domain Bacteria; kingdom Pseudomonadati; phylum Pseudomonadota; class Betaproteobacteria; order Burkholderiales; family Burkholderiaceae; genus Burkholderia; species Burkholderia territorii. The sequence continues at coordinate 94,841 of NZ_CP013367.1, forward strand.
GCTGCTGCTGTGTCGGCTGTTGCAAGGCGCAGCGGTAGGCGGCGAAGTGCCGGGTGCGTGGGTGTTCGTGTCCGAGCATGTGTCGCCACGCCATGTCGGCTATGCGTGCGGCTTGCTGACCGGCGGCCTGACGCTCGGCATCCTGCTCGGCTCGCTGATTGCGTCGGCGATCAACCATCATTATTCGCCGGCGGAGATCGGCGCCTATGCATGGCGGCTGCCTTTCGTCGTCGGCGGCCTGTTCGGAATTGCGTCCGCGGTGCTGCGCCGCTGGCTCGATGAAACGCCCATATTCGTGGAAATGAAGCGCAGCCGGTCGCTGACGCGCGAAGTGCCGTTGAAAGCCGTGCTGCGCGATCACGGTCAGGCCGTGCTGGTATCGATGATCCTCACGTGGACGCTGACCGCCGCGATTGTCGTCGTGATCCTGATGACGCCGACGCTCGTCGCCCAGCGGTTTCATATCGCCCCCGCGCTCGCGCTGCAAGCCAATTCGGTCGCGACGTTCTGCCTGACGATCGGATGCATCGTCTCGGGCTCGATCGCCGGACGGTTCGGCACCGGCCGCACGATCTGCGTCGGTTGCCTGCTGCTCGGTGCGTCGTACTGGCTGATGGCGTCGCAGCTCTCCGTCAATCCGTCGTTGCTGTTGCCGCTTTACGCGTTGTGCGGCTTTTGTGTCGGGGCGGTCGCGGCGATTCCGGTCGCGATGGTCCGCGCATTCCCGGCGGCCGTTCGCTTTTCGGGCATCTCGTTCTCGTACAACGTCGCGTATGCCGTGTTCGGCGGGGTCACGCCGGTGTTGGTCTCGGTCCTGCTGAAATCGTATCCGCATGCGCCGGAACTGTACGTGGGCGTGCTGTGCGTCGCGGGTGCGCTGGCCGGCTTCGCGCTGCGGCCTGCACGGTGAGCGCTGCGCCGGGCAATATCTACAGGGAGATCCGGCGGTGTCCATCGCGCGGCGGCGCGATCGAGCGTACGCGGTGACACAGCGCCGTGCGCGGCGCTCGCGCCGGCGTGTCGCTGCACGCCGCGCAGGCATGCAAATTGCGCGGCGCTACGCACGAAGACGCTCCGGAGGTTTCTCATGAGCCGAATCTTGCCGCGGCGCCCGCTGCTCGCACTTGGTGTGTGCGCAACTTTCGCCCTTGGCGCGAGTGCCGCATCGGCGGCCCGTGACGTATCGATCGGCCGAGCGGACTACGGCACCACCGCGGCCGGACAAGCGGTGAGCCAGTACACGCTCGCCAATGCGCACGGCGTGACGCTGAAGATCATCACGTACGGCGGCATCGTGACCGCGCTCGATGTGCCTGACCGCGCGGGCAAGGTTGCCGACGTGGTTCTCGGCTTCGATTCGCTGCGCGACTACGAAGCGCACAACGGCAACATCCATTTCGGCGCGCTGATCGGCCGCTATGCAAACCGCATCGCGCGCGGCCGCTTCACGCTCGACGGCAAGACGTGGACGCTGCCCGTCAACGATCCGCCGAATACGCTGCACGGCGGCCCCGCCAGCTTCGACGCGAAGGTCTGGACGGTGACCGGCACGCACAGCGACGGGAGCGGTTCGAGCGTGACGCTGCGTTACGTCAGCCCCGACGGCGAGAACGGTTTCCCCGGCACGTTGACGGTGGACGTGACCTACACGTTGACACGCGACAACCTGGTTCGCATCGGCTATCGCGCGACGACGGACAAGGACACCGTCGTCAACCTCACCAATCACAGCTATTTCAACCTGGCCGGACAGGACGGCGGCAGTGTCGAGCGGCAACTGATCCAGATCGCCGCGTCGCGCTTCACGCCGACCGATGCGACGTCGATTCCGACCGGCGAGCTCGCGAGCGTGACCGGCACGCCGATGGACCTGCGCGAATTGACGCCGATCGGCGCACATTTGCGCGACGGGTATGCGCAGCTCGTGCTCGCGCACGGCTACGATCAGAACTGGGTGCTCGACCAGGGCGGGCAGCCGGCCCCCGCGTTTGCCGCGCGTGCATACGACCCGGCGTCGGGGCGCTTCATCGAGGTGTACACCACGCAGCCGGGGCTGCAGTTCTATACGTCGAACGGATTGAACGGCAGCGTCGCGGGCAAGGGCGGTACGGTTTACCGGCAGACCGACGCGTTCGCGCTGGAAGCCGAGCATTTTCCCGACTCGCCGAATCATCCGTCGTTCCCGACGACGGTGCTCAAGCCGGGCCAGACGTTGCACGAAGTGACCGTGTGGAGGGTGGGCGCGCGGTGACGCGCCCGTGAAGCGGCCAGCGGCGTGTCAATGCGACGACACGTACACCGCATCGTCGAACGCCGCCGGAATCGCGAACTGCGCGCGCATGCGCCTGGCCTCCTGCACGGGCGTCGCGCCGAACAGCCGCTTGAATTCCCGGCTGAACTGCGACGCGCTCGTGTAGCCGACCGCATGGCCAGCCGCCTCCGCGGTCAGATCCTGGCGCACCATCAACAGGCGCGCCTGGTGCAGCCGCGTCGACTTCAGGTACTGCATCGGCGACACCTGCGTGACCGCCTTGAAGTGGCTATGGAAGCTCGGCACGCTCATGCCGGCTTCGGCGGCCAGTTGCGTCACGTCGAGCGCCTGCGCGTAATCGGCGTGGATCATGCGCAACGCACGACCGATCCGGCCGAACTGCCCGCGCATCGACAGCGCGTTTCTCATCGCGCTGCCTTGCGCGCCGGTGAGCACGCGGAAATACAGTTCGCGCAGCAGCCCGGGGCCGAGCACCGCCGCTTCGAGCGGCCGGTACATCGCCTCGACGAAGCGCAGCACGGTCGCGTGCATCGCGTCGTCCATTTGCGTCGACATCATGCTTCTCGGCGCCTGCACGGGTTCGGGAATCCCCTCGCGATCGATCTGCGCGGCCAGTTCGGCGGCCATCCGGAAATCGAGGTGCAGATACAGCGCGAGCAGCGGACGCTCCGCCGTTGCATCGGTTTCCATGCTGAACGGTACGGGCACCGATACGGCCAGGTAATGATCTTCGTCGTAGAGATAGCGTTCGCCCCCGAAATAGCCTCGCTTGCTGCCCTGGCACACGATCACGATGCCCGGGTCGTACAGCACGGGCGTGCGGGATAGCGCACGGTTCGAGCGCAGGATGCGCACGCTGGGCAGTGCGGTCAGGTTGTAGCCCTCGTTAGGCGCCAACGCATGCAGCAACGCGATCAGACGTTGGCGGCCGCGCGCGGCGCGCAACGGAGGGCAGGACGACGCAGGTGCGGTGCTCATAGTTTCAGGCAAGAAATTCAGCGAAATCGGACTTATTCGGTTTGGTTCGCAAGACTAGTATGCATGCTTCGATCGACATTCGGGAGAAGCTCACATGGCATCCGGCAACATCATGCTCATCACCGGCGTCAGCAGCGGCTTCGGCCGGGCGCTCGCGCAAGCGGCGCTTGCCGCCGGACATACGGTGGTCGGCACCGTGAGAAGCGAAGCGGCGAAACAGGCTTTCGACGCGCTGTCCCCGCATGCGGCCATCGGGCGCGTGCTCGACGTGACCGACTTCGCGCGCATCGACGGCGTGGTCGCGGAAATCGAGGCGAGCGTCGGGCCCGTCGACGTGCTGGTGAACAACGCCGGCTACGGGCACGAAGGCATCATGGAGGAGTCGCCGCTGTCGGAGATGCGCCGACAGTTCGACGTGAACGTATTCGGCGCCGTCGCGATGATGAAGGCCGTCGTGCCGTTCATGCGGAAACGCCGGCGCGGCCGGATCCTCAACATCACGTCGATGGGCGGCCACATCACGATGCCGGGCATCGCCTATTACTGCGGCAGCAAGTTCGCGCTCGAAGGCATTTCCGAGACGCTCGGCAAGGAGCTCGCGCCGTTCGGCATCGCGGTGACGGCGGTGGCGCCAGGCTCGTTCCGCACCGACTGGGCCGGCCGTTCGATGACGCGCACACCGCGTTCGATCGCCGATTACGACGCGCTGTTCGACCCGATCCGCCAGGCGCGCGAGGAGAAGAGCGGCCGGCAGCCTGGCGATCCCGCGAAGGCCGCGCGCGCGATGCTCGCGATCATCGAGGCGGACCATCCGCCTGCCCATTTGCTGCTCGGTAGCGATGCGGTCCGGCTGGTGCGCGCCAAATGGTCGGCGCTGGAAGACGAAATCCGCACATGGGAGCCGCTGACCGTATCGACGGACGGATGACGCGCGATCGCTCGTGCGCGACGAGCAGCACGGCGGGTTGCGTTGCACGTCTCGCCTGGCGGCGCGGGCGCACCGCTTCGACGGTGTGCCCGTGCGGACCGGCGACGAACGCGGCAAGTGGTCGAGTGATGTTGCAGCACGTCGCGGTTGCTTCGGGGAACCACGCTTGACGCATGCAATTTGGCTTCATGACATAGTCGTGGTTTTCCGCTACAACACTGGAGTGCCGCGTCGACCGGCGCGGTGTGCCGCCGCGCCGCGGTTCGTCACCGACACCCGCCCGGGTGGACGGCCGGCACACGACGTTCACCTACCCCAAAGGAGCCTGCAGCCATGCCGTACATCACCACGAAGGACAATGTCGACATCTTCTACAAGGACTGGGGCCCGAAGGATGCGCGCCCGATCATGTTCCACCATGGCTGGCCGCTGTCTTCCGACGACTGGGATGCCCAGATGCTGTTCTTCGTTCAGAGGGGCTATCGCGTGGTTGCGCACGATCGTCGCGGCCACGGCCGGTCCGCGCAGGTTTCCGACGGCCACGACATGGATCACTACGCGGCGGACGCGTTCGCGGTCGTGGAAGCGCTCGACCTGCGCAACGCGGTTCACGTCGGCCACTCGACCGGCGGCGGCGAAGTCGCGCGCTACGTGGCTCGCCACGGCGAACCGGCGGGGCGCGTCGCGAAGGCGGTGCTGGTCAGCGCGGTGCCGCCGCTGATGCTGAAGACGGACGCGAACCCGGAAGGCCTGCCGCTCGAGGTGTTCGACGGCTTCCGCAAGGCGCTCGCCGACAACCGCGCGCAGTTCTTCCTGGACGTGCCGTCCGGCCCGTTCTACGGCTTCAACCGGCCGGGCGCCGTGGTGCATCAGGGCGTGATCCAGAACTGGTGGCGCCAGGGCATGATCGGCGGCGCGAAGGCGCACTACGACGGCATCAAGGCGTTCTCGGAAACGGACCAGACCGAAGACCTGCGGTCGATCTCGGTGCCGACGCTGGTGCTGCACGGCGAAGACGACCAGATCGTGCCGATCGCGGATTCGGCGCTGAAGTCGGTCAAGCTGCTGAAGAACGGCACGCTGAAGACGTATCCGGGCTATTCGCACGGGATGCTGACGGTCAATGCCGACGTGCTGAACGCCGATCTGCTGGCCTTCATCGAGTCGTAACGCCATCGGCGCATGCCCGCTTTCGCGGGCTGCGCCGCACGGGCCGGTCGCGCGCGGCGCCGCGTCGACTTGCGTGCGAGCGGCCCCATTGCCGCCGAGTCGCGGCGTGCGTGCGATCGCGCGTGCAGCCGCAGCGCGCCGCACGCGTCATGGATCACACATCGTTTGCGGCGCTGTCGTCGACATCGCCTTCGATCGCGGCCATCAGTTCGTCGACGCCCACCATCAACGCCCGAACCTGCCGCAGCGATTCGTACTGATGCAGCACGGCGCGCCATGACGGCTGCTCCAGCAGCGCTTGCCAGACTGCGCCGAGGCCGTGCGGATCGGCATCCGCGTGCTGTGCCAGCGCGCTCGCATATTCGAGGCTCGCCGGCGCCGACAGCAATTGCATCCGGCTTGCCGCGCCCAGCAAGCGCGGCGCGGGATCTGCCGCTGCATCGCAGCAGTAGAGCACTTCGCGCTGCAGTGCCGCGTCGTCGGTCGTCAGCGCGTGCAGCGACGCCCCGTGCAGGCGTACCGCGCCTTCGCGCGTGTCGAACGTGTAGACGGTGTCCGGATCGGCTTGCGCGAGCAGGCTCAGGCCGCGCAGCAGGCGCGGCAGGTCGGTGGTCGCGGCATCCGCCGACGCTTTCGCTTCGACGAGAAACAGCACGTGCCAGGCGGCCGACGCATCGTCGCCGCGCGCGCGTTCGAGCAACACGGCATCCCATTCGGTTTTCGCGCGGTCGTGCCTGGCCGGTATCGACGCCGGCACGCGCATCGACGTGACCACGCGATACGTGCGGTGCGCGTCGTGCGCATCGAGTTGCGCGGCCAGCGCGGCGAGCGCCCGCGCGGCCAGCGCTTCGACGGCCGCGCCTCGCTGCTGCGACGTGGCGCCTTGCGCGACGGCCAGCGCGCTGCCTTCGAGCGGGCCCTGGCGGCTCCACAGCGCGCGGTATTGCCGGACGTCGGGATCCGGCGACAATGCGTCGAGACGCTGAAGCCGGGCGAGTGCGGCGCTGTCCTTCAGTTTGGCGATGTCTTGCTCGAACGCGGTGTCGGTCGCCATCTCCGGTTGCGCGAGCAAGTGCCGCAGCGCGGCATCGAGATCGACCCACGATGCGCCGGCCGCGGCCGCATGCAGCCGTGCGAGCGGCTCGCGTTGCCATGCCTGCGCATGTCGTTCGAGCCGGGCCGGGTGCGCGATCGTGTTGACGGCCGAACGCAGCGTGCGCCGATCCTGCTCGGCATGCGCGGCGAGCGATGCGTATTCGCGCACGGCCGCGACACCATGTCGAAGCACCGCCGCCTGGAACGCAGGGTCGCCGGATCGGGTGTCCATCGCGTCGCCGATCATCCGCGCGAGCGCGTCGATGAAACGGCGTTGCAATGCCGGAGCGGGCGTGAGGCCGTCGGCCTGCATCCGGCGCGCTTCCTCGATCACGATGGCGATGACGGTTGCCGGGCTCGCGGCGTCGGTCAGCGACGATGCGCGCACGAACGGCGGCAGCCGATAGCGGCGATCGACGGTTCGCAGGACTTCGTCCAGCAGGGCAGGCAACGGTGTCGGCGGCATGGCGAATGGCGGGAGGGGCACGCGCTTCGTGCGCGACGGACGATGTGCAACGGTATCACGCAGTACCGGAAGCCGGGCCGGGGCCGCGCCTGCGCCGTGATGCGCGCGCAGGCCTCGGCCGCCGTCGGCCGTCAACTCGTCAGGCCGTCAGCGTGACCGACAAACTGCCGAGTTCGCCGAAGCGCACCGTCAGCACGTCGCCGAGCGGCACTTCGATCGCGCCCGCATACGAGCCGGTCGTCACGATCTGGCCGGCACGGGCGCCATCGCCGCGCGACGCGAGGAAATTGACCAGCCACACGAGCGGCTTGAGCGGATCGCCGTCCGGATGACGGCCGTCGATCGTGCGATTCAGCGCGCCCTCGAACGACAGCGCGAGCGTCTCGAGCGGCACGTTCAAACCGTCGGGCACGGCAGGGCCCACGCACAATCCCTGGTTGAACTGCCCGTCGGCGAGCAGTTCGAACTTCGATGCGCGCGCGGGCTCCGCATAGCGGCAGCCCAGCACCTCGAGCACGATGCGCACTTCGCGGATCGCGCCGCGCACGTCGTTCTCGTCGTAGGGCTGCGCGCGGGCGGGCAGGTCGCTATCGAGCACGAACGCGATCTCCGGCTCGATCCGCACGATCGGCCCGCCGACGACGCGGTACGGCGCGTCGGCTTCCCGGATGGTCGACGCGAAGATCGGCGCGACGATCACGCGGTCGGGCGGCGGCAGCGCGCACTTCCATCCGCCGATGGCTTCGCCGAGCAGGTCGGCGACGCGATGCTGGATCGCCAGCGCGGTATCGACGCTCTCGGGGCGCAGTGCGTCGGGCAGCAGCGGGCCGGGCACGCCGGCATGGCGGGCGGCGACGAGATGCTGGGCGGCGCCGTCCACGCGTTCGGTAGTCGTTGTCATGTCGGTTGAGCGAGTTGAAAGTGAGCCGGCAAAAAAGGGCCGGACGAGGGTCGCAACGTCGATGATAGCGCCTTCGGCGGCATGGCCGCCCGGACGCGCGGCGTGGCCGCCTGGTGGCGCGCCGATTCCGGCGCGTGGCGCTTTGCCGCACGTCGCGTTTTTGGCGGATATTGATCGCCGTCAAGCTTCGACGCGGCCGTCCGTCGATGATTGGGGACATGGCCGCACGCGACCGCGCGCGGCAACAACTCACCCCAGCGAGGTTCGCATGTACAAGAAGATCATGGTGGCCGTCGACGGCAGCACTTCGTCGAAACAGGCGCTTGCCGAGGCAGTCAAGGTGGCACTGGCGGGCGACGCGCACGTCAGCGTCGTGTACGTCGTCGACAAATCGGTGCTGTTCACGTACGCGGGCCGTTTCGATCCGCATGCGCTCATCGAGGAAATCCGCGACGACGGGTGCAAGGTGCTGCGTGAAGCCGAACAGGTGATCGCGCGGGCCGGCGCGAAGGGCGAGGCCGAACTCGTCGAAACCGAGAGCATCGGCGAGGACGTCGCGGAGCGGCTGCAGCGTTACGTGAAGGAGTGCGGGATCGACCTCGCGGTGGTCGGCACGCACGGGCGGCGCGGCATCCGGCGCGTGCTGCTCGGGAGCGTCGCCGAGCGCTTCGTGCGTGGCTCGAAGTGCCCGGTGCTGCTGATTCGCGGCGACGATGCCGGCGAGCCGGCGTCCGCCGCGGCTGCCTGACGCGGCGGGCGTGCGATGGTACGTCGTCAATACCGGATCGTCGTCGCGGCGATCGCCGTGTTCGTGTCGCTCGCGGGGATGATGGCCGTGGTGACCGGGCTGCTGTTCGACGAAACGATCGCGTTGCGCGGCGGCGCGGCCGCGTTGATCGTCGGCGTGGCCTGCTTCGTCGTGATGCTCAACCCGGGGCCGAAGGGCGAGGGATGACGCGCGGCGCGCGTCGGTTCCGCTGCTCGGCGGTGCCCGACGCGCGTGGCGCGGGCGCCATACCGCCGCTTCCACCGCCCATGCCCATCTGTCGCACCCGACGCATGCATGTCGGTTCTCTCCTCCCGTTGTCGTTCGCCGCGCCGACACATCGGTCGGCGCCGCGATTCTCCGCCGTATCTCCCGTGAATACTTGACGACGTCGCACGTTTGGCCGCGACGCCGGTGCAGCCGCGCGCGGCCATCGCTGCCGAGTGCGAACGCATCGTCTGCACCGATGAGCGCGACGAAACGCGTCACGTCATGAGAGCGCGGTTCCTATATGCAGTGATGTGATCGACCGGCGGCCGAAATGGCCGCGGGTGTGTTGCGTATCTTTCAATGAACGCATTGGCGCGGTCGACGCTTCCGTTATCCCGCGCATCGTGTGCTTTACGGCACCTCGCATCGTTCCCCATTTAATGTCGTTACGCCCCGATGAAAGATATCGTGATTTGTATCAATTCGTGATATTTCGATTCGAAAGACAATGGTTTCGACCCGGGCGGAAAGCCTGAGAAAAGACGGAATACCGAAAATCCGATGTCCTTTACAACCGGTATTTCACCTCCTTAAATGATCAGGGTCTGCCAAAAGACCGGAAAAAACGAGATCCCCATGAGCCATTTCCTGGACAGATTGCGTTATTTCTCCACCACGAGGCCAACATTCTCAGACGGACACGGCGCCGTCACGAACGAGGACCGAAAATGGGAAGACGGCTATCGGCTGCGGTGGCAGCACGACAAGGTCGTCCGCTCGACCCACGGGGTGAACTGCACGGGCTCGTGCTCGTGGAAGGTCTACGTGAAAGGCGGGATCGTCACCTGGGAAACCCAGCAGACCGACTACCCGCGCACGCGCCCCGACATGCCGAACCACGAGCCGCGCGGCTGCTCGCGCGGCGCTTCGTACTCCTGGTATCTGTACAGCGCGAACCGTTTGAAGCACCCGATGGTGCGCAGCGCGCTCGTGAAGCTGTGGCGCGAACGTCGGCGCACGCTGGCGCCCGTCGACGCGTGGCGCTCGATCGTCGAGGATGATGACGCACGACGCTCGTACCAGAGCCGGCGCGGGCTCGGCGGCTTCGTGCGCGCGAGCTGGGAAGAGGTCAACGAGATCGTTGCGGCCGCAAACGTTTACACGGTCGAGCGGCACGGCCCCGATCGCGTCGTGGGCTTCTCGCCGATCCCGGCGATGTCGATGGTGTCGTACGCGGCCGGTTCGCGTTACCTGTCGCTGATCGGCGGCGTGTGCCTGAGCTTCTACGACTGGTATTGCGACCTGCCGCCCGCGTCGCCGCAGACCTGGGGCGAGCAGACCGACGTGCCGGAATCGGCCGACTGGTACAACTCCACGTTCATCATGATGTGGGGCTCCAACGTCCCGCAGACTCGCACGCCCGATGCGCACTTCCTCGTCGAGGCGCGCTATCGCGGCACGAAGGTCGTGTCGGTGTTTCCGGATTATTCGGAAGGCGCGAAGTTCGGCGATCTGTGGCTGCATCCGAAGCAGGGCACTGACGCGGCGCTAGCGCTCGCGATGGGGCACGTGATCCTGAAGGAGTTCCATCTCGCCGGAAAGAGCGACTATTTCATCGACTACTGCAAGCGCTATACCGACATGCCGGCGCTCGTGCGGCTCGTGCGGCACGGCGACGGTTACGTACCCGAGCGCCTCGTGCGTGCGTCCGATTTCGACGACGCGCTCGACGAGGCCGCGCATCCGGAGTGGAAGACGGTGATGATCGACGAAGCGACGGGCGAGTTCGTCGTGCCGGTCGGCTCGATCGGCTTCCGCTGGGAGCTGCAGGCGAAGGACGGCGCTGGCGACAAACGCAAGTGGAACCTGCGCGGCGAAACGTCGAAGGGCGCGGCATTGTCGCCGCGGCTGTCATGCACGGCCGCGCATGACGACGTGGTCGACGTGCTGTTCCCGTACTTCGGCAACCAGCCGCACGCGCATTTCAACTCGACGCAGCACGGTTCCGAGCTGTCGCGCCGGATCGGCGTGCGGCGCGTCGCGACGCGCAACGGCGAGATGCTGGTGGCGACCGTCTACGACCTGTTCGTTGCGAACTACGGGCTCGACCAGGGGCTGGGCGGCCGCGACGTGGCCGCGAGCTACGACGACGATCTTCCGTATACGCCGGCGTGGCAGGAAACGATCACGGGCGTGAAGCGGGCGGACGTGATCTCGGTCGCGCGGCAGTTCGCGGAGAACGCGCACAAGACGCAAGGCAAGTCGATGGTGATCGTCGGCGCGGGGATCAACCACTGGTTCCACATGGACATGTCGTACCGCGCGATCATCAACATGCTGATCATGTGCGGATGTGTCGGCAAGCCGGGCGGCGGCTGGTCGCATTACGTGGGCCAGGAGAAGCTGCGTCCGCAGACGGGCTGGACCGCGCTAGCGTTCGCGCTCGACTGGAATCGTCCGCCACGCCACATGAACGCGACGTCGTTCTTCTACGCGCACACCGACCAGTGGCGCTACGACACGATGGACCCGGGCGCGCTGCTGTCGCCGCTCGCGGACAAGACGCAGTTCCACGGTTCGTCGATCGACTACAACGTGCGCGCCGAACGGATGGGCTGGCTGCCTTCCGCGCCGCAACTCGCGGTGAATCCGCTGAAAGTCGGCGCAAGTCTCGGCGACCCTGCGCAGGCGGGTGCCGACATCGCGCGGCAACTGAAGGCCGGCACGCTTCGGATGGCGTGCGAGGACCCGGACGCTCCCGAGAACTTCCCGCGCAACCTGTTCGTGTGGCGCTCGAACCTGCTCGGCTCGTCCGGCAAGGGCCACGAGTACTTCCTGAAGCACCTGCTCGGCACGACGAACGGCGTACAGGGCGACGACCTCGGTGCGACAGGCGGCGCGCGTCCGGAGGAAGTGAAGTGGCACGACGAAGCGCCGCGCGGCAAGCTCGACCTGCTCGTCACGCTCGACTTCCGGATGTCGACCACCTGCATGTATTCGGACATCGTGCTGCCGACCGCGACGTGGTACGAGAAGGACGACATGAACACGTCCGACATGCACCCGTTCATCCACCCGCTGTCGGCGGCGGTCGATCCCGCGTGGGAATCGAAGAGCGACTGGGAGATCTTCAAGGGGATCGCGAAGCGCTTCTCCGAGCTGTGCGACGGGCACCTCGGGGTCGAACGCGACGTCGTGCTCGCGCCGATCGCGCACGATACGCCGGGCGAACTCGCTCAGCCGTTCGACGTGCACGACTGGAAACGCGGCGAATGCGAGCCGGTGCCGGGACGCACGATGCCGGCGGTGATCGCCGTCGAGCGCGATTACCCGAACACCCATGCACGCTTCACGTCGCTCGGCCCGCTGATGGACAAGCTCGGCAACGCGGGCAAGGGCATCGGCTGGGATACGAAGGACGAAGTGAAGCTGCTCGGCGAGCTCAACTACAAGGTCGCCGACGGCGCCACGCAGGGGCGCCCGCGCATCGACACCGCGCTCGACGCGGCCGAAGTGATCCTCGCGCTTGCGCCGGAAACCAACGGCGAGGTCGCGGTGAAGGCGTGGCGTGCGCTGTCCGGCATCACCGGCATCGACCACACGCATCTGGCCGTCGCGCGCGAGGACGAGAAGATTCGCTTCCGCGACATTCAGGCACAGCCGCGCAAGATCATCTCGTCGCCGACGTGGAGCGGGATCGAGTCCGAACACGTGTCGTACAACGCGGGCTACGTGAACGTGCACGAGCTGGTGCCGTGGCGCACGCTTACGGGCCGTCAGCAGTTGTACCAGGATCACGCGTGGATGCGCGCGTTCGGCGAGTCGCTGTGCGTGTACAAGCCGCCGATCGACACGGGTAGCTACGCGCACATGGTCGGCAAGCGCTCGAACGGCAACCCCGAGCGCGTGCTGAACTTCCTGACGCCGCACCAGAAGTGGGGCATTCACAGCACGTACACGGACAATCTGCTGATGCTGACGCTGTCGCGCGGCGGCCCGATCGTATGGATGTCGGAGGACGACGCGAAGGCGATCGGCGCGGTCGATAACGACTGGATCGAGTGCTACAACTCCAACGGCGCATTGTGCGCGCGGGCCGTGGTGAGTCAGCGCGTTCCGTCCGGGATGGTGATGATGTACCACGCGCAGGAAAAGATCGTAAACACGCCGGGATCCGAGATTACCGGCACGCGTGGCGGCATTCACAACTCGGTCACGCGCATCGCACTGAAGCCAACTCACATGATCGGCGGCTACGCGCAACTGTCGTACGGCTTCAACTATTACGGCACGGTCGGCTCGAATCGCGACGAGTTCCTGATCGTGCGCAGGATGAACGAGGTCGACTGGCTCGACGGGGCAGAGACCGTCGCCGATACGTCGAACGTCCGCACCGGAGAAACGTCATGAAAGTACGCGCACAGATCGCGATGGTGCTGAACCTCGACAAGTGCATCGGGTGCCATACCTGCTCGGTGACCTGCAAGAACGTGTGGACCAGCCGCGAAGGGATGGAGTACGCGTGGTTCAACAATGTCGAGACGAAGCCGGGCATCGGCTATCCGAAGGACTGGGAGAACCAGGACCGCTGGCGCGGCGGCTGGCAGCGCCGCGCGGACGGCAGGATCGAGCCCCGGCTGGGCAGCAAGTGGCGGCTGCTCGCGCAGATTTTCGCGAACCCGCACCTGCCCGAGATCGACGACTACTACGAGCCGTTCACGTTCGACTACGCGCATCTTCAGGAAGCGGGCAACACGCGCGCGATGCCGGTCGCGCGGCCGCGCTCGCTGATCAGCGGCCAGCGGCTCGAGAAGATCGAGTGGGGGCCGAACTGGGAGGAAATCCTCGGCGGCGAGTTCGAGAAGCGCGCGAAGGACTACAACTTCGAGCACGTGCAGAAGGATATCTACGGCCAGTTCGAGAACACCTTCATGATGTACCTGCCGCGGCTCTGCGAGCACTGCCTGAATCCGGCATGCGTCGCGGCGTGCCCGTCGGGCTCGATCTACAAGCGCGAGGAAGACGGCATCGTGCTGATCGACCAGGACAAATGCCGTGGCTGGCGGATGTGCGTTTCGGGCTGCCCGTACAAGAAGATCTACTACAACTGGCAGAGCGGCAAGGCCGAGAAATGCATCTTCTGCTATCCGCGCATCGAGGCCGGCCAGCCGACCGTTTGCTCGGAAACGTGCGTGGGCCGCATCCGCTACCTCGGCGTGCTGCTGTACGACGCCGACCGGATCGGTGAAGCCGCGAGCGCGGAAAACGAGCAGGACCTTTACGAGGCGCAGCTGTCGCTGTTCCTCGATCCGGAGGATCCGGCCGTGATCGCGCAGGCCGAGCGCGACGGCGTGCCGGCGGCATGGATCGACGCCGCGCGGCGCTCGCCGACCTACAGGATGGCGATCGACTGGAAGATCGCGTTCCCGCTGCATCCGGAATACCGGACATTGCCGATGGTCTGGTACGTACCGCCGCTGTCGCCGATCAACTCGGCCGCGAACAGCGGCGCGCTCGGCATGAACGGCTATCTGCCGGACGTCGAATCGTTGCGCATTCCGCTGCGCTATCTGGCGAACCTGCTCACGGCCGGCGATGAAGCGCCGGTGAAGCTCGCGCTCGAGCGGCTGCTCGCGATGCGTGCGTTCATGCGCGCGCGTCACGTCGACGGCATCGATGCGCGCGGCGTGCTCGACCAAGTCGGCCTGTCGCTCGCGCAGGTGGAGGAGATGTACCGCTATCTCGCGATCGCGAACTACGAGGATCGCTTCGTGATCCCGACGACGCACCGCGAGTACGCGGAGAGCGCATACGACCTGCGTTCGTCGTGCGGCTTCTCGTTCGGCAACGGCTGCTCGGACGGCCGTTCGTCGGCCAGCCTGTTCGGCGCGAAGAAGGAGAAGGGCACACGAACGATTCCGATCCGGGAGGTATCGCGATGAGCACCGCACCCGATCCGACCTATGCGGCGTTCGCGGCGCTGCTCGACTATCCGGACGACGCGCTCGTCGACTTGCTCGATTCGATCGAAACGCACCTGCGCGAAGCGGCGCGTTTTCCCAAGCCGGTGCGCGCGGGGCTCGAGCGCTTCTTCGATTACGTACGCGAGCGCGACCTGCTGACGCTGCAGGAGAACTACGTCGCGCTGTTCGATCGCGGCCGCGCGACGTCGCTGCACCTGTTCGAGCACGTGCACGGCGAATCGCGCGATCGCGGCCAGGCGATGGTCGACCTGCTGCAGATGTACGAGCGGCACGGGTTGACGTTGAACCCGGGCGAGCTGCCCGACTACCTGCCCGTGTTCCTCGAATACCTGTCGCGGCTGCCGGCGGCCGACGCGCGCAACCTGCTCGGCGAGACAGGCGAGATCCTGCACGCGCTGGCCGACCAGCTCGCGCAGCGCGGCAGTCATTACAGCTTCGTCGTGGGCGCACTGCTGCCGATGGCCGGCCTCGCGCCGGTCGACGCACCGGCGGCCGCGCACGACGATGTCGCCGCCGTGCGGCCGAGTGCCGACGACTACCGCGCGCTCGATGCGTCGTATGCGGACGAGGCGGTGCGCTTCGTGGGCGCGGCAAAGCCGGCCGAGCAGACGGTGCGGTTCCACGACAAGCGGCCGGCCCGCGGCGCATGAGTGCGGGCACAACTGGGGAAAGACATGAACGCTTACTTGCATCAGTTCCTGTTCGGGATCTACCCGTACATCTGTCTCGCGGTGCTGCTGGTCGGCAGCCTGATCCGCTTCGACCGCGAGCAGTACACGTGGAAGAGCGATTCGTCGCAGCTGCTGCGTCACGGCATGCTGCGGCTTGGGAGCAACCTGTTCCACTGGGGCGTGCTGGTCGTCGTGCTCGGGCACTTCGGCGGCTTCCTCGCGCCGCACTGGCTCGTGTCGCCGTTCCTGTCGGCGTCCGGGCACCAGCTCGTCGCGATGGTGGCGGGCGGTGCGGCCGGCGTCGCGGCGATCATAGGATTGACGCTCCTGATCTGGCGACGCCTCGGCGACGCGCGGATCCGCAAGAACAGCCGCAAGTCCGACATCCTGATCGTGCTGATGCTGTGGGTGCAGCTCGGGCTCGGGCTCGGCACCGTCGTGCTGTCGACCCGCCACATGGACGGCGTGATGTTCGAACAGCTGACCGACTACGTGAAGGGCGTCGTCACGTTCCGGCCGGACATCGCGAGCCTGCTGGTCGGCGTGCCGCTGACGTACCGGCTGCATATCCTGCTCGGCTTCACGATCTTCCTCGTGTCGCCGTTCACGCGGATGGTGCACATCTGGAGCGGCATCGCGTCCGTCGCGTACCTGATCCGCCCGTACCAGCTCGTGCGCAAGCGCTGAGGAGGCCGCTTGAATGACGTTCTTTCCGAAGTCGCGGCCGCGCCGCTGACGGTCAACGGCGTGGCGATCGACGACGCGGCGATCGCGGCCGAGGCCGAGCATCACGGCGACGCGCCCGATCCGGTCGATGCGGCACGGCATGCGCTCGCGGTGCGCGAGTTGCTGCGGCAGCGCGCGGTGTCGCTCGCGCTGATCGACGAAGGCGCACTGCTCGACGACGCGGCGGTCGACGCGTTGCTCGAACAGGAGCTGACGCACGTGCCCGAACCGGACCGCGCGGATTGCGAGCGCTACTACGCGCAGCATCCGGCGCGCTTTCGCCGCGGCGACATCGTGTATGCGAGTCATGTGCTGTTCGCGGTGACCGACCGCGTGCCGCTCGCACCGCTGCGGCAGCGCGCGGAGCGCGCCCTCGCCGAGGTGGTGGCCGCGCCCGAGACGTTCGAAGCGCTCGCGCGCGCGTCGTCGAACTGTCCGTCGGCGCAGGTCGGGGGCAGCCTCGGACAGCTCCTGCGCGGCGACACCGTGCCGGAATTCGAGGCCGCTCTGTTCGATACGGACGGGCTCGGCGTGCTGCCCAAAATCGTCAACACACGCTTCGGTTTTCACATCGTGCGCGTCGAGCGCCGCGTGCCTGGTGATGCGGTGCCGTTCGACGAGGCCGCCGGCCAGATCGCCGCGTACCTGTCCGAACGCGTGCGGCAGCGGGCGATGCGGCAGTACGTGGCGATTCTCGCGGGTGGCGCGCGCATCGAAGGTGTGACCTTCGACGGCGCGAACGGGCCGCTCGTCCAATGAAACGAGGTTTTGCGTATGGCAATCCAACAAGGTAACGTCGGCATGGCTGCCGACACCCAGGCCGTCCCGCTGCGCGCGTGGTCGGTGCTGGCCGCGAGCACGCTCGCGTTCATGGTGTGTTTCGTCGTGTGGATGATGTTCGGCGTGCTCGGCGTGCAGTTGCGCACCGATCTCGGGCTGAACAGCACGGAATTCGGGCTGCTGACGTCGACACCCGTGCTGACCGGTGCGCTGATGCGCTTGCCGCTCGGCACGTGGACCGACCGCTTCGGCGGCCGGATCGTGATGACGGTGCTGCTCGTCGTATGCGCGGTTCCCGTGTACGTCGTCAGCTACGCGACGCAGCTCTGGCAGTTTCTCGTGATCGGGCTGTTCCTCGGCTGCGTCGGCGCGTCGTTCGCTGTCGGCACGCCGTACGTCGCGCGCTTCTTTCCGCCGAAGCGGCGCGGGCTCGCGATGGGCGTGTTCGGCGCGGGCACGTGCGGCGCGGCGGTGAATCTGTTCGTCACGCCGCTGCTGCTGTCCGCCTATGGATGGCGCTTCGTGCCGCGCGTGTACGCGATTGCATTGCTCGTCACGGCCGTCATCTTCTGGTTCGCATCGGCGCCGGACCCCGGTGCGGGCAAACGCGCCGGATCGATGCTCGACGCGTTCAAGGTGTTGCGCGATCTGCGCGTGTGGCGACTCTGCCAGTACTACTCCATCACGTTCGGCGGCTTCACCGCGCTGTCGCTGTGGATCCCGCAGTACCTGAAGAGCGAATACGGGATGTCGCTCGTGATGGCCTCCGCGTTCGCCGCCGGCTTCTCGCTGCCGGGCTCGGTGCTGCGCGCGCTCGGCGGCGCGCTGTCCGACCGCTTCGGCGCGCATGCGGTGACCTGGTGGGGGCTGTGGGTGGCGTGGATCTGCCTGTTCCTGCTGTCGTACCCGGCGACCGACTTCGTGATTCACACGATCGACGGCACCGCGTCGCTGAATCTGGCGATGCCGGTGGCGGGCTTCGTTGCGCTGACCTTCGTGCTCGGCGCGGTGTTCGCGTTCGGAATGGCGTCGACCTTCAAGTACGTCGCCGACGACTTCCCGGACAACATGGGCGTCGTCACCGGCATCGTCGGCCTCGCTGGCGGGCTCGGCGGCTTCCTGCTGCCGATCCTGTTCGGCATGCTGCTGGATTTGCTGCGCGTGCGCACGACCTGCTTCATGTTCCTGTACGGAATCGTATGGGTGTCGCTGATCCTCATCTACCGGTCCGAAGTGCGGCGCACGCCAGTGACGGGCTGACCGTTCTGCGCGATGCCGGCCGCCACCGGCACCGCGCACGCAATCCGCAGCACGCCGGGCGTTTTCGAGCGCCCGCGGTTCTGTCAAACTGGCGCCCATGACATCGCGCCTTGCCTTAACGCCTTCCTCCGAATCCCCGCCCGCGCCCGCGGGCTATCCCGACGCCGACGAACTGGCCGCGCTGCGTGCATGGTACGCGGGCATGACCGTGCGTCAGGCGGTCGAACGCTATCTGCCCGATCGGCTCGGCGAAGGGCGGTCGGCGCGCGGCGTGATCGGCGCGATTCGCCGCCGTCTCGTGCGTGTCGCGCGGCAGGTCGGGCGGCCCGAGCTCGCGGAACAACTGGGTCATGCCGACAGCGAGCGCATCCGGATGGCGAAGGCCGCGACCGATGCGATCGGCCTGCTGCGCCATGCGCGCGCGCCGGTGCCGCAGATCAGCGACGACGTCGGCTTGTGGCTGCCCGCCCGCGCAGTTGTCGCGCTGCGTGCGCACGGGATCGCGACGCTGGCCGACCTGACCGTGCGGATTCCTCGGCGGCGGCAATGGTGGCGCGCGATCGCGGGGCTCGGCGTGGCGAGCGCGCGGCACATCGAGGCGTTCTTTTCCGCGCATCCCGACCTGACCGAGCGGGCACGCGCATTGATCGCGGCGACGCCGCGCAGCGCCATCGTGCCGTGGGAGCACCTGAAGCTGCCGCACGAAGTCGACGGCTCGAACGGCACGTTCCGCGCGCCGCGCGCAACCAGCACGCTCGACGCGGACAACGATTACGCGGCCGTGCACGCGTGGCTGTCGCTGCACGAATCGGCCGCCACGCGCCGCGCATACCGGAAGGAGGCCGAGCGGTTGATCCTGTGGGCGATCGTCGAGCGCGGGCGCGCGCTGTCGTCGCTTACCACGGAGGATGCGGTCGCGTATCGCGCGTTCCTGCGCAACCCGACGCCGCACGAACGCTGGATCGGCCCGGTGCGGCCGCGCGGCGCGCCGGACTGGCGGCCGTTTTCGGGCGGATTGTCCGCGCGGTCGGCCGCGTACACGCTGTCGGTTCTCGGCGCGCTTTTCCGCTGGCTGATCGAGCAGCGCTATCTGCTCGCGAATCCGTTCGCGGGCGTCAAGGTGCGCGACACGCGCGGCGCGAGCGCGCTGGATACGTCGCATGCGTTCACCGAAGGCGAGTGGCTGCTCGTGCGCACGATCGCGGACGGCCTCGAGTTTCGCAAGGACACATCGTCCGGCGCGCGGCAGGCCGCGTGGACGCCGGCGGCCGCGCAACGGCTGCGTTTCATCCTCGATTTCGGGTATGCGACCGGGCTGCGCGCGAGCGAACTGGTCGGCGCGACGCTCGGCGACATCGAAACGGACGCGCACGGCGATGCGTGGTTGAAGGTGATCGGCAAGGGCAGCAAGGCCGCGCGCGTCGCGCTGCCGCCGCTCGCGCGCATGGCGCTCGATCGGCATCTGGTCGCGCGCCGGCTGCCGGTGACGCCGGTGCGCTGGCGGCCGGATACGCCGCTGGTGCCGAGCCTCGCGGAAGACGGCGCGGCCGGGATCACAAGCGTGCGACTGTGGAAGGTGATGCAGCGTTTCTTCGCGCAGGCGGCTGCGCTCGTCGACGACGACAACCCGTCGCTCGCGCAGAAGCTGCGTCAGGCGAGCCCGCACTGGATGCGTCATACGCATGCGACGCACGCGCTCGCGCGCGGCGCGGAGCTCACGACGGTGCGTGACAACTTGCGGCACGCGTCGATCTCGACGACGTCGATTTATCTGCATGGCGACGACGTGAAGCGGGCGCGGCAGATGTCGAGCGCGTTCTCGGCTGACAAATGACAAATGAACCCGGCGCGTGCTCGATCGAACGGAACGACGGCGTATCGATGACGGTCAGAGCGTGTATTCCGTATGGCAACAGGCGCGCGCCGATCGTGCCCCCCGCTGGAGTACAAGAATGGAGACATCCGAACATCCGCAAGCACCGCGATACGCGCGCCGCGCGTGGCATGCCCTCGTCGCGGCCATATGCGTCGGCTGGAGCGCGCTGTCGTTCGGCGCGGACGGCGCGGCGGCATTGCTGGACCGCTATCACAGCCTCGGCGAGCAGCTGAAGAACAATCCGTTCCATCGCCCGCTGTACCTCGAATCCTCCGAGGCGTCTTCATCGCTGAAGGGCGACATCTACGCGGTCGTCGACTATCCGTTTTCCGTCGTGAACGGCAAGCTCAACGATCCCGCGCAGGGCCCCGCGAACTGGTGCGCGGTGCTGATCCTGCACCTGAACACGAAGTATTGTCACGCGTCGGCCGGCAGCGACGGTCCGGTGCTCGACGTGAACCTCGGCCGCAAGATCGAGCAGAAGCTGTCGGATACTTATCGCGTGCAGTTTCGCTACCGGGTCGCCGCCGCGACGCCCGACTATTTCCAGGTCGACCTGACCGCCGACAGCGGCCCGATGGGCACCAAGGACTACCGGATCGCACTGGAGGCCGTGCCTGTCGGCGCGTCGCGCACGTTCCTGCATCTGACGTATTCGTACGGCTTCGGCGCGGTCGGCCGCATGGCGATGAAGACCTACCTCGCGACGGTCGGCAGCGACAAGATCGGGTTCACGGCAGCCAGCGGTGCGTCGGCGGCGCAGCCGCAGTACGTCGGCGGCGTGCGCGGATTGCTGGAGCGCAACACGATGCGCTACTACCTCGCGATCGACGCGTATCTCGCGACGCTCGACAAGCCGCTCGACCAGCGCCTGGCGCGCTGGTTCGACGCGACCGAGCAATATCCGAAGCAGCTGCACGAAGTCGAGCGCGGCGCGTATCTGCAGATGAAAGCGCAGGAAGTGCAGCGGCAACAGGCGGCGCGGTAACGCCGGCTGTGGCCGGTTCGGCGGGCGCCGGTCAGTTCGACGCGCATTGATTACACCACCGTTCGTCGACCGGGATTTTCGCGTCACGCGCTGGCTTGCAAGCCAGGCAGGCTGGCAACGACCTTGCCGCAGCCGGCCGCATCGGCGTTGCGGTCGTCGCGAGCGCCGCTTGGTTAGCGAACGGTGTCAGGGTTGAAGCGCGCGTTGTTGCGCTGTGCGAATGCGATTGCGATCGCGGACAGCACAACGCATCTAGCGGCCGCCGCAGCCCGTATGTTCGTGCGTACCTTTGCCCGCGTCACTGGCGATCTTCTGGAATGCGTCGCCTGTCAACGCGCCGGCGCCGAACGACGCGGCCCATGTCGTCGTATTGCTCTCCAATCCTCACGTCCCGGACCAGATTCGTAAGACGTACAGTTCGCCCGAAGTCGCGAATTGGCGCCGAACTGTACTCTTTTCCGCGCATCCGATGTGTGTACTCCGCATCAACTGTTCTGCTCTTAAGCTTCCATCATCAAGTGCACAGTGCTGCAAACCCAGGCATCACGGGCCTCCCGGCACATCTTCAAAAGCGAGCCACTGCGATGGAAAAGGCAAAACCGGAGGGAGCAATCAGGGATCACGACAGCCCGGCGGGCGGGCAGCACACGCGCGTCGCGGGCTCGCACGAGGCGGCGGCGCGCATGCGCAAGCCGGCGGGGCGCACGCGATGAAGCTCTACGAAAAACTCGCGGACGACATCGAACGCCTGATCCGCCAGGGCGTGTACCGGCATGGCGACCGGATTCCGTCGGTGCGGCAGGCGAGCCAGCAGCACCGGATCAGCATCACGACCGTGCTGCACGCGTATCTGCTGCTCGAAAGCCGCGGGCTGCTGGAAAGCCGCCCACAGTCGGGCTACTTCGTGAACCTGCGGCGCGACGACAACCATGCGCCGGTGCGCGAGCTGCGGCCATCGAAGCCGATCGCGATCTCGTCGTCGGTCGACATGAGCCGGCTCGTGCTGTCGACGTTGCGCTCGATCGGCACCGATGACGCCGTGCCGCTCGGCTCGCCGTATCCGGACCCGAGCCTGTTTCCGTTCGAGAAGCTGAACCGTTACGCCTATGCGGCCGGCCGGGACAAGTCGCTGTCGGGCGTGACCGACGGGTTGCCGCCCGGCCATCCGCGCCTGATCCGGCAGATCGCGCGGCGCTACCTGGAAAACGGGATGTCCGTCGACCCGAACGAGATCATCGTGACCGTCGGCGCGACGGAGGCGATCAACCTGTGCCTGCAGGCCGTCGCGAAACCGGGTGACACGATCGCGGTGGAGTCGCCGACGTTCTACGCGATGCTGCACGCGATCGAGCGGATGGGCATGAAGGCGATCGAGGTCGCGACGCATCCGGAATACGGGATCGATATCGCTGCGTTGGCGGTGATCGAGAAATCGCAGCCGATCGCCGCGTGCATGGTGATGCCGAACTTCCAGAACCCGCTGGGCTTCCAGATGCCCGACGAGCGCAAGCGCGAGCTGGTGGAATTCGCGACCCGCGTCGACATGCCGATCATCGAGAACGGTGTGTACAACGAACTGTATTTCGGCGAGTCGCATCCGACCACGCTGAAGTCCTGCGACCGCAACGGGATCGTGCTGCATTGCGCGTCGTTTTCGAAGAGCCTGACGGCGGCTTACCGGATCGGCTGGGCGTTGCCGGGCCGGTATCGCGATCAGGTCGAGAAACTGAAGTTCCTGAACACGCTGGCCACGCCGTCGCTGCCGCAGCTCGCGATTGCCGAGTTTCTCGAACGCGACGGCTACGAGCATCACTTGCGGCGCTTGCGCAAGGCGTATGCGCAGCAGGCGAACCTGATGCGCGCGATGGTGTCGCGGTTCTTCCCGGAAGGCTCGCGCATCTCGAGCCCGGCCGGCGGCTACGTGCTATGGGTCGAGCTGCCGGCGCAGGTCGATGCGATGCGGCTGTATCAGCTCGCGCTGGAGCAGGGGATCACGATCGGCCCCGGCTACATGTTCTCGATCACCGACAACTACCGTAACTTCATCAGGCTGAACTACAGCAGCCCGTGGTCGCCGGAGATCGAACAGGCGGTAATCGCGGTCGGGAAGCTCGCGGCCTCGTGCATGCGGTGAAGCGACGGCCGGCAGCTTCAAAAAAAAGGCGCCGCGGGCATTCAGCCCGCGGCGCCTTCGCGTGTCGCCACGACGGGCATCGCCCGCCGCAGCTCGACCGCATGCTTAGATCTGCACGGTGTCGGCGACTTCCTTGAAGTCTTCGATCTGGTCGAAGTTCATGTACTTGTAGATCTTGTCGCCGTTCGCGGTGAGCACGCCCATGTCGGCCATGTACTCTTCCTTGGTCGGAATCTTGCCCAGACGCGAGCAGATTGCCGCCAGTTCCGCCGAGCCGAGGTACACGTTCGTGTTCTTGCCGAGGCGGTTCGGGAAGTTGCGGGTCGACGTCGACATCACCGTCGCGCCTTCGCGCACCTGTGCCTGGTTGCCCATGCACAGCGAGCAGCCAGGCATTTCGGTGCGGGCGCCGGCCGTGCCGAACACGCCGTAGTGACCTTCTTCCGTCAGCTGCTTCTGGTCCATCTTGGTCGGCGGCGCGACCCACAGCTTGACCGGGATGTCGCGCTTGCCTTCGAGCAGCTTCGACGCGGCGCGGAAGTGACCGATGTTGGTCATGCACGAGCCGATGAACACTTCGTCGATCTTCGCGCCGGCGACGTCGGACAGCGTCTTCACGTCGTCCGGATCGTTCGGGCATGCCACGATTGGCTCGTGGATGTCGGCCAGGTCGATCTCGATGACCGCCGCGTATTCGGCGTCGGCATCCGGCGACAGCAGTTGCGGGTCGGCCAGCCACTGCTCCATCGCCGCGATACGGCGCTGAAGGCTGCGCGGATCCTGATAGCCCTGCGCGATCATCCACTTCAGCAGCGTGATGTTGCTGTTCAGGTACTCGATGATCGGTTCCTTGTTCAGGCGCACCGTGCAACCGGCTGCCGAACGCTCGGCCGACGCATCCGACAGTTCGAACGCTTGCTCGACCTTCAGGTCCGGCAGGCCTTCGATTTCGAGAATGCGGCCCGAGAAGATGTTCTTCTTGCCTTGCTTGGCGACCGTCAGCATGCCCTGCTTGATCGCGTACAGCGGAATCGCGTTGACGAGGTCGCGCAGCGTGACGCCCGGCTGCATCTTGCCCTTGAAGCGGACCAGCACCGATTCCGGCATGTCGAGCGGCATCGTGCCGGTGGCGGCCGCGAACGCGACCAGGCCCGAACCTGCCGGGAAGCTGATGCCGATCGGGAAGCGCGTGTGCGAGTCGCCGCCAGTGCCGACGGTGTCGGGCAGCAGCATGCGGTTCAGCCACGAGTGGATCACGCCGTCGCCCGGACGCAGCGCGATGCCGCCACGGGTGCTGATGAAGTTCGGCAGCGTCTGGTGCGTCTTCACGTCGACCGGCTTCGGATAAGCGGCGGTGTGGCAGAACGACTGCATCACGAGGTCGGCCGAGAAGCCGAGGCAAGCCAGATCCTTCAGTTCGTCGCGGGTCATCGGGCCGGTGGTGTCCTGCGAGCCGACCGAGGTCATCTTCGGTTCGCAGTACGTGCCCGGACGCACGCCCTGGCCTTCCGGCAGACCGCATGCGCGGCCGACCATCTTCTGCGCGAGCGAGAAGCCCTTGCCGCTGTCGGCCGGCTGGTGCGGCAGACGGAACAGCGTCGACGGTGCGAGGCCGAGCGCTTCACGCGCCTTCGCGGTCAGGCCGCGGCCGATGATCAGCGGAATGCGGCCGCCGGCGCGCACTTCGTCGAACAGCACGTCGGACTTGACCTGGAACTCGGCGATCACCTTGCCGTCCTTCAGCGCCTTGCCTTCGTACGGGCGCAGTTCGACGACGTCGCCCATGTTCATCTGCGATACGTCGAGTTCGATCGGCAGTGCGCCGGCATCTTCCATCGTGTTGTAGAAGATCGGCGCGATCTTGCCGCCGAGGCACACGCCGCCGAAGCGCTTGTTCGGCACGAACGGGATGTCTTCGCCGGTAAACCACAGCACCGAGTTGGTGGCCGACTTGCGCGACGAACCGGTGCCGACCACGTCGCCCACGTAGGCGACGAGGTGACCCTTTTCCTTCAGCGATTCGATGAACTTGACCGGGCCGCGCTTGCCGTCTTCTTCCGGCGTGATGCCGGGGCGCGCGTTCTTCAGCATCGCCAGCGCGTGCAGCGGGATGTCGGGGCGGGTGGTCGCGTCGGGGGCCGGCGACAGGTCGTCGGTGTTGGTTTCGCCCGGCACCTTGAACACGGTGATGGTCAGGCTTTCCGGCACTTCCGGACGGCTCGTGAACCATTCGGCGTCGGCCCAGCTCTGCAGCACGGCCTTCGCGTGCGCGTTGCCCTTGTCGGCGAGTTCCTTCACGTCATGGAACTGGTCGAACATCAGCAGGGTTTTCTTCAGTGCGTCGGCGGCGACGGCCGCGACTGCGTCGTCCGAGAGCAGCTCGATCAGCGGCTGGATGTTGTAGCCGCCCAGCATCGTGCCGAGCAGTTCGGTCGCGCGTTCGCGCGAGATCAGCGGGCACGCCGTCTCGCCCTTCGCGACGGCGGCCAGGAAGCCGGCCTTCACGCGAGCGGCTTCGTCGACGCCGGCCGGGACGCGGTGGGTGATCAGGTCGAGCAGCGTCTGCTCTTCGCCTGCGGGCGGGTTCGTCAGCAGTTCCACCAGTTCGGCGGTTTGCTGAGCCGTCAGCGGCAGGGGAGGAATACCGAGCGCGGCGCGGGCGGCCACGTGAGCACGAAAGTTTTCAAGCATGGGGGGACCTGCTGAGATTGCGTTTCAGGGGAAGGGCTTTCCAGGCACGCCGAGGCTGCTGTTCCGGACACTGCTTCACTGCTTGGACGGGATTCTAATCGCAATATGGTCACGCGTCAAATGTCTTATGTCTTATATAAGAGTTGAGTGCCGGGCCATGACAGGCGTGTGGTGCGGCGGCGTCTCGTATGGACGACAGCGGCGGATTCGGTGGGCGATCGGTGCAGAGACTGGCCGTCGACCGGCTTCGGGGCGGGGCGCCGCGGAGCGAACGGCAAGTCGAAGATGCGGCGTTGGCACGGCGGAGATTGTTTCACTATGTGGAAGGATCGTCCGCCACGAAGGCGGGTCTTGCGAACACGGCGAATGCGAGCAGCGGCGCGCCGATCACGCCGCGAATGTTGGCGGCGCGTCGTCGTTCTTCGGCGGCGCGGGTCAGTACAGTGCCTGCGTCGCTGCCACCTCGTCGGTCAATCGAGCCACGAGCTCCCGCGGCCCGAGCACTTTCAGCTGCGCACCATATCCCAGCAGCTTCCGCGCACCGTGCTCGATCGATTCGATCGGCATCAGGAATTCCTTCCATCCCGACGGGATCGAGGGACTGCCAGCGCTTTCCGCGACGGGGGCGACCTTCACGCGTGCATTGACCAGCCAGCTCTGTCCGCGCGCCGATACCGCGACGTGCGCGTGCAACCTGTAAAGCTCGGCCTCATGCCGGCTCATCGACTCGCGCCAGTGCCGCGCCAGGTCGAACCGCGCGGGCCGCCTGAATCGCCGGCGCGATGCCGCGAGGTCCCGAATGTTCGCGAGCCGGAAAGTCAGCGCATCGCGCTTGCCGGCGACCTTCGCCACCACGTACCACGCACCGCCCTTGAGCACCAGCCCGAGCGGATCGAGTACGCGGCGCGACACACCGCGCCAGCTCTCGTACGTCACCTCGATGCGCTGCGACTGCCACACGGCATCGGCGACTTCCCGCAGAAACGCCGGCGTTTCCTGCGCGCGATACCAATCGACGGTATCGACATGCAGCCGGCTCGCGACCCGATCGGCATGCTCGCGCGAGTTCGGCGGCAGGCTGGCGATCATCTTGAGCCGCGCGGACGCGGCCATCGCGTCGAGCCCGAGTTCTCCCGCCGGCCCCGGCAGACCGGCCAGCATCAGCGCATGCGCTTCCTGCTCGGTCAGGCCCGTGAGATCGGTGCGCCAGCCATCCTGCAACTGAAAGCCGCCGTTGCGCCCGCGATCGCCCCAGATCGGCACGCCGGCCGCCGACAACTGGTCGATATCGCGCAGGATCGTGCGCTCCGACACTTCGAGCGCGGCGGCCAGCGCCGGCGCGGTCATGCGGCCGCGCGCCTGCAGCATCATCATGATCGATAACAGCCGGCTCGCTTTCATGCGCAGCACCTCATCGGAAATACATGACAGAAGATGTCATGTTATCGGATCCATGATTCGACACGCCCGCCGTCGGCTCGCGCAACGGAGCCGCGGGTGGCTTGCCGGCGGGCGGCCGGTGTTCGCGAAGGCCGCGGGTCAAAACCATCGAGGAGAGCGACACATGAAAATCATCACCGGGCCGCTGAGCATGTTCGGCGCGAAAGTCGAGATCGCGGCGCACGAGAAGGGCATCGCCTTCGAGCGCGTACTGGTGCCGTTCAGCCAGCAGCGCGGTTACGATCCGAAGCATCCGGACGTCTTGCGCATCAATCCGAAGCGGCAGGTGCCGGTGCTGATCGACGGCGACCTGGAGATCTTCGATTCCACGCAGATCTTCGAGTACCTCGAAGACCTGAAGCCCGATCCCGCGCTATGGCCGGCGCAGCCGAAAGCGCGTGCGGCGGCACGTCAGCTCGAGCACTGCAGCGATGAAATCTATTTTCCGCACGTGATCCGGCTGATGGGCCTCGAAGAGACGCCCGATCATCCGGCGGCGCAGGCCGCGCGCGACGAAGCGCGGCAATACTATCGACGCATGGAGCGCGTGCTGGCGGATCGGGAATTCCTCGCCGAAACCTATTCGTACGCAGACATCGCGTTCTACATGGCGCAGTTGTTCGGCGCGCGCAAGGGCGCGCCGATGACGGCGGAGACGCCGAACCTGCTCGCGTGGCGCGAACGAATGACCGCGCGTCCGGCCGTGCGGAAAGTGGCCGGTGCGATGGCGGGTTATCTCGCTTCCATCGACCATCCGGTTCCGGATTTTCTGCGCGGGCTTCATTAGTCGACCCGGTGCGCATCGAGCGTCGCCGATCTGGCGGTTGCCAGTTGCCGGTTGCCGCTCGATGTGAACGATTCAGCCGCCCGTCACCGGCGGAAAGAACGCCACCTCGCTATCCTCCCGCACGACGAAGTCGCCGGTCACCATTTCGAGATTCACGGCCGCGCGCACGGGCCGGTCCATCCGCAGCGCTTCGCCACTGCGCGCGTCGCGCGCGGCGAGCGTGCCGCGCAGCGCGTCGACGGTGAGCTCATGCGCATCGATCTCGACGATTTCCTCGTCGGCATGGAGTTGTTCGCGAATGCTCGCGAAATATTTGATCGTCAGTTTCATTACGGAATCCAGAGCGAAGTCCTTCGGGTCGGCGGAATCGGAATGGCGCGGGATGACGCGTTCATCCCCAGCGATGCATCGCCTGATCGTCATGCGCCTTCGGCTCGACCCAGCCGGCCACGCCGTCGTGCCGGATCTCCTTCTTCCAGAACGGCGCATGCGTCTTCAGGAAATCCATGATGAATTCGCACGCGTCGAACGCGGCCGCGCGATGCGCGGCGGCCACCACGACGATCACGACCGCGTGGCCGAGCGGGATGCGCCCGACGCGATGCACGATCCTGGCCGCCTCGAGCCGCCAGCGTGCGCCGGCTTCCTCGACGATGCTCCACAGTGCTTGCTCGGTCATCGTCGGATAGTGCTCGACTTCCAGCGCGATCACGTCGTCGACGTCGCCTTCGTTTCGAACGACGCCGACGAAATTCACGACCGCGCCGACATTCGGATTGCGAACGATCGGAGCGATCTCCGCACCCGCGTCGATTGCCGTGTACTGCACGCGCACCTCGAAGCCGGCTGCGATCGCCGGTGGCGGCTCGGCATGCGCGTCGGCGGGTCCGCAATGTCCGCCGTCATGTGACGGCGCGTCGGATGAAGCGGCACGGGATTCGGTGAAACGAGTCATGACGGTTCTCCAGTAGGCGGTGCGCTCCGCTTCGCGCGGCTGCCCGTCAGCCGCCGACGAGCGACATGCGCACGGTCGGATAGGTCTTGCCGGACGGCCGCGCCGCAAGCGTGGCCCGTCGTTCGGAATAGCGGTCGTCGCGCCGTGTCCATCTCGTGCGTACGGCATCGGCGAGGCGGTCGATCGATGCGGCGTCGTCGAGCCACGGCCGCAAGTCGGTGCCCTGCGTCGCGAACAGGCACGTATAGAGCCGGCCGTCGGCGGACACGCGGGCGCGCGAGCACGTGCCGCAGAACGGATGCGACACGCTCGCGATGAAGCCGACCTCGCCCGCGCCGTCGATGTGCCGGCAGCGGATCGCGGTGGCGTCGTGTCCCGGTTCGCCGACCAGCACGAGCGGATAGCGCGCATCGATGAGCTCGCGCATCCTTGCGGCCGGCACGACCTTGTCGCCGGACCATGCGCTGGCGCCGCCGACGTCCATGTATTCGATGAAGCGCACGGTCACGCCGCTATGACGAAAGTGGCGCACGAGCGGCAGGATCTGGTCGTCGTTCGCACCGCGCTCGATCACGGCGTTGACCTTCACGGGGGCGAGGCCGGCCGCCTGCGCGGCCTCGATGCCGGCCAGCACGCGCGCCACCGGCACGTCGGTGTCGGTCATCCGGCGGAACACGGTGTCGTCGAGCGCGTCGAGACTCACGGTTACGCGCGACAAGCCCGCGTCGCGCAATGTGCGTGCCTTGGCGGCGAGCAACGAACCGTTGGTCGTCAGCGCGATTTCGACGGGCTTGCCGCCGACCGTCGTCAGTATCGCGAGCCGTTCGATCAGCGCTTCGAGGTTGCGGCGCAGCAGCGGCTCGCCGCCGGTGAGGCGGATCTTTTCGACGCCGAGCGAGACGAACGCGCGCGCGATCTTCTCCAGTTGCGCGAACGACAGCCGCTCGGACGACGGCATGAATGCATAGTCGGGGCCGAACGTGTCGCGCGGCATGCAGTAGCCGCAGCGGAAATTGCACTGGTCGATGACGGACAGCCGCAGATCGCGCAACGGCCGCGCGAGCGTGTCGAGCGGGCGGGAGAGGGCGCCGGTTGCGGCGGCCGCCGGCGCGGAAGTGATGGCATTCACGATGGGTTCGTCTGCCTGCAGGAAGTGAACGGAACGGCGTCGCCGGCCGGCCGAGCGTATGCGGATATGTCGGCGCACCGGCCGTGACGAGCCTCATCGCGAGGATAGTCCGCCGGATTCCGTCGGCAGAGACACAATCGCGGCCGAAATGCAGGAATACAGTTCGTCATCCTGCATGCGCGAAAGGCGGGCATGACGAGCAGGTGCATGCTTTCATTTGCGCTCATGCGAGCCAGTGCGCGAAGTCGTAATACGGCACGGCATCGCCGCGTGCGATGCGCCGGCCTGCCGGCAGCCGCGCGAGCCCGCTCGCGTGCACGAGCGATTGCAGCATGCCGGCGCCTTGCTGGCGCAGCGTGTCGAGGACGGGCGCGCCGTTGGCGTCGATGGTGCGGCGCACGCGCACGAAGCGTTCGCGCTGCGCGTCCGGCTCGACGTCGATGTCGATCGGCAGCGACGGCACGGCCGGAAGGCAATCGTCTCGCCCCTGCAAACGGCGGATCAGCGGTGCGACGAACAGTGCGAACGCGATCATCGCCGCGCCCGGATTGCCGGGCAGCAACACGACGGGCCGTTCGTCGAGCCGCGCGAGCGCGACGGGTTTGCCCGGTTTCATCCGCACGCCCGACACCTCGAACGATGCGCCCAGCGCGGTCAGTGCCGGGCGCAGCAGATCCTTGTCGCCGACGGACGCACCGCCGACGCAGACGACCAGATCGCAGCGCGCGGCCATTTCGCGCAGTGCCGCACCGACGGCGCCCGGCGTGTCGGCGGCGTGTTCGGCCGCGGCGACACAGGCACCGGTTCCCGATACGAGGGCCGCGAGCATCGGCGCGTTGCTGTTGTAGATCTGCTGGGGCATACGCGGTTCGCCGCACGGGACGAGCTCGTCGCCGGTCGTCAGGATCCCGATCCGCAACGGCGGCCGCACATCGATGCGCGCGCAACCCTGGGCGGCGGCGACGCCGACGTGCATCGCGCCGAGCCGCACGCCGGCCGGCATCAGCAGGTCGCCCGCGCGCACTTCCTCGCCGCGGCGGCGGATATGCGACCCGCTGCGCGGCGATGCGTCGAACGTGACGAGACCGCGCACCTCGCGCGCGTGCTCCTGCATCACGACGGTGTCGGCGCCCGGCGGAATCAGGCTGCCGGTGAAGATCCGCGCTGCCGTGCGCGGTGCCAGCGGCGACGGCACGTCGCCCGCGTAGCAGTGCTGCGCGACGCGCAGCGGCTCGCCGTATTCGAGGTCGGCGTGGCAGATTGCATAGCCGTCCATCGCGCTCTGGTCGGCGGGCGGCTGGTCGAGCACGGCGATGAGCGGTGCGGCGAGCACGTGGCCGGCCGCCTGCGCGACCGGCATGGAAAGGGCCGCATGCGACGGCGCGAACGCGCCGGCGAACTGCCGTTGGGCGGTATCGAAATCGGTCAGGAGTTTCATCGAGCGGTGAGCGCATGCGATTGCGCAAGCGTTGGTTCGGGTAGCGGGAGCGGATCGGGCGACACGTATTCGACGACGCCGTCGTTGCGGCAGAAGCCGAGCAACCGCACGCCGGCTTCGCGTGCGACGTCGATCGCGAGCGACGTCGGCGCCGAGATCGTCGCGATCATCGGCATGCCGACGCGTGCGGCCTTGCGCACGAGCTCGTAGCTCGCGCGGCTCGACAGGAACACGAAGCCCGCGGCGAGGTCGGCGCGGCGCCGCGCGAGCCGGCCGATCAGCTTGTCGAGCGCATTGTGGCGGCCGACGTCCTCGAAGACTTCCAGCACGGCGCCGTCGCGATCGCACCAGGCGGCCGCATGGATGCCGCCGGTCGCATGCATCAGCGGCTGCCGCGCCGGCAACGCGCGGGCGGCGCGCGCGACGGCGTCGGTGCCGATGCCGGCCGCCGCACCGGCGGACGCGATGCGCGGCGGATGCAGGTCGAGCTGCGCGATGCTTTCGATTCCGCAGACGCCGCAGCCGGTGCGGCCGGCCAGCGCGCGGCGATGCGCCTTCATCGTCATGAACGCCTGCTGCGACACCGTGAGCCGCACTTCGGCGCTGCCGGGCCGGCATTCGCTTTCGATGTCGAAGACGTCCGACGCGCGCTCGACGATGCCTTCGCTCAGCGCGAAGCCGAGGCCGAACGCGTCGAGGTCGATCGGCGTCGCCATCATGACCGAGTGCGCGATGCCGTTGAACACGAGTGCAACCGGCGTTTCGTCGACGACGCGATCGACGGTGTCCCGCGCTTCGCCGGCACGATGACGCGTCACGCGACACGCGCGGCTGCCGGACGGGGCGTCGGGGCGGTCGCTGGGCTGCATGCGTATTTCTCCTTGGGGGATCGGCCGGCGCGTGTCACGCGACGGGAACGGATTCTGCGAGGGCGGTGTTGCGCTGGTTCGCCACGGGAAGTCACGAACCGATGGTACGGGCGTTCGGTGGCGCCGCGGATGTACAGCGCCGCCATGCGGAAAGCAGTACAGCTGCGGGCTGCGTGGGCGTTGAACGGTTTTTCCGTACACACATCTCCGGCCCCGCGGAAAGCACAGTTTCAACGCACGTTTGCGCGATTGCGAGTATCGTCGCAAACGCGATATCGTCATTCACGCTTCGTTGCCGTGCACCGCGATCCGTCCATGTCCGCACGTGCCGCCGCGAAGCCGTCGCGCGATTTCCTGCTTCGAGCTGACGTCCTCACAACCACGAGCAAATTACGGTCATGGAAATCTTCGATGCGTTCCATCTTGCCCGATTGCAATTCGCGTTCACGGTGTCGTTCCACATCGTGTTTCCGGCGATCAGCATCGGCATGGCGAGCTTCCTGGCAGTGCTGGAATGGCGCTATCTCGTCACCGCCGATGCCGCGTACAAATCCATGTTCCAGTTCTGGTCGAAGATCTTCGCGATCGGCTTCGGGATGGGGGTCGTCTCCGGCGTCGTGATGGCGTACGAGTTCGGCACGAACTGGTCGGGCTTCTCGCGCGTCGCCGGCAACATCACCGGCCCGCTGCTCACTTACGAAGTCCTGACGGCCTTCTTCCTCGAAGCCGGTTTTCTCGGCGTGATGCTGTTCGGCTGGCAGCGCGTCAGCCCGCGTGCGCATTTCTTCGCGACGCTGATGGTCGCGGTCGGCACGCTGATCTCGACGTTCTGGATCCTCGCATCGAACAGCTTCATGCAGACGCCGCAGGGCTACAAGATCGAAAATGGCCTCGTCGTGCCGGTCGACTGGTTCAAGGTCGTCTTCAACCCATCGTTCCCGTTTCGCCTCGCGCACATGACGATCGCCGCGTTCATCGTCGCGGGCTTCATCGTGGCCGCGTGCGGTGCGTGGCACCTGCTGAAGGGGCGCCGCGACGAGCCGGTGAAGCGCAGCTTCTCGATGGCGCTGTGGATGCTGCTGCTGCTCGCACCGATCCAGATCCTCGTCGGCGACGCGCACGGGCTGAACACGCGTGAATACCAGCCGGCGAAGATCGCGGCGATCGAGGGGCTGTGGGAAACCGAGAAGGGCGGCACCGCGCTGAACCTCGTCGGCCTGCCGGACATGCAGGCCGAGACGACGCGCTATGCGATCCAGGTGCCGCACCTCGGCAGCCTGATCCTCACGCACAGCTGGAATGGCGAGATTCGCGGGTTGAAGGAATTCCCGGCGCAGGATCGCCCGTATTCGCCGATCATCTTCTGGACGTTCCGGATCATGGCCGGCCTCGGGATGCTGATGCTGCTTACCGCGCTGCTCGGCCTGCTGCTGAGAAAGGGCGGGCGCCTGTATGAAACGCGTTGGTTCCAGTGGTTCGTCGTGTGCATGGGACCGTCGGGCATCGTCGCGCTGCTCGCCGGCTGGATCACGACCGAGGTCGGGCGGCAACCGTGGACTGTATACGGCGTGCTGCGCACCGTCGATTCGGTCGCGCCGCTCAGCGCGCAGCAGGTCGGCGTATCGCTGCTGATCTTCGTGGTCGTGTATTTCCTGGTGTTCGGAACGGGTATCTACTACATGATGAAGCTGATGAAGCGGGGGCCGGCCGCGCACGCCGGATACATCGAGCTGCACCGGCATCCGGGGCTGCGCAAGAGCGCGCTGTCCACGCCGCTGAACGTCACCGAGGCGGAGTAAGCCATGCACATCGATCTTCCTGTCGTGTGGGCCGCGATCATCGGCCTCGGCGTGTTCCTCTACGTGATGCTCGACGGCTTCGATCTCGGCATCGGCCTGCTGTTTCCGTTCTTCGACGCGAAGGCCGAACGCGAAGTCATGCTCAATACCGTCGCGCCGGTATGGGACGGCAACGAGACCTTTCTCGTGCTCGGCGGAGCGGGCCTGTACGGCGCGTTTCCGGTCGTCTACTCGACGCTGCTGCCGGCGAACTACCTGCCGCTGATCCTGATGGTGGTCGGACTGATCTTTCGCGGCGCCGCGTTCGAATTGCGTTCGAAGGCGAACCGCACGCAGCACCTGTGGGATCTCGCGTTCATCGGGGGCTCCGCGCTGGCCGCGTTCTGCCAGGGGATCACGCTCGGTTCGCTGCTGCAGGGCATCCGGATCGTGAACAACCAGTTCGCGGGCGGGCCGTTCGACTGGCTGTCGCCGTTCAGCCTGTTCTGCGGGATCGGCGTGCTCGTCACCTATGCGACGCTTGGCTGCGGCTGGCTGATCCTGAAGGTCGACGGCGAGCTGCAGCGCAAGATGCGCATGCTGATGAAGCCGCTTGCGGGCGTGCTGCTCGCGGTCATGGGCGTGGTCAGCCTGTGGACCGTGATCGGGCTGCCGGCCGTCGCGCATCGCTGGTTCGGCAGCGGCAACCTCGGCTGGTTCCTGCCGGTGCCGATCCTCGTCGTCGCCTGCGTGTGGGGCATTTTCCATACGGTGAAGCGCGAGCACGAGGCGACGCCGTTCCTGCTGACGCTCGCGCTCGTGTTCCTCGGCTACACCGGGCTCGTGATCAGCATCTGGCCGAATATCGTGCCGCCGTCGCTGACGATCTGGGATGCATCGTCGAGCCATTCGAGCCAGCTGTTCGCGCTGGTCGGCACCGTGATCGTGTTGCCGATCATCCTCGTGTACAACGCGATGCAGTACCGCGTGTTCCGCGGCAAGGTGCGCGAGGGCGACGCCGGCTATCATTGACCGCCACGCCGGGCGACGGGCCGGCGCGCGCGTATCATCACGCGCGCACGCCGCGAATGGCGTCGCGCGGCCTCGTATCGAGCCGACAGCGGCCCGCCATGCGCGGGCCGTTGCACGTCGGGCGGCAGCGATCCGCATCCCATATTTCATCGGCAGTCGGGACAACACCATGATCGTCAGACCACGACAAAACTGGCTCAGGATGCTGTTCGTATGGAACGGCTCCGTGCTGCAGTCGATCATTCCGCAACTCGTGTTCATGGCGATCGTCAGCACGCTGGCGGTCTTCACGAACGGGCGCATCTTCGGCGAGAAGATTCCGCTGAACACCGCGCCGTTCACGCTGTTCGGGCTCGCACTCGCGATCTTCCTCGCATTTCGCAACAACGCGAGCTTCGAGCGCTTCAAGGAGGCACGGCTTCTGTGGGGCAACCTGCTGATCTCGGCGCGCACCGTCACGTCGCAGCTGCGGCGCTACCTGCCCGACAGCGTGAGCGACGCCGAGCGCAACCGGCTCGCGGATCTGCTGATCGCGTTCACGTATGCGCTGAAACATCAGTTGCGGCATACCGATCCGGCGCAGGATCTGGAGCGCATCCTCGGCGCCGAGCGCGCGGCCGCGTTCGCGCACAAGTGCTATCAGCCCGTCGCGATTCTCGATGATCTGCGCGGAGCGATCGTGCGTGCGCTGGGCCGCACGCCCGGCAGCGAAGCGGCGTGCTGGATGTTCGATGCGCAACTGGCCGAGCTGGGCAAGGCGGTGGGTGGCTGCGAGCGCATCCTGACGACACCGATCCCGTTCTCGTACAGCGTGCTGCTGCATCGCACGGTCTATGCATACTGCGTGCTGCTGCCGTTCGGTCTCGTCGATTCGACGGAATTCTTCACGCCGCTGATTTGCGTGTTCATCTCGTACACGCTGATCGCGCTCGAAGCGATCGCGAACGAAGTGGCCGAGCCGTTCGGTCTTGCGCCGAATGCGCTCGCGCTCGATGCGATGGCGCGTACGATCGAGCGCTCGGTGCTGGAACTCGGGGATCGGCCGATGCCGGAGGAGTTCGTGCCGGCGTCGACCTATCAGATCACGTAGCGACGGGGGCGGTAGTGTGGTCGTCGGTAAGGTTGCTCGGCCGGACCGGGGCGGGTTGTGTAGACTCGTGCTCGTTCAATGGAGCCAACACCATGCAACTGCTTGACCACGTGTCCATCGGCGTTCCGGATATCGATCGGGCCCGCCCTTTCTACGACGGTGTCATGGCCGCGCTGGGCGCGACCCGGGTTTATGACCGCGGCACCGCGCTCGGTTACGGCGAACGTTGCAATGCCGACGACACCGCGTCCACCTTCCTGGCGATTTATCTGGATCCCGCCGAAGTCGGGGAGAGCAAGCGGCACTGGTGTTTCAAGGCCGCTTCTCGCGCGCAGGTGCATGCGTTTTTCGAGGCAGCGCTGTCGGCCGGCGGGCGACCCGATGGCGACCCCGGCTTGAGGCCGCAGTATCACGCAGACTACTACGCCGCCTTCGTCATCGACCCGGCCGGCAACCGGATCGAGGCCGTATGCCACGCTGCGCCGTCGGCACACGAGCGGCCGTGACGGCAGGCTTCGCCGGCTGACTGCCGGCGGCACGGCGTTGTGCCGCCGGATAGCACGCAAGCGCGACGCAGGCATGCCGTCGCGCGGCGCCGCCCGCTTGCGTTTATCGCGTGCGCGTCAATCGAAGTACGTCAGACCCATCGCGCCTTTCACCTCGGCCAGCGTCGCCCCCGCCACCTCTCGCGCATGCATCGTGCCGCGCTTGAGGATCGCCATCACCTCCGCCTTGTCCGCCTCGAATTCGCGACGACGCGCACGAATCGGCTCGATCAGCGCCTGCAGCCGCTCGTTCAGCACGCGCTTCACGACGCTGTCGCCGAGGCCGCCACGGCGATAGCGCGCCTTCAATTCGTCGACTTTCTGCACGTCGGGTTCGAACGCGTCGAGGAACGTGAACACGACGTTGCCTTCGACCTGGCCGGGATCGCTCACGCGCAGGTGGTTCGGATCGGTGTACATGTTCTTCACGGCCTGCGCGATCTCGTCGGGCGTCGAGCCGAGCGTGATCGCGTTGCCGAGCGACTTGCTCATCTTCGCCTTGCCGTCGATGCCGGGCAGCCGCGTGACCGCCGACAGCACGGCCTCGCATTCGACCAGCACCGGCTTGTCGACCGTCGCGTTGAAGCGGCGCACGAGTTCGTTGGTCTGCTCGATCATCGGCAACTGATCGTCGCCGACCGGCACGTGCGTCGCCTTGAACGCGGTGATGTCGGCCGCCTGGCTCACGGGATAGGTCAGGAACCCGGCCGGGATGTCGCGTTCGAAGCCGCGCAGGCGAATCTCTTCCTTGATGGTCGGATTGCGCTCGAGGCGCGCGACCGTCACGAGGTTGAGCAGGTATTGCGACAGCTCGGCCAACTCGGGCACTTGCGACTGGACGACGATCGTCGAGATGGCCGGATCGATGCCGACAGCCAGGTAGTCGAGCGCGACCTCGATCACGTTTTCGGTGACACGCTGGCGGCGGCCCATGTTGTCGGTCAGCGCCTGCGTGTCGGCGAGCAGCAGGAACTGCGTTGCCTCGTGCTGCATCTGCACGCGCGCGCGCAGCGAGCCGATGTAATGGCCGAGATGGAGCGGGCCGGTCGTGCGGTCGCCGGTGAGGATGGTCGGTCGGGTCGGGTGCGTCATGGTGTGGATGGGCTCCGGGTTATCGAAGCCGCCAGCCATGACGTGAGCGCAGAAACGACAATGCCGCCATGGCTGGCGGCATCACGTTCGGGACATGCAAACAGAGACGGGCCGCCTGGGTCAGGCGCGCCACCAGTGGTGCAGGATCGGCGAGGCAGGTTGGGTTTGCATGGCGCGAGTATAGCGCAGCGGCGTCGAGCCGTGCGTCAGCGCACGACCGATTCCAGCGCGAGGCGCGCGACTTCGGCTGACGGCCATAGCAGGTACAGCAGGGCGGCCATCAGCAGCAGCGCGCAGACGCGCATCACCGGCGTGCGGTCGATCTCGTTCAGGGTGCGAATGTGCTGCTTCAGTTTCTTCATGATTGCAGGCGCAATGTGCGCCACTTCAACGGTTGCTGCAACGGGGCCGGGCGGGCGCCGGGATGCTGCTGGATTCAGCGAGAGGCGGCTGGGCCGGGATCCGGCGCAGCCTGCGATTCACGCGCAAGGATCGAAAAAGGGAACGATCGATCGGCCTGAGCACGCATCGCGCAGGCCCAGGCGACGCGTATCGTATCAGTTCGAGTGCGCGCACATGGTCAAGAATTGTCCGGGAAACACTCGAGCGGCCAGCCCCAGCATTTGCAGGCGCGTTCCCCGATCAGCGCCAAATCGGCGCGACGACGGCGGCAGTCGGGCTATGGACGAAAGCCGCCGAGCGCGAACGTTGGAACGCGATGTTCGATCCGGCGAATGCGTGCGCTCAAGGCGAAGCCGTCGATCCTGCTTCCGAGCATGCCGTTCAGGTTACCGAAGAGCGGACGCACCGGGCATTCCGACGCCCTGCGATCCGACGGGGAAGTATTACGTCAGCGGCGAGTGCCGAGTCGCCCGCGCCCGGCGAGGCGCCGTATGCCCGGACCGCTAGCCACCCCCGCCCCCCAGCTTTTTTCTCGTCAACAACCACAAAAAACATCATTTCGCCCACGCTGACCTGTCAGCAGAATGTCTCCATTCCTCCTCGCGCGACGACACCCGCATCGCAGCGAGCCGCACTTCAAGGAGACAGCCGTGGCAGTGGAAACAACCTCAATCGATACGCTGGTCGTCGGGGCCGGTCAGGCCGGCGTGGCCATGAGCGAGCACCTGGGCAAGCTCGGCGTGCCGCATCTCGTGCTGGAGCGCGACCGCATCGCCGAGCGCTGGCGCACCGGGCGCTGGGATTCGCTGGTCGCGAACGGCCCCGCGTGGCACGACCGTTTTCCGGGGCTCGAATTCGACGGCCTCGATCCCGATGCGTTCGCATCGAAGGACCAGGTCGCCGACTACTTCGAAGCCTATGCGCGCAAGTTCAACGCGCCGATCCGCACCGGCGTCGAAGTGAAGAACGTCGTGCGCAACACGGGCAAGCCGGGCTTCATCGTCGACACTTCGGACGGCACGATCGAGGCAACTCGCGTGGTCGTCGCAACGGGCCCGTTCCAGCGCCCGGTCATCCCGCCGATCGCGCCGGACGACGCCGGCCTCGTGCAAATCCACTCGGCCGATTATCGCAACCCTGCGCAATTGCCGGACGGTGCGGTGCTGGTGGTCGGTGCCGGTTCGTCGGGCGTGCAGATCGCCGACGAGCTGCTGCGCGCGGGCCGGCAGGTCTACCTGTCGGTCGGCCCGCATGACCGCCCGCCGCGCGCGTATCGGGGCCGCGACTTCTGCTGGTGGCTCGGCGTGCTCGGCGAATGGGACAAGGAAGTCGCGACGCCCGGACGCGAACACGTGACGATCGCGGTGAGCGGTGCGCGCGGCGGTCACACGGTCGATTTCCGCGCACTCGCGCACCAGGGCGTGACGCTCGTCGGGTTGACGAAGTCGTTCGACGGGGGCGTCGCCGTGTTCGAACCCGATCTCGCCGTCAATCTCGCACGCGGCGACGAGAACTACCTCTCTCTGCTCGACGCGGCCGACGCGTATGCGATCCGCAACGGCCTCGACCTGCCCGAAGAACCCGAAGCGCGCCGCATCCTGCCGGATCCCGATTGCGTCACGCGGCCGATCCTCACGCTCGACCTGGCCGCCTCAGGCGTCACGTCGATCGTCTGGGCGACGGGCTATGCGGTCGACTACGGCTGGCTGAACGTCGACGCGTTCGGCGCGAACGGCAAGCCGCAGCATCAACGCGGCGTGTCGAAGG
This sequence comes from Burkholderia territorii, assembly GCF_001718335.1. NCBI lineage: Bacteria > Pseudomonadati > Pseudomonadota > Betaproteobacteria > Burkholderiales > Burkholderiaceae > Burkholderia > Burkholderia territorii. The sequence continues at coordinate 135,061 of NZ_CP013367.1, forward strand.
AGCCGGGCATCTATTTCCTCGGGCTGCCGTGGCTGTCGCGACGCGGCTCCAGCTTCATCTGGGGCGTGTGGCACGACGCGAAACACATCGCCGACCACATCGTCACACAGCGCAAGTACCTCGACTATCACAACGCGTCGCAGCGCCGGCTTCAAACGCGCACCGGGCACGGCGACGCATCGCGCCCGGAGCCGGCGGATGCCCGTCCGCTCGTCGATGCGATCGACTGACGCGCGTTCGCGTCACGATCCGCGCCACGCGCGAAACCCGGACGCGATGATCCGGCTAACCCGCTACAACCTGAACCGGCCCGCGCCGCGACTGCTCGCGGTGCGGCCGGCGAACACACCGACGATCGAAGGACCTCGATGAGCCAGCCTACCCATACCCGTATCCGCATGTTCAACACGAAGGATACCTACCCGAACCAGACGCTCGACAACGACCTGTGCCAGGCCGTGCGCGCCGGCAATACCGTCTATGTGCGCGGCCAGGTCGGCACCGATTTCGACGGCAACCTGATCGGCCTCGGCGATGCGCGTGCGCAGGCCGAGCAGGCGATGAAGAACGTGAAGCAGCTGCTGGAGGAAGCCGGCAGCGACATCACGCACATCGTGAAGACGACGACCTACCTGATCGACCCGCGCTATCGCGAGCCCGTGTACCAGGAAGTCGGCAAGTGGCTGAAAGGCGTCTATCCGATTTCGACCGGGCTCGTCGTCTCGGCGCTCGGCCAGCCGCAGTGGCTGATGGAAATCGACGTGATCGCGGTGATCCCGGACAACTGGCAGCCGAATCGCGCACCGGAGGCGAGATGACTTTCTCCATCGTCGGGCGCTGCCCGGAAACGGGGCAGCTCGGGATCGCGATCAGCTCGTCGAGCATCGCGGTGGGCGCGCGCTGCCCGTGGGTGCGCGCGGGCGTCGGAGCGGTCGCGACGCAGAACGTCACGCTGCCGGCGCTCGGTCCGCAGATCCTCGATCTGATCGAGCACCGGCAGCTCGCGCCGGCCGCCGCGCTCGACCGCGCGCTCAGCGCGAACGGCTGGAGCCAGTACCGGCAGGTCACGGTGATCGACGGGCAGGGGCAGACCGCGTGCTTCACCGGCAAGGAAGCGCTTGGCACGCACCGCGCGGTGCAGGGCGAGCAATGCGTGGCGGCCGGCAACCTGCTGGCCGCGCCGGGCGTGATCGACGCGATGGTACGTGCGTTCGAGCAGGCGCCCGGGCTGCTGGCCGACCGGCTGCTCGCCGCGATGCACGCTGCGATCGCGGCGGGCGGCGAGGCCGGGCCGGTGCATTCGGCCGCGCTGCAGGTGGCGGGCGACGTGACCTGGCCGATCGTCGACCTGCGCGTCGACTGGGCCGACGCCGATCCGATCGGGCAACTGGATGCGCTGTGGCACGCGTATCGCCCGCAGATGCAGGATTACCAGACACGTGCGCTGAACCCGACCGCCGCGCCGAGCTACGGAGTGCCGGGCGATGAGTGACATGTCGAGCCGCGCATTGCTCGAACGGTTGATCGGTTTCGCGACGGTCAGCCGCGATTCGAATCTCGCGATGATCGAATTCATCCGCGATTACCTCGACGGACACGGCGTCGCGAGCGAGCTGTTCTACAACGCGGAGCGCACGAAGGCGAGCCTGTACGCGACGATCGGGCCGCGCGATCGCGGCGGCATCGCGCTGTCGGGCCATACCGACGTGGTGCCGGTCGACGGTCAGGCATGGACGGTCGAGCCGTTCCGGCTGACCGAGCGCGACGGCCGGCTGTACGGACGCGGCACGGCCGACATGAAGGGCTTCATCGCGTCGGTGCTCGCGGCCGTGCCGGCGTTCGTCGCGCGGCCGTTGAGCGTGCCGGTGCATCTCGCGCTTTCGTATGACGAGGAAGTCGGCTGTCTCGGCGTGCGGCCGATGCTCGATGCGCTGGCCGCCCGCGAGCATCGCCCGCGCCTGTGCCTGATCGGCGAGCCGACCGGGTTGAAGCCGGTGCTCGGGCACAAGGGCAAGCTCGCGATGCGCTGTCACGTGAAGGGGGCCGCGTGTCACTCGGCGTACGCGCCGCTGGGCGTCAACGCGATCGACTACGCGGCGAAGCTGATCGGCCGGCTCGGCGAGATCGGCGCGGCGCTCGCGCGGCCCGAGCATCGCGACAGCCGCTTCGATCCGCCGTTCTCGACCGTGCAGGCCGGGCTGATCAAGGGCGGCCGCGCGCTGAACATCGTGCCGGCCGAATGCGAATTCGATTTCGAGGTGCGGGCGCTGCCGGCATTCGACGCGCACGACGTACCGAGAAAGCTGCAGGATTATGCGGAATCCGAACTGCTGCCGAAGATGCGGGCGGTGCAGCCCGATACCGATATCCGTCTGCAGCCGCTCGGCGCGTATCCGGGGCTCGCGACGCCGCCGGACAGTGAAGCCGCGCGACTGCTCGCGATGCTGAGTGGCTCCGACGCATTCGGCACGGTGGCGTTCGGCACCGAGGGCGGGCTGTTCGGGCAGGCCGGTATTCCGACCGTCGTGTGCGGCCCGGGCAGCATGGACCAGGGGCACAAGCCCGACGAGTTCGTCACGCTCGACCAGCTGCACGGGTGCGACGCGATGCTGGGCCGTCTTGCGACTTACCTCGCTTCGGCCGGTCGATCCTGATCCGGCCGCGCGGACGCAAACCGCACGGGGCCGCTTTGCGGCGCGTGCGCAGCGGCGTGGCTATCGCGCCGATTCCGCGACGATCTGCGCAAGCCGCTCGCGGCAGAACTCGACGAACGACTGCGCCTGCTTCGTGAGCTGCCCGCGCTTGAGCCGTGCACTCACCAACCCGGACGGAGTCACCGTTTCGCTCAGGGCGATCGTCACGACGCGCCGGCCGTCGTACGTGTATTCGGAGTGCGGCCGCGTGACGAGCAGCGAGAAGCCGAACCCCTGACCGACCATCCCGCGCACCATCTCGATCGAAGGCGAAGCGAACACGATGTTCGGCGTCAGCCCGAGCTCGTGAAACAGGCTGACGAAGTAGGTGCGGCTCGGCAGCACGTCGAGCAGGATCATCGGCTCGACGCTGAGATCGCGCAGCGATACGTGCGACTGGTCCGCGAACCGGTGGTTCTCCGGCAGCAGCACGTACGGCTGTTGCGCCGGCATCAGCGGCTCGGTCTCGATCGTGCCGTCGAGATCGTGGTCGTACAGGAACGCGAGATCGAAGGTGCCGGCCGTCAGGCCCTGCACGAGTTCCTGCTGGTCGCCGTCGCGCAGCCGGATGTTGACACCCGGAAAGCGCTCCCGAAAGCCCGCGATCAACTGCGGCAGATAGAGCGGCGCGACGGTCTCGAAACAGCCGATGTCGATCTGCCCCGTGATCACGTCGTTGTCGGCGAGCGCGTTCTGTTCGAACTCGTGCGCGATGCGCAGCAGTTCCTGCGCCTTTCGGTAAAAACGCGTGCCGGAAGGCGTCAGCGACACGCCCTGCGCATGATGACGGATGAACAGCTTCACGCCGAAGCTTTCCTCGAGCCCCTTGATCGCGCTGGAGATCGACGGCTGCGCGATGAAGAGCTGGCGCGACGCCTCGGCGACGCTGCCCGATTCCACGGTCGTCACGAAATATTTCAGTTGCCGCAAAGTGTAGTGAGCCACGAGCACCTCTGATACCCGGCCCCGGGCGCATGCCGGCCCGGGGCGCGTTCTGTCCATTGTTTCGCGTAGCACCTTACCGGAAGAAGTGCCGCGCAGAAATTGCCGCTGCAGAGCTTTTTCGTATGTCTCGGAAATATTTTTAGTATTTTCCGGTCGCCGCATGCGTGGCGCACCATCGTCTCCAATCCGGATCGCGACAAAAGCGCGCATGCGCCGGCGGGAAAGCATCCGTCCCCGCACGCGTCGTGTGTCTGCGTGTCGGTCGACGACGTCGCGCGCATGCACGGCGAACTCGCCAGCGCATCCGGACCCGATTGCAGGCGCGCGCACCTTCGCGCGCCGGCTGAAACGGCACGCGCGCATCGGCGCGCACGACAGGAGACTTCGCCATGACGACCGCGGACCGCAACGCGTCCCCCATGATAGAGAAACACACGATCGGCTATGTGCCGCCCGCAGAACGCCACGGCAAGGTGCGCGACCTGTTCACGCTCTGGTTCGGCGGCAACATCGCGCCGCTGCCGATCGTGACCGGCGCGCTCGGCGTGCAGCTCTTTCACCTGAACCTGATGTGGGCGATCGTCGCGATCGTGGTCGGCCAGGCGGTCGGCGGCGTGCTGATGGCGCTGCATTCGGCGCAGGGGCCGCAGATGGGCATCCCGCAGATGATCCAGAGCCGTGCGCAGTTCGGCTCGTGGGGCGCGCTGCTGGTCACGGTGATCGCGGCGGTGATGTACGTCGGCTTCTTCGCGTCGAACATCGTGCTGGCCGGCAAGTCGGTGCACGGCATCGCGTCGTCGGTGCCGGTGCCCGTCGGCATCGTGATCGGCGCGGTGGGTTCCGGGCTGATCGGGATCGTCGGCTACCGGTTCATCCACATCCTGAACCGGATCGGTACCTGGGTGCTCGGCGCCGGCATTCTCGTCGGCTTCTGGATGATCCTGTCGCATGTGAACACGGCCGATTTCCTCACGCGCGGCGGCTTCGATTTCGCCGGCTGGCTTGCGACGGTGTCGCTGTCCGCGTTGTGGCAGATCGCGTTCGCGCCCTACGTGTCGGACTATTCGCGCTACCTGCCGGAGGACGTCGGCGTCGCGTCGACGTTCTGGGCGACCTATCTCGGCTGCACGGTCGGCTCGACGCTCGCGTTCATCTTCGGCGCAGTCGCGGTGCTCGCGGTGCCGGCCGGCGCGGACACGATGGATGCGGTCAAGCAGGCGACCGGCCCGCTCGGCCCGCTGATGCTGGTGCTGTTCCTGCTGAGCGTGATCAGCCACAACGCGCTGAACCTGTACGGCGCGGTGCTGGCGGTCATCACGTCGGTGCAGACCTTCGCGTACAAATGGATTCCGACCGCGAAGACGCGCGCGGTGGTGTCGGTGGTGATCTTCGTTGCATGCTGCTACGCGGCGATCGGCGCGTCGACGAACTTCGTCGGCAATCTCGTAGATCTCGTGCTCGCGCTGCTCGTCGTGCTGGTGCCGTGGACGGCGATCAACCTGATCGACTTCTACGTGATCCACAAGGGCAAGTACGACATCCAGTCGATCTTCATGGCGGACGGCGGCGTGTACGGCCGCTTCAATCCGCAGGCGCTGCTCGCGTATGCGATCGGGATCGTCGTGCAGATTCCGTTCATGAACACGCCGATGTATGCGGGGCCGATTCCCGCCCATCTCGGCGGCGCCGACCTGTCGTGGCTCGTCGGGCTGCTGCTGACGTCGCCGCTGTACTACTGGCTCGCGACGCGCGACAGCGCGTACCGGCGCCGGCAGACGGATGCCGGGCTGCCGTCGTCGGCGGCGCGGTAAGCCGATCAACCGGCGCGATGAAAGTGCGGCCGGGAGAAGGGGAAGCAGGGAGGCGGGCAGGTTCGCAGCATCCCGTCAGTCTCGAACCCGCCCGCCTGCGCATCATGCGAGCGCCGAACGCGCGACCCGCACCGGCACCGACTTGTACGACGGCGTGCCGCTTTCCTTGTCGATGTAGTCGAGCGGCACGAGCACGTTCGCTTCCGGGTAATACGCGCCGACCGAACCCGGCGCGATGTCGTACTCGATCGCGGTGATCTTCTCGAGGCGCAGCGTGCGGCCGGAGGCGGTGATCGTCTCGATGTCGACGAGGTCGCCGTGTTCGAGCCCGTACTTCGCGAGGTCGGCGGCGTTCATGAACAGCACGTCGCGCCGGCCGAACACGCCGCGATAGCGGTCGTCGAGCCCGTAGATCGTCGTGTTGTACTGGTCGTGGCTGCGCAGCGTGATCAGCCGCAGCACGCGCTCGGCGCCGAGCACGTCGGCGTCTTCCTTCACGCCCTTGTACACCGAGAACATCGCCTTGCCGGTCGGCGTGGGCCATACGCGCTCGGTGGGCGGCAACGGCAAGCGGAACCCGCCCGGTGTGCGAATGCGCTCGTTGAACGCCTCGAAGCCGGGCACCGTGCGATCGATCAGGTCGCGGATCCGGTCGTAGTCGGCGATCAGGTCGAGCCACGCAACCTTGCTGTCCGGCAGCGTCGCATGCGCGATCCCCGCGACGATCGCGGGCTCCGAGCGCAGCTGGTCGGACGCCGGCTTGAGCTTGCCGGCCGACGCATGAACCATCGACATCGAATCCTCGACGGTGATCGACTGGCGCCCGCTCGCCTGCATGTCGAGCTCGGTGCGGCCGAGCACGGGCAGGATGTAGGTTTCCTTCGCGACCAGCAGATGCGAGCGGTTCAGCTTCGTGCCGAGATGCACGGCGAGATCGAGCTTCGCCATCGCGGGAAACGACAGCTCGGGGTCGGGCAGCGCGACGGCGAAGTTGCCGCCGAGGCACAGCAGCGCCTTGGCCTGGCCGTCGATCATCGCCTGCATGGCCTGTACCGCATCGTGCCCGTGATGCGCGGGCGGCTTGAAGCCGCATACATCCTCGATCCGCTGCAGGAACTCGGCCGAAGGCTTTTCGGTGATGCCGACCGTGCGGTTGCCCTGCACGTTGGAGTGGCCGCGCAGCGGGCATATGCCCGCGCCGGGCTTGCCGAAGTTGCCGCGCATCAGCAGCAGGTCGGCGATCAGGCGCACGGTCGCGGTGCCCTTGTTGTGCTGCGTGACGCCCATCCCGTACGTGACGATCGTCGCGTTCGACTTCGCATAGGCGAGGGCGACCTGCTCGAGCTGTTCCTGGCTCAGGCCGCTCGCGCGTTCGATGTCGTCCCACGACGTCGCTTCGAGATCGGCCGAGAACGCATCGAAGCCCTGGGTGTGCTGCGCGATGAAGTCGCGCTCGAGCACGTTGCCTTGTTCGGCTTCGAGCTTCAGCAGCGCCTTCATGATGCCCTTCAGCGCGGCCGCGTCGCCGCCGGCGTCGACCTGGTAGTACGTCGACGCGATGCGCGTCGAGCCGAACGACGCCATCTCGATCATGTCCTGAGGATCCGCGAAGCGTTCGAGCGCGCGCTCGCGCAGCGGATTGAACACGATGATCGGCACGTTGCGGCGCGAGCACTCGTGCAGCGTGCCCATCATGCGCGGGTGGTTCGTACCGGGGTTGTGACCGATCGAGATGATCAGCTCGCAGTGGTCGAAATCCTCCAGCGACACCGTGCCCTTGCCGATCCCGATCGACTGCGGCAGCCCGACGCTCGTCGGCTCGTGGCACATGTTCGAGCAGTCCGGGAAGTTGTTGGTGCCGAGTTCGCGCGCGAAGAGCTGATACAGGAACGCGGCTTCGTTCGACGCGCGGCCCGACGTATAGAACTCGACCTGCTCGGGCGGCAGCGCGCGCAGCACCTCGCCGATGCGCGCGAATGCGTCGTCCCATTCGACCGCGCGGAACGTGTCGGTCGCGCGATCGTAGACGAGCGGGTGCGTGAGCCGGCCCATGTTCTCCAACTCGTAGTCGGACATGCGCAGCAACGACGACACCGTGTTCGCCGCGAAGAACTCGGGCGTCACGCGCTTGGTCGTCGCTTCCCACGTGACGGCCTTCGCGCCGTTCTCGCAGAACTGGAACGTCGACTTGTGCTCCTTGTCGGGCCATGCGCAGCCGGGACAGTCGAAACCGTCGGGCTGGTTGGTCCGCATCAGCACGATCGGCGCCTCGATGGTTTCCATCTGCGTGCGCACGGCCTCGGCTGTCGCGCGAAGCGCGCCCCAACCGCCGGCGGGCCCGTCGTACTTCCTGATGCCAGGCACTTCGCGTCGATTTGTCATGTGAATCTCCATGAGCCGGGCCCGCTGCGGGGTGGCTCGGGTTGCGCCGCGTCGCGGCGTGGGGCGGCTCCGTCCGGCGGACGGAGCCGGTCGTGCGGGCTCGTGCATCCGGGCCCGTCGGGATCAGCGCGCGTCCTTCTTCGTACCGGACGATTTCTTGCCGGATGCTTTCGCGGCCGGTGGCGGCGTATCGGCCTTCGCTTCGTTTTCCTTTGCTTTGGATGCTGCGTTCGCGGCCTTGCCGTTCGGTCTGGCCTTGCCGTCGGCGTTCTGTGTCGGATCCGACGATTCGGGCGGCGCCAGCTTGGTGAACTTCACTTCGTCGCTGGCCTTATCGTAGTCGACCGCGACGCGATCGCCAGACCGCAGCTTGTCCGCGAGGATTTCCTTCGCGAGCTTCGTCTCGATCATCTGCCGCACCTGGCGTTTCAGTTCGCGTGCGCCGAACTCCGGCTGGTACCCGGCTTCGGTCAGGTGCTCGACGACCGACTCGCCCATCACGAGCGCGATGTCCTGCGCGGCGGCGGTGCGTACCACACGGTCGAGCTGGATCTGCACGATCGAGCGGATGTTCTCCTTCGACAACGCGTGGAAGACGATCACCTCGTCGATCCGGTTCAGGAACTCGGGCCGGAAATGCCCCTTCAGCACCTGCATCAGCTGCTCGCGGATCGCCTTGTCGGTCTTGCGCGCGGCTTCCGGCTGCGTGAGGTTGTCCATGATGATCGCCGCGCCGAGGTTGCTGGTCGCGATGATGATCGTGTTGCTGAAGTCGACCACGCGGCCCTTGCCGTCGGTCAGGCGGCCATCGTCGAACACCTGCAGCAGCACGTTGTAGACGTCCGGATGCGCCTTCTCGATCTCGTCGAGCAGGATCACGCTGTATGGGCGGCGCCGCACGCGCTCGGTGAGCTGGCCGCCTTCGTCGTAACCGACGTAGCCGGGCGGCGCGCCGATCAGCCGCGCGGCCGCGTGCCGCTCCATGTACTCGGACATGTCGATGCGGATGATCGCCTGCTCGTCGCCGAACACGGTGTCGGCCAGCGCCTTCGCGAGCTCGGTCTTGCCGACGCCGGTCGGCCCGAGGAACAGGAACGTCGCGATCGGCCGGTGCGTCTGGCCGAGTCCGGCGCGCGAGAGCCGCACCGCGTCGCTGACGGCGACCACCGCGTCGTTCTGGCCGACCACGCGCTCGCGCAATTGCTCTTCCATCTTCAGCAGCTTCTGGCGCTCTTCCTGCGTGAGCTCGGATACCGGAATGCCGGTCAGCCGCGACACGACTTCGGCGACCGATTCGACGGTCACTTCGAGCGTTTCGGAGCCGGTCTTGCGCTGCCACGCTTCCATCCTTTCGTCGAGCGACTTCTGCTTCTCGCTGATCTGCTCCTCGAACTGCTTCGCTTCGTCGAAGCGCTTGCGCGATGTCGCGTAGTCCTGTTCGCGCTTCAGTTGGGCAATCTGTGCCTCGCCTTCCTGGATGTCGACGGGGCGCGACGTCGCGCCGATCCGCACGCGCGCGGCGGCCTGGTCGATCAGGTCGATCGCCTTGTCGGGGAGGAAGCGCGCCGTGATGTAGCGGTCGGCGAATTCCGCGGCTGCCACGAACGCGTCGTCGGCGAACGTGACCTGGTGGTGCGCCTCGAGGCTGTCGCGCAGCCCGCGCAGGATCACGATCGTCTGCTCGACGCTCGGCTCCGGCACGAACACCGGCTGGAAGCGCCGTTCGAGCGCCGCGTCCTTCTCGATGTGCTTCTGGTATTCGTTCAGCGTGGTCGCGCCGATCAGGCTCAGCTCGCCGCGCGCGAGCGCCGGCTTCAGCACGTTGGCGATGTCGAGCCCGCCTTCGCCGCCGCCCTGGCCCGCGCCGACGATCGTATGCAGCTCGTCGATGAACAGGATCAGTTCGTCGTGCTTCGCAGTCACTTCGTCGATCAGCTGCTTCGCCCGCTCCTCGAATTCCCCGCGATACTTCGCACCGGCCACCATCGAGTTGATGTTCACTTCGACGAGCCGCTTGCCGCGCAGCACTTCCGGCACGTCGCCGTTTACGATCCGCTGCGCGAGGCCTTCGACGATCGCGGTCTTGCCGACACCGGGTTCGCCGATCAGCACCGGGTTGTTCTTCTTGCGGCGCGCGAGCACCTCGATCGTGCTCTCGATTTCCTGCGCGCGGCCGAGCACCGGGTCGAGCTTGCCCTGGCGTGCGATCGCGGTCAGGTCGCGGCCGAACTTGTCGAGGTTCGGCGTGCCGGTCGGCGCGTCGACGCGGCCGTCTTCCGCACCCTTGCCGACGACCTTCACGACCTTCTGGCGCAGCGCTTCGGGCGTCACGCCGTATTTCTTCAGCAGCGTGCCGGCGATGCTGTCGGGCACCGACGCGAGACCGATCAGCAGATGCTCGGGGCCGATGTACGAGTGGCCGAGATCGCGCGACGCCTGAAATGCATACTGCACCGCCTTCTTCACGCGCGGCGAGATCGCGAGCTTGTCGAGCGACGCATCGGGGGAGGCGGTGCCGGTGTGCGCATGTTCGTCGATATACGACCGGATGTCCTGCGGCGACAGCTTCAGTTCCTTCAGCAACGCGGCGCACACGTCGGTGTCCGCGAGCGCGTAGAGCAGGTGTTCGGTGTCGAGTTCGCTACGACGCAGCTCGTGAGCCTTTTCCGCCGCGCGCTGCAGCAGTTCGAGCGTTTGCTCGCTGAACGCGTCGGTCGGGTCGACCGATTCGCGCGGAATCTCGGCCGCAAGCGACGGCTCGTGGCCGGACCCGCCGAACAGCGACGACGCGCCGCCGCCCAGCAGCGAGTCGAACGGATTCAGCATGCTCTGATGCCGCATCAGCTGACGGAAGTGATAGTCGCAGATCGAGATCGTCCTGCGCTCGCCGTCCTGCATCACGGTTGCGCGCGCGACGGCCGGCCGGGCGTGACAGATATCGCAAAGTGCGGGCATGGTGGTCTGGCTCCTGGCAATGAACGTGAATCGAAACGGAAGTCCCGATGCGCGACGGCGTCGGGTTTTGCCTGCCACACGACGCGACCGGCGGCGCGCGTGCCGCGCCGGTGCCTTCGCGCTGTGCGCGCCGGCACGGCGACCGGTCGCGCTCGACACCGGCAACACCGCAGCGTCGCGCAGCCCGCGGCATCACTTCGACTGCGTTCAAAATAGCGAATCGGCCCAGGGCCTCCAAGACACAGTTGCGCGCCGCCCCGGCCGCGAATTGCACCCTCACATTCGCGCATTCGGCGGACGCAAGGAGTACAGACGAGCGCGCATGCGGGCGCGGTGTCCGCGACACGCAAACGTGGCGGCGTGCGCTGCGCACGAAGAGCGGTGCGACATCGGCGCGCAGGGCGCCGGCGGGAGGCGAACGGGAGGGTGCGCGCGCGGCGTGGCGCGGCGCGCGTGTGTCGGTGCGGTTGCCCGGCATGGCGACGCGCGAGCGGGCGCCACGCCGGGCCGCTCGCGCCACGCATCCGTCGCGTGGCGCGAGGCCGTTGGCGAAGCCAGGCGGTTGCACGGCGCGGGCCGGACGGCTCGACCGTGGCGAATCGGCGTCAGTCGGAGAGCGTCATCGCAAGCCGCTGACGTGCGATCTGTTTCACATGAGTCGATAGCGCCGCATCTTGCAGGCCGTTCGCCCAGACCGAGAACGAATCCTCGATCAGGTTGCGGGTGTCGGGCGGCAGTTCGGCCAGCATCAGCGCCACCACGGTAAACAGGACGGCGGTGTCGCCGGTGTGGCGGCTCGCGTTTGCGTCGATGGACTGCTTCAGACTGTCGACCGACGCTTGCAGCGCCTGTAGTGCGTCATTCGATTCGCTCATTTCACGCTCCATGCAAGATGGTTCGGTGGCGACGAACGTGCGGCCGGCAACGCGGCCGGTGCGCGCGATGCCCGGCGGACACCGCGCGCGCGGGACGTCAGGTCGCCGCGTTGGCCTGCGGCGCCACGGCCACCGATGCCTCGCTCGTCAGCATCAGGAACGTGAACGTTTCGCGCAGGTACAGGCGAACGACCTTGTCGGTGTGGCTCGTGTAGCCGATCGACACGTCTTCGCCGAGGTGCAGTTCATAGTCGCCGCCGCGGGTGGACAGCACGCAGCCGCCGCTGATGGCCGGCGCCCAGATGATCTCGCCGCTGACGATGCGCTTGATGTGGCCGAGGACCGGATAGCCCTGGTCGCGCGCTTCGCTCAGCGCCGTGTAGGCGTCGGAGCCGAGCACGACCGAGTACGGGCCGTCGACGCCGGCGAGCCGCAGCGCTTCCAGCGCGTCGCTGATCGCGTCGGGATACGCGCCGACGTCGGCCGGCAGCGTGAGCTTGCGGTTCGACGTGCCTTCGCGGATGCCGACGATGCCCGCGGCCGGATAGCCGTCGAAGATCGCGCCGTCTTCCGCGAATGCGAGCCGTTGCGCGGCGTCCTTCGCCGGCTGCCAGTCGGCGTCGCGCGCGCCGCGCTCGACGCTGTCGATCGCATCGCGGCTCAATTCGAACGGCACCGTCAGCTCGACGATCGTGCGCACTTCGCGCAGCCGTGCGCTCACCAGCTCGCGCGGCGCGGCAACCTCGCGCAGATGCCCGGTGCCGACGGCCGACAGCGCGGGGCCGGCAGGGCCCTCGACGTCGACCACGCGGCGCCCGGCCACCGAGCGCTTGAAGGTGCGTGCCACTTCCTCCTCGATCTGTTCCCAGGCGGAGGCGGAAATCGGCGCGAGTTCGCGGTGCAGGTTATTCATGGACTTTGGCTCCTTTCAGCGATCCGATGTTCAGCGAGCCGTCACGGCGCGACTCGGGTGAGGCAGGTGCCGGCGGCGCGGCGGCAGGGGCGGCGGCCGGTGCCGCGCGATCGGCGAGCGCTTCGAGCAGGTCGGCCGACGGCACGAAGAACAGCGAGCCGGTGACCGCGCGGCTGTAGTCGAGCAGCCGGTCGTAGTTGCCGGGCGGGCGGCCGACGAACATGTTCTCGAGCATCTGTTCGATCGGCGCCGGCGAGCGTGCGTAGCCGATGAAATAGGTGCCGAATTCGCCGTAGCCGGGGCGCCCGAACGGCATGTTGTCGCGCAGGATCTTCACTTCCTTGCCGTCTTCGTCGAGCGTGGTCAGCGAGCTGTGCGAGCACGACGGTTTCACGTCCGGCGGGAGCTCGATGTCGGACAGCTTGGTGCGCCCGATGATGCGCTCCTGCGTCTCGACCGCGAGCGCGTTCCAGCCCGCCATGTCGTGCAGGTACTTCTGCACGATCACGTAGCTGCCGCCCGCGAACGCCGGGTCTTCGTCGCCGATCACCGTGAACTCGACCGCCTCGCGGCCTTCCGGGTTCTCGGTGCCGTCGACGAAGCCGATCATCGCGCGCTGGTCGAAATTGCGGAAGCCGTGCACTTCGTCGACCACCGTGACGGCATCGCCCAGCGCGCCGAGCAATTGCGTGGCGAGCTCGAAGCACAGGTCCATTGCCTCGGCGCGGATGTGCAGCAGGATGTCGCCCGGCGTCGCGACCGCAACACGCTGGCCGGCGCCGAATTCGCGGAACGGATGCAGCGACGCGGGACGCGGTTCGCCGAACAGCGCATCCCATGCGTCGGCGCCGAAGCCGCACACGCACGACAGGTTGCCGCCCGGCACACGCTTGCCGACCGAGCGCACGAGCGCGGCGATGTCGCCGCACCACGCGCGGATCGTGTCGGCGCGATCCGCGCCCGGGTTGACGGTTGCGACGAGGAAGATCGCGCTGCGCGTGATCGGGCTGTGAACGGCCTGGGAGAGCGGGGGAAGGGTTTGCATCGCGGCCTGCCGGTCAGTCATGTCGGGACGGACGGGCCGCGGATGCCGCGGCGCGCGAAGACGAACGGTTGAACTCGGTCATGCGACTGTTCTCTTTGTGACATGCGGATGAAGGACGTCGCGCGGGTATCGCGCAACGGGCCGCGGCGGCGGCCTGCCACCCAGGCGCAAGGGGGAGGCAGGCACGGTGGCCGCGCGTTCGCCCGGGCGTGAGTTCGCCGCACCGCGTAACGTCGTCGAGCATGCAATCTAGCAGCTTCGGCGGGTCTTTGGAACACGTATCGGCAATCTGTCATTCGAATGCATTGATCGTGGTCGATTTTGCGTAGCGGGCGTGCAGCTGTACTCCTGGCATGCGTGGCGCTGTGCTCTTGAGCGGTCGCGGCGCGTGCAGTAGATTGGATTCGCTCCGCTCACCGACGAGGCCCGTGATGATGAACCTGCTGGAAGCGATGCGTATTTTCGTCGCGGTGGTCGAGCATGGCGGGGTGTCCGGCGCGGCGTCCGAGCTCGAGCTTGGCGACGCGCAGGTCGACGCGCGGCTCGATTGCCTCGAACGATATCTCGGCTGCAGATTGCTGCTGGACCGCGCAGGCGGCGACATCGCATGTACCGATGCCGGCGTCGCGTTTCTCGCGTGCTGCGCGCGGACGCTGTCCGCGGTTGCGCAGGCTGCCTCCCGGATCGATGCGCGCGCAACCGTTGCGGATTCGCCGGCCGAAGGCCGCCCGTCGTCCGACTCCATCCGCCGTGTCGATGGAGTGTCGATCGCGGCCGCTACGCCATCGCATGGGGCATCGCGTTGAATACGTCCACTGTTTCCGCCGCCACGGCCGCCGAGCGCATCCGCCGCCGCTTCGGGCACTTCCTTCATGCGGCCGAGCTGGCCGGGCTGATCGTGATCGGCCTCGCGACCGCGTTCGCGATGACGCAGGAAGCATGGAAGGTCGTGCTCGCCGGCGAGGTGTCGCTGACCGATCTTCTGCTGATGTTCCTGTATCTCGAAGTGCTCGCGATGGACGTGCGTTACCTTCGGCTTGGCCGGCTGCCGGTGCGCTTCCCGCTGTTCATTGCGATGACGTCGCTCGCGCGCGACCTGATCCTGCGCGGCGCCACGGACAGCCCGGAGCGAATGCTGATGACCACGTTCGGGATCGTGCTGCTCGCCGTCGGCGTACTGATCCTCAGCTTCGGTCAGCATCGTTTTCCGGCCGAAGTCGACGATGTCGAGGAGGATGCGCGCACGCATCGGTAACACCGCGCGCATCCATCGACGGCCAGCGCTCGCGTGGACCACGCATGCTCGCAGTAGTCGCCCGTGTCGACATGGGCCGACACGCATGGACGGATTCGAGGCGCGATCGCCGGAGAGCGAGGGATTGCACATCGATATGACGATGTCGTCGCCGAATGCGCGCAGCCGGCAAACATGCCGGGCCGCATGCCTCACACGGCATGCGGATTGCTCCCGCTGCGGGCCGCTCTCGCGCGCGTCTTGCGCGTGTTGCACCGCAACGTCGATGATGCTCCACGCCGGTCGTGCGCCGCGCCCGAAGCTTTGTCCGCGTTTGCGTGCGCTGCGGGGTCGTTCGCGCCTGCCCTTTTCAGGAAGGGCGCCGATAATGGGATCGTTACGTCAGCCGGGAGCCGCACCATGTCCGGAAGCGCCGCATCGTCTTCACGCCCCGATCTTTCGCAGGGCATTTCACTCGACGACATCGCCGACGGCGCGATGATCGAGGGCCAGGTCGGCGACGCCACCGTGCTGCTGGTGCGCCGCGCCGACGCGCTGTTTGCCGTGGGCGCGCAATGCCCGCACTACGGCGCGCCGCTGGCGCACGGGCTGCTGGTCGGCGACACGATTCGCTGTCCGTGGCATCACGCGGCGTTTTGCTTGCGCACCGGCGCGTTGTTGCGCGCGCCGGCGCTCAACGGCCTGCCGAGCTGGCGCGTCGAGCGTCGCGACGGCCGTGCGGTCGTGCTCGGCGCGCAGCCCGCCGCGTCGCCGCCTGTATTGAAGTCGGCCGGATTGCCTGAATCGGTGGTGATCATCGGCGGTGGCGCGGCCGCGATCGCGGCGGCCGTGACGCTGCGGCAGGAAGGCTACTCGCACGCGATCACGCTGCTGAGCGCGGACAGCGAGCCGCCGTACGATCGACCGAATCTGTCGAAGGATTATCTGGCCGGCACGGCTGAAGCCGACTGGCTGCCGCTGCGCGGCGCGTCGTTCTATACCGACCAGCGCATCGACGTGCGCTGCGGCACGCGCGTCGTGCGGCTCGATCCCGCGCAACGCGCGGTCGAACTCGCGGACGGCAGCCGCGTCGGCTACGGCGCGCTGCTGCTCGCCACCGGCGCCGAGCCGAACCGCCTCACCATACCGGGCGCCGACCTTCCGCACGTGTGCATGCTGCGCTCGCGCGCCGATTGCGATGCGCTGATCGGCAAGCTGAAGAACGCGCGGCGCTGCGTCGTGGTCGGCGCGAGCTTCATCGGCCTCGAGGCGGCCGCCGCACTGCGCACGCGCGGGCTCGACGTAGCGGTGGTCGCGCCCGACGCGCAGCCGATGGCGCGCGTGCTCGGCGAAGCGCTCGGTGAAACGATCCGCGCGCTGCACGAGTCGCGCGGCGTGACGTTCCATCTCGGCGCGACGCCCACGCAGATCGCGCCGGATCACGTCACGCTGTCGAACGGCGACACGCTGCCCGCGGACGTCGTGCTGGTCGGCATCGGCGTGCATCCGAACGTCGCGCTTGCCGAGGATGCCGGGCTGGCAGTCGATCGCGGCGTGACGGTCGACCGTTTCCTGCGGACGAGTGCGCCGGACATCTACGCGGCCGGCGACATCGCGCGCTGGCCCGATCCGCTGACGGGCGAACGCATTCGCGTCGAGCACTGGGTCGTCGCGCAGCGGCAGGGCATCGCCGCGGCGCGCAACATGCTGGGCCGGCAACAGCCGTTCGATGCGGTGCCGTTCTTCTGGAGCCAGCACTACGACCTGACCGTGCGCTACGTTGGCCACGCGGCGCAATGGGATCGCGTCGAAATCGCCGGCGACCTGCGCGCGCATGACGGTTCCGTGACGTACTGGCGCGGCGACACGCGGCTCGCGGTCGCGACGGTCGGACGCGATCTCGCGTGCCTGCACGCGGAAGCAGCCCTCGAGCAGCAGGCCGCGACGCACGCATGAGCATGCCGGCGATGCTGCCCTGAACGATGCACGCCGCCCTCGCTGCGGCGCCTCGCACCACACGCCGACAGGCGCGCGCCTTGCTCGAACAGCGCGACGGTATTCACACCGTTTCCGCTTTCGACAAGGAGGGCCTGACATGAAAGCAGTCGTATTTCACGGCATCGGCGACATTCGCATCGATACGGTACCCGACCCGGAAGTCGCCGACGTCACCGACGCCGTCGTGCGCCTGACGGCCAGCGCGATCTGCGGCACCGACCTGCACATGGTGCGCGGCACGCTCGGCGGGATGAAGCCGGGCACGATCCTCGGCCATGAGGGTGTCGGCATCGTCGAGACGGTTGGCCGCGACGTGCGCAACCTGAAGCGCGGCGATCGCGTGCTGATTCCGTCGACGATCGCGTGCGGCAGCTGCGTGTACTGCCGCGCGGGTTACACCGCGCAGTGCGACGTCGCGAACCCGGGCGGGCCGCGCGCGGGCACCGCGTTCTACGGCGGGCCGGCCGACACGGGCCCGTTCGACGGGCTGCAGGCCGAATATGCGCGCACGCCGCTCGCGAATGCGAGCCTGATCCGGCTGCCCGACGCGATCGACGACGACCGCGCGATCCTGATGTCCGACATTTTCCCGACCGGCTATTTCGGCGCGCAGCTCGCGGAAGTGAAGCCGGGCGATACGGTGGCCGTGTTCGGCGCCGGGCCGGTCGGCCAGTTCGCGATCGCGAGCGCGAAGCTGATGGGCGCCGGCCGCGTGATCGCGATCGACCGCATCGCGTCGCGGCTCGAGATGGCGTGCGCGCAAGGTGCCGAGACCATCGATTTCTCCGAGGAAGACCCCGTCGACACGGTGCTGCGGCTTACCGGCGGAATCGGTGTCGATCGCGTGATCGATGCGGTCGGCGTGGACGCGATGCGCGCGACGCACGGACCGGCCGCTGCCGATGGCGACGCGGCACGCGCATTCGATGCGGAAGTCGACGCCGTCGCACCGCGCCGCAAGCCCGACGGCCGCTACTGGGTACCGGGCGACGGACCGTCGCAGGTACTGCAATGGGCGGTGCGCGCGGTCGCGAAGGCCGGCACGGTCGCGGTGATCGGCGTATATCCGCCGCAGGCCCGCGTGTTTCCGATCGGCGAGGCGATGAACCGGAACCTGACGATCAAGATGGGCAACTGCAATCACCGGACCATCACGCCGCAACTGATCGAGCTCGTGCGCAGCGGTGCGTTCGACCCGGCATCCGTGCTGACACGCTGCGAGCCGCTGACGAACGCGATCGACGCGTATCGCGCGTTCGACGTGCGCGAGCCGGGCTGGATGAAGGTGAAGCTGGAGCCGTGATGACTCGAACCCCGAACGAGGAGTGCCGTGATGAACGAGATGAACGATCGCTACGACAACTGCATGGCCGCGTGCGATGCGTGCGCGCATGCGTGCGACGCGTGTATCGCGGGATGCCTGGCGGAACCCGAAGCGCAGACCCTGACCGCCTGCATCGCGCTCGACATCGAGTGCGGGCAGCTCTGCCGCCTGGCATCGGGCGCAATGGCACGCGGCAGCGTGCTCGCGCCGCAGATATGCGCGCTGTGCTCGCACGCGTGCGAGCTGTGCGCGGCGGAGTGCCTGCAGCACGCACACGACCATTGCCGCCGCTGCGCGCTCGCATGCGATACGTGCGCCGCGATGTGTCGCGCGATGTCCTGAGCGATCAGCGCGTGTCCTGAACCTGGCGCGCGACGCGCTGCAGCAGCGCGTCGAGCACCGCCATCTCGACGGGCTTCACGAGGTGATCGTCGAAGCCCTCGCTCGCGGTGCGTGCCAGATCGGCCGGGCTCGCATGGCCGGACAACGCGACGCACGTCGTGCCGGCCAGTACCTCGATCGCGCGCAGTTCATGCAGCAGCGTGAAGCCGTCGACGTCGGGCATCGACAGGTCGATCAGCATCAGGTGCGGAACGACGTCGCGCGCGATCGCGAGCGCGTCGGCGGCGTTGTACGCGACGCGCGGCGCGTGACCCTTGACCTGCAGCAGCACGCCGAGCGTGTCGGCGGAGTCGCGGTTGTCGTCGACGATGACGATACGCAGCGGCGCACCGGCCGGCGGCTCGGCGATGCGCGGCGCGGGCGCGTCGGCCGGCGTCGCGCGCGCCGCATGCTCGACCGGCAGCCGCACCGTGAAGGTCGCGCCATGGCCGGGCCCGCGACTTTCGGCAGCGATCATCCCGCCGTGCAGCTCGACGAACGACCGGCAGATCGCGAGGCCGAGCCCGAAACCGTCCGCCGGGCGGCGGCCCGGCACGCCTTCCTGTTCGAACAGGTCGAAGATCGATTCGAGCGCGCCCGGCGCGATGCCGACGCCGTGATCGGTGACGCGGATCGCGACCATCGACGGTTCGGCGTGCGCGCTGACGTCGATGCGCGCCCCCTGCGGCGAGAATTTCGATGCGTTGTCGAGCAGGTTGTGCAGCACCTGCACGAGCCGCGCGGCGTCGCCGCGCACCACCAGCGGATCGGGCGGCAGGTCGACGCGGATGTGCTGCCCGCGCGCGGCCAGCTTCGGCTGAATGCTTTCCACGCCGCGGCAGACGAGGTCGCGCACCGTCACCGGCGCGTCGTCGAGTTCGACCTTGCCGGCGGTGATGCGCCCGACGTCGAGCAGGTCGTCGACCAGCCGCGTCAGCTGTCCGACCTGCCGGTGCACGGCGTCGCGGCATTGCGCGAGCGCGGGCGCCGGATCGGGCAGGCTCTGCAGCACGCCGACCGAATGGCGCAGCGGTGCCAGGTGGTTGCGCAATTCGTGCGCGAGCATCGCGATGAACACGCTGAGCCGATGCGTCGACACTTCGAGCTCCGCGAGCCGCTTGCGCTCGGTCATGTCGCGCGTGATCTTGATGAAGCCCGCGAGTTGGCCCGTATGGTCGTGCACGGCCGTGATCGTCACGCTCGCCCAGAACAGCGAGCCGTCCTTGCGCACGCGCCAGCCTTCGTCCTCGAAACGGCCGTGCGCCGCGGCTTCCCGTAGCCCGAATGCGGGGCGCCCGGCCGCGATCGCGTCGGGCGGATAGAAACGCGAGAAATGGTGGCCGACGATGTCGGCCGTGCGATAGCCCTTGATGCGCTCGGCGCCGGCGTTCCACGTCGCGACGTTGCCGTGCGTGTCGAGCATGAACACCGCGTAGTCGGTGATCGCATCGACGACGGTCTCGAAACGAAATTCGGCGAAGCGGTGCCGCAGATCGCGCGCATCGTCGGATCCGAGCGGCGGGGGCGGGTTGGAAACGGTGTCGTCTGTCTTCATCGGAACGGCAAGTCGGATACGGGCGGAGAAAAGCAGCCCCGCCGCAGCCGGGGGAGCCGGCGGCGGTCATTCAAACCGGATTGGCACTTCCCAAAGCATACGGGAGGTCAATTCACCTGATCAATGGGGGCGCATGGCCCGTGCCGCGTGGCGCTCACGATGCGAAATCCCGCCGCCGCCGAGGAGACTGGCCGCGATGCGGCACGGCGATTGCATCGCCGTGCGGTTCGCACGACGCGACCGACCGGGCGCGAGAACCCCGCCACGAGCGGCGCGCCGCGTCAAGGCTACCCGAGGACATCGACATGAACAGCACATTGAACCCCGACAACGAACCGGCCGGCCCGGACGACGAGAACGCGCGGCGCGGCCGCGATGGCCGCGCGCTGGGGCCGAGCGACTCGTCCGACAGCGGCAGCGACACCGCGGGCGCCCGGCGCCATCCATTCGACGTCGATTCGCCGCTCGACGAGCACGCGCTGGAGCGCGGCGATGCGACCCTCGATAGCGATACGGACCGCGCGGGCACGGGCGAGCGCGCGTCCGCCGACGGCGATTCGGGGCTCGAGGAAGGCGCCGATATCGAGCCGGATCGCACGGAACGGCTGAGCGAGCCCGGCAGCACCGACGACCCGGACGCACCGGCGCAACGGGGCAGCGGCGACGTATAGCGTGGCAGGACGCGCGGCTGCGCAAAAACTGCAATTGCGTTGCAGATAGGGAGGCCCGGCGACGGACGGGCGGCGACGGGTGACGGATCGGCGTTGGCCGCAGCCGGGCCGCAGGCGCGCGGCGCGCGCATCACGGAATCAACCGGGACGTCGACGCGGGCCGTTCGCCGTGCGGCGCGCTGCACCGGCTCGCACCGGCTGGCAAGCCGGCACGCGACTTGCAACGACGACCCGGAACGAATTGACAGACGTGCGCCGCGACGCGGCATGGGGCCATGCGCGGCACGGCGCGATCAAGGAGGACACGATGCAACGACGATCTCCCGGACGGCAAGCCGAACGGAGCGGCCCGCCCGACTGGCCGGAGCGCGGCGCACGCGGGTACCGCGACACCGGCGAGCGCGACTTCCGCGGCGACGAATTCCGACGCCACGATGCCGACTATGAATCCGCGTACCGGCGCTTCGCGAGCGAGGACGTCGGACCGGAAGACTGGGGCAGCGAGTGGAGTGAACGTTCCGCGCGCTCGTCAGCCGAACGGCCCGGCGCGAGCGGCGACTGGCGCGATGCGCCGGGCGATATGCGCGATGCGGGATGGGAAGCCGAACGCGGCTACGGGAATCGCGGCCGTCGCGCGGAAGGTGGCGACGACCGTCGAGGCCGGTACGGCGGCGACCCGCACGGGTTCAGCGGCCATCACCGGCTGGGCTGGTACGGCGGCGAGCGCGACGACGTTTCGCGCGACGCGCGCTGGACCGATGCGCCCGACCTGTCGCGCTTCGGCAGCGATGCGCAACGCGACGCGATGCGCCATCGTCGCGGCCCGAAAGGCTATACGCGCTCGGACGAGCGGATTCGCGAGGACGTGTGCGAGCGGCTCGCGCGCGCGCTCGACATCGACGTGAGCGACGTTTCAGTGCAGGTGCGTGACGGCCGCGTCGAACTCGACGGCACCGTGCCGTCGCGCTGGATGAAGCACGACATCGAGGACATCGCCGACAGCTGCATGTGCGTGCGCGATGTCGAAAACCGTGTGCGCGTGCGTCGCGAGGAGGGCGAACACGACACGGGCATGGTGCTGCACCCGTCGCAACGCACGGTTACCCCGACGCAGCCGGCGTCGCGCGATCCCGAAGCGGGCTCCGGCGGGGGCCGCGATCGCGAACCGCGCCATTGACCGCCGATGCCGGGGAGCGATCCAGCCACCGCCACGGACATCGGGCGCATGACGAACGGCACCGGCGAGCGGCCACTCGACGATCGCGACGATCGCGGGCCGGCCGGTAACGGGCGCCGTCGCGATCCCGGCCGCCGCCGCGACCGCGACGGCGCGCGCGGCCTGCGCGTTCGCATCGCGCTGGAGCTGTGGCGCGCGATCTGGCATTACCGCGCGCGCGTGCTGGCCGCGATCGTGCTGCTGGTGCTCGCGAAGGCGGCGGCCGTTGCGGTGCCGCTGCTGCTCAAGGAGATCGTCGACGGATTCGGCCGCGCCGCCGGCCAGCCGATCGCGCTGCCGGTCCTGCTGCTGTTCGCGTATGCGGTCGTGCGCTTCGCGGCGAATGCACTGAACGAAGTGCGCGACATGACCTTCGTGCAGGTCACGCAGCACACGGTCGCGTCGTTTACGGTCCGCACGTTCGGCCACCTGCACCGGCTCGGCGCGCGCTTCCACTCGCAACGCGAGACGGGCGCCGTCGTGCGCGACCTCGAGAAGGGCACGGCGGGGATCGGCTACCTGCTCGGCGTCGCGGTATTCACCGTCGTGCCGACCGCGCTCGAGATCGGCTCGGTGCTGGTGATCGTGATCGGCAAGTACGGCGGCGGCTTCACCGCGATCATCCTCTGCACGTTCGCCGTCTATGCGGCATATACGGTCGTCTTGACACGGCGTCGCACCCGCTACCAGCGTCGCGTGAACGCGCTCGAGGCCGAATCGAACGCGCGCGTGGTCGACAGCCTGCTCAACGTCGATACCGTCAAGTACTTCGCGCGCGAGGACGTCGAGCGCGGCCGGCTCGAACGCGTGCTCGACGCATGGCGCGAGGCCGGCGTCGACAACCAGTACGCGCTCTCGACGCTGCACATCGGCCAGAGCGCATGCATCGGCGCGGGCATCGCGGCGGTCATGCTGCTCGCCGGCCAGCATGTCGCACGCGGCACGATGACGATCGGCGATCTGGTGCTGATCAACGCGTACATCATCCAGATCAGCCTGCCGCTGAACGCGCTCGGCTTCGTGTTCCGCGAGGCGAACGACGCGATGACGAACGTCGAGCGACTGTTCGGGCTGCTCGACGCACGCGGCAAGCCGGGCGAGGAGAGCGACGCGCCCGGTGCGCAACCGCTCGTGGTGCGCGGCGGCGCGATCGAGTTCGAGCACGTCGACTTCGGCTACGAGCCGAGCCGGCAGATCCTGTGGGACGTGTCGTTTCGCATCGAGCCGGGGCAGACGGTGGCGGTGGTCGGCGGCAGCGGCTCGGGCAAGTCGACGCTCGCGCGGCTGCTGTTCCGGCTATACCAGCCCGATGCGGGGACGATCCGGATCGACGGCCAGGACCTGCGCCTCGTGACCGCACGCAGCCTGCGCGATGCGCTCGGCATCGTGCCGCAGGACACGATCCTGTTCAACGACACGCTCGCCTACAACATCGGATACGGCAAGCGCGACGCGACGCGCGGCGAAGTGATCGCGGCCGCGCGCGGCGCGCAGCTCGACGCGTTCATCGAGCGGCTGCCCGACGCGTACGACACGCGCGTCGGCGAGCGCGGCGTGCGCCTGTCCGGTGGCGAGCGGCAGCGTGTCGCGATCGCGCGCGCGCTGCTCAAGGCGCCGCCGATCGTCGTGTTCGACGAGGCGACGTCCGCGCTCGATACGCGCTCGGAGCGCGCGATCCAGCAGGAGCTGATGCGTGTCGCGCAGCACCGCACGAGTCTCATCATCGCGCACCGGTTGTCGACGATCGTCGACGCGGACCAGATTCTCGTGATGGAGCACGGCCGGCTCGTCGAGCAGGGCACGCACGACGAGCTGCTGGCCAGCGACGGCGTGTATGCGCAGATGTGGGCGCTGCAGGCGAAGCAGCGCGAACTGGAGCGCACCGAAGCGAAATTCGCGCGCCAGCCGGTGCGCATCAATCCGATGGTGGCACAGGTGCTCGATTCGCTCGCCGACGCGGCCGCGAGCCGCGGCGTACCGGTATTCCGCGAGCTGTCCGGCGAGGATCTGGTCGTCAAGGCCGATCCGGCCGCGCTGCGGCGCTTCGTGTGGGAGCTGTGCCGCGCGGGCATCGACGCGAGCGACGGCGGGCAGATCGAGGTGCGCACCGCGCGGCACGACCCCGACGCGCGGATCACGATCACGTGCGCGAGCGTCGAGGCGCCGGAGCTGTCGCTGGTCGGTCTCGAGCGGATGCAAAGCACGATAGAGGACGCGGGCGGCTACGTCGTGCGCGAACGCGACGACGTCGGCGTGACGTTGCACCTGTCGCTACCGATGTACGCGGTGGCGCCGGCGTCGATGCAACCGGGCGCCGCCGCGTCGGATCGACCGGGGGGCGCCGTTGCGGCCGCGGACGCGAAACCGCTCGACGGCCTGCGCATTGCGTGCGTCGACGACCACGACGAGGCGCGCGAGGCGCTTGCCGCGCTGCTGAAGGTCGCCGGCGCGGACGTGCGCGTGTTCGCGTCCGGCCAGGCGCTGCTCGACGAGCTGTGGCGCGCGCGCCGCGCGGACTGGCCCGCGCTCCTGGTCTGCGACATCGACCTCGGCGACGACGAGGAAGACGGCTATGCGGTGATGCGGCACGTGCGCCAGCTCGATGCCGAGCGTGCGCGAGATGGCCGCCCGCCGCTCGAAGCGCTGGCGCTGTCGGGCCACGCCCGCGAGCATGACCGCACGCGCGCGGTCGAAGCAGGCTTCCATGCTTATCTGACCAAGCCCGCGACAGCGGCCGACCTGATCGCGACGCTGCGCGCGCTCGCATTTTCCTCCGGAGACATCCATGCCGAACCTTCCGAACCCGGCGAAACCCGAAGCCCTGACCGAGCGTCGCGCGGGTAGCGCGTTCGCCGACCGCCAGGCCGCGGTCGCGGCGGTCGAGCTGCTGTTGCCGACGTTGTCGGCCGCGTTGCAGAGTGACTTCGTCGGCGACAGCGGCTGCCTGCACATCGTGATCATGGACCCGGCGCTGGGGCCCGGCGACGTGACGTTCGAGGACGCCATCCTGTACGAGTTCTCGCTGCCCGACCCGAAGGACTGGGACGCCGATTATCGTGCGTACGCACGCGCGAAGGCGCGGCTGTCATGGGAAACCGGTCGCGACGGCCACGTCGTGCAGGCGCTGGAGCCGTACCGGCTGCGCGCGGGCGACACGAATCTGTGGGGCGGTGTCGCGCAGCACGGGATCGTGGTCGGCGTGTCGGGCGCGCAGCCGTGGTTCGACGAGGCGTTCGCGGGCTGCATCGCGCACTGCCTGCGCGCGCTCGCGAAGCACCGCGCACAGGCGACGCCGGACGCACTCGCGATCTGAGCGCCGCGCGGCGCGCCGGTTTTTACAGCAGCTTATAAAAAAGCCCGGCGGATGCCGCGACGTCCCGATACGGCGCGGGCATGCGCGGACGGGCACGGTTCTCGCTGTACATCCTGTATGACGCTTGTCACGACAAGCGTTACCGCCACGATTCCATCGGACGCTAACAGGAGGTGCATGTGAACGCGACTCACGATCCCGCCCGACCGCCGCTTGCCGGCCGCACCGCACTCGTGACGGGCGGCGGCCGCGGCCTTGGCGCCGCCATCTGCGAGGAACTCGCGCAACACGGCGCGCATGTGATCGTCGCCGATCTCGACGGCGATCGCGCGGCGGCCGTCGCGCAACGCCTCGAGCGGCATGGCGGCCGCGCGGTCGGCCGGCCGCTCGACGTGCGCGACGAAGCCTCGGTGCTGCAGGTCGTGCACGACGCACGTGAAGCGCTCGGCGATCTCGACGTGATCGTCAACAACGCGGCGATCGACGTGACCGCGCCGATCGACGACGTCAGTGTCGCTGCCTGGCAGCAAGTGTTGATGACCAACCTGTTCGGCCCGTACCTGATGTGCCACGCGGCCGTGCCGATGATGAAGGCGCGCGGCAGCGGGCACATCGTCAACATCGCGTCCACCGCGTCGAAGCGCGCATGGCCGAATGCGTCGGCGTACCACGCGACGAAGTGGGGGCTGCTCGGCCTGTCGCATGCGCTGCATGCGGAGCTTCGACCGGCCGGCGTGAGCGTGTGCGCGATCGTCGCGGGCGGCATGCGCACGCCGTTCCTGCTCGACCGTTTCCCCGACATCGACGAGGACACGCTGCAGCCGCCCGAGCACGTCGCGGCCGCCGTGCGCTTCGTGCTGACCCAGCCGCCGGGCACCGTCGTGCCGGAGCTGATGGTGCTGCCGATGAAGGAGACGTCATGGCCATGAGGCGCGAGCGACGGCTGCCCGGCGCGGTGCTGCTCGACAAGGACGGCACGCTGCTGCGCAACGTGCCGTACAACGTCGACCCCGCACGCATGCAGCTCGCCCCCGGCGCCGCGCGCGCACTGCGCACGCTCGGGGCGACCGGCATGCCGATCGCGGTCGTGTCGAACCAGCCGGGCGTTGCGCTCGGCCACTTTGCCGAATCGGAGCTTGGCGCGGTCCGCCAGCGTCTCGCCGAATTGTTCGAAGCGAACGGCGCGGCGCTGGCGGACTTTTTTTATTGTCCGCATCACCCGGCGGGCAGCGTGCCGCGCTACACGTGCGACTGCGTGTGCCGCAAGCCGCGCCCCGGGATGGTGCGCCGCGCGTTGGTCACGCTCGGTGCGGTCGCCGAATGGAGCTGGATGATCGGCGACATCCTCGACGACGTCGAAGCCGGTCGCGCCGCGCGCTGCGGCACGATACTCGTCGACTGCGGCAACGAGACGGAATGGCGGATCGATGCCGCGCGCACGCCGCACCACGTGGTCGACCGCCTCGATCTCGCCGCCGACATCGTCGTGCGCGAGGCCGTGCGTCGCCACGGCTCGTGGGTGCGGCGATGAGCGCCGCCTGGGATCAGGCACGCCGGATCCTGTGCGTGCGCCTCGACAACCTCGGCGACGTGCTGATGACGACGCCCGCGCTGCGCGCGCTGAAGGAAAGCGGCCACGGGCGGCGGCTCACGCTGCTGACGTCGCGCACCGGCGCCGCGCTGGCGCCACACCTGCCGATGGTCGACGACGTGTGGACGTATGACGCGCCATGGGTCAAGCATCCCGACGCGCGCGGCGATCCGGTCATCGATCTCGACATGATCGACCGGCTGCTGGCCGGACGCTTCGATGCGGCGGTGATCTTCACCGTGTACAGCCAGAGTCCGTTGCCCGCCGCGATGATGTGCTGGCTCGCGGGCATCCCGCTGCGGCTCGCGCATTGCCGCGAAAATCCGTACGAACTGCTGACCGATCGCGTGCCCGAAACCGAGCCGGATTCGCACGTGCGCCACGAGGTCGCGCGCCAGCTTGCGCTGGTGCGCTCGGTCGGTGCGAAGACCGCCGACTGGCGGATGGCGTTCGAGCCGGGCGATGCGGCGCGGCGGGCGTTGCAACTGCGGCTGCGCGCCGCGTTGCAGCGGATCGGCGGCCCTCGCCGGGAGAACCCGTCGGCCGCGCGCTGGCTGGTCGTGCATCCGGGTGCGAGCGCGGCGTCGCGCCGCTGGCCAGCCGAGCGCTTCGGCGACGCGGCCGCGCGGCTCGCGCCGCTGTTCGACGGCATCGCGGTGACGGGCAGCGCCGCCGAGCGTGCGCTCGTCGATGCCGTGTGCGAACGCGCGGGGCCGCGTGCGGTGCCGCTCGCCGGCGCGCTGCCGCTCGGCGAGCTCGGCGCGCTGATCGAGACGGCCGACCTGCTGCTGTCGAACAACAGCGGTCCGGTGCATCTCGCGGCCGCGCTCGGCACGCCGGTCGTCGACCTGTACGCGCTGACCAATCCACAGCACACGCCCTGGCGTGTACCGCACCGCGCGTTGAACGTCGACGTGCCGTGCCGCAACTGCTACCGCAGCGTATGCAACCAGCCCGGCCATCCGTGCCTGCTCGGCGTGAGCGTGGACGATGTCGTCGACGCGACGCATGCGCTGTTGCGCGGCAGCGCGCGCCATGCGCAGCGCGCTGCCGCGCGGGCCGCCGTGCACGGGGCCGAGCCGGTTGCGGCGAACGCGTCGAACGTGATTCCCTTCGCGCACGTCATCACGAGGAGCTGACGCATGCCTGCCCCGATCTATACGCTCGGCATCAACGCCGCCTTTCACGACAGCGCCGCGTGCCTCGTGCGCGATGGCGAGGTGATCGCGGCGGCCGAGGACGAACGCTTCACGCACGTCAAGCACGCGAAGCGGCCGGTACCGTTCTCGACCTGGGAGCTGCCGTATCACGCGATCGATTACTGTCTCGCCGAAGCGGGCATCGTGCTGGCCGACGTCGACCACGTCGCGTATTCGTACGATCCGTGGCTCGAGCTCGATCGCCATGGCAGCGAGACCGCGCTGACGTTGCCGCTTGCGCCGTCCGCGCATGCGCCGCGCGCCGACGGCGCGTCGCCGTGGCATCCGCTGTTCCTGTCGTCGATCGTGAATGCGCCGCGCCAGCTGGCCGGCGGTGCGCCGCACCACCTTGAGCGGCGGTTTCGCGGCGTCTCGCACGACGGGCCGTTCCGCTGGCACTTCATCGAGCATCATCTCGCGCACGAGGCCAGCGCGTTTCTCGCGGCGCCGTACGAGCACTGCGCGGTGATGACGATGGACGGGCGCGGCGAACGCGCGACGACGAGCTACGGCGTGTTCGACGGCCAGTCGTACCGGCGCCTCGGCCAGGTCAACCTCCCGCATTCGCTCGGCCTGCTGTACGAGCGCGTGACGCGCTACCTCGGTTTCCTGCATTCGTCCGACGAGTACAAGGTGATGGCGCTCGCGTCGTACGGCAAGCCGGTGTTCGCCGACGAGATGCGCAAGCTGGTGAGCTACAACGGCGGCGGCTACTACGAGATTGCCGACGGCGATCTCGCCGCACTGTTCGGCGCACCGCGCGAGCGCGGCGGACCGATCGAGCCGCATCATTGCGACATCGCGCACGCGCTTCAACTGGTGCTCGAGGAGACGGCGCTGCAAGCGGTCGAATGGCTCGCCGCGGAGACCGGCGAGCGGCAGCTCGCGATGGCGGGCGGCGTCGCGCTGAACTGCGTGATGAACGCGCGGATTCGCGATCGCGGCCCGTTCGACGACGTGTGGGTGCAACCGGCAGCCGGCGACGCGGGCACCGCGCTCGGTGCCGCGCTGTGGACCGACTTCCGGATGCGCGGGATGCGCGGCGACTGGCGGATGGATCATGCGTATCTCGGCCCGGCATACGGCGACGATGCGATCGAAGCGTTCCTCAAGGAAGCGCAACTGCCGTACCGGCGGCTCGCGGATGTCGCCGCGCAAACGGCCGCGCTGCTGGCGGCGAACCGCGTGATCGGCTGGTTCCAGGGGCGCATGGAGTTCGGGCCGCGCGCGCTCGGCGCGCGCTCGATCCTCGCGTCGCCGATCGATCCGGACATGCAACGCAAGCTGAACAAGATCAAGGATCGCGAGGATTTCCGGCCGGTCGCGCCGGTCGTGCTCGAAAGCAAGGCGCATCACTGGTTCAAGGGCGGCCGGCACACGCCGCTGCGCGCGCCGTTCATGCTGTTCGTGTACGACGTCGCGCCCGGCGCCGAAGCGACGATTCCGGCGGTGCGCCACATCGACGGCACCGCGCGCGTGCAGACGGTCGATGAAGCGCAGCATCCGCTGCTGCATGCGCTGTTGACCGAGTTCGACGCGCTCACCGGCGTGCCGGTGCTCGTCAACACGTCGTTCAATACGCGAGGCGAGCCGATCGTCTGTTCGCCGCGCGATGCGATCGAGTGCTTCTGGACTTCACCGCTCGACGCGCTCGTGATCGGCTCGTTCCTGCTGGAGAAGCCGCGATGAACATGCGTGACGCGCAACTGCCGCCGGTCGTGTCGGTCGTGGTGCCGACGTACCGGCGGCCCGACCTGCTCGCACGCTGCCTGGACGCGCTGTGCGTGCAGGTCTTCGATCCGACGACCTACGAGATCGTCGTCGTCGACGACGATCCGGCCGGCAGCGCATGGGAGACCGTCGACGCGTGCCGCGCGCGCGTGAACGACGTGCCGGTGATCCGTTACATGACCGCGCCCGACACGCAGGGGCCGGCGGGCGCGCGCAACGTCGGCTGGCGCAGTGCGCGCGGCGCGCTGATCGCGTTCACCGACGACGACACGATTCCCGATCCGACCTGGCTGCGCCACGGCGCGGCCGCGCTGCTCGCCGAGCCGTCGGCGGCGGCCGCGGCCGGGCGCATCGACGTGCCGCTGCGCCCGCGTCCGACCGACTACGAGCGCGACGCGGCCGGCCTCGCGGATGCCGAATTCGCGACGGCAAACTGCTTCGTGCGGCGCGTGGCGCTCGAGCGCGTTGGCGGATTCGACGAGCGCTTCACGCGCGCATGGCGCGAAGACGCCGACCTGATGTTCGCACTGCGCGAGCATGCGGGACCGATCGTCGACGTCGACGCCGCGCGGATCGTGCATCCCGTGCGCCCCGCGCGCTGGGGCGCGAGCATTGGCCAGCAATCGAAGGTGTATTTCGACGCGCTGCTGTACAAGAAGCATCGCTCGACGTACCGGCGTCATATCCGGCGGATGCCGCCATGGAATTACTACGCGGCCGTGCTGTTCGTGCTCGGTGCGATCGGCTGCTTCGTGGCCGGCTGGCGCGACGCGGGCATCGCGTGCGCGGCGGCGTGGGCCGTCATCACGGCGGCATTTTGCGTGAAGCGGCTGCGCGGCACGCGGCTCACGCCATCGCATGTCGCCGAGATGATCGTCACGTCGATCGCGATTCCGCCGGTATCGCTCTATTGGCGCGTGCGCGGTGCGATTCATTTCCGGGTGTTCTTCCTATGAAGCTCGAATCCGTTTCGTCATCCCGTCCGGCCCGCATCGCGGTATTCCGCGCGCTGCAACTCGGCGACATGCTCTGCGCGGTGCCCGCGCTGCGCGCGCTGCGGCGAGGCGAACCGGACGCGCGCATCACGCTGATCGGGCTGCCGTGGGCACGCGAGTTCGCGTCGCGCTTCTCGGACTACATCGACAACTTCATCGCGTTTCCGGGCGCACCGGGGCTCGGCGAGCAGCCGGAGGCCGAGCCGGCGGCGCGCGAAGCGTTCGTCGCGGAATGCCGCGCGCGCGACTTCGATCTGGCGATCCAGCTGCACGGCAACGGCGCGCAGACCAACGCGATCGTCGCGTCGCTCGGCGCGGCGCGCACGGCCGGCTTCGTGCCGCCGGACGGCGGCACCACCGCGCTCGATTGCCCGGTCGTCTGGCGCGACGGCGAACCCGAGGTCACGCGCTATCTGTCGCTGACGCGCAAGCTCGGTTATCCGGACTGGGGCGATTACCTGGAATTTCCGCTCGGCGGCCTCGACTACGCACTATGGCACGTGCTGTGCGACGAACATGCGCTCGACCCGGGCCGCTACGTTATCGTTCATCCGGGCGCGCGCATGGCATCGCGCCGCTGGCCGATCGAGCGCTTCGCGAGTGCCGCACGGCAGCTCGCGGACGACGGCTGGCAGATCGTGCTGACCGGCACGCGCGCGGAACTCGCGCTGGCCGGCGCGTTCGTCGAACATCTCGCGCGGCCGTGCGTGAACCTGTGCGGACGCACGCCGCTCGGCGCGCTGGCCGCGCTGATCGGCCGTGCGCGGCTCCTGCTGTGCAACGACACGGGCGTGTCGCACGTCGCGGCGGCACTCGGCACGCCGAGCGTCGTCGTCGCATGCGGCAGCGACACGGCCCGCTGGGCGCCGCTCGACACCGAACGCCATCGCGTGCTCGCGAACTATCCGGCCTGCCGGCCGTGCATGTTCGACACGTGCCCGTACGGGCACGAGTGCGCGACGGCGATCGGCGTCGACGACGTGATGGAGCGGGCGGGGGAACTGCTCGCGGAGGAGAGACGTCATGTCACGTAAGCGGTTGCGCGTGCTCACCTGGCACGTGCATGGCAACTATCTGTATTACCTGTCGCAGGCGCCGCACGATTTCTACATCGTGACGAAGCCGCAGCATCCGCCCGGTTACGCGGGAAAGGTCGGGCACCTGCCGTGGGGCGACAACGTGCACGAGGTGCCCGTCGAATGCGTGCGCGACACCGAGTTCGACTGCGTGCTGTATCAGCATCATGGTCACTACGCGCACGACCGGCTGCATCTGCTGAGCGACGCGCAGCGCGCATTGCCGGCGCTGTTCGTCGAACACGATCCGCCGCGCGAGCATCCGACCGACACGCTGCATCCGGTGCAGGACCCGAACGTGTTGCTGGTGCACGTGACGCCGTTCAACGCACTGATGTGGGACAACGGCATCACGCCGACGCGCGTGATCGAGCACGGCGTGCTGGTTCCCGAAGGCGTCGAATATCACGGCACGCTGCCCAAGGGCGTGACGGTCGTGAACAACATCGCGCGACGCGGGCGGCGTCTCGGCGCGGACTTGTTCGAGGTCGTGCGTCACAGCGTGCCGCTCGATCTGGTCGGGATGGGATCGACCGAGCTCGGCGGCATCGGCGAGGTGCCGAACCCGGCACTGCCGCAATTTCTGTCTCACTACCGGTTCTTCTTCAATCCGATCCGCTACACCAGCCTCGGGCTCGCGGTGATCGAGGCGATGACCATCGGCCTGCCGATCGTTGCGCTCGCAACGACGGAGATGGCGCAGCTCGTGAGAAGCGGCCACAACGGGGTCGCCGATACGCGGCCCGCGGTGTTGATCGACGCGATGCGCATGTTGATCCGCGATCCGGATCTCGCGCGCGAGTGGGGCGCGGCGGCGAAGCGCGATGCATGCGAGCGGTTCGGGATCGAACGGTTCGCACGTGACTGGGATAGCGCGTTGAGCGACGTCACGTCGTGAGCGGGGCGGGCGCCGAGGCGCCGCGCTTACGGGTTCGTCGCGGTCGGCGGCGCGCCCGCGCCCGTGTTGCCGGCGGCACTTGCACCAGTCGAACCGCTCGTGCCGTTCGACGTGCCCGTGCCGCTCGCGCCCGCCGTCACCGCATTGCGCTCGTGTTCGGGCAATAGCGCGAGGCGGTTGTACAGCGTCTTCAGGCTGATGCCGAGCGCCTTCGCGGTGCGCGGCTTGTCACCGTTGAAATGGCGCAGCGACGCGACGATGAAGCGCTGTTGCGTATGCGCGAGCGTCGTGCCGATATGCAGCGTCATCGCGTTGTGCCGGACTTCCTCGCGCGGCTGTTGCCGGCGCGGCAACTGCAGTTCGATCTGTTCGTCCGCGAGGATGAACGCGCGCTCCAGCGCATTGCGCAGCTCGCGCACGTTGCCGGGCCACGTGTACGCGCGCAACGCCTTCATCGCCTGCATCGACAGACGCTTGCGCGTGCGGTGCCGTGCATTCAGCCGGTCGACGATCTGCAGCGCGATGTCGCCGACGTCGTCCTCGCGCTGTCGCAGCGCGGGCACGTGCAGCGCGATCGTCGCGATCCGGTAGAACAGATCCTCGCGCAGCCGGCCGCTGCGCACGGCCTCCACGGGGTCGTGATGGGTAGCGGCCACGATCCGCACGTCGAGCGGAATCGCTTCGTGACCGCCGACGCGCATGATCGTGTTCGACTCGAGCGTGCGCAGCAATTTCACCTGCAATTCCGCCGGCATTTCCGCGATTTCGTCGAGAAACAGCGTGCCGCCGCGCGCGGCTTCGAACATGCCCACATGTTGTGCAACGGCGCCGGTGAAGCTGCCTTTTTCGTGACCGAACAAATGCGATTCCGCGATGTCCTTCGGAATCGCGCCGCAATTGACCGGCACGAACGGCCCGCGCCGACGCGGGCTCATGTCGTGGATCAGCCGCGCGACGATGTCCTTGCCCGCGCCGCTTTCGCCGACTACCAGCACGCTCGCGCGTGTTGTTGCGACGCGCGACACTTTCAGCAGCAGGTTCTGGATCGTTTGCGAGCGGCCGAACAGTCGCGTGCCGTCATCGTCGGATTTCGACATGAGTGATATTGCGTTGGGAAGGTTTGACCGAAATCGTCGAAGGCAGATGAAAAAATGACCGTTACGCGTCGTTTTTTCATGTGCCCATCATACCTTTTATACCGTTAGGTCCGGATTGAATCTCGCAATGCGACCGCTGCGCGGAGATAGATTTATTCGATGAGCGCCGTATGCGCGACGCGCTTCTTCTATACTGCTAAGCACTCGTTTGTCATGGCAGGACAGCTAGGGCCTGTTCACGCTATTGAAAAATTCATTCGTGGGGCCAGCGCAAGCTCGTTATTAGCGTGAACAGGCCTGGTCTGCTCATTCGTGTGCAGTGCGGATGTGCCGCCAGTGCCGGCGCCGCACCTCCGCATCGCATGCCCGACGCGGTTCGGCCAATCCCCGGTGCCGGACCGCACCACAAGGAGCTTCGATGCCTTATGTCCTGATCGTCGAAGACGATGCAGATACGCGCACGATGCTCGCGACGCTCGCACAGGCCCAGCAGCTTTCGTGCGATACGGCCGCGACGCTCGAAGAAGCGCGCACGCTCGTCTCGACGCATACCCCCGATCTCGTGCTCTGCGATCTCGTGCTGCCGGACGGCAACGGGATGGATCTGTTCGACGCATTGCCCAAGCGCGGGCATTGCGAAATGGTGCTGACCACCGGTCACGCGAGCCTCGAAACCGCGATCGATGCATTGCGGCGCGGCGCGACCGACTACCTGGTGAAGCCGCTCAACATGCAGCGGCTGAACAGCATCTTCGCGCGCGTGCCGCGCACTACCGCACTGCACGAGGAAATCGCCGAACTACGTTCGGAGCTGAAGCGTCTCGGCCGTTTCGGCCGCATGCTCGGCAGTTCGCCCGCGATGCAGGCCGTCTATGACGCGATCGGCCGTGTCGCGCGTACCGAAGCGTCGGTGCTGCTCACCGGCGAGTCGGGTACCGGCAAGGAGCTCGCCGCGCA
The DNA here is from genome assembly GCF_001718335.1 of Burkholderia territorii. Lineage (NCBI taxonomy): Bacteria > Pseudomonadati > Pseudomonadota > Betaproteobacteria > Burkholderiales > Burkholderiaceae > Burkholderia > Burkholderia territorii. Next base: position 169,916 of record NZ_CP013367.1, read on the forward strand.
GACGGTTCATGATTTGAGCCTGCGCCGCCGCGGCCCGTTCCTCGCGGTGAACTGCGGCGCGATCGCGGCGAACCTCGTCGAGAGCGAGATGTTCGGCCACGACCGCGGCAGCTTCACCGGCGCGGAACGGCAGCACAAGGGCTTCTTCGAACGCGCGGACGGCGGCACGCTGTTTCTCGACGAAATCACCGAGATGCCGGTCGAGTCGCAGGTCAAGCTGCTGCGCGTGCTGGAAACCGGGCGGCTCACGCGGCTCGGCTCGACGCGCGAGATCGACGTCGACGTGCGCATCGTCGCGGCGACCAACCGCGATCCGGAAGCCGCGATGGCCGACGGCAAGCTGCGGCCCGACCTCTATCACCGCATCAATGTGTTCCCGATTCCGTTGCCGTCGCTGCGCGAGCGCGGCGACGACATCCCGATGCTCGCCGACGCATTCCTGCAGCGCTACAACGAAGAAAGCGCCCGCAACCTGCGCTTCGCGCCGGCCGCGCGCGAGGCGCTGAAGACTTACGCGTGGCCCGGCAACGTGCGCGAGCTGCGCAACTTCGTGCAGCGCGCGAGCATCTTCAGCGACGCGGACGTGATCGACACGCTGCCGCCGCCGATCATGGAGGAACTGTCGAGCATGGTCGATTCGCACGAGGATCGCGTGACGGTGCCGTTCGGCACGCCGCTGGAGGAAGTCGACCGCAAGCTGATCCTCGGCACGATCGCGCAATGCGGCGGCGTGAAGGCGCAGGCGGCGGAGGTGCTCGACGTCAGCCTGAAGACGATCTACAACCGGCTCGCGCAGCTGGAAGACGAAGTGGAAAAACCGGATTCCTGATGGCGTGGCGCACATGCTCATGCGCGCGCGCGTGCGCGGCGGCGCGCATCGTCGTCGAGGCGGCGCCGCATGCGCTCGACATGCGGCGGCAACGCGCGCCGCTCGCGCAAGATCCACGGCAGGCCCGCGCACGCGGACGCGATGCCGCGCTCGCGCCACAGGCACGGCAACATGCGGATCGTATGCGCGAGCGCGGGGGTGGCCGGCCATCTGAGCCACGCGGTCCACACCGCGTTGCGTGCGGACACGCGCGCGCGCGCGCTCGCGTCGCGTTGCAGCGAAGGGTAATGATGAACCGTCAGATGCGGTGCATAGACGAGCCACGCGCCGGCGCGATACAGATCGAGCGCGAGCAACGCTTCCTCGCCGCCGAGGAAGTAGCGCGGATGATAGCCGCCCGCGGCGAGGAATGCGTCGCGCCGGAACGCGGTCGCGCCGGCCAGCAGCCCGAGGATCGGCCGGCCCGGCAGCGCGACGCTCGCATCGAGCGGGCTGTTCGCCATCAGCGTACAGGTCGGGTCTTCGCGCTGGTCCGGCCCGACCAGCACGCGCGCGGTGACGCCCGCGACATGCGGATACGCATCGAGCAGGTTCGCGGCTTCGGCGAGCGAGCCGGGCGCCCACCACGTGTCGTCGTCGCAGAACGCGACGTGACGCGTGCGCGCGACGGCCGCGCCGAGGTTGCGGCCCGATGCGCCGAGATTGTCCGGCGCCTGCACCAGCGTCGCATGCGCAAAGCGATTGCGCACGAGCGCCGCGGTTGCGTCGTCCGATCCGTTGTCGACGACGACGATCGCCGGCCGGTCGGGGAGGCCCGAGAGCCGCTCGAGCGTGCGCGCGAGCTCGGCCGGGCGTCGCCAGGTCAGCACGACAGCGGTCACGCGCGCTTCGCGTGGCGGCAGCACCGCATGCGCGGGCGTTATGCGGACGGGCCGTCGCATTCGAGCCGCCAGTACGTTTCGGGTTCACGGAGATCGGCGCGCATATGAGGCTCGAACAGCGCAATCTGGCTCGCATACGCGTCGACGGCCGCGGCCTTCGCCGTGGAGCCGTCGGTGCGGTTGCCGGTCGGCATGTCTACCGGCTGGGCGGCCCAGCCGTGTTCGCGCCAAGCGGTCACGCGCTCGGCCATCAGCCCGTCGATCCGACGATACGGCACGTCCTCGTAGAAGCGCCACACGCGCGACGTCTCGCCCGCGCGCGCGTCGTCGCGCAGCAGCGTCAGCATGGCCTGCTGCACCTGCAGATGATCGCGATGGAACAGGCCGGCAGGCGCGAGCACACCGAAACCCGGATGCGCGGCGATCGCCGCGGCCACGCGCGCGGCGATCGCCGTCGACGCGGCCGGCGTGCCGTACTGGTCGTCGAGGAAGTCGAGCCACACCGCGTGCGCGCCGAGCGTACCGAGCGCGCGGCGATCCTCGTCGCGGCGCGTGCGCATCGCTTCGTCCGCCGTGCGGAACCCCGCGCGCCGATCCCACGGCGGCGCGGCCGTCCCGTGGGCAGGTATCCCGGCGAACACAGTGACGACGACCGAGCCGGGCGACTGCGCGAGCAACTGCCCGCAACTGAAGACGGCGTCGTCGAGATGCGGCGAGACGACGAGCCAGCGTGTCGGAATGGTCATGGCCTGAAGGTCTCCAAAGTCAGCGTAAGCGCCCGAGCATGCGACGTGCCCGTTCGTTCATGCGCGGGCCGCCGCCGGCCTGCCGGCAGGAGCGTGTCCGATGATTGACATTGCACGGCCGCAGGCCGCAAATTACGCCACCGCCGTGATGCTCGTCGCGATCGCGACCGTGCTGCAGGCGCTGGCGATCCGCTTCGGCGGCGTGAACCTGCCGCTCGCCCTGTACTACCCGCTGCTGGCCGGCGCCGCTTGGGTGACGTCGTTCCTGTTCGGGATCGCGTCGACGGTGGTGAGCGGGCTGCTGGTGTGGACGCTGTTCCTGTCCGATCCAGGCGCCTATACCGAACCGCTGGCGGCGCGCCTCGTGCGGCTCGGCACGTTCATGCTGATCGGGGCGCTGGTGTGCGCGATCGCGGCGATGCTGCGTCACGCGCGGCTCACGAACGAGCGCGCGCGTCGGCGGGAAGCCGCCACGCGGCGGCAACTCGAAGCCGTGCTGGACGCGCTGCCGCAGGGCGTGATCTCGACCGATGCGCAAGGCCGCGTGACGTACCTGAATGCGGCGGCGGCCGAACTGGCCGGCTGCAGCCCCGACGAGGCGGCCGGCCGGCCGGTGCGCGATGTGCTGCGCGTGTTCGATCACGACGGGCGCCGAGTGCAGACGACGCCGCTCGACCGCGCGCTCGCCGGTGCGCATGCGTCGTCGGACCGGCACTGGCTGCATGGCGCGGAGGGCGCCACGCCGGTGCCGATCGTCGAGGCGGCGTCGCCGATCGCCGATGCGCACGGCAACATCGGCGGCGCGGTCGTGCTGCTGCGCGACGACGGCGGGGCGCGCATGCTTGCCGACAAGTCGCGGCTGCAGCGCGCGGTCGTCGACGCATCGCCGGACGCAATCGTCGGGCTCGACGATCAGGGTCGTATCGTCAGCTGGAACCCGGCCGCGCAGCGAATCTTCGGGTACGACGAGGACGAGGCGTGCGGGCGGCCGCTCGAAACGCTGATCGCGATGCGCTGGCTGGCGCGCAACCCGCTGGTCGACTCGTTCGACGCGATGCGTGAACCGGTCGGCCCGCTCGAGCTGCTGTGCGTGCGTCGCGACGGCCGGCGTTTTCGTGCAACGGTCTCCGCATGCCCGGTGAAGGGCGACGCGCGCAGCTGCGTCGCGTTGTCGCTGACGCTGCGCGAGACCGGCGCGCAGCGTCGCCGCGACCTGCGCACGCACCGCTCGCTGCAAGGCGCGCGCGACGCGCGCGACCAGGCCGATACGTCGAATCGCCTGAAGGACGAATTGCTCGCGACCGTATCGCACGAACTGCGCACGCCGTTGAACGTGATCTACGGCTGGATCGAGGTGTTGCGCAACTCGGGCGACGATGCGTTGCAGCAGCAGGCGATCGATGCGATCGACCGCAGCGCGCGTTCGCTCACGCGCATGGTCGGCGACATTCTCGACGCATCGTCGCTCGCGACCGGCAAGCTGCGGATCGACTCGATGCCGGTGGATGTGGTGCGGCTGTTCGCCGATGCGACGACCGCGTTCCAGACCGCCGCGTCGTCGGCCGGCATCGCGCTCGAATTCGACTGCGCGATGCCCGCATGCGTGGTGCCCGGCGACGCGGAGCGGTTGCGGCAGATGCTGTCGAACCTCGTGTCGAATGCACTGAAGTTCACGCCGACCGGCGGTGCCGTGACGGTCACGCTGTCGCGCGACACCGCGCACGCGACGCTGACCGTCGCCGACACCGGGCAGGGCATCGCGCCGGACTTCATCCCGTATGTGTTCGACATGTTCCGCCGCGCCGACGATTCGCCTGCCTCGTCGCGGCGCGGGCTCGGGCTCGGCTTGTCGATCGTGCGGCATATCGCGGAGTTGCATGGCGGCAAGGTCCGCGTCGAAAGCGCGGGCCGCAATCGCGGCACGACGTTCACCGTGACGTTGCCGGCCGGCTGGCAGCCGGTGGGCGCGATGGCATGGCGCGCGATGCAGGACGATGGCCAGCGCGGCCCGCTGATGCTCGACTCGCAGCGCATCCTGATCGTCGACGACGACGCGACCACGCGCACCAGCCTGACCGCCGCGCTGAGCACGCTCGGCGCGACCGTCGCGATCGCATCGTCGGGCCGCGACGCGCTCGCGGTTGTCGCGGACGTGAAGCCGACCGTCGTGCTCTCCGATCTCGCGATGTCCGACGGCGACGGCTACTGGTTGCTCGACGCGTTGCGCCGCGGCGCCGCGAACGGCGGCAGCCCGCCGGACTTGCGCGTGCTTGCCGTGACCGCGCACGCGGGCCTCGCGGACGAGCGACGCGCGCTCGAGGCCGGCTTCGACGGCTATCTGTGCAAGCCCGTCGACGTTCGCGAACTCGCACACAAGATCGCGCACGTGACGAAGCGCGACGGCTGATGCGCGCCGCGCATCGGCCGCCCGCTGCCGCATCGGTGGACGGCCGCGCGAATTCGCGTTACCAGGCCGCCGCGTTCAGGTCGTCGCCGGCCGGTTCTGCGTGCTGATCTGCGCGAGCATGTGCGACGCGATCTGCGTGCTGCGCACGAGGTCGCCCGGCGTGTGATGCACGACCTGCCGATGGATGAAATACCGCGCGGTATGCGCGAGCCCGCTCGCGAGCGACGTCGTCGCACGCCAGCCGAGGCGCCGGTACGCGGCGTCGAGGTCCGGCCGCCGCTGGCGCGGATCGTCGGACGGCAGCGGACGGAACTCGATCGCCACCGCCGCGCCGACGATCCTCACGACTTCGCGCGCGACGTCGATCATCGCGATCTCGTCGTCGCTGCCGAGGTTCACCGGCTCGCATGCGTCGCCCGGCTCGTCCATCAGCCGGACCAGCGCATCCACCATGTCGTCGACATAGCAGAACGAACGCGTCTGCCTGCCGTCGCCGTAGACGGTCAGCGGCTCGCCCGCCAGCGCCTGCGTGATGAAGTTGGACACGACGCGCCCGTCGGCCGGATGCATGCGCGGCCCGTATGTGTTGAAGATCCGCGCGATCCGGACGTCGACGCCGTACTGGCGGTGATAGTCCATGAACAGCGTCTCCGCGCAGCGCTTGCCTTCGTCGTAGCACGCGCGCACGCCGATCGGGTTCACGCGGCCGCAGTAGCGTTCGTCCTGCGGATGCACGTCGGGGTCGCCGTACACTTCGCTCGTCGACGCCTGCAGGATGCGCGCCTTCACGCGCTTCGCGAGGCCCAGCAGGTTGATCGCGCCGTGCACGCTGGTCTTGGTCGTCTGCACCGGGTCGCGCTGATAGTGCACGGGAGACGCCGGGCACGCGAGGTTGTAGATTTCGTCGACTTCGACGTACAGCGGGAATGTCACGTCGTGCCGCATCAGCTCGAAATTCGGCGCATCGAGCAGATGCGCGATGTTGTCCTTCGTCCCGGTGTAGAAATTGTCGACGCACAGCACGTCGTGTCCGGCCGTCACGAGGCGCTCGCACAGATGCGAACCGAGAAACCCGGCACCGCCGGTGACGAGCACCCGTTTGCGATCGTAGCCCTTCATCATGCATTCTCCTTGCGGTGCGCGAGGACGCCCGGCGTGGTCGCGACGGGCGTTCGGCGGTTGCTGGCCGCCGCGCCGGCACGTTGCGGATGGGCGACGTCGCGATAGATGTCGATGAGGCGGTCAGCCACGCCGCGCCATGTATAGAAGCGGTGCGCGCGCAGATAGCCGGCCCGCCCGAGCGCCTCGCAAAGGTCCGGCCGGGCGCGCAGCTGCACGAGCCGCTCGGCGAGCGCGGCCGGGTCGCGCGGCGGCACCAGGTAGCCGGTGACGCCGTCGTCCACCGTCGTGCGGATGCCGCCGACGTTGCTGCCGATCACCGGCGCGGCGCACGCCATCGCCTCGACGGGCGTGATGCCGAACGGCTCGTACCATGGCGTCGTCACGAATACGTCGGCCGCACTGTAGTACAGGTGCAGCATGTCACGCTCGCGCCGGCCCACGAACGTCACGCGTTCCGCGATGCCGGTGTCGTGCGCGAGCGCGGCGAGGCGTGCCAGTTCCGGATCGCGCGCCGGGTCCGGCGTCGCTTGGCTGCCGCCGACGATGTAGAGCCGCGTCGGCCGGGCCGGATCGCGCGGCATGCGCGCGAGCGCGTCGATCACGGTGTCGATTCCCTTGCGCGGCACGAGCCGCCCGAGCTGCAGCACGACGAATGCATCGTGCGGCCAGCCGAGCCGCGCACGCGCGTCGACACGCGGCACCGGCCGGAATTCGCGCGCATCGAACCCGCAGGGCACGATCTCGATGCGCGCGGCATCGGCGCGGTAGTGCGTGGTCAGGTCGAGCGCATCCTGCGGACACTCGGCGATCAGCCGGTCCGCGCGGCGCGCGAGCGTGTCCTCGATCTCGAAGCGCTCGTCCGGGAATCCGTCGGCCGCGCCCTGATGCAGCCGGCGCACACGGCCGAGCGCGTGGAAGGTCATGACGAGCGGAATTCCGAGACGCTTCTTCACGCGCAGTGCGGCCTCGCCCGACATGAAGAAGTTCGCGTGCATTACGTCGACGGGGTCGGGCTCGCGCCGCATGCGCGCGACCATGTAGTCCGCGAACGCGCCCATGTACGGCAGCAGCCGTTCCTTCGGGATATCGGCGGGCGGCCCGACGGGCACGTGGATCACCCGCATGCGCGGGCCGATCTGCACGACTTCCGGCAGGTGCGGATTGTCGCAGCGCGTGTAGACGTCGACGTCGAGACCGCGCTCGGCCAACTGCTTCGCGACGTTCGCGACGTAGATGTTCTGCCCGCCCGCATCCACGCCGCCGATCACCCCCAGCGGCGACGCATGTTCACTGATCAACGCAATTCTTTGCATGGTGTTGCTCCCGAGGTCGGGGCCACGCCGGCGAGCCCCGTTGCGTCCCTCTGCGGCAATCGCCGTGCCCGGCACTTTGCGGGACGCACACCCCGCTCATGTGCCGAAAAAATTACAACGCGTTGGATGAAAGGGCGTCCGATCACCGTGCCGCGCGTGCATGCGGCGTGCTGCGCGCGGCACGCGATTTGCGTCATCCGGATGTCCGCCGGCATGCCGGCATCACACGATAGGAGGTCACGATGAAGGTATTCCCGCTGCAAGCCCGCGCGCCGCGATTCCGCCGTCGTGCGGCGACGCGTCTCGGCATGGCGATCGCGATCGCCGCGGCCACTGCCTGTACCGTCGTCGCGCCGAACGCGTTTGCCGCCGGAGACGACGGCACCACCTCGTCCATGTCGTCGTCGACCCATTCGAGCACCGGCACGAAGATCCGCGACGCGACCATCACCACCAAGGCGAAAGCCGAGCTGGTCGGCACGAGCGGCCTGTCGGCCGGCGACATTCACGTGAAGACGCGCCACGGCGTCGTGATGCTGACCGGCAGCGTGCCGGACGACCAGCAGCGCGCGCAGGCCGCAAATGTCGTCAAGCAGATCGACGGCGTGCAGGACGTGCGCAACCAGTTGACCATTCGCCCGAAATAATCGCGGCCCCGTAGAAGGAGTCCAGTGATGAACTGCATGCTCAAACCGGTCGGCGAGCAGACGATCGTGATCACGGGCGCCACCAGCGGCATCGGCCTCGTCACCGCGCGCAAGGCGGCACGGCGCGGGGCGAAGCTGGTGCTGTTCGCGCGCAACGAGGACGCACTGAACACGCTGTGCGAGGAGATCCGCCAGCACGGCGGCCTCGCGGTGCCGGTGGCCGGCGACGTCGGCGTCCTCGAGGACGTGCAACGCGCGGCCGCCAAGGCGGCCGATACCTATGGCGGCTTCGATACGTGGGTCAACAACGCGGGCGTGTCGATCTTCGGTACGGCGGCGGCAGTGCCGCTCGAGGATCAGCGACGATTGTTCGACACCAACTATTGGGGCGTCGTGCACGGCTCGCTCGTCGCGTCGGATCATTTCAGGCGCAAGAGCGACTTCCACGGCGGCGCGATCATCAACATGGGCAGCGAGGCGTCCGATGCGCCGGTGCCGCTGCAAAGCGCGTATGTGGCATCGAAGCACGCGGTGAAGGGTTTCACCGATTCGCTGCGGCTCGAGCTCGAGTCGGATCACTTGCCCGTGTCCGTCACGCTCATCAAGCCGGCCGCGATCGACACGATGTTCGTGATGCACGCGAAGAACTACATGAACGTCGAGGCGAAGCTGCCGCCGCCGATCTACGACCCCGAACTCGTCGCCGACGCGATCCTGTTCGCCGCCGCGCACCCGCGCCGCGCGCTGTTCGTCGGCGGCGCCGCGAAGCTGACCTCGGCCGGTGCGTACCACGCGCCGCGTCTGTTCGATCGCGTCGCGGCCACGCTGTTCTCGCGCGGCCAGCGCACGGTACGCCCCGCGCGCCCGCGCGACGACAACGCGCTGTACGAGTCCCGCCACGCACTGCACGAGCGCGAAGGGATGGAAGGGCCCGTGCTGCGCGGTTGTGCGTACAACGCGGTGGTGCAGCAGCCGAAGGTGGCGGGCGCGGTCGCGCTGGGTGCCGCGGCACTGGTGGTCGCCGCGCTCGCGCGTGCACGGCGTGCGCCGACGTGATCGCGTGCCGTTCCTGCCATTCCGTTTCCCGGTTTCTCATCTGAAGGAGGTTTCCATGTCATCCCGACAACATACGGGCCACGAATACAGCCACTCGCGCGCGCACGAAGGCGAGCGCACGCAGCAGGACCACGACAAGGGCGGCCATCAGGGCGGCCACGGCAAGGCGCCGAGCCCGGTCGACGTGCAGAAGGCGCTGAAGGGGATGGACTATCCGGCGAGCAAGTCGGACGTGGTCGAGTGCGCGGAGCGCTCGCACGCCGACCCGCGCGTGCTCGACATGCTCAGGCAGATCCCCGAACGCGAATACGACACGCCGGCATCGGTATCGAAGGAGCTCGGGCGGCTGATGTGAGCGCCGCCCCGTCGCGTCGCGCACGCCGTCGCGTGCGCGGCACCTTATGAAGGAGCACGAACATGGCCATGATCGTCGCAGGACGCTTCACGACGTTCGATGAAGCGGAAGGTGGCGCGCGCCACCTTTACGAGCGCGCATTCGGCCCGGACGACGTGTCGATCTTCTTCCTGAATCCGGGCGGCCAGCACGCGCGGTTTCCGATTGGCGGCGACGTGTATGCCGATACGGCCGCGAAGCCGGGCGGTCGCGGTGCGATGGTCGGCGCGCTGCGCGGGCTGCTGATCGGCGCGATCGTCGGGCTGATCCTCTATGCGCTCGGCGTGCACTACTGGTTCGTGCCGGCCGCGGGCGCGCTCGCGGGCGCGTATCTCGGCGCATTCGGCGGCGCGCTGGGCCGGATGCGCGGCGAGCAGGCCGAAGGCAAGGGCACGCTCGCGCATTCCGAAACCGGCGTGATCCTGGCCGCGCGCGTGACGGCCACGACCGCGGCCGCCGCAGAAGACGTGCTGCGCGCGACCGGCGCGCAATCGATCGAGCGCGTCGAAGGCGACTGGCAGGACGGCGAATGGCGCGATTTCGATCCGGTGCGCCGACCGGACGGCACCACGCAAGGCAACCCGCACTGAGCAGGCCGTTTCCGCACGAGCCTGCCATTCGGCGGGCCGGTGCACGCCGCGCGGCACGCGGCTTGCGATGCATTCGCGACACCCGACCAAGGAGGAACCCATGACCGACACCAAAGCCCCGCCGCCCCAGACGCAGACGCAACAGCCGGGCCGCGAGCAGGAGATGCATCCGAAGCCGCACGACGAAGCGGCCGATTACGTCGGCAGCGGCAAGCTGGCCGGCAAGGTCGCGTTCGTGACGGGCGGCGACAGCGGGATCGGCCGCGCGGTGGCGATCGGCTTCGCGAAGGAGGGCGCGGATGTCACGATCGTCTATCTGAACGAATCGGACGACGCGGCGCACACGAAGCGCCTGATCGAGCAGGCGGGCCGGCGTTGCGAGGCGATCGCGTGTGACGTCGGCGACCGGCGGCAGGCGCACGACGCCGTCGCACGCACGGTCGAGCGGCTGGGACGGCTCGACGTGCTCGTCAACAACGCCGGCGAACAGCATCCGCAGCCGGGCATCGAGGACGTGACCGAGGAACAGCTCGAACGCACGTTCCGCACCAACGTGTACGGCATGGTGTTCTGCACGCAGGCCGCGCTGGCGCACATGAAGGCGGGCGGGCGCATCGTCAATACCGCGTCGGTGACCGCGTATCACGGCAGCCCGAAGCTGCCCGACTACTCGGCGACCAAGGGCGCGATCGTCGCGTTCACGCGCTCGCTGTCGATCGAGCTGGCCGAGCGCGACATTCGCGTGAATGCCGTGGCCCCCGGCCCGATCTGGACGCCGTTGATTCCGTCGACCTTCACCGCCGAACAGGTATCGAAGTTCGGCACGAACGTGCCGCTCAAGCGGCCGGGGCAGCCGGACGAACTGATCGGCTGCTACGTGCTGCTCGCGTCCGAGGGCGCGAGTTACATGACGGGACAGACCTTGCATCCGAACGGCGGCTCGATCGTCGGCGGCTGACGGCTCTGTCCACACAAGGAGAAAGCGCATGAAACAACCCAACTGGACGATCGCGGCGCTTGCCGCGGGCGTGCTCGCCGTGTCGGGATTCGCGCAGGCACAGATGCCCAGCGAGCCGCCCGCATCGAATTCGCATGTGCCGGGCGGCGTGATCAACCCGTCGTCGGGCGGCGGCGCGAACGATGCCGGTATCGCGAAGGCCCCGCAGGGCGGCGATGCCGAGTTCGTCGACAAGGCCGCGCTCGCCGGCAGGGCCGAGGTGCAGGCCAGCCAGCTTGCGCTGAAGCAGGCGCAATCGGCGGACGTCCGCGCGTTCGCGAAGCGCATGGTCGCCGATCACGGCAAGGCGAACGCGAAGCTGAACGCGATCGCGGCGCGCACCGGCATGAAACCGCAGGTGGACCAGATCCAGGACCCGGACGTCGAGGCGCTGCGCGGCAAGCGCGGGCACGACTTCGACACCGCATATGTCGCGGCGGTCGGCCCGGACGCGCACAAAAAGGCGGTCGCGCTGTTCGAGGACGAGGCGCGCGACGGTAAGGACGCGCAACTGCGTGCGTTCGCGAAATCCACGCTGCCGACGCTCAAGCATCACCTGAGCATGGCGGAGGAACTCCAACGCAAGGTGGGCGCGCAGTAACGCGCGCCCGTTTCAACCCCAGGGCCGCGCGGGCGGCCCGTTTTTTCGGAGAGGCAGTCATGGCCCAACGGCAATCGAAGCACGAAGGCATCCTCGAACTGCTCTGCCAGGCATACGAGACCGAGCTTGGCGGCGCGAAGATCTACGAGGCCGCGCTCCAGTGCGCGACCGACGAGGACCTGCACAAGGAGTGGGAGAAGTACCACCGCGAGACGATGCATCATCAGGAGGTGCTGCGCAAGGTATTCGAAACGCTCGGCCTCGATCCGGATGCGCAGTCGCCGGGCCGCGCCGCCGTGGCGGCAACCGGCAAGTCGCTCGTCCAGGTGATCGAGCAGGCGAAGAAGCAGGCCGATCCGGCGGTCGCGCAGGTGGTCGCGGCCGAATGCGTGGTGCTGGCGGAAACCAAGGATCACCTGAACTGGGAGCTGATCGGCTATGCCGCCGACCAGTTGCCCGACGGCGACGCGGCGAAGGCGCTGAAGGCCGCGCACGATGAAGTCGAGGCCGACGAGGACCATCACCTGTATCACACCCGCGGCTGGGCGCGCGAGATGTGGATCGATTCGATGGGCTTCAAGGCGGTGCTGCCGCCGCCGGAGGAAGTGAAGAAGGTCGAGTCGGCGGCCGATGCCGCGCGTGCCGAAAAGTCACGCGGCAAGATGATGTAACGATGGTTGTCGGGCAACCGGGCCGTGCTGCGCATGCAGCCGGCCGGTTGCCCGATATCGTTGATCGGCCGTTGTTGTGCAACCGGCTCGAACGGTTGCTCACACAACTGAACCGGAAGCTACACCCATCGCGGTCAACGCAGCATGTCCATGGCCATCACCATCACCGATCCCGCCATCAGCACGACCGCCAGCCACCCGAACACCTTCGACGCGAGCCCGCTGCCGGGTCGCCCGGCCGCATCGCGCCGCTGCGACAACAGCATCACGAGCACGAGCATCGGCACCGCCGCGACGCCGTTGAGCACCGCGCTCCAGTAAAGCGCCTTGATCGGATCGACAGGACTGAAGCAGATCGCGATGCCGACCAGCACGCATGCCGCCAGCACCGCATAGAATGCCGGCGCGCGCCGCACCGGTTCGTTCAGGCCTTCCCGGAAGCGCCATGCCTCCGCGCAGCCGTACGCGGCGCTCCCCGAGAACGCCGGAATCGCGAGCAGCCCGCAGCCGACGATGCCGAGCGCGAACACGACGAACGCCGCTTCGCCGGCGATCGGGCGCAACGCCTCGGCCGCCTGCGCGGTCGAGCCGATGTCGTGTCTGCCGTTCGTGAAGAACACGGCCGCGCCGATCACCATGATGCAGAACGATACCGCGTTGGTCACGATCATCCCGGTCCAGGTGTCGAACCTGATGCGTCGCTCGGTCTCCCGCCGCGCGCCGGGCGCGCATGCGATATCGCCGTTGCGGCGCTCGGCCTGGGTTTCCTCGACTTCGAGCGCGGCTTGCCAGACGAACAGGTACGGGCTCAGCGTCGTGCCGAGCACCGCGACCGCCGTCGTCGCATAGTCGTGGGTGAACGCGATGTGCGGAAGCACGATCGCGTGAAGCAGGCTGCGCCAGTCGACGTGCACGAAGCCGAGTTCCAGCACGTAGGCGAGCAGCCCGAACGTCATCCATTTGAGCCAGCGCGCGTAGCGTTCGTAGGACAGGAATACCTGCAGCATGAGCGACGCGATCCCGTAGACGGGCGCATACCAGTAGCTGCGGCCGCCGACGACGAGCGCGGTCGCATCGCCCATCGCGGCGAGATCGGCGCCGACGTTCACGACGTTGACGACTACGACCATCATGATCAGCGCCTTGGCGAGGCGGCTGGAGAACTGCTCGCGGATGCCCGCTACGAGGCCTTCGCGATTCGCGCGCCCGACGAATGCCGACGCGAGCTGCACGGCGACCATCATCGGCAGCGTGATCACGATCATCCACAGCATGTGGAAGCCGAATTGGCTGCCGGCCTGCGCATAGACGGCGACATTGCTCGGATCGGCGTCGGACGCACCCGCGAGCAGGCCGGGGCCGAGCCGCCGGTACCACGGCTGCGCGGCGGGTGCGGTGGGTGCGGTGGGTGCGGCGGTTGCGGGTTCCCGCGCCGCGTCGTCGCCGCGCAGGTCGCTCATTCGGCGTCTCCGCGGGCGCCGCGCGCGAGGCGCGACGCGGTGCGCAGCGCATCGACGAGCGTCCGGTACGCGTGCTCGCGCGAATCGGCGCCACGCGTGCGCAGCACGTAGGACGGGTGGTAGGTCGCGACGACGAGACTGCCGTGGGGCGAGCGCACCGGCTTGCGCGTGCGCTCGAGCGTTGCGTCGTTGTCTTGCAGTACCGCGCGCAGCGCCGTGGCGCCGAGCGCGACGATCACGCGCGGGTGCGTCGCGGCGAGTTCGCGTTCGAGCCAGTAGCGGCATGCGGCGACCTCGCGCTGCGCGGGCGTCTTGTGCAGCCGTCGCTTGCCGCGCGGCTCCCATTTGAAGTGCTTGACCGCGTTGGTCAGATAGACGGACTTGCGTTCGATCCCGGCCTCGTCGAGCGCGCGATCGAGCATGCGGCCCGCCGCGCCGACGAACGGGATGCCCGTGCGGTCTTCCTGGTCGCCCGGCTGCTCGCCGACCAGCATGATGCGCGCGTCGGCGGGCCCCGCGCCCGGCACCGGCTGCGTCGCATGTTCCCACAGTCCGCAGCGGCGGCAGGCATCGAGCGTCGCCGGTGCGTCGTCGTCGGGGGCGGCCGGGACGGCCGCGCGCTTCGCGGGCGCGGCGCGCGTCATGCGGCGCTTCCCGTACCGGCCCGCGCGGCGCCCGCATCGACGGGCGCACGACGGTGCGCGCGCCGGCGAACGGCAGGCGGGCCGAAAAACCGGCCGGGTCGGAACATCGGCAGTGCGCGCATTGACGGCTCCCTCATCGATGCAGTGCACTTCGTACAGCAACCGGCATGCCGCATGCAGTCGATCGGCGCGCGGGCCATGTCGTGGCACCGGGCGGTTGCCGGAGAGATTCCCGATGCGGTTCGACCTTGCGGCGGGCCGGACGCCGCCACGGTGCCGCCATGCCGCCATGCCGCCGACACCGCCGCTGTCCGGAACCGGCGCATGGTCGCCGACGGGCGAGCGTGACCGCCCGGGGCGCTTACACGCAGCTTGTAAAACGGTATCGGCCGTGCCCTTGCCCCGCTCATTGGCCCGCCGCACGGGGCACGGCGGCGCCCCCCGGCTTCGCGGCCGGACATCTCCCGGCTGGGTGTGCTTGCCCGAATCGGGCACAATACGCGGCATTCGAGATGCGGAGACTTGGCCCGTGGGAATCAACTTCGATTTGACCGACTTGCAGGCGTTTCGCGCGGTGGTGGAGCTGGGAAGCTTCCGGAAGGCCGCCGAGGCGATCAGCATTTCGCAGCCCGCGTTGAGTCGCCGGATCGACAAGCTGGAGGAAGCGCTCGGCGTGCGTCTGTTCGAGCGCACGACGCGCAGCGTCACGCTCACGACGGTCGGCCGCGTGTTCGCGCCGAGCGCCGAGCAACTGCTGGACGATCTCGACGTCGCGCTGCTCGGCATCCGCGACGTCTCGTCGAGCCGCCTCGGGCACGTGACCATCGCGTGCGTGCCGTCGGTGGCCTACTACTTTCTGCCGAACGTGATCGCCAGCTACCATCGCCGCTTTCCGCGCATCAGGGTCAAGCTGCTGGATGCGAGCGCGAACGAGGTGCTGAGCGCCGTCATCAGCGGCGAGGCCGATTTCGGCGTGAGCTTCATGGGCAGCCAGGAATCCGAGGTCGAGTTCAAGCTGCTGCTGCAGGAGCGATTCGTTGCCGCGTGCCGGCGCGATCATCCGCTCGCGCGCAAGAAGCGCGTGACCTGGAGCGAGCTTTACGAATACGAATACGTGTCGGTGGACAAGACGTCCGGCAACCGCCTGTTGCTCGACCAGGCACTGACGAGCGTCGCGCCGCGCGCGCCGAGCGTGTGCGAGACGCGCCACGTGACGACCATGCTCGGGCTGGTCGAGGCGGGGCTCGGCGTCGCCGCGGTGCCGTCGATGGCGATGCCCGGACACGACCATCCGCTGCTCACCAGCGTGCCGCTCGTCGAACCGGCGGTCAAGCGCAGGGTCGGCATCGTGAAACGGCGCGGACGCCAGCTGACGCCGGCCGCGGAGGAGTTTCACCGGGCGGTCGTCGAAGCAAGGCGTGGCGGTGGCACGCCGCGCAGCGATGCATCGGCATGATGCATGTGACGAAAACGACCGGGACATCGAGGAAGACCGCACCGTGAGGCTGGCAACACCGCTTCGTTCGCTGTACGTGCAAGTGCTGCTCGCGATGGCGCTCGGCATGAGCGTCGGCCACTTCTGGCCGTCGGCCGGCGCGGCGCTCAAGCCGCTCAGCGACGCGTTCGTCGGTCTCGTGCGGATGATGATCGCGCCGATCGTGTTCTGCACGATCGTCTCCGGCATCACGTCGCTCGCGAACGGGAAGGCCATCGGGCGCACGATCGTCCACGCGCTGGTGCTGTTCTATCTGCTGACTGCGGCCGCGCTCGCATTCGGGCTTGTCACCGCGTTCGTGATGCAGCCCGGCGCCGGCATGCACGTCGACGTGCGCCATCTCGACGCGAGCGTGCTGGCGCAATACGCGCAGCACGCGCAACCGCGCGGCCTCGTCGCGTTCGCGCTGAGCGTGATCCCGGACACGATGCTCGGCGCGTTCCAGCAGGGCGAGGTGCTGCCCGTGCTGCTGCTGTCGCTGCTGTTCGGGTTTTCGCTGAATGCGTATCCGCAGGCCGGGCGGCCCGTGCTGGCGCTGATCGACGGCGTCGCGCAGATCGTGTTTCGCGTGCTCGCGATGATCATGCGGCTCGCCCCGCTCGGCGCATTCGGCGCGATGGCGTTCACGGTCGGGCGCTTCGGCATCGGCTCGGTCGGCTCGCTCGCGTGGCTGATGGCGTCGTTCTACGTGGCGTGCGCGTTGTTCGTCGCGCTGGTGCTCGCGCCGCTCGCGCGGTTGCACGGCTTCGCGTTGTGGCGGCTGTTGCGCTACATCCGCGAGGAGTTGCTGATCGTCCTCGCGACTTCTTCCACGGAGCCGGTATTGCCGCGGCTGATCGTCAAGCTGGAGTCGCTCGGCTGCGACAAGGGCGTCGTCGGGCTCGTGCTGCCGGCCGGCTACTCGTTCAACCTGGACGGCACCGCGATCTATCTGACGCTGGCGGCCTTGTTCATCGCGCAGGCGTGCGACGTGACGCTTTCCGCGCCGCAGATCGCGGCGATGCTGGCCATCATGCTGCTGACGTCGAAGGGTGCGGCCGGCGTGTCCGGCAGCGGGCTGGTCGCGCTCGTCGCGACGCTCGCCGTGATGCCCGACCTGCCGGTCGCCGGCGTCGCGCTTCTGGTCGGCATCGATCGCTTCATGTCCGAGGCGCGTGCGCTGACGAGCGTGATCAGCAACGCGTGCGCGGTGATCTTCGTTTCGATGCGCGAAGGCGCGTGCGATCGTGCGCGTCTTGCGCGGATGCTCGGCGCGAGCGCACCGGCTGGCCCGAACGGCGCCGATGAAGCCGACGCCGGGCCCGGCGGGAAGGCGGTTTGACGCGCACCTTCCCGTCGTTCGTGTTCAACGTGCGGTAACGGAATCCAGGCCGGTCGATTGCACATCCGGCTGCACGTCGGGCGACGCGAGATACTGAAGCAGCGCCTTCGCTTCCTCCGGATGCTGCGCGCCGACCGGGATGCCGGCCGCGAAGCGCGTGACGGACTGCAGCGACTCGGGGATCTTCCCGACGAAGGTGGCGCCCTTCACGGGCAGCAGTTCGCTCACCTGCTGAAAGCCGATCTCGTAGTCGCCGTTCGCGACCACGGACGCAACCGGGATTCGCGGGACCATGGTCGCCTTCGATTTCACCTGATCCTCGATGCCGAGCTTCCTGAACAGCTCTCGCTCGATGTAGACGCCGCTCGCGCTGTCCGAGTAGGCGATCGACTTCGCATGCAGCAGAACCTGTTTGAGGCCTTCCGCCGTGCTGATATCGGGTTTCGCCGCGCCGTCGCGCACGACCATGCCGATGCGCGAATCGGCCAGCTCGACGCGCGATCCGGCGATCACCTTGCCTTGCCGAATCAGATCGTCGAGCGCATAGCCGACCATGATCACGGCGTCGGCCGGCTCGCCGCGCGCGAGGCGGTTCGGGATCGCCTCGGGCGATTTGCCCATCGACGGGCCGAGCGCGGTCTCGAGCGTGTTGCCCGTGCGGGACGCGAATCGCGGGCCGAGCAGCTTGTACGCGGCGGTGAAGCCGCCCGAGCTCATCACGTGCAGGTCGGCGGCCTGCACGTTCGCGGCGACGGCCGAAGTGGCGACGAGCGCGCTCGCGCAGAGTTTCAGGAACAGGTTTTTGATGGTCATGGTCTTGGCCGTTGTGAGTCGAGGCAGGTCGTCCGGCATCAGGCTTCAGTGCGCCGGCGTCAGCGTGGCCGTGTGCCGGCGATAGAGGGCGAACGTCGCGAGCAGCGCGCACACCGCGGCGATGCTCATCCAGTAGCCGGGCGCGGCCTTGTCGCCGGTCATGTGAATGAGCGCCGTCGAGATGGCCGGCGTAAAGCCGCCGAACACGGCCGTCGCGAGGCTGTACGCGAGCGAGAACCCGGCCACGCGCACCTCGACGGGCATCACTTCCGTCAGCGCGACGACCATCGCACCGTTGTAGATCCCGTACATGAACGACAGCCACAGAAGCACGAGCAGCATGTTGATGAACGACGGCGCATGCGCGAGCAGCGACAGCGCGGGATACGCGGTGGCAATCGCGAGCAGCGTCATGCCGACGAGCAGCGGGCGGCGGCCGATGCGATCGGACAGGGCGCCGCCGATCGGCAGCCACACGAAGTTCGACACGCCGACGCACAGCGTCACGAGCAGGCTGTCGGCCGTGCTCAGGTGCAGCACCGTCTTGCCGAAGGTCGGCGCGTAGACCGTGATCAGATAGAAGCTCGTGGTGGTCATCGCGACGAGCATCATGCCGGCGACCACGACGCCCCAGTTGCGCGCCAGCGTCCCGAAGACTTCCTTCATGCCCGGACGATGCCGGCGCGCCTTGAATGCCTGCGTTTCCTCGAGCTTGCGGCGCAGCATGAAGATGAACGGCACGATCATGCAGCCGACGAAGAACGGCACGCGCCATCCCCACGATGCGATGGCCGATGCGCTCAGCCAGTGATTGAGCGCGAAGCCGAGGCCTGCCGCGACGACGATCGCGACCTGCTGGCTCGCGGACTGCCAGCTCGTATAGAAGCCCTTGCGGCCGGGCGTGGCCATCTCGGCGAGATAGACCGACACGCCGCCGAGCTCGGCGCCCGCCGAAAAGCCCTGCAGCAGGCGACCGACCAGCACGAGCACGGGCGCGAGCAGGCCGATCGTCGCATAGCCCGGAACGAACGCGATCAGGATGGTGCCGCTGGCCATGATCGCCAGCGTGACGATCAGGCCCTTGCGGCGGCCGACGTCGTCGATATACGCGCCCAGCACGATCGCGCCCAGCGGCCGCATCAGGAAGCCGGCGCCGAACACGGCGAAGGTCATCATCAGCGACGCGAACTCGCTCGCGGCGGGAAAGAACACGGCGGAAATCTGGGTGGCGTAGAAGCCGAACAGGAAGAAGTCGAACTGCTCGAGGAAGTTGCCGGCCGTCACGCGGAATACCGCGGCGGCCTTCGAACGTCCGGTCGGAAGGCTGGGCGAGGGGTGCATCTGGGTGTCTCCAGGGGAAATCGGGAAGAATGCGCCGGGGAGCGGTCTATTGTGGTTTCGGCAATGTTCGCCTGAAGACGGTCAAACGATAAGTGCGATTTTTGGAAGGATTGATGTCGTATGGTTATCAATCGGGCGGCGCGCTGCGCCGATCCGTCGAAAAGCCCAAAAAAAGCCCCGCATGCGCGGGGCTCGTTGCCTGTACTACCGGCACACCACGAACGGTCAATGCGGGCCGCGCGCGCGCGGATCGTTCAGTTCCTCGGTCGGATCGGTGAGCCCGAGCTCGTCGCCCGCGCTCCAGTACGGTGTGCTGCCGTAGAACTCGTGCAGCGGCTCGGCCCATTGCGGGTCGGCCATCGCCGGCCAGTGATCCTTGTCGAAGCCCGGCGCGTTGCGGATCCGCTCGGACGACACCGACAGCAGGAAACACTTGCGTTCGGTGTCGAGCGTGAGCGCGCTCCATGGAATCGCGAGCAGCTTGTCGCCGATGCCGAGCAGGCCGCCGCTCGACAGCACGGCGTAGGCGATGCGGCCCGAACGCACGTCGAGCATGATGTCCTTGATCTTGCCGACGTCGTCGCCATCGGTCGTATAGACCTTGTCGCCTTCCAGCGTGTCGGCCGCCATCACGTCGGGGCCCGGGCCGGCCGCCGTCGCGGCGCCCTTGCCGACGATGCGCGTCTGTCCTCGATCGGAAGTCTGCATGGTTGTCCTCCTGGTTGAGTGGAGCGCGGCCGTGCCCGGAATGGGCCCAGCGGGTCGCGCGGGGTGGTCGGACGAGGCGAGGATCGCCCCGTCACGTGCGCTTCGGTTGCGACACGCCTTCGAGCGTGTTCGCGACGTCGTCGCGCGCGGGGCCGGCCGTGCGCGTCGCGATGTCCGCGAGCGACAGCATGCCGACCAGGCGCTTGTCGTGATCGACGACGGGCAGGCGGCGCAGCTGCGCGTCCGCCATGTAGTGCTGGATCTCGTCCAGCGAATCGTCCTCGAAACACCATTCGATCGGGCCCGACGCCACTTCGTGGATCCGCGTCTCCGGCGACTTGCCGGCCGAGATCGCGCGCACCGCGAGATCGCGGTCCGTGACCATGCCGATCAGCCGGTTGTTGTCGCACACGGGCAGCGCGCCGATGTCGTAGCGCTCCATCAGTTGCGCCGCATGACGGATCGAGTCGGTCGGCGCGATGCGCACGACGTCCTGCGACATGATTTCGTTGACGCGATGCATGAAGTCCTCCTTGCGGTTTGAAGCGGGGCCGTGCAATTCAGCAAGCGGCGTGCCGTTGGCGTGCCGTTGGCGCGCCGTCCGGCACGCGCGTTTCGTCCGTTTCGTCGAATGGCCGGCCGTCATTCGTCGCGGCGCTTGCCCGGGTCCTGCCACGGGCCGTCGTCGTGCGTGCCCGGCGGCGTGTCCGGTTCGATGCGCGTGACGCCGCCGGTGGCCGGCGGGTCGCTCGCGGGAAACGTGTCCTCGAGCTGCTTGTCGATATGCCGTTCCGAATGACGCGTTTTCGTGCGGTCCTGGTCCTTCAGCGGCGGCGACGGGTCGGGATGCGGTTCGTGCGCCGGCGCGTCGCGGCCGGAACGGGGCGAATCCTTCATGGCGGGGCTCCGTGTCGGTGACGATGGGCCACTCACGGCGCAACGGACGTGCCCGCTGCACCCGCACGGCACGCGACTTGCCGCATCGGTGTCGACCACGACGACGACACGCTGCGCCACGCGCGCGTGCACACGCACATCAAACGGGAGGGCACGATGACGATTCCGAAACGGCGGCCAGGAGTGCGCTATGAAGTCAACATTTGCGGCGGAGGATTCGAGTCGGTGAAGAGCCACTTCGTCACCTGGAAACAGGAGCCGCTGATTTACCGGCCCGAGCGCCGCATGTTCGAGGGCAAGGCGGACGTGCGGCCGCTCGACGAGACGTTCGGCTCGACCGAGCCCGCGCGCTTCGCGTTGCAGCGCGCGTGCGAGCCGGCCGATCCGTACGCGCTCGCCGCGCGGGTGCGCGACGACGATCACGAGCTGTGGCTCGTGATGGCCGCCTACGACGCGTAGCGCGATGGCCTTGAAAGAATTGCAGCGCGCGGTGTAGCGAAGACACGTCGCACGGCGCGGCGGCTGACGCGCATGCACGTCGACGCGCGGCAGGCGATGCGAGCGGCCGGCACATGGCTTGCGGACTTCAGCGTATCGCGCACCGGGCGCCGAGCGCACGGCGGCGCGATCCGATTCCACCAGAGGACAGCACAACGCCCATATGCCCATGATCCGAGACGCAACCCCAAACCCGGCCCGGTCGCTGCACCGGCCCGACCCGCCGATGCCCGACGTCGAACCGGATCCCGAACCGCCCGCGCCGGACGACCTGCCGCCCGGCACGCCCGAGCCGTATCACGATCCGGAAGGCGATCCGCCCGCGCGGCCGCCGCCGGAACGCGAGCCGCCGACGCGGGAGCCGCCGATCCACGTGCCGCCGACGGGCATACCGCCAGTGGCGTTCACTCGATCCACGGAGGGGCCGCGATGAGCATCCGCGTGAAACCCGGCATGCTGCGCGACGTGGCCGAGATGCTCGGCCGCCATTTCGAGGCGCGCGCGATGCCGTTCCACGTCGAGGAGCAGCCGGCCGGCGCGCTCCATATCGGCTTTCGTGTCGACGGTCATCCGGCGTCGCTGACCGTCACCTTCGACACCGACGCGTTCGCGGCGCTCGAGCAGGCCGGCACCGAGCGGCAACGCGGCGCGCTGGCACGCGTCGCCGCCGAGTTCGACACGATGATGGCGCGCCGCGCGCCGACCGCGTATGCCGGCGATTTCCATTTCAACCGGCTCTGAGCCGTGTCGCCACGGCCGGCCCGGTGCCGTCGACTCAACGGAGGATTCCGATGAAACCGATCCAGTCGATGCGTGTGGGCGCCTGTGCGTTCGCCGCTGCGTGCGCGCTGGGCGCATGCACTCAACCGCAGGGCACCTACGGCACGCGCGGTGCACCGCCGGCGCCGCCGGACGGTCATGGCGCGTCGCCGACCACGACGATGCCGGACGCGAATACGCGCTACGACACGCGCCCGTCGCCGCAGAACACGATGCCGGCGGGCGCGGCCGGCGGCGAGGCGCCCGACGTGCCGCCGCCGGGGCCGAACGGTGTGCAGGGCGGTCCGACGACGCCGGGCACGCCGCCGCCGATGCAGTACTGAGTGCGCGGGACGCCGCGCGTGCGGCCGGCGCGAATTCCGTGCCCCTAACTTGCCGGCACTTGTAAAAAAGGCGCCACCGGAACGCGCCGCACAGGGGGTACGAACCCGCCAGAGCCCCGACAGACGGCGCTTTGCCGCCTTGGCATGGAAGCTGCGTAATTTTGTTCGAACGCAATTTCGCACACTGTCAGGAGGGCATCGATGTCCGTCACGCTTGCGCTCCAGATGCGACAGCATCTGGCACTCACGCCGAGGCTTCAGCAGTCGCTTCGCCTGCTGCAATTGTCTTCGCTCGAATTCCAGCAGGAATTGCGGCAGGCGCTCGACTCGAATCCATTTCTCGAAGATGGCCAGGGCGATGACGAAGTCGCCGCCGACGCGCCCGCACCCGCCGTCGAGGCGGCGGCGCCCGATCCGGCGCCCGAGCGCGACGACGTGCGTCCGCCCGACGGCGAGATGTCGTACACGGCCGCTCCGGCGCCGCGCGGCACGAGCCGCCAGGGCGACGACGCGAGCGACCTGTCGCCCGGCGAGTGGATGGCGGCCGAGCCGTCGCTCCACCAGCAATTGCACGACGCGCTACGTCTTTATCCGTTGAACAAGCGCGACCGCGAAGCGGCGCGCATCGTGATCGACGCGCTCGACGAGGACGGCTATCTGCGTCAGGAGCTGGGCGAGTTGCTGGTCGCGGCCGATCCGGCGCTGCTGCTGTCGGAACAGGATCTCGCGGTCGCGCTGCGCCTCGTGCAGATGCTGGACCGCCCGGGCATCGCCGCACGCTCGGTGTCCGAATGCCTGGTCCTGCAACTCGATGCGATTCCGGCCGGCACGCCGGCGCTCGCGGAGGCGAAGGCGATCGCGCGCGACCATCTCGAACGGCTCGCGCGGCGCGAGACGGCGGAAATCCAGCGCCGTCTGGGCTGCAGCCAGCAGACGATGCAGGCCGCGTGCGCGCTGGTGCGCACGCTCGACCCGCGTCCCGGCAATCATTACGGCAGCGCGCGCGGCGACTACGTGATACCCGACGTAATCGTGCGCCAGGTGCGCGACGAATGGATCGTGACGATCAACCCGGCCGTGCTGCCGCGCGCGCGGTTGCACGAGCGCTACGCGACCTTGTTCGCACAGTCGAGCGGCGAGCGCGATTCGCCGCTCGGCCAGCAGTTGCAGGAGGCGCGCTGGCTGATCCGCAACGTTCAGAAGCGCTTCGACACGATCCAGCGCGTCGGCGAATGCATCGTCGCGCGGCAGCGCGATTTCTTCCGCTACGGCGAGATCGCGATGAAGCCGCTCGTGCTGCGCGACATCGCCGAGGAGCTCGACCTGCACGAATCGACCGTGTCGCGTGCGACGGGCAACAAGTACATGGCCACGCCGCACGGCACGTTCGAGTTCAAGCATTTCTTCCCGCGCAAGCTGGAAGCAGCCGGCAAGGGCGTGTGTTCGGCGTCGGCCGCCAAGGTGCTGATCCGCGACATGATCGCGTCAGAGCGCCACACCGATCCGCTGTCGGACGTCGCGCTCGCGCAGAACCTCGCGGGGCGCGGCATCCTTCTTGCGCGTCGGACGGTGACCAAGTATCGCCAGGCGATGAAGATTCCGCCCGCCGAACTGCGCCGGCGCGACGCCGCATGACGATACCGTCCGAACCGCGCGCGGTCCGCTGAACGAGGGGCCGTGCGCACCACCGAGAGGAGGAATGCCATGCCAGCCAAGTCCCAGGCCCAGCAACGCGCCGCAGGGGCCGCCCTGTCCGCGAAGCGCGGCGACACCAAGATGAAGGATCTGAAGCCGCCTTCGAAGTCGATGGCCAAGTCGATGAGCGAAAAGGAACTCGAAAAAATGGCTTCGACGCCGACCCACGGCAAACCCAGGCACAAGCACGATTCTTGATCGGCGGCGAAACGCGTCGACGATCGTCGTTTGTCAGGACTCCAGGAGGAATTCATGCTTCGATACGCCATCATCTTCTTCATCATCGCGATCATCGCGGCCGTATTCGGCTTCGGCGGGATCGCGGCCGGTGCGGCCGAGATCGCGAAGATCCTGTTCTACATCTTCGTCGTGATCTTTCTGGTCACGCTGCTGCTGGGGGTCGTGCGCCGATGACGGTCACGCCCGACCGTTCGCAGCGCATCGCTGAACTCGAAAGTGCGCTTGCGAACGGCTTTCCGTCTCAGTCGACCCTCGTCGTGCACGCGGACGATGCGTCCGGGCGGCTGACGATCCAGGTGTTGTGGGTGCGGGTGCCGGCCGAGGCGAGCGCGCGTCAGTGGCGCTGCGTGGTGGACTTGCGCTTCGAGCCGGACGTCCTCGCGCGTTATGCGTCGCTCGGTGCCGCCGACCGGTTGCGCGTGCGCACGCATGTGTGCGACATGGCGCGACGCGCGGTGGATGAAGAGAAGCCGCGCGTCGAGGACGCCGAGATCGAATGCAGCGTCGCGCTCGACGTGACGCGCGAGGAACTGGATCGCGCGCTGAGCGCGCCCTGACGTCGCGGCGGCAGGCTGCCGCGACAACGCGGCGAGCCGTCGCGGCACGCGCCGCGCGGCTCGTGCGCGTTCCGTGACGGCTCCGTGCGCGCCGCGACGCGGTCCCGCATGCCGCCGTCCTTCACCGAACCGATATGACGAGGACGCGCGCATGACGCAGCTCCGCGAGCCGGCCATCGGCCGCAACCCGACGGCATGACATCATGCGGGCGCCGCCGGGCGCGCATGCAAGCGGCAAGGAGGACACTCATGGCACCGCGGATGATCTGGAAAGGTGCGATCAGTTTCGGGCTCGTTCACGTGCCCGTGCAGCTCTTTCCCGCGACGCGCACCGTGAAGCCGTCGTTTCGGATGCTCGACAAGCGGTCGATGGATCCGATCGGCTACCGGCAGATCAACAAGCGTACCGGCAAGGAAGTCACGCGCGAGGACATCGTGCGCGGCTACGAGTACGAGAAGGAGCGCTATGTCGTGCTGACCGACGACGAAATCCGCGCGGCGAACCCCGAATCGACGCAGACCGTCGACATCCTGACCTTCGTCGACGAGGACGCCGTGTCGTTCCTCTATCTCGACACACCGTACTATCTCGTGCCGGACCGCAAGGGCGAGAAGGTCTATGCGCTGCTGCGCGACGCGCTGAAGGACAGCGGCAAGATCGGCATCGCCCTCGTGGTGATGCGCGACCGCCAGCATCTCGGCGCGCTGATTCCGGTCGGGCCGCTGCTCGCGCTCGATACGCTGCGCTGGCAGGATGAGTTGCGACCGCTCGACGAGCTGTCGGTGCCGGCCGAGGACGCGAAGCGCGCGGGCGTGACCGCGCGCGAGCTCGGCATGGCGAAGAAGCTGATCGAAGACATGGCCGGCAAATGGACGCCCGACCAATATCACGATACGTTCCGCGACGACATCCTCGAGCTGGTCGAGCGCAAGGTACGCGCGGGCAAGATCGAGGAGATCGAGGAACGCCCCGCGCAGACGAACCGCGCGGCGACCAACGTGGTCGACCTCACCGAATTGCTGAAGCGCAGCCTGAAAGGCGGCGGCGGAGCGCGTGCGGCCGATCTGCGCGATGCGGGCGACGAGGACGAGAATGCAGACCGGGCGCCTTCGTCGTCGCGCGACGGCGGGCGCCGCAAGCCGGCTTCGAAGGCCGCCGCGAAGGGCGCGGCCGCGAAGACCGCCGCGGCGAAACGATCGCCCGCGAAACGCGCCGCGACCGGCGACCATGCCGCGAAGAAAACGGCTGCGCGCCGCAAGCATGCCGCATGACGCGGCGCGAAGCGAGGTGATGCCATGCCCGGCAAGCTCGATCCATATCGCCGCAAACGCCACTTCGGCGAGACGCCGGAACCCGAAGGCGCGCACGGGCGTCGGCGGGCGAAGGCGAAGGCCGATGCGCAGCCGGCCGCTCGCGCGCGCGCGCGTGCCGGCCATCCGCTGCGCTTCGTGATCCAGGAACATCATGCAAGGCGATTGCACTATGACTTCCGGCTGGAACTCGACGGCACGCTGAAGTCGTGGGCCGTGCCGAAGGGGCCGAGCCTCGATCCGTCGGTGAAGCGTCTTGCCGTGCATGTCGAGGACCATCCGCTCGAATATGCGTCGTTCGAAGGCGAGATTCCGGCCGGGCATTACGGCGCGGGGTCGGTCGTCGTCTGGGACGAAGGCACGTGGACGCCCGACGGCGGACTCGCGCAGGCACGCGACGGCTATCGCGCGGGCAAGCTGACGTTCCGGCTCGACGGCGAAAAGCTGCACGGCGGCTGGGCGCTCGTGCGCAGCGGGCGCCAGGAGGGGCGGCAGGAGCAGTGGCTGCTGATCAAGGAGCGCGACGACGATGCGCGCGGCGCGGATGAATTCGACGTCGTCGGCGAGCGGCCGGGGAGTGTGCATGACGGGGCCGGGCGGGCGGCGCGGGCGGATTCGAACGGCGGCTCGAAGCGCACGCGTGCGGCGCCGCGCGGCCGCGGCGACGAGGCCGGAAAGCACGACGCGCGCGGCGCGCGGCATGACGGCCGCGACCGCGCTCGAGACGACCGCGATCGCGCGCCTGCGGATCCGTCCGCGATCGAAGGCGCGGTGCGCGCGCCGTTGCCCGAGCGCGTCGCGCCGCAGCTCGCGACGCTGGTCGACGGTCCGCCGCACCAGGGCGACTGGCGCTACGAACTGAAATTCGACGGCTACCGGATCCTCGCGCGCATTTCCGGCAAGGGCACGCGCCGGCACGTGAAGCTGATGACGCGCGAAGGTCGCGACTGGACCGCGAAGCTGCGCGCGCAACGCGAGGCGCTCGGGGCGCTCGCCGTCGACGACGCATGGCTCGACGGCGAGGCCGTCGTGCTCGGCGCGAACGGTCTTCCCGATTTCCAGGCGCTTCAGAACGCCCTCGGTGCGGGACGCTCGGATGCGGTCACGCTGTTCGTATTCGATCTGCCCTATCTCGACGGACACGACTTGCGCGACGCACCGCTCACCGCACGCCGCGCGCTGCTCGAACCGCTGCTGGCCGACAGCGACCCCGCACGAGTGCGCTTTTCGCCCGATCTCGGCGACGACGTTGCGTCGCTGATCGCGAGCGCATGCGATACCGGTCTCGAAGGGCTGATCGGCAAGCGCGCGGACTCGCGCTATCGGGCGGGACGTTCGCCCGCATGGATCAAGCTCAAATGCAGGCGCCGGCAGGAGTTCGTGATCGGCGGCTATACCGAGCCATCGGGCAGCCGTCACGGCTTCGGTGCGCTGCTGCTCGGCGTGCACGAACCGGCGCCGGGCGGCAAGCGCACGCGCGGGCCGGCACCGCTGCGCTATGTCGGGCGGGTCGGCACGGGCTTCGACGCGCGCATGCTCGACCGGCTTGCGTCGATCCTGCGCAAGCATGAGCGCGATACGGCGCCGTTCGATCCGCCGCCGCGCGAGCGCTCGCGCACACGTGTGCACTGGATCGAGCCGACGCTCGTCGCCGAATGCGAATTCGCGGAGTGGACCGGCGACGGCATCGTGCGGCAGGCCGCGTTCGTCGCGCTGCGCGAGGACAAGCCGGCCACGCAGATCGTCCGCGAAGTGCCGAAACATGCGAATACGGAGGTGGCGATGGATCAACGTCAGACCACGCACGACGACAAACACCGCGCGAAGCACGCGTCGCACGACGCGAATGGCCGCGAGCACTCCGCGCGCTCGCGCGCATCCGCCCGCACGACGGGCAGCGACGATACCGGCCCGGACCGCCTCGGCCGCGTGCGTATCACCCATCCCGACCGCGTGCTCGATCCGGCCAGCGGCACGCGCAAGATCGATCTCGCGCGTTACTGGCAATGGGTCGCGCCATGGCTGCTGCCGGACCTGAAGGGGCGGCCCGTGTCGCTGGTGCGCGCGCCTGGCGACATCGCGGGCGAGCTGTTCTTCCAGAAGCATGCCGAGCGGCGCGAGATTCCGTTCGTCACGCAGCACGCCGGGCTCGATCCGGGGCACGGTCCGCTGCTGTCGCTCGACAGTGTCGACGCGCTGCTCGGCGCGGCGCAGATGGGCACGATCGAGTTGCATACGTGGAATGCGCATGCGTCGAACATCGAGCGGCCGGACCGGATCGTGTTCGACCTCGACCCCGATCCGGCGCTGCCGTGGAGCACGATGATCGAGGCCGCGCAACTCGTGCGCGGGCTGCTCGACGAGCTGGGGCTCGCGTCGTTCTGCAAGACGAGCGGCGGCAAGGGCCTGCATGTGGTCGTGCCGATCACGCGGCACCTCGGCTGGGACGACGTGAAGGACTTCTCGCGCGCCGTCGCGCAGCACGTCGCGGCCGCGTTGCCCGACCGTTTCACCGCGACGATGGGCCCGCGTCATCGTCGCGGCAAGATCTTCATTGACTACCTGCGCAACGGTCGCGGCGCGAGCACGATCGCCGCGTATTCGACGCGTGCGCGGCCCGGGATGGGCGTGTCCGTGCCGCTGCGCTGGGACGAAGTGCCCGGCACGACCGGCGGCGCGCAATGGACGATCGACACGCTGCATGAACGGCTCGACCGGCTCGAGCGCGATCCGTGGGAAGGCTACGACGACACGCGGCAGCGCATCACCGCGCAGATGCGCGCGCGGCTCGATGCATCGTGACGTCGCCCGCGCGGTCAGCGGCGACGCTGCTGCAGGCGGTAATACCAGTCCATCAGCGGCGTCGCGGATACGCCGTGCGCGATCACCGATGCCGACACCACGGCCAGCACCGGCGCCGCGAGCGGGCGTACCGCGCTGGCCGGCCCGTGTTCGAGCGCGAACAGCAGGTAGTAGAACGAGCCGATCCCGCGGATTCCGAACCACGCCATCAACCGCCGCTGCGCGTGGGTCGCGCGCGAGCCGGTCAGCGTCAGCAGCACGGCGAGCGGCCGCACGGCCACGAACAGCACGACGGCGAGCCCGATCGAGCTCCACGTCAGGAGCGGGGCCGACAGCGTCGCGAGCACGCTGCCGATCATCGTCATGATGAGCGCCTCGGCGATCCGTTCAAGCTCGATCGTGAAGTCCAGCACCGATTCGGTCATGAACGCGTGCACCTTCTCCGGGTGCTTCTCGGTCGCGACCACGTCTTCCGAGTCGATTCGACCGATGACTTCGCGCGGTCGCCGGTCGCCGCTCGCGCGATGCTCGACGCGTCGCATCGCGACGCCTGCGGCGAACGTCGCGATGAAGCCGAACGTATTCGCGAGTTGCGCGGCGCCGAACGACAGCACGATCAGTGCGAGCGCGAAGAAGCCTTCGAACCCGAGCGCCTGGGCGTAGCGGGTGCGCAGCCAGCCGATCGCCTTGGTGGCGGCCGCACCGAGCAAGCCGCCGATCGCGGCTGCGCCCGCGATGCCCCACAACACGGCAAGCGCGAACGCGCCGGTGAGGGCCGGCTGCGCGTGCGGCGTGCCGGGCGCGCCGCACAGCGCGAGGCCCGCGAGCGCGAACGGCAACGCGATGCCGTCGTTCAGCCCGCCCTCGCCGGACAGTGCGAAGCGCACCAGGTCGCGGTCGCCGGGATCGTGCACCTGCACGTCGTGCGCGAGCACCGGGTCGGTCGGCGCGAGGATCGCCGCGAGCAGCAGCGCGGGCCCCCATCCCAGCCCCAGCGTCAGCACCGCGCAGCCGGCGAGCAGCGGCACGGTGACGACCATCGCGAGCAGGCCGAGCCGGCAGGGAACGAGCCACAACTTGTCGGACAGCGGCACGCGCAGGCGCAGGCCTATCGCGAACAGCGACACCAGCAGCGCGACCTCGACGATCTCGCGCAACAGCGGCGCGTCGCGTTCGATGTCGAGATGCAGGAGCCCGGCGCCGGACGGGCCGAGCGCGACGCCGAGCGCGAGATAGATCATCGCGCTGCTGCACGGCAGATGACGTAGCGCCGACGTCGCGACGCCCATGCTCATCAGCACCGCGCCGATGATCAGATACCACAGCGTTTCATGCATTGCGTGCTGGCGGAGTGAGTCGATACGGAGCGGGTGGACGGCGTCACGGCTTGCGGCCGAACGCCTCGCGCAGTTTTCGCTTCGCGCGTTCGAGCGTCGCGCGGCGCGTCTTCGGCAGGTTGCGGCCCGCGCGGTTCACGTAGAAGTTGAGCATCGACATGGCCGACTGGAACGGCGGCGCCTTGCGGCGGCGGCTGTGCTCGGCCGAGCGCTTGAGCGATGCCGCGATCTCGCCCGGGTCGTCGGACTTGAAGATCTCGGGTTCGATGTCGAGCGCATCGCTCTTTCGCATGACATCGGCGGACCAGCGCTTGCGGTGATGCGGATCGTTGCTGCGCGCGCGGCCGGGGCGGCGCGTCACGCGTTTGCCGTGCGGACGGGAGGCGGTAGCTGAAGGCATGACAGGGCTCCGTACGGGTCGATCGTGCTGCGCAGCAAGCGATGTGCCGCGCATCGCCGACGGCACGTGCCTTGCTGGACCATGGGCGCAGGAAATTCCACGACAGCCGTTCCATTGAGGGAGAACGTTCCATGAAGCCAGTATTCGAATCGAAATCTGCCGCGCGCCGAGTTCTTGCGTGCGCGGCCGTCGCACTCGTCGCGGCCGCGCCGGCCGCATGGGCGCAGAATTCGCAGCGCTCAGACGAGGGCACCGGTGCGCCGATCCTGTCGCCGCCGGACACATCGGCACAGGGCACCGGCGGCGGTATGACGAATGGCAATACGGCAGCGCCGCCGCCCGCGACGCGCATGCAGGAGCCGCGCGCCACGCGTTCGCACGCGCGCCCGCATGTGCGGACCAAACCGGGCGGCCCGAGCGGGGCCGGGACGGGCGGCAGCGGCAGCACGGGCGGCGCCAACGGCGGCGGCAGCGCGGGAGGCAGCGCCGGCATGGGCGGCGTAGGCGCCGGCGAGGGCGGCACCGGTGCGGGTGCCGGTAACGGCCGCTCGTCGGGCGCGACAGGCTCCGGGGGCGGCGGCGCGGGCGGTACGGGCAGCGCGGGCTCGAGCGGCTATTGACGATCACGGTGTCGCGCCGGCGCGACCGGCGCGGCGCGATGGCGGGGCCGGCCGCGGGGCCGGCACCTGCCACCACGCGGGAGCACATCATGGACTCGAATCACCGAACCTCGTTCGACCCGGTCGAACTCGACACCGACGAGGTCGACACCGACGATCTCGATACGACGGTCCATCTCGACGTCGAGACCGGCAGGATCACGTTTCATGCGGCATGGGCGCTGGCGCCAGACGCGCGGCCCGAGACGCCGCGGCACTCGGTCGTGCTCGCGCTCGACTGCGACACGATGCAGCGCTACGCAGATCTCGACGACGGCGCGCGGATGCGCGTGCACGCAATGCTGCACGATGCCGTGCAGGCCACGCTCGATACGCTGCCCGACGTTACCGAGGACCTGACGCTGACGGTCGAGCTGACCGACGCGATGCTCGACGCGGCGCGCCATCTGCAGTGAGCATGCCGGGCCGACAGCGGCCCGCGCGCGGCCGCGGACGTGGCCGTGCATGATTGCGCCGGATGGCCGCCGCCAGGCATTCCGGTTACATCTCCGTTGAAATCTTTGCAGATGCCCGCATCCGCGGCATGACGGCGGGTCGGCCTGTGCGTCGCGCGGCCGCTCGCGTGCGTGAGTGCCTTCGCGATTGCGGGTCATGCCCCATGGAGACGATGGCTGCGCGACGTCATCCCGCGCGGCACGCCGATTGCGGCGCGACCGGCACGGCACGACCGGTGCCGCAACATCACAGGGAGCGCTCCATGACCGGAAAGCTGGATCATTGCAAGGTGGCGATACTCGCCGTCGACGGCTTCGAGGAAGCCGAGCTCGTCGAACCGCAGCGCGCGCTCAAGGCCGAAGGCGCACAGGTGGACGTGATCTCGCAGAAGGGCGGCGAGATCCAGGGATTCAGGCACGTCGACAAGGGCGAGCGCGTGAAGGTGGACCGCACGTTCGACGATGCGCGCGAAGGCGACTACGACGCCGTCGTGCTGCCCGGAGGCGTCGTCAACGGCGATGCGATGCGGATGGTGACGGCCGCGCGCGAATTCGTGACGGCCGCAGTCGGTGCGGGCAAGCCGATCGGCGTGATCTGTCACGGCGGCTGGCTGCTCGTGTCGTCGGGGCTGGTGGAGGGCCGCACGATGACGAGCTGGCCGAGCCTGCAGGACGACATCCGCAACGCGGGCGGCAAATGGGTCGACCAGGAGGTCGTGCGCGACGGGAACCTGATCACGAGCCGCAAGCCCGACGATCTGCCCGCCTTCAACGGCGCGCTGGTGCAGTGTCTCGCGTCGCGAGGGGCGTGAGCGATGCCGGCCGATTCGATCCGTCACGTGACGTTGACCGACGCGCCGCCGGAATTCGACGGCGCGGCGCTGCAGATGCGCTTCGTCGTCGACGTCGACGGGAAGCCGCTTACGTGCGCGATCACGGTCGAGGCGCTCGAGGACCATTTCGGCGCGCGCTCGGCGCTCGAAGCCGACCTGCGCGACGCGTTCGAGCGCGGCCGTGCGCGCATCGAGGCCGCGTGCGAGGAAGTGCTCGCGGACGGCAAGGGCGGCGTGGAACTGCACAGCGGCTATTTCCGCGTGCGCGACACGGCAGCCGGCAAAACGGCGCGGGCCGGGCTGTTCCGTTCGAGGAAGTCGTGATCGGCCGGGCTGCGCGAGCGGGCCGGCGTCGCGCTCGCGTGCGTGCTTACACGCCGTTGAAAACTTTGCAGCGGCGCGTCGCGCGCTTGCGGTGACACATCGCGCCGCACGCCGCTCGCACGCGGCGCGACCGCGTCCCGCCATCTGGCACGCTACCTGCATGCTTCTGTCGTCGCCGGCGCGCCTTGCGCGCCGCGCGTCGCCGCGATGCCGCCGCTGCATCGTGCGTAGCCGCCAACGGGGATACGAGCATGCTGACCGCCCATGAATTCGCCGCGCTGTTCCTGGTGCATCGCGCACCGGAACAGATCCAGACCGACCGCGACGACATCGTCGCGCTGCTCGAACGACAGTTGATCGTGATGCGCCGGGACGCGTCGGGCGCGAGCCGCCCGGCGCTGACCGACGACGGGTTGACCGTCGTCCGCTGCGTGCAGCGGCACGACGGCCACGGCGCCGGCGGCGCCGACGCGTGACACGCGATGCATGATGCGCTCGCGCGCAGCCGCTGCGCGGCTCAGCGCGCGATCGCGACCGGCGTGTTGACCTGCACGACCGGTGCGTCGCCGTCGAACGGCGGCGCGCACAGGAAGCGATCGATCACGCCTGCTTCGAACAGCAGGCAGTAGGTCGAGCCGCCGTACTGGAAATAGCCGATCTCGTCGCCCTTGTCGACGCGCTGCCCCGGCACGACTTCGACGACGCACGACGAAACGTCGCCCATTCCGACGAACACCGCCGCGACGGTCCCGATCCCCGGGTCGTCGCAGTCGATCGCGACGATCGCGCGCGCGGCGACGGCCGTCATGTAGCCCTGCGAGTCGTTGAGGCCGGCCGGGTCCGGGCCTTCCGCTTCGGCGACCGAGTAGTACGTGCCGTCGACGCGATACGCATGCGTGACGGTGCCGCGCACCGGCGCGTGCCAGCGGTGATAGTTGTACGCGCTCAGATAGGCCTGGTACAAGTCGCCGCCGACGAACCGCTCGGCGAGCGGCAGCCGCGCTGGCGTGAAGATGTCGCGCAGCGAATACGGCTGGCCCTTGATCCAGAACGTGTCGCGGATCTTCACGTTCGATTCCGTGTGATACGGCGCGGCTTCGCACGCGCTGACGATCACATGCGCATCGTCCGGTGCCGCGACCGGCCGCGCGCCCGCACGAAAGCGCCGCGTGAAGAAGTCGTTCCACGAGTCGAAGCCCCAGTGAGGCTGGTCCTCGCGATACTGGAATTGCGATAGGCCGAGGCGCTTGCGCGCTTCGTCGCAGAACCAGCCGTCCGGCGGCGACGTGTCGAGATGCGTGCGCGAATGCGGGCCGCCGAGAAAGTCGCACCACACGTTCAGCACCTGCTTCAGATGCGCGTTGACCGTCGGGTCGCGAAACACCGCGTGGCCCGACGGCATGCACATCGGCCAGTCGAGGAACGCGTTGAGCGGGCACACGATCAGGCTCGATTCGCTGAAGGGTGGCGTGTACGTCATCAGATGATCGATCACCGTCATCAGTTCGGCGATCGATGCGTAGCCCAGCGTGCGGCCTGCTTCGCGTGCCTCGCCGATCGCGCGGGTGAGGTTCATGCGCAGCACCGGATCGTCGTCGAACAGTTGCGCGAGCGCCTGCACGGCCGGCGTGCGCAGCCGTTCGCCGGCATGCGCGCGTGCGGCAGCGGCGATTGCCTCGCGATACGCGGCCAAATGCGATTCCTCGCGGGCCATCCATTCGCCGAGACGACGGCGCGTGGCGGGCGCCGTGCTGGGAGCGGTCGTCATGGTCACCTCCGGCAATCGTTGCGATACGAACGGACGTAGCAATGCGCCTGCCCGCTGCGCGGCATCGAAATTGCTGCGCTGGGGCGACGGAATCCTTCGACGATTCGGGAGAGGACACATGAACGCAGCTTCGAATATGCGACAGACGAACGATGCGGCGTCGACCGACGAGCGCCGCGGTGGCGAGCAGCGGACCGTGGCGCCGACCCGCACGCGGGCACGGGTGCGGGCGAGAACGGCGCGTGACGCAGGACGGCGGCCCGAACGCGGCAGCGGAAACGGGCCGGTGGCGCCGAGCGGCCGCCACGAGACCGGCGAGCCGCACTGGGAGGACGACGGCGGCGAGATGCCGCCGGAAGAGTGGTCGTGACGCGGCGGCGGGCACCGAATCGACGGTGCCGGTTCGGTCACTGCGGATCGATCAGCTTCAACGTACCTGCCATGTGCAGGAACTGCCCGTCCTTCAGCGAGATGTTCGTGTTCACGGTGCCGCGCGCGAAATCCTCGACGTGCACGACGTTCGAACCCGTGGCCGGCTCATGCCAGTACACCATGTACACCTGCGGACGAATCTCGCGCGCGGTGTACTGCACCGTATCCGTTACGCCCTTGAACTGGCCGGCGGTGCCGACGAACGACATTGTCTTGTCGTCCTTGAAGCGCAGTTCGAATACGGTATCGCCGAATTGCACGCGCGCCGTCTTGCCTGCGGCCGGAAACGGGGCGGGCGCGGGCCACTGCATCTCGCCCTTCGCGACCTTCGCGCTCAACTCGAGCGACGACTTCTCGCCGAGCCCCGGATAGCGTGCGTCCATGGCGGCGATCAGGGCGGCCGAATCCGTCGCGCGCGCCGTCTCCTGGTCGAACGCCGTCAGATACGCGCGCGTGAACGCGACGCCGGTCGTGAACGGCAGGCTGCCATCCCGATTGGGCAGGTAGTGGCCGGGCACGACGCGCGCCGGCTTCAGCGCGTCGATCCGGTCGAGTGTCGCGAGCCAGTTCGCGTGCGACAGCGGCGTCTGCGTGTCGGCCATCCACACGTGGATGTTCGCGGCGACCGGGATGCCGCCCACCACGGTCCGCTCGGAAGGAATCCAGACGAACGTGCGATCGGGCGTCGGGCCGTCGAGCCCGACGATGCGCAGCGGTTGCCCGTCGACGCGCAACGTGTCGCCGGCGAGCGGCTGCGGCACGATCACCGAAGCCGGCGCATTGTCCTTGAGGATGGGGCCCCAGTACGCAAGCTTGCCGTCCTTGCTGGCCTCGATCGCGGCGATCGTCTGCGGCGTCGCGACGATCTTCGCGTCCGGGAATGCCGCGTGAATGGTGTCCAGTCCGAAGTAATAATCGGGATCGGCGTGGCTCACGTAGACCGCCTTGAGCGTCTTGCCGGTCGCCTTGATCCGGCTCACCAGTGCCTTGGCATCGTCGCGCTGGAATTGGGCGTCGATCAGGATGGCTTCGGTCTTGCCCGACACGATCTCGGACGAAACCGGGAAGATTCCCTTGGTACCGGGATTGTAGACATCGACGGTAAGCGGCCCGGCGATGCTCGCAGACGCGACGCCGAACATCGCGGCGGCGGCAAACATGGAAGAAATCAGACGACGAAGCGACATGACGAGACCCCTGGTAGAAGTTGAGTGCGCACAGATTAAATGAAACTGACGTAGTTACAAATAGTTGATGTGTTGATCGTCTATTTCCTGTCGCGAACGAATCGACGGGTGCACGCCGCGAGCGTCCTGTTTTATCGTTTCCATATTTCGAGTAATATCGAAAAATGGAAACGAACCAGACCATCGCCGCGCTGTCGGCCCTCGCGCACGAATCTCGCCTCGCCGTATTCCGCGCGCTCGTGCAGGCCGGCCCGTCGGGCCTGCCCGCCGGGCAAATCGCGACGCTGCTCGACGTGCCGCCGTCGTCGCTGTCGTTTCATCTGAAGGAACTGGCCCACGCGCAGCTCGTCACGAGCCGCCAGGAGGGCCGCTTCGTGATCTATTGCGCGAACTTCGCGACGATGAACGGGCTGATCGGCTACCTCACCGAAAACTGCTGCGGCGGCAATCCGTGCGCGCCGGTCTCCGCCTGTTCGACCGCCTGCGCCGACCAAACGTAAGCAAAGCACCCGCCGATGACCACCAACGTCCTGATCCTCTGCACCCACAACTCCGCGCGCAGCGTGCTCGCGGAGGGCATGCTCAATCACTGGGCCGCGAAACTCGGCCGCGACGTGCGCGCGTACAGCGCCGGAAGCGCGCCGAGCGGCCGGCTCAATCCGTTCGCGCTCGATGCGCTCACGCGCGCGGGCGTCGACGTCGCCGGATACCGCAGCAAGAGCTGGGACGAGTTCGTCGGCGACGGCGCGCCGCGCATGCGCATCGTCATCACGGTCTGCGACAGCGCGGCCGCCGAGGCGTGCCCGTACTGGCCCGGCAGTCCGGTGAACGTGCATTGGGGCTACGCCGATCCGTCGAACGCCGAGGGCGGCGACGCCGGCAAGCGCCTCGCGTTCGAGCTGACGCGCGAGGCGATCGGCTACCGGATGCTGCAACTGCTGGCGTTGCCGCTCGAGCGCTTGAACGACGCCGAACTGCAGGCCGCGTTGATCGCCATCTCGCGAAACTGAGCGTCCGCGCCGGCGCACGGCGCGAACCGTGCACCGCTTGCGCTTTTTCGGTATCGAACCTGTCCGATGAATACGTCCAACACCGTCCCGCCTTGCGACGCCGCTGCGAAGCCGGCGATCAATTTCTTCGAACGCTACCTGACGGTCTGGGTCGCGCTTTGCATCGTCGCCGGCATCGCGCTCGGCCAGGTGCTGCCCGACGTGTTCCAGCGGATCGGCCGCATCGAGTACGCGCAGGTGAACCTGCCGGTCGGCGTGCTGATCTGGGTGATGATCATCCCGATGCTGGTGAAGGTCGACTTCGACGCGTTGCACGAAGTGCGGCAGCATGTGAAGGGGATCGGCGTCACGCTCGTCGTGAACTGGCTCGTCAAGCCGTTCTCGATGGCCTTTCTCGGCTGGTTGTTCATCCGCCAGCTGTTCGCGCCGATGCTGCCGGCCGACCAGCTCGACAGCTACGTCGCCGGCCTGATCCTGCTGGCTGCCGCGCCGTGCACGGCGATGGTATTCGTATGGAGCCGGCTCACGGGCGGCGATCCGCTGTTCACGCTGTCGCAAGTCGCGCTGAACGACAGCATCATGGTGATCGCATTCGCGCCGCTGGTCGGGCTGCTGCTCGGGATGTCCGCGATCACCGTGCCGTGGGCGACGTTGCTCACGTCGGTGCTGCTCTACATCGTCATTCCGGTGATCCTCGCGCAGTTCTGGCGCAAGCGGCTGCTGCGCGGCGGGCAGGCGGCGTTCGATGCGGCGATGGCGAGGGTCGGCCCGTGGTCGATCGCCGCGCTGCTCGCGACGCTGGTGCTGCTGTTCGCGTTCCAGGGCGCGGCGATCCTGAAGCAGCCGCTGGTGATCGCGCTGCTCGCGGTGCCAATCCTGATCCAAGTGTTCTTCAACGCGGCGCTCGCATACTGGCTCAACCGCGCGGTGGGCGAGAAGCACGACGTCGCGTGCCCGTCCGCGCTGATCGGCGCATCCAATTTCTTCGAGCTTGCCGTCGCGGCCGCGATCAGCCTGTTCGGTTTTCATTCCGGCGCGGCGCTCGCGACCGTCGTCGGCGTGCTGATCGAGGTGCCGGTCATGCTGCTGGTGGTGCGCATCGTGAACCGGTCGAAGGGCTGGTACGAGCGCGCTCGAGCCAACCCCGGAATCCATTCATGACCGACCGATTGTCCGACCTGCCGCAACTCGCGCCCGAACTCTTCCGCGTGCCGGACGCGAGCCGCTTGCGGCCGGCATCGCCTTCCACTCACGCGCCGCGTTTTCTGCTGCTGTACGGTTCGCTGCGCGAGCGCTCGTTCAGCCGCCTGCTGGTGGAGGAGGCCGCGCGCCTGCTCACGGCGATGGGGGCCGAGGTGCGCGTGTTCAATCCGAGCGGCCTGCCGTTGCCCGACGATGCGCCGGAAAGCCATCCGAAGGTCGTCGAGCTGCGCGAATTGGTGCTATGGTCGGAAGGCATGGTGTGGTGCTCGCCGGAACGACACGGCGCGATGACCGGCATCATGAAATCGCAGATCGACTGGATTCCGCTGTCGGTCGGCGCCGTGCGGCCGACGCAGGGCAAGACGCTCGCGGTGATGCAGGTCAGCGGCGGCTCGCAGTCGTTCAACGCGGTGAACCAGATGCGCGTGCTCGGGCGCTGGATGCGCATGCTGACGATCCCGAACCAGTCGTCGGTGGCCAAGGCGTTCATGGAATTCGACGAAGCAGGGCGGATGAAGCCGTCGGCCTATTTCGATCGCGTCGTCGACGTGATGGAGGAGCTGGTGAAATTCACGCTGCTGACGCGCGACGTTGGTCCGTATCTGGTCGACCGGTACAGCGAGCGCAAGGAGAGTGCGGAGGAATTGTCGAAGCGGGTGAATCAGCGGGCGATCTGAACCGTACGCGTATCGCTCGTCCAATCGGGAGTCGATGTCATGCAACTTCGCCCTGCCGCGTCATCCGAC
Organism: Burkholderia territorii; assembly: GCF_001718335.1. Classification (NCBI taxonomy): domain Bacteria; kingdom Pseudomonadati; phylum Pseudomonadota; class Betaproteobacteria; order Burkholderiales; family Burkholderiaceae; genus Burkholderia; species Burkholderia territorii. The sequence continues at coordinate 209,409 of NZ_CP013367.1, forward strand.
CTGGCCGCGATCGACGCATTGCTTCGCGCGTCGAACCTGCCTGTCGAGGGTGTCGCCGAGTATCTGCAGCACTTCGTCGTGCAGGCCGATCCGCAAGGCTTGAGCGGATGCGGCGGTCTCGAATACCACGGGGACTTCGCGCTGCTCCGGTCGATTGCCGTCGCACCGGCCGCGCGAGGTCACGGCGTCGGCCGCGCGATCGTTGCGCGGCTGATCGCGACTTGCCGCGCGCGGCAAGTCCATTCGATCGGCTTGCTGACGACGACCGCGGAGGATTATTTCGCCGGTTTCGGATTCGTGCGCGTCGCCCGCGACGATGTACCGCGCCCACTGCTGGCGTCCAGCCAGTTTCAACGCGTATGTCCGGACACGGCCACCGCAATGTTGCTGGCATGTTGAGCGGACAGGCCGGAACGCGATGAGAAGGGTACCTCGGCGCGCTGGCCGCGTTCGCGTCTAACCGGTCACGGGCCCTTCGTATCGGCGGACACCAGCACCGCAACCGGCAACGCGGCCAGACAACGATCGAGCCGAATCACGCCGTCCGTCGCCGCGAGTTCGCTTCCGTCGCCGAGGCAGTCGATCCACCGCTCGCCGGCGCCGCGCGGCACGATCACGGCCGTATCGCCCCATTCCCGTGGTTCCACGCGCGGCAGCTCGGGCGCTTCGCCGAGCAGCCGGCATGCGAGCCGCGTCACCACGACCACGACCGTCACCGTTTCGTCGCGGCGCGCGAACGCCACGGCATGCCGCCCGAGTTTTCCGCGCACGCGCAGCGGCAGGTACGCGCCATCCGCGAACGTCGCCGGCCAGCGCGCGCGCGCCGCGAGCATCCGCTCGACGAGCGCGCGCTTCACGCGCGCATCGGGCCAGTCGCGCAGGTACGCGGCAACCGGCTCGTCGACCCACTCGGCCGCCAGTTCCGCGAACGGCACGTCGCGCCGGTTGTCCGGATCGACGAGCGAGTGATCCCATGACTCGGTACCTTGATACAGGTCCGGGACGCCCGGCGACGCCATCCGCAACGCCGCCTGCGCGAGACTGTTGACGACGCCGGCCGGCGCGATCCGCGCGACGAACGCATGCAGTCGATGCACGAAATCGCCCGTGCCGTGCGGCGTCAGGATCGCGCGGACGAACGCCTCGCACGCGCGCTCGTAGTCCGCGTTCGGCGCGAGCCAGTCCGTATGGCGTTTCGCCTCGCGCAGCGCCTTGGTCTGCCAGCGCACCACACGCTCGGCGAGCGCCGCGAGTCCGGCCGCATCGTCCGGCGCGAGCCCCGGCGGCCAGCAGCCGACCAGCGTCTGGTACAGCATCGCCTCCGCGCAAGGCCCCGGCGTCCACGCGAGATCGCGCTGCGCGCCGCCGCGCCGGGGCTGGTTCAACGCCGACCAGTCGAGCGACACCGCGCGCCAGAGGTCCGGCACTTCGCTCAGCACCGCGAGCCGCGCGCGCGCATCCTCGCCGCGCTTGTGATCGTGCGTCGCGGTTGCGATCAGCGTGTGCGGAACGGTGCGCGCGCGCCGCCGGTTGCGTGCATGGAACGCGCCGCGCGACAGGCTGAAATCGCCGGCATCGGCGCCGACCTCGTTGCGCGACAGCAGCCGTCCGTAGCGATAGTTGGCCGTGTCCTCGACGCCTTTTGCGGCAAGCGGCGCGGTGAGCTGCGCGAACGCGACGCGCGCCGCGTGCAGCGCCGCGACATCGGCGCGCGGCACGCGCGTGCCGGGCAGCCCGAGCCAGCCGGCGACGCGATCAAGCGCGTAGCGGTCGGACGGATCGATCGCCGCGCACGCCGCGTCGTACGCACGCGTCAGCACGCGACGATCGGTGTCGGCCGGCTCGTCGCCCGGTGTCGGGTACATCCGGTACACGGGCAGATGCACGGCGAGCTCGCCCAGCACCCGATGGATCGCAATCCGGCTGATGTCGCGCGTCGCGGGCGCGGCGCGCGCGATGCGGTGCAGCGCCCGTGCGACGCGTTCGTGCTCGCCGGCAAGCTGCCGCATCAGCACGCGCCGCTTGCCGGCCACCGCTTCCTCGGCGAACGAGCGCGCCGAGCCGGACACGGCTGCCCAGTGCGCGGCAAGCGGCGCGGCGCCGGCCGGGTCATGCAGCAGCGCTGCGACGTCGTTCATGAAGTCGTAGCCCGTCGTGCCGTCGACGCGCCAGTCCTCGCGCAGCGTCTCGCCCGGCGCCAGGATCTTCTCGACGACGACGTACGGCCGCTCGTCGCGCTGCGCGGCGAGCCGCGCATGCAGGCGCCGGCAATACGCGCGCGGGTCGGCGAGGCCGTCGACGTGATCGACGCGCAGGCCGTCGATCAAGCCCGCCGCATGAAGTTCCAATGGCAGCGCGTGCACCGCGTCGAACACCGCTTCGTCCTCGACGCGCACGGCCGCGAGCGTCGCGATGTCGAAGAAACGCCGCCAGTTCAGTTCGTCGGCGGCCGTGCGCCACCATGCAAGCCGGTAGTGCTGGCGCTCCAGCAGCCGGTGAAGGCAGGCGCGCGAACGCGCGCGGCGCGGATCGGCGCCACGCAAAATCGCGTCGAACGCATGAGGGCCCTGCGCTGCGGCGTAGTCGCGCAACGCGTTGCGCGCGTCCGCGACACGTGCGCTGCCGCGCCCCGACGCGGCGTCGAAGCGTTCGGCGAGCGCGTTCAGGTCGGCGCGATTCGCGATGCGCAGGATGTCCGCATGGGTCGCGACGGCGACCGGCAGCCTCCTGCCCGGGCATGCGATGAAGAAGCGCCCGGTCGACGGATCGGCGCCGAGCGTGATGTCGCCGGCCGCGAGCGCGTCGCCGTACGGCGCGCCGAGGCACGGCAGCAGTACCTTGCCGGCGAGCGCCGGGTCGGGCGGATGCCAGTCGATGTCGAAGTAGCGTGCGTACGGGCTCGCCGGCCCCCATTCGAGCACGTCGTTCCACCAGTCGTTCGACGCGCCGCCGACGCCCATGTGGTTCGGCACGATATCGACGATCACGCCGAGGCCGCGCGCACGCAGCGCATCGACGAGGCGGCGAAAGCCGGCTTCGCCGCCGAGTTCGGCGCTGATCGCGCGATGGTCGACGGTGTCGTAGCCGTGCGTCGAGCCGGGCTCGGCCGTCGTGACCGGCGACAGGTACAGATGGCTCACGCCGAGCCGCGCGAAATAGTCCGCGTGCGCGGCCGCGTCGTCGAACGTGAAGCCGGCGTGCAGTTGCAGTCGCAGCGTCGCGCGCGGCGTCATTCGTGATCCTCCGGGGCGTGGCGTGCGCGCTCGATCTCCGCGATGCGCGTGCGCACGTCTGCATCGAACAGCGCGTCGACCGCGCGCGGCAGCCGGCGCCGCCAGTTCGGATGGCCGCATGGCGGGCCCGGCAGGTTCGGCTGTTCCGCGAGTGCGAGCAGATCCTCGAGCGGCACGATCGTGAGCGGCGACGGGCTGCGCGCAACGTACGCGAGAACGGCGCCGACGGGCGGCGCATCGGCGGGCGGGACCGGAGCGCCCGCCGGTGCGCAGCCCGCGCGCTGCAACGCGCGCCAGAGCATCGCGCGTTCGGTGGCGCGTTCGGTCCGGGCGGCCGTGACGTCGGGAGCGGGCGTTTTCTGCGCGGAGCGCGGGTCGTGGCCGTGATGCGCGGCCGGTGCATCGTCACGCATGACCGGATCGTTCCGTTCATCGTGATTCGAGCCGTGTGCGGCGGCGGCGCGACCGATGTCGTCGCCGGCATCGCGGGCTCGCGCGGCAGGCCGCGGCGGGTGGCTTCGATCGACCGCGCGCGTGGGCTCGCACGCATCGGCATCGGCATCCACATCCACATCCACTTCCGCGCCGGCTCCGGCCGCTGCCCGCCGCCAATCGAGATCGACACCGCGCCACCAGCCGGCAACCGTCGGCAGATCATGCGTCGACGTCATCGCGATCGCGTCGCGATCCCACGCCGACGGCGACCGAAACGCGCGATCGGCTTCACGTTCGAACCACAGCACGCGCATGCCCGCGATACCCTGCGCGCCGAGCCGCTCGCGAAAACCCGCCGGCACCGTGCCGAGATCCTCGCCGATCGCGACCGCGCGATGCCGTGCGGCCTCCAGCGCGACCAGCCGCACGAGATCGTCGAGCGGATAGCGCAGGTACGCGCCGTCGCGCGGCGACCGGCCTTCCGGCACGATCCACATGCGCGCGAACCCGAGCACGTGATCGATGCGGATTCCGCCCGCATGCGCGAAGGCCGCGCGCAACAGCTCGATGAACGGCGCGAAGCCGTTCGCGCGCAGCGCGGCGGGCGTCCACGTCGTGACGCCCCATGCCTGGCCGTCGGCGTTGAACAGGTCGGGCGGCGCGCCGACCGACACGCCGCGCAGCAACGTCGTGCCGTTCGCCCACGCATCGCTGCCCGCGCGATCGGAGCCGACCGCGAGATCGGCGATCAGTCCGACCGCCATCCCCGCATCGCGCGCCGCGCGCTGTGCGTGGCCGAGCGCGTCCGACGCACACCATTGCAGGAACGTATGGAACGCGATCGACTCGGCATGCGCGTGAGCGAACGCGTCGACCTCGGGCGACGCCGGTATTCGCCATTGCGCCGGCCATTGCCGCCAGTCCGCGCCGATCCCGTGTTCGATGCAGAACGCCTGCAACGCGTCGAAGCGCGCATGCGCGTCGAGTGCCGCACCGCCCGCCGCGCGGAATCGCTCGAACGCATCACGCGACGGCTCCCCGTTCGCGCGCCACGCATCGAAGCACGCGCGCAACCGGCGCAGTTTCAGCGGCAGTGCGTGCGGCCAGTCGATCAGCGACGCGTCGCCTGCGTCAGGCATGCCTGACGCCGCACCGTGCGTTCGCCGCACGATATCGGCCCCCGGCACCGCGTCGCAGTCGAGATACGCGATGTTGTGCCAGCGCCGCGACGACGGCGAATACGGGCTGTCGTGTTCGGGCAGCGCCGGATACCCGGCATGCGTCGGACTGATCGCGACCGCCTGCGCGCCGTGCCGCGCCGCGCGCGTGGCGAGGTCGGCGAGCGCCGTATAGTCGCCCGCGCCGTCGTCGCCCGGGCGGCGCAGGCTGTAAATCTGGGCCGCGATGCCCCAGTGGCGCCGTGCGTCGTCGCTGCCGTCGAACGGCCGCGCACGCGGCGGCGCGATCGCAAGCCCGATCCGCTGCTCGCCGATATCGAGCGCGTGATGGCCCGGCACCGCGAGCGGCGGCAGCGTGCCGTGCTCGCCCGCGCCGGTCACGCGCCCGTCGACGTGGCCGCCCGTCTCGAGCGTGATCCGGAAGCGCGTGCCGGGCGATGCGACGCCGCGCGGCAGCGTGAGCGGCACGCCCGCGTCGCCGGTCACGACACGCGGCGTCGCGTCGTGCGCTTCGACCAGCGCGGCCGCGCTGTCGACCCGCTCGATCGGCGTGCCGCACGGCCAGCCGAGCGCGTCGACGAGTGCGAACAGCGCGTCGTCGTCCACGCGCCGGGCGACGCCGCCGGCATCGATCCAGTCGGGCTCCAGCCCGGCCGCACGCGCGAGTGCTGCGATGGAAACGTCGGTCGTCATGGCCGCGTATGCCCGTTCGCGCGATGGCTCAGCGCATCGTGGTTGACCGCGCCGTCGCGCCACGCGATGCAGGTCCGCGCGGGCAGCCGCCCGTCGGCCAGCCGGTCGCGGGCGCGCGGCGGCGTCTCGAACACGATCTTGCCGACCGGCAGCGCGGGCAGCATCGCATCGTGCGAGCCGGGATTGAACGCGATCGACAGCGTGCTGCCGTCGCCGAGCCGCCAGCGTGCGACGAGCGCGTCCGGGGCGTCGTCGCCGTTGCCGGCCAGCAGCTCGACGCCGAGTGCGCGGGCACCCGGCAGATGCGGCGTCACGAGCGCCGCGCGCACGGTCAGCGCGCTGCGATAGAAGCGCCGCCACGAGTCGGCGTCGGGCCACGCGTCCTCGCCCGCATGGCCGGGCGACGAGCGCACGAAGGTGCCGACGTCGTTCGGATCGGGAATCGCGTCGCGATGGGCGGGGTCGGCGAACGCGGGAAACGCGGCGAATTCGCGGCGCCGGCCTTCGCGCACGGCGTCGGCGAGTTCGCCGCGATAGTCGGTGAAGAACTGGAACGGCTGCGTGCTGCCGTCTTCCTCGCCCATGAACAGCAGCGGTATCTGCGGCGCGAGCAGCATCAGCGCGGTGGCCGCGCGCAGCGCATCGTCGTTTGCTAGCGCGCGCAGCCGTTCGCCGAATGCGCGGTTGCCGATCTGGTCGTGGTTCTGCAGGAACGTGACGAACGCCGTCGGCGGCAGGTGCGCGCTCGGCTCGCCGCGCGGCGCACCGTCGTGCAGCGGCGACGGCTCGCCCTGGTACGCGAATCCTTCGCCCAGGGTGCGCGCCAGGTGGCGCAGCGGTGCATCGGCGTACGCGCGATAGTAGCCGTCGCGCTCGCCGGTCAGCAGCACGTGCGCGCTGTTGTGAAAATCGTCGTTCCACTGCGCGTCGAAGCCGCCGGGCTCGAGCAGGCTCGCCGCGTTGCGTTCGTTCTCGAGCACCAGGTGCACGTGGCGCGCTTCGCCCGCATACGCATGCACGCGTCGCGCAAGTTCGCGCAGCCATGCATCGTCGTCGATCGCATGCGCGGCGTCGATGCGCAGACCGTCGAAACGGAATTCGTCGAGCCAGTACAGCGCATTGTCGAGGAAGAACGCACTCGTCTGCGCGCGCGAGAAGTCGATCGCGGGCCCCCATGCGGTCTGCCGGTCGGCGCGGAAGAATTCCGGCGCATAGCGCGGCAGTAGGTTGCCTTCGGGGCCGAAATGGTTGTACACGACGTCGACGAACATCTGGAGACCGAGCCCGTGCGCGGCGTCGACGAGTGCCTTCAGTTCCTCGGGGCGTCCGTACGACGCATCGGGCGCGAACGGCAGTACGCCGTCGTAGCCCCAGTTGCGCGTACCGGGGAACGCGTTGACCGGCATCAGCTCGACCGCGGTCACGCCGAGCGCGGCGATCTCCGGCAGGCGCCGCTGGACGTTCGCATAGCCGCCGCACGCGCCGACGTGCAGTTCATACAGCACCGTCTCGTGCCACGGCCGGCCGCGCCACGCGTCGTTGCGCCAGCGGTACGCGGCCGGATCGACCACCTGGCTCGGGCCGTGCACGCCGTCCGGCTGAAAGCGCGACGCGGGATCGGGCACGGCAAGACCGTCGTCGAGCAGGAAGCGGTACAGCGTGCCGGGGCCGTATGGCGCGACGACCTCGAACCATCCGTCGCCGGCGGCCGGCATCGCGATGCGCTGCTCGCCGTGCAGTTCGACCGCGGCCGTGCGGCTCGCGGGCGCCCACAGGCGAAAGCGCGTGTGCGACGCGTCGATACAGGTCGCGCCGAATGTCGGCACGAACGCCGGTGTGCCGGAAGAATGAGCGGTGCGTGACGTCATGGTGGCTCCTCACGAGGGCTGGTCGGGCGGCACGGCCGCGACCGCGATCACGGCGGCGTGCGCGGCGACGTCGAGGCCGGCCTCCGGCCATGAGCGCGGGCCGGCATCGGGTGTCGCGGTGTCGAGCAGCACGCGGTAGTCGAGCACCGGCGCGGGCGGCCTGAACGTGATGGCCTCGGTCGACGCGTTCAGCATCACGAGCAACGCCTCGGTGCGCCCGGTGCGGCCCGTGCCGACACGGCGCATCGTCAGCGCGCGGCGCTCGCCGTCCTCCCACGCCGGCACGCTGAGCGCGTCGCCGTGTTCGTCGAACCAGTCGATCTCGTGCATGCCGGGGGCGCCATCGCGGTCGCCCGACGGATATTGCGGCGCGGACATCACCGGATACATGCGCCGCATCGCGGCGAGCCGCGACACGAAGCGCGTCATCTGCACGCCTTCGTCGCTGTGCGCAAGCTCCCAGTCGAGCCACGACAGTTCGTTGTCCTGGCAATACGCGTTGTTGTTGCCGTGCTGCGTGCGGCCGAATTCGTCGCCGGCGACGATCATCGGCGTGCCGAGCGCGGTAAACAACGTCGCGAGCATCGAGCGCGCGACCCGCGCGCGCAGGTCGCGGATCGACGCGTCGTCGGTGGCGCCTTCGACGCCCCAGTTCGCGCTGCAGTTGTCGTCGCGGCCGTCGCGGTTGTCCTCGCCGTTCGCGTCGTTGTGCTTGTGCGCATACGACACGACATCGGCGAGCGTGAAGCCGTCGTGCGCAGTGATGAAGTTCACCGACGCCCACGTGCGGCGCCGTTGATGGTTGAACAGGTCAGCGGAGCCCGCGAGGCGCGCGGCGAGCTCCGGGCGCTGCCCCGCATCGCCGCGCCAGAAGCGCCGCACCGTGTCGCGAAAGCGGTCGTTCCATTCGGCGAAGCCGGGCGGGTGGCGGCCGAGCTGATAGCCGCCCGGCCCGAGATCCCACGGCTCGGTGATCAGCTTGCGCTGCGCGAGCACCGGGTCCTGCCGCAGTGCGTCGAAAAAACCGGCGCCCGGCTCGAAGCCGTGATCCTCGCGGCCCAGCGTCACGCCGAGATCGAAACGGAAGCCGTCGATATTGAACGCGGTGGCCCAGTAGCGCAGCGAGTCCATCACCATCTGCACGACGCGCGGATGCGACATGTTAAGCGTGTTGCCGCAGCCGGTCTCGTCGACGTGATAACGCGGGTCGTCGGGCCGCAGCCGGTAGTAGCTCGCGTTGTCGAGGCCGCGCCACGACAGCGTCGGGCCAAGCTCGTTGCCTTCGCACGTGTGGTTGTAGACGACGTCGAGCACGACCTCGATGCCGGCCGCGTGCAACTGCCGGATCGCGATGCGCATTTCGTCGAGCCGCCGCGTCGACAGATACGACGGCTCGGGCGCGAAGAATGCGGCCGTGTCGTAGCCCCAGTAGTTGCGCAGCCCGCGATTCACGAGCGCGCGCTGTTGCAGGAACGCGTGCACGGGCAGCAGCTCGACGGTCGTCACGCCGATCGACAGCAGGTGATCGATGAACGCCGGATGCGCGAGCGACGCGAAGGTGCCGCGCTCCGGCGCGCGCAGCCCGGGGCGGCGCATCGACGCGCCGCGCACGTGGGTCTCGTAGATCACGGTGCTGCGCCACGGGACGTCCGGGCGCCGGTCGGTGCGCCAGTCGAATGCCTCGTCGACGACCACGGCCTTCGGCATCGCGGGCGCCGAGTCGCGGCGGTCCATCGACAGGTCCGCGCGGTTCGAGTGCACGCGATAGCCGAACAGCGCGTCCGACCAGCGGAAATGACCGACCAGCTTGCGCGCGTACGGATCGAGCAGCAGCTTGGTCGGATTGAAGCGGTGGCCGTGCTGCGGCTGGTACGGTCCGTCCGCGCGAAAGCCGTACACGGTGCCCGGATGCGCGTTCGGCAGGTAGCCGTGCCACACCTCGTCGGTGCATTCGGGCAGGTCGAGCCGCGCAAGTTCCTTGCGTCCGGTCGGGTCGAACACGCACAGCTGGATGCGGTGCGCATGCGCGGAAAACACCGCGAAGTTGGTGCCGAGACCGTCCCAGGTCGCGCCGAGTGGATAGGGGCGGCCGGGATCGAGTCGGGGTGGCAGGGCGGTCGGCATGGGGAGGGTCTCCGTGTCGAGGGCGCCGGGTGTCAAGCCGGACTCAGCCATAACGTCGCCAGCGGCGGCAGGCGCAATACGGCCGACCACGACTCGCCATGCGCGGGCACGGCTTCCGCCCACACGGCGCCGTCGTTGCCGGCGTTGGTGCCGCCGTACACGGCGGCATCGGTGTTCATCAGTTCGCGCCACTGGCCGGGTGCGGGCAGCCCGATGCGATAGCCGGCGCGCGGCACCGGCGTGAAGTTGCTGATCGCGACGACGAGGCGTCCGGTATCGTCGCGGCGCGCGAACGCGAACACGCTGTTGTCGCGATCGTCGCCGATCAGCCACGCGAAGCCGGCGGCATGGCAGTCGAGCGCATAAAGCGCCGGTTCGGCCGCGTACGCACGGTTGAGATCGCGCACGAGCCGTTGCACGCCGCGATGCGCGGGCGCGTCGAGCAGGTCCCAATGCGGCGTCGCGTCGTGCGCGAACTCGGACCATTGCGCGAATTCGCTGCCCATGAACAGCAGTTTCTTGCCGGGGTGCGCCCACATGAAACCGAAGTACGCGCGCAGCGTCGCGAGCCGCTGCCATGCGTCGCCGGGCATCTTCGCGGCGAGCGAGCCCTTGCCGTGCACGACCTCGTCGTGCGACAGCGGCAGCACGAATCGTTCGGAGAACGCATAGACGAGCCCGAACGTCATCCGGTCGTGGTGGTAGCGGCGATGGATCGGGTCCTCGTGCAGATATGCGAGCGTGTCGTGCATCCAGCCCATGTTCCACTTGAAGTCGAAGCCGAGCCCGCCGTCGCCGGTCGACGCGGTGACGCCCGGCCACGCGGTCGATTCCTCGGCGAAGGTGACGACGCCCGCCGGCGCGAGCGCGCCATGCAGCGTGTCGTTCAGCGTGCGCAGGAACGCGACCGCTTCGAGATTCTCGCGCCCGCCATGCACGTTCGGCACCCATTCGCCTTCCTTGCGCGAATAGTCGCGGTACAGCATCGATGCGACCGCGTCGACGCGGATTCCGTCGACGTGATAGCGCCGCGCCCACGCTAGCGCCGACGCGATGAGGAACGCGCCGACCTCGTTGCGGCCGAGGTTGAACACGCAGGTGTTCCAGTCGGGATGCATGCCTTCGCGCGGATCGGCGTGCTCGTACAGCGCGGTGCCGTCGAACTGCGCGAGACCATGCGGATCGTTGGGGAAGTGCGCGGGTACCCAGTCGACGATCACGCCGATGCCGGCCGCATGCGCGCGATCGACGAAGCGCGCGAAGCCGTCGACCGGGCCGAAGCGCGCGGACGGCGCAAATTGCGCGAGCGGCTGGTAGCCCCACGAGCCGCCGAACGGATACTCGGAAATCGGCATGAATTCCACGTGCGTGAAGCCCATGCCGCGCACGTACGGGATCAGCCGCTCCGCGAGCTCGTCCCAGGTTGCGCTGCGGTCCATTTCCTCGGGCACGCGCTGCCACGACTCCGGATGGACCTCGTAGATCGACCACGGGACGCGAAAGCGCCGGTCAGGATCCGGCCGCGCGTGGAGCCAGCCGTCGTCGTGCCACGCGAAGCCGTCGAGCGCGGCCGTGTCGGCGACGACGGACGCGGTGCGCGGCGGCGCTTCGGTCGCGCGCGCGCACGGGTCGGCCTTGTGCGGCAGCACGCGGCCGTCTGCCGCGCACAGCTCGTATTTGTAGTGTTCGCCGGCGCCGATGCCCGGCACGAACAGTTCCCACACGCCCCAGGGCCGCCGCAGCCGCATCGGATGACGGCGGCCGTCCCAGCTATTGAAATTGCCGACCACGGACACGCGCTGCGCATTCGGCGCCCACACGGCGAACCGCACGCCGTCGACGCCGTCGATCCGGATGGGCGTCGCGCCGAGGCAGTCGAGCACGGCGCCCGGGTCGCCGGCCGCGAAGCGGGCCAGCGCGGCGTCGTCGAGCAGCGTGCCGAACGCATACGCGTCGTCGGTCACCTGCCGCGCGCCGGGCCAGTCGATCGCCAGCTGGTAATGCCCGTCGCGCGCGATCGTCCCGGCGAAGCAGCCGGCATCGTCGACGCACGCGAGCGTGCCGAGTTCGTCGCCGTCGGGCGTGACCGCGCGCACGCGCCGCGCGCCGGGCAGCAGTGCGCGCACGACGGTCCGCCCGGCATCCGCATGCGGGCCGAGGCATGCGAACGGGTCCGGATGGCGGCCGGCGAGCAGCGCATCGATATCGCGGCGGTCGAACAGCGTGTCGGTCATCGGGTACCTCCGTGGTCGGATGCGCGTTTCGCATCCAGCAGTCGTTCGACGAGCGCGGCGAGCCCGCTGACCGGCACGCCGAGCCAGTCGGGCCGGTTCGACGCTTCGTAGCAGAGCTCGTACGACGCCTTGTCGATCAGGAACAGCGCGAGCAGGCGATCGGCGTAGCGCGGGTCGACGAAGCGTTCGGGCGCCTGGTCGGCGGCCGTGCGATAGCATTCGACGAAGCGGTCGGCGGCGGCCTGCCCGAAGCGGTCGAACAGCGCACGCTTGCGGCCGGCCGCTTGCGGCGGCGCCTTTTCGATCGCGAATTGCGCGGTCGCGCTCACGTACGACAGCGAGCGCAGGAACCCGGCCACGTCGCGCAGCGGGTGCGACTTCGCGCGGCGCCGCTCGAGCGGGCGCGCGGGCTCGCCCTCGAAGTCGATCAGCAGCGCATCGCCCTGCACGTCGAGCACCTGGCCGAGATGGAAATCGCCGTGAATCCGCGTGCATTGCGCGTCGAGCGTGCGCGGCACCAGCTCGCCGAGCGCCTGCACGGCTGCGTCACGCGACGCGAGCAGCGTGTCGGCGGCCGCACGCGCCGCCGGATCGAGCGCTTCGAGCGCATCGAGGCGGGTGGCAAGCACGTCGAGTGCATGCCTGAACGACGCGATCGCATCGACGGTCCAGCCGTCGACGTGTTCGGGCGTCGCGCGCTCCGGCGTGAACGCCGGGTCGTCGGACGGCTGCGCGAGCGCCACGTGCAGCTGGCCGAGCCGCGTGCCGACGATGCCCGCGAACGCCGCGTAGCCGAGCAGCGCGTCCGGCTCCTCGTCGGGCTCGGCCGCTTCGCCGTCGGCGACGGCCGGCAGCGCGAGCTCGTCGACCGCGCGTTTCAGGAAGTCGAACGAGCGCGTCCACGCGTCGCCCTGGTTGTCGACGTAGCGCTGCAGGATCGCGACCGTATGCGGCGAGCCGTCCGGATCGACGTGCACGACCTCGCCCGCGAGCGTCGCGGTGTTCGCGTAACCGATCCGCGTCAGGTGGCGGCTCATCTCCGCTTCCGGATGGACGCCGTGCGCGACCTTGCGCACCAGCTTCAGCACGATCTGGTCGCCGATCACGAGCGAGCTGTTGCTCTGTTCGGCGGCGAGCCAGCGCACTTCGGCGTCGTCGCCGGGATCGAGCGCGGCGAGTGCTTGCTCGGGCAGGAACTCGAGGCGGCCGCCATCGGAGGTCGGCACCGTCGCGCCGTCGCGCAGCTTGCGCAGCATCCCGCGCGCGAATGCGGGCAGCGCGAATGCATCGGTCAGGTAACCGACCGTGTGGCCGCGCCGAACGCGCGCGAGCGCGAGCTGGGTGAACAGCGGATGCGACGTCTCGCCGCCCCACGCGGCGGCGAGCGGCACGACGTAGCGCTCGACGCGGCCGTCGCTCGCGGACACCCACGCCTCCGCGTACTGGAACGGCTCGTCAGGTATCGGCGTGACGACATTCAGCCACGCATCGCCGATCTTGCGGTCCTTCGACGCGAACCAGCGCCGCCGCGCGAGCCACGACGCGAGCGCATCGTGCGCAAGCGCATGCAGTTGCCCGACATCCGGCCGCGCGTCGCCGCGCCGCATCACGATCGTCACGTACTCGGGCAGCGGCTCCGCGTGCGGCTGCCGCCACGACGGCTCGCGGCCATGCTCGGACAGCACGAACCACAGGAATCCGTACGGCGGGAAAGTGAGCAGGTAAGTGAGCTGCCCGATCGGCGGAAACGGCGAGTCCGACGTCATCTCGATCGGCACGCGGCCCGCGAATTCGGACAGGTCGAGTTCGACCGCCTGCGACGAGCGCGACAGGTTCGCGACGCACAGCACCGTCTCGTGGCCTTCGAGTTCGCGCAGGTAGGCGAGCACCTTGCGGTTCTCGGGGCGCAGGAAGCGGATCGTGCCGCGCCCGAACGACTGCGTCGCGCGACGCGTCGCCAGGATGCGGCGCGTCCAGTTCAGCAGCGAATGCGGGTCGCGCGTCTGCGCCTCGACGTTGACCGCGTCGTAGCCGTACAGCGAGCCCATCACGGGCGGCAGCACCAGCAGTTCCGGGTCCGCGCGCGAGAAGCCGCCGTTGCGGTCCGACGACCATTGCATCGGCGTGCGCACGCCGTCGCGGTCGCCGAGGTGGATGTTGTCGCCCATGCCGAGTTCGTCGCCGTAGTAGATCACCGGCGTGCCGGGCATCGACAGCAGCAGCGAGTTGATCAGCTCGATGCGGCGCCGGTCGCGCTCCATCAGCGGCGCGAGGCGGCGCCGGATGCCGAGGTTGAGCCGCGCGCGCCGGTCGGACGCATAGGTTTGCCACAACAGGTCGCGCTCGGAGTCGGTCACCATCTCGAGCGTCAGCTCGTCGTGGTTGCGCAGGAACACGGCCCACTGGTTGCTCGGCGCGAGCGCCGGGGTCTGCCGCATGATGTCGACGATCGGGAAGCGGTCCTCGCTCGCGATCGACATGTAGATGCGCGGCATCAGCGGGAAGTGGAACGCCATGTGGCATTCGTCCTCGTGGCCGAAGTATTCCTGCACGTCCTCCGGCCACTGGTTCGCTTCCGCGAGCAGCATCCGGTTCGGATACTCGGCGTCGATCGTCGCGCGGATGCGCTTCAGGATCGCGTGCGTCTCCGGCAGGTTCTCGTTGTTGGTACCTTCGCGCTCGACCAGATACGGCACCGCGTCGAGCCGCAGCCCGTCGATGCCGAGATCGAGCCAGAAGCGCATCACCTGCAGCACCTCGCGCACGACGGCCGGATTGTCGAAGTTCAGGTCCGGCTGGTGCGAGTAGAAGCGGTGCCAGTAATACTGGCCGGCGATCGGATCGTGCGTCCAGTTCGACGTTTCGGTATCGAGAAAGATGATCCGCGTGCCCGCGTATTTCGTGTCGGTGTCGGACCACACGTAATAGTCGCGATACATCGAGCCCGGTTTCGCGCGCCGCGCGCGCTGGAACCACGGGTGCTGGTCCGACGTGTGGTTGATCACCAGCTCGGTGATCACGCGGATCCCGCGCGCGTGCGCTTCGCGGATGAAGCGCCGCACGTCGGCCAGCGTGCCGTAGTCGGGATGCACGTCGCGGTAGTCGGCGATGTCGTAGCCGTCGTCGCGGCGCGGCGACGGATAGAACGGCAGCAGCCAGATCGTGTCGACGCCGAGCTCGGCGATGTAGTCGAGCTTCATGATCAGGCCGGGGAAGTCGCCGATCCCGTCGTTGTTCGAGTCGTAGAACGACTTCACGTGCACCTGGTAGATGATCGCGTCCTTGTACCACAGCGGATCGTCCGCGCAGAGTGCGGGCGCGCGGCGCCGCGAACGGCGCCGGCGCGGCGTGCCGGCCGGTGCGAGCGACGGGAATTGCGCGCGGCGCACGTCGTCGAGGGAGTCTTCGCGATTCATCAGGCGTGTGCTCCTGAAGGATGCCGGGCATCGCCCGGCGCGGGCGCCGCCGCTCGCGCGGCGCCGGGAGACGGCGCGAGCCGCCAGATCGCATACGGCCGCACGTGCGGGTCGAGCGATACGTACTGGCGATGCCCGCGCCAGGTTTCGGCATGCGCGGCATCCTGTTCGAGCGCGTCGAGCGGCTCGCCGTCGACCAGCCCGAGGCCGCGCCACAGCGATGCGTCGAGCGTGAAGTTGGTGGCCTGCGGATGCCACGGGTCGAGGCTGATCGCGACGGCGACGACGCTGTCGTACGCGGGCGTCGCCTTCACGAACACGATGACCTGGTCGTTGTCGGCGTCGGCGAACGCGAGACCGAGGTGGGTCTGCAATGCCGGATGCTCGCGCCGCGCGCGGTTCAGCCGCGCGATTTCGGTACCGATGTGCGCGGCCTTGCTCCAGTCGCGCGCGCGCAGCTCGTATTTCTCCGCGTCGGCGTATTCCTCGCTGTCCGGCAGCGGCGCGGATTCGCCGATCTCGAAGCCCGAGTACACGCCCCACGAGCCGGCGAGCGTCGCGGCGAGCGCCGCGCGGATCACGAACTGCGAGCGCGGCGCGTTCTGCAGGTGGCGCGGATTGATGTCGGGCGTGTTCACGAAGAAGTTCGGCCGGAAGAACTCGCGCGGCGGGCCGGCCGTCAGCTCGGTCAGGTAGTCGATGAACTCGCGCTTCGTCTCGCGCCACGTGAAGTACGTGTACGACTGCGAGAAGCCGACCTTCGCGAGCCGGTACATCATGCCCGGCCGCGTGAACGCCTCCGACAGGAACACGACGTCCGGATGCCTGCCGCGCACGTCGGCGATCATCCATGCCCAGAACGGCAGCGGCTTCGTGTGCGGGTTGTCGACGCGGAAGATCCGCACGCCCGCGTCGACCCAGAACAGCACCGCATCGCGCAACGCGAGCCACAGGTCGGGCAGCGCGTCCGGCGCGTAGAAATCGGGATTCACGATGTCCTGGTAGCGCTTCGGCGGATTTTCCGCGAAGCGCAGCGAGCCGTCGGGGCGCCACGCGAACCAGCCCGGATGCTCGGCGAGCCACGGGTGGTCGGGCGAGCACTGGATCGCGAAGTCCAGCGCGATCTCGAGCCCGTGCGCGCGCGCCGCATCGACCAGCGTGCGGAACGACGCGAGCGTGCCGAGTTGCGGATGCACGGCCGTGTGGCCGCCGTCGGCCGAGCCGATCGCGTACGGGCTGCCGACGTCGTCCGGCCCGGCCTTCAGCGAGTTGTTGCGGCCCTTGCGCGCGGTCGTGCCGATCGGGTGGATCGGCGGGAAATACAGCACGTCGAAGCCCATGTCGCGGATGCGCGGCAATTGCGCGATCACGTCGTCGAACGTGCCGTGCCGGCGCGCGTCGTTGCTTGCCGAGCGCGGGAACATTTCGTACCAGCTCGAGAAGCGCGCCGCGCGGCGTTCCACTTCAACGGGGTAGACCGTTTCGTCGTGCGTGACGAACGGCCGGTAACGCAGCGCCGCGAATGCGTCCGCGAGTTCGGGCGCGCCGATGAGCGCGAGGCGATCATCGGGCGACGCATCGTTGAAGTCGGCCGCCAGCCGTTCCATCCGGGCACGCGCGCGCGGATCGGCCGGCTCGCCGCGCTTCAGCGCGGTCGCGAGCAGCAGTTGCGCCTCACGCACCTCCAGCGCCACGTCCTGGCCGGCCGCACGCTTTTTCGCCACGTCGGTGACGAGCGATGCCCAGTCATCGCGCCACGCGATCACGCGGAATGCATGGCGTCCGAGCCGGTCGAGCGCGACGCGCGCGTGCCAGCGGTCGTTCGGCTCCGCGACGAACGGCACCTCGCGCCAGTCGCTTTCGTCGTCCGCGCGCCATTGCAGCGCGGCCGACAGATGCGCATGCCCGTCCGAGAAGATCGACGCGTGCACGACCAGCGTTTCGCCGATCACGCGCTTGATCGCGAAGCGGCCGCCGTCCACCGCGGGCTCGACGCGCTCGATCGCGATCCGGTCGGCCGCGAGCGCGGCGGACAGCGCGGTCCGCTCGCGCGCGGTATCGGCACGCGCGGTCGCGGGCGGCGCGCGCCGTGCGTCGAGCAGCGCATGACCGCCGGGTTCGAGCGTGAAGGCCGGCAACGCGACGGGCGCGTTGCGCGGCGTGCCGTCCGGTGGCGCGACGTGCGTGAAGGCGCCTGGCACCCCGGGCAGGATCGTGGCGGGGTCGACGGTCGCTTCGTCATCGAGATCGGGATTCAGCGCAATCAGGAGTGCCGCGTCGTCGTGTTCGAGCGACGGGCCCGTGCCGCGCAGCAGCGCGGTCGCGGCCGCGCCGGGGGCGCTCAGTTGCACGATTTCGCCGCGCTCTGCCGCGAGCGGCGTCGCGCGGCGCCACGCATTCGCGTCGGCGATCGCGCCGGACAGGTCGAAGCGCGCACCGTCGAACGCGGCGCGATAGCGCGTCGCGTCCGCATCGCGCGCCATCAGCGGCAGCGTGACGCCGCGCTCGAAACCCATCGGCACGAGCCAGCCGGTGCCGACCGCCGCGGCCGTCCACAACGCGCGGCGGTACGCGCGGGCGACCGTCTCGTCCGGCGCGTCGTTCCAGTCGTCGGCGAGGCGCGGGCCGTCGTACGCGTCGGGAAACGCGATCGGCGAGCCGATGCGGCGCAGCAGCCGGTGTTCGTCCGCGAACCACGGCGAACGCAGATCCCACCAGCGCACCGACGAGAACACGGCGTCGAAGCCGGCCGCCTCGAATTGCGCGAGTGCGTCGCGCGCATGGCCCGGTACGCCGGCCAGCACCGCGACGTCCGGGCGCGCACGACGCAGCGCCGCGCGCCAACCCGGCCACCACGCGGCCGGCAGATGATGTGGCGCGTCGATCAGGAAGCCGGTCGCGCCGGCGTCCGCGAACGCGGCGAGATGCGCGACCCACCATGCGCCGAGTGCATCGTGGGCGGCGTCCTCGCCGACCTGGGCATGCGCGACGTCGAGTTCGTGCGCGGCGCGGCGCGGATCGATCAGCGCGTCGTCGTGCGAGCGCTCGACATACCAGCCGGGGTGTTCGGCACGCAGCGGGTTCTCGCGCGCGATGCGGTCCGGTATTACTTCGAGCATCACGCGCAGCCCGTGGCCGTGCGCGAGCTGCGCGAGCCGCGAGAAGGTCTCGAGCGCACCGGCGCGCGTCGCGAAGGTCGCGGCCGGCCGGTGGAAGTCGGCGACGTGGCGCGGGAACCCCGCGACGCTGGCGGCCCAGAAGCCGCCGATCAGCACGTGATCGAAGCCCATGCCCGCGACGTGCGCGAACATGTCCGGCCACGCGTCGAGCGGACCGACGACGCGGGCATCGCAGAAATAGAGGTGTGGGGCGAAGGGTGGCGTGACGTTCATGGAATGGCGTGGGCGGGCGGCGGCGAACGGTAACGGGGGTGCACCGCAACCTGCGTGCCTGCGGCGCGGCGCCCCGTGCGGCCATGGATGTGCGGATGCAGGGTGCCGATTCCTCTGTCGTTTTTACATGAACGCTGTACGGCCGCTGGAGCATGCGCGCGGCGTAGCCGGCGGCACGCCCTCCGTCACATGCGCGGAATCGAGCGGATGTCCGAGCTTTCGCCGACGGCCGGATCGTCGTCCGATTCGGGAAGCGGCACGCCGGGGTCGTAACGCACGGGCGCGCCGCGCTCGATCCGGTGCGCGAACGATGGCGGGGCGTCGACATCGTCGCCGAAGCGCGCCCGCACGAATGCGCGCAGCAGCGCGGTGCGCACGTCGGGCGCGCGCGCCGCGCAGGTCGACGGGCCGTCGATGAAGCATGCGTCGCATTCGACGCCGTCGCCGCGCCGCGCGATCCGCAAGTCGCCGACGCGATCGAGCACGGCGCCCGCGTCGGCCCACGACGTGGACGGCGCGAAATGCGCGTCGAGGCGCCGCAACGCATCGCACGCGGCGGTCACGATCAGCTGCGGGTCGACGGCCGTGAAGCACAGCGTGTCTTCGTCGTCTGCGCACAATGCGCGCGCGCACCAGTAGTCGAGGGCGGTTCCGGCGAGTTCGTCGGTTCGCATGGGCAGGCTCCGTCAGGATTCGTCAACGCGGTGCGACGCGTGCGCAAGCGGCGTGCCAGGCGGCGAAGCGACACGCATTCGCGCCACGAGCGGGTAGTGATCCGATGCGCGCCGGGCCAGGATGCTGCGATGCACGTTCACGTCGATCAGCAATTCGCCCGGATGGATCCAGATCCGATCGAGCGAGAACACCGGGTACAGCGTCGGGAACGTGCGCGGCGCCGGCGCGCGGCGAAACCGCGTGACCAGCGTCTGCAGCGCGCGGCCGCGCACGAACCATTCGTTGATGTCGCCCATCAGGATCACCGGCATCGTGCCGGTGTCGAACGCGGCCAGCAGCCGCTGGACCTGCGCGCTGCGCTCGTTTGCCGACAGCCCGAGATGGGTCGCGACCACGCGCAGCGTGCCCGCGCCGCAGTCGATGTCCGCGTCGAGCGCGCCGCGCGGTTCGCGCTGATGGAACGACAGGTCGAGCGTGCGTGCCGCGCGGATCGGGCAGCGCGACAGCACGGCATTGCCGTAGCGGCGCTCCGGCGTGTCGATGGTCGGCCCGGCCACCGCGTGCATGCCGGTCGCGTCGCGCAGGTGCGCGAGCACGTCGGGCGCACGCGTTCCGCCGAGCGGCACCTCCTGCAGCGCGACCACGTCCGCGTCGAGCTCGTGGATGACCGCCGCGATCCGGTCGGCCGCGCGCGCGGGCCATGCGCCGTAGCCGCCGCGGATGTTGTACGTCGCGATCCGCAGGTCGCGCCCGCCCGGCGCGGCGGCGGGCGGGCCGTCCGACGCGACGATGTCCGGCGGCGGGGCCGGCTGCCGGCTCAGCGCCATCGTCGCAGCACCCTGACGAGCAGCACCGACACCCCGACCAATACGACGCCGATCGCCGCGAGCCACGCGAACGCGCGGGGCCCGGGATGGCTGAATGCGGCGGTCAGCTGGTGCGCGAACGTGACGGTCAGCACGACGCCGGGCAGCATGCCGATCGCGGTGCCGACCAGGAAGTCGCGCAGGCCGATGTGCGATGCGCCGGCAACGAGGTTCACGATGGTGAACGGCGCGACCGGCAGCAGGCGCAGCACGGCCATCGCGATCACGCCGCGCCGGCCGATGTGCTCGCTGAGCCGGTTCGCGCGCGCGCCGGCGAGCCGGCGCACCGCGTCGCGGCCGAGCCAGCGGCCGATTCCGTAGGTCGCGGCGGCGGCCACCATCGTGCCGGCGGACGCATACGCGAAACCCGGCCACGCGCCGAACACGAGGCCCGTGACGGTGATCAGCAGCGTGATCGGCACCGACAGCGTTGCCGCGACCACGTAACCGGCCAGCAGCAGCGCGGGTGCGCCCGGCAGTTGCGCGGCGTGGGTGGCCGCTTGCGCGAGCGACGCGACGTTCAGCGCCTTGCCGAGCGGCGAGAAGCGCCACGCGAGCGCGAGTGCCGCGATCAGCAGCACGGCCGCGCCGAGCACGAAGAAGCGCGCGGTCAGCGAGCGGTGCTGTTCGTGCGGCACGAATTCGCGGACGAACCGGTCCGGCTCGATCGGCTGCTCGGGGTCGAGCCGTGCGCTGACCGGCACCAGCGCGTCGAGTTGCGGCGTCACGACCGGGTCGAGCGTGCGCAACGTGCGGCCCGGTTTCGCGCGCAACCGGTCGAGCGCGGCGTTGGGCCGTCCGGCTTGCGCGAGCGCGGCGGCGACGGCCTCCGGCGTCGTGCCGAGATGTTCGGCCAGCAGGCGGTCGCGCATCCCCGCGATCGCGGCACGGATGCGTGGCTCGCCGGCCGCGACGAGCGCGATGCAGCATTCGGTGTCGAGCACCATCGACCGGTTGTTCAGGTTCGCGCTGCCGATCACGATGCATTCGTCGTCGACGATCTGGATCTTGCTGTGCACGTTCACGCACGCATCGCCGAGGCCGTCGACGTGCGGATACAGCAGCCGGTAGCGGTCGAAGCGGTCGGCGGACTTGAGCGTGGCGTGCAGCCGCGCGCGCAGCACGCCCATCGTCGCTTCCTGCAGCCAGCCGCTCTGCACGCGCGGCGCGACGACCGTCACGTCCGGCCCGTCGACGTCGGCCAGCCGCGCGGACAGTGTCTCGCGCACCACCGTCGCGGTGAGATACTGGTTTTCGATGTACAGGTGGCGCCGCGCGGCGCGGATCGCGTCCTCGACGAGCGCGCGCACCTGACGCACCGGCTCGCGGTCGCGGTGACGCGGCGCCGTGTACGCAATGCCGAGCCGCACGTCGCGCAGGTCGACGCGCGCGTCGGGCGGCCACGGGTCGACGTCCTCGTCACGCTCGAGATGCCGCCGCGCGCGGATCGCGATCCGGCGTCCGCACGCGTTGAACCAGCGCGAGCGTGCCTGCTCGCCGATCGCGGCGGCCGCGTCGCCGTCGAACATCGCCTGCACGTCGTGAAACGGCGCGTACGGCATCCCCTGTGCGTTGCGGCGGCGCGGATCGTCGGCCGCGTGCGCGGGCGTGTCCCAGCGTGCGCGCGTCAGGTCGAGCCCGCCGACGAACGCGAGACGGTCGTCGATCACCACGAGCTTCTGGTGATGCGACGCGCCGCGCGGATGCGTGTCGTCGAGGCGAAAGCGAATGCCGCGATGCGCGCGCCACGCGGCCCGATAGACGGGCGGCCAGTCGCGCTCCAGCGCGTAGATCATCGCGAAGTCCCACGCGAGCACGTAGATGCGCAGGTTGTGCCGCGCGGTCGCGAGCGCGTGGAGGAAGGCGGCGAGCGTGTCGGGCAGGCCGTCGTCGGCGCCGGCAGGCGACAGCCGCATCTGGCTGTCGACGTCCCATCCGACGATGAACACGGTGTGGCGCGCGCGCCGCAGTGCGGCGCGCAGCGTCGCGAAATATGCGTCGCCGTCCACCAGCATCGCGAAGCGGTCCGCATCGCGGATCGTGTCGCAGTTGCGCCCGCATTCGAGCAGCCCGTGTCTTGCCGGCTCGTTCGTGTGCGAGGGATCGGCCAATGCGCCGTCGGGGCCCGCCGTCGCGAATGCGGCGCGCGGCATGCGGTCCGGCACGATCATCGGGCATCGCCCCCCGGCTCGCCGTCGATGCGTTGCAGCAGCGCGTCGCAACGCGCGCGCAGCGCCCGCAGTTCCGGCGAATCGGCGTCGATCCGGATGCGTTCGCCGCTGTCGGGATCGCCGTACGCGGCCGCGATCTCGTAGATGCCTTGCGCGATCGTGGTGGACGCGGCCGCGATCCGGATCCGGTCGAGCCAGCCGCATTCGACGTGATGGCACGCGAGCCATGCGCGCAGCGCGCCGACCACCTGGCCGGTAGTGAGCCATGTACCGCCGCGCATGCGTGCGGTCAGCTGGCTCGTCACGAGGTAGGAGAGCAATTCGGTCTGGGTCACACGAAACTCCTTGACGAGGTGTCGGGCCTGCAGGTTCGCACGCCGGCGATGCCCTGCAGCGCCTCGCAGATCGCCGCAAATTCCGCGCCGCTCGTGCGGGAGAACGACACCGAGATGTCGTCGGTGTCCGGATCGTCGTCGGACTGCTGGACGATGAACCGTTTCACGCGCACGCGGCCGGTGCCGAGCGTGTCGTGCAGCGTGCCGAGCGTGAGGCCGCCGCGCTCGACGACCAGCCGCAGCGTGCGCTGTTGGCGCTGCGCGATGAAGCGGCGCTCGATCGGCTTCACGCCCGCGAGGATCGCGAGCACGATCGCCGTCGCGCCGATCGACGCGACGTACATGCCGCCGCCCGCCGCGAGACCGACGCCGGCCACCGCCCACAGGCTCGCGGCCGTCGTCAGCCCGCGCACGACCTCGCCGCGCAGCAGGATCGAGCCGGCGCCGAGAAAGCCGATGCCCGACACCACCTGTGCGGCGACCCGCGACGGATCGAGCACGACGCCGTTCTGTCCGCGTACGTCTTCGAAGCCGAAGGTGGAGACGAGCATCACGAGCGCCGAGCCGACGCACACCAGCATGTGCGTGCGCAGGCCGGCGGCCCAGTTGAGCCGTTCGCGTTCGAGCCCGATCACGCTGCCGAGCAGGGCGGCGAGCAGCAGGCGTCCGAGGAGTTCGACATGGCCGATCATCGTGGCCTCCTTTTTTTGTCCGGTGTTCCGGAGCGTTCGATGCGCAAGGAGGATGCAAGGTGCGTGCCGGATTCCCGGATAGCGGGCACGCCTCGTGCGCGCAGGGCCGACGGCGCGCGCGGCGATCATGCGGCGCGCATTTTTTGCATCGCCATCGCAGATAAGCACAGGGGGCCAGGATGCAACATCAACAGGACGCACAGGTCCGCGACCCGTATCGCGGCCACGAGATCCGCGTATGGGCGCGGCGCAACGAACGCGGCGCATGGGCCGACGAAGTGCAGGTGTACGTGGATGGCGCGCGCATCGAGTTGTATGTGCCGGAGCCGGTCGGCCCCGAATGGCTGACCGAGGACGAGGCGCTACGCGCGGGCGTCGAGCGCGGACGCTATCTGGTCGACAAGCGCGTCGACGACGATTGACGCGGCGGCGCGCGGGTCGACCGCGCGCGGGCCGGCCGGCATGGCGCTTGCGCGCGGCTCGCGCATTGCCTGAACGCACGCCGGCGCCGCGCCGGGAGGACCCATGAACGATCCGCGCACCCTTCAGATCTACCGCTACGATCCCGACCGCGACACCGCGCCGTACATGCAGCGTTACGACATCGACGTGGCGCCCGACGACCGGATGCTGCTCGACGTGCTCGGCCGCGTGAAGCGCGAGGACGAGACGCTGTCGTATCGACGCTCGTGCCGCGAGGGCATCTGCGGCTCGGACGCGATGAACATCAACGGCAAGAACGGCCTGGCGTGCCTGACCAACATGAAGACGCTACCGCGCGAAATCGTGCTGCGACCGCTGCCGGGATTGCCCGTGGTGCGCGACCTGATCGTCGACATGACGGATTTCTTCAACCAGTACCATTCGATCCGCCCGTACCTGATCAACGATACGATGCCGCCGGAGCGCGAACGGCTGCAGTCGCCCGAGGAGCGCGATCAGCTCGACGGGCTGTACGAATGCATCCTGTGCGCGTGTTGCTCGACGTCGTGCCCGAGCTACTGGTGGAACCCGGACAAGTTCGTCGGGCCCGCCGGCCTGCTGCAGGCGTACCGGTTCATCGCCGATTCGCGCGATCTCGCGACGGCCCAGCGGCTCGACGATCTCGAGGACCCGTATCGGCTGTTCCGCTGCCGCACGATCATGAACTGCACGGACGTGTGCCCGAAAGGGCTCAATCCGACCAAGGCGATCTCGGAGATCCGCGCGATGCTCGTCAGGCGGACCGTGTAGCGCCGTCGCGCATCACGGCCGCGCCGCGATCTCGTCGAGGTGCCACAAAAGGTCCGCCGGATCGTCGTACACGCGCAGCGCGCCCGCGCGTTCCAGCTCGTCGCTGCCGTAGCCGCCCGACAGCAAGCCGACGCCCAGCGCGCGGCAGCGGCTCGCGGCGAGCATGTCCCAGATGCTGTCGCCGACCACCACCGTGTGCTCGATCGGCACGTTCAGCTTCGCGGCGGCCGTGACGAACAGATCGGGGTCCGGCTTCGCATACTTGACCTGGTCGCGCGTGACGACCACCTGCTTCGCCGGATCGACGCCGAGCGCTTCCAGGTTGATCGCCGCGGTTTCCATCCGCCCGCTGGTCGCGATCGCCCAGCGGATGCCCGCGTTCGACAGCGCGGCCAGCAGCTCGCGCGCGCCGGGCAGCGGCCGGACCTGCGCGCGCAGCCGCTGGTAAGCGGCGGCGTGCAGTCGCGCGAGCCGCTCGACGCGCTCGGCATCGATGTCGCCGGCCGTCTCGCGCAGCAGCTGGTTCAGGAACAGGCCGCCGCTCATCCCGATCTTGCGGTGGATGCGCCACACCGACAGCTCGATGCCCTCGGCATCGAGCGCTTCCTTCCATGCGAGCACGTGCTGGTAGACGCTGTCGACAAGCGTGCCGTCGAGATCGAACAGAAACGACGTTTCAATGCGCATGTGAATCTCCTGGCCCGATGAGGTTCGGGCGAATCGTCCGCGAAAAGTCCTTCGACGCATTATCGGCGCACGGCCGTGTCATCGCCATATCCCGGCGCCGCGGCCGGCACCGGCGTGTCATTTGCCGCTGGTACAATCGCGCCGATGTGCCGGGCGCCGATGCGCCGGGCAGGCTGCCCGCGCCGCACGCGCCTCCAACCCTCGTCGAATTCCCGTATGGCAACTCCGGACGCCGTCAGTTCCGAACAGTCGTGGTGGGGCGTCGTGGCCCTGGCACTCACTGCCTTCATCTTCAACACCACCGAATTCGTGCCCGTCGCGCTGTTGAGCGCGATCGGCGACAGCCTGCGGATGCAGCCGACCGACGTCGGCCTGATGCTGACGATCTATGCGTGGGCCGTTGCCGTCGTGTCGCTGCCGCTCACGTTCGTCACGCGCCACGTCGAGCGCCGCAAGCTGCTGAGCGGCGCGCTGCTGGTGTTCATCGGCAGCCACGTCGTCACCGGCGTCGCGTGGAATTTCACGGTGCTGATGATCGGCCGGCTCGGCATCGCGTGCGCGCATGCGGTGTTCTGGTCGATTTCCGTTCCGCTGGCCGTGCGCCTTGCGCCAAGCGACCGCAAAAGCCGCGCGTTGAGCCTGCTCGCGATGGGCTCGGCGATCGCGATGGTCGCCGGCATTCCGCTCGGGCGCGTGATCGGCGAGGCGCTCGGCTGGCGCGTGACGTTCCTCGTGATCGGCGGCGCGGCGGCCGTCGCGCTGCTGATGCTGCGCGTGACGCTGCCGGCGTTGCCCAGCCAGGGCGCCGGATCGCTGTCCAGCATCGGCATGTTTCTCAGGAAGCCGGCGCTGGTGTCGTTGTACGCGATCACCGTGCTGGTCGTGTCCGCGCATTTCACGTCGTACACGTACATCGAGCCGTTCGTGCAGAGCGTCAATCATGCGAGCAGCAGCCGGATTACCTACGTGCTGATCCTGTTCGGCGTCGCCGGCTTGCCGGCCGCCATCTGTTTCAACCGCGTATTTCCGGAGCGGCCGGCCGATTTCCTGCTCGCATCGATCATCGCGCTGTCGGCGTGTCTGCTGATCCTGTTCCCGAGCGCGCTGAATATCGTCACGCTGTCGGTGCACACGCTGGTGTGGGGCGGCGCGATCGTCTGCTTCGGGCTCGCGATGCAGGCCTGGGTGCTGAAGCTCGCGCCCGAGGCGACCGATCTCGCGGTGTCGATCTTTTCCGGGCTGTACAACGTCGGCATCGGTGCCGGCGCGCTGCTCGGCAACCATATCGCCGGGGATTTCGGCCTGCCGTGGATCGGCACGTTCGGCGGGGTGGTCGGGATCGTCTCCGCCGGCATCGCATGGGCCGCGTTGCGGCTGCATGAGCGACGGGCGGTGGCGTAGTCCGCCGTCGCTGTCGGCCGCGCGGCTGCCGCAAGGTCGCCGACTCCTTGATGCGACACGTCGGCGCCTTCAAACCGTGACCGATCGCCTCGACGCCTTCAACCCGTGACCGATGCCGTCCGGCGCGCAGGCACGCGACATGCGCCGCCTTGCGCGTTCGTGCCGGTTCGTCCATGACGTGGCCGCGCGGCCATGTTGCCGTTCGCCCGGAACGGCGCCGACGTGCGCGACCGGATCCTTCGCGATGGCCGTTCCCGTCGCGCGCATGGCCGGCAGCCCGGCCGATCCGGCGTAGCCAGCACGATGGATACGCACTTCGGAGGCGGTATGGAACGCGAGTTGAAACTGCGGATCTCCGCAAAGGACCTCGACAGGCTGCGTCACGCGCCGTTGCTCGCGCAAGCCGGGCGCGCCGGCACGTCGCAACAGCTGACGAGCACCTACTTCGATACGCCCGCGCTGGCCTTTCACCGGTGCGGCGCGTCGCTGCGGGTGCGCGCGAGCGGCGACGGCAGGATTCAGACGTTGAAGCTGGAAGGAGCGGCGCAGGCCGGGCTGTTCGACAGGGACGAGTTCGAAATGCCGGTCGATGGCGACGTTCCCGATCTCGAGCCGCTGCAGGCGTGCATCCCCGAGGACAGCGACTGCGGCAGGCTCGTGCGCGATGCGGCCACGGCCAGCCAGCTCAAGCCCGTATTCGTCACGCGGATCAGGCGCTCGGTGGTTCCGCTGCGCTTGCCGTCCGGCGATGAACTCGAGGTCGCGCTCGACAAGGGCACCGTCGACGCGGAGCCGGGCTCGGTCCCGATCGCCGCCGTCGAACTGGAGCTGAAGCACGGTGAGCCGGAAAGCCTGTACGGCGTCGCGCGGGCATTGCTCGACGTCGTGCCGTTGCGGATCGATCGCGACAGCAAGGCCGATCTCGGCTACGGGCTGCTCGTCGGCGAGCACCGACCGGCAGTCAAGGCGCGACCGGTGCGACTGAAGAAGCGCGATTCGATCGAAGACGCATTTCGCCGCATCGCGAGCAACTGTCTGGACCAGATCAATGCGAACGAACGAGGCGTCGCGTCGGGGCACGATCCGTCATGCGTCCATCAGATGCGCGTCGGGCTGCGGCGCTTGCGTTCCGCCCTCGACCTGTTCGAGAAGGTGATTCCCGCGATTCCGGGCCTTGACGACGAACTGCGCTGGATCGCGTCCGAATTGGGCACCGCGCGGGACTGGGAGGTGCTTGCGGGATCCACGCTCGAACAGGCCGGCGCGAACGGCCATCCCGACGACGTTCGTGCGGCCCGCGACGCGTGCGAGCAGATCGCGGTCAGGAACCGGCAGCGCGCGGCCGAGGCGGTCGAGTCGGTCCGCTACACGCGGCTCGCGTTGCAACTCGCGTCGTGGGTGAGCCGACGAGGCTGGCGAGACGGGATGTCCGACGCGCAGCGCGAGGCGATCGATCGGCCGGCGACGGAGTTTGCCGTCGATGTGCTGCGTCGGCGGCACCGCAAGCTGATCAAACGCGGCAAGGGCCTGGCCGATCTCGACGATCACCGTCGTCACCGTGCCCGCATCGCCGCGAAGAAAGTCCGATACGCGACCGAATTCTTCGCGTCACTCTGTTCCAAACGGGCCGTCAAGTCATACGTCGGCGCGCTGACCGCGCTTCAGGACGATCTAGGCTGGCGCAACGATGCCGTCGTCGCGGACCGGCTTCTGAAGGCGCTGCCTCGCACGTCGCCCGCCGCCGCGCCGGGCGCGGCCTTTGCGCGCGGCTTTCTGAACGCCCGCGTGGCTGCCGATCATCGGACGTTGCAGACGCTGTGGAAGCGCTTCAGGCGTCTTTCGCCGCCGCACTGACCGGGCCGCGGGGACGTGGCCGGATCGTGGCGCGTTCGCGCGGAAGATGGGCGGCCGGCCACACCGCCTGCCCATCAGGAAAACCCTGATCCACCCGGCCCGGACGTCGATTTCCGCCGACGTCGCCAACCGCCGGCCGGCCCGTCGCTCCCCGTTCGCGATGCGGCGCGCCGAAACCCGTCCCGCGCCTCCCATCAAGCCTTCCGGCGGTGCAAACCAGACAAAATTGGTATGGCGCACTGCAATATTTCGCTATCTACAGCCGATTTCAATACCTGTCAGGTATGAAAAAGCGAGACCAAAAGTATTGGACGGTCCATTTCCGCGCCGCGTATAAATCCGTTCCATGAACTCCCCACACGCAGCGTGCCCCATGTCCCCAGTCACCATCGAACGCATTGAAACCCGCCTCGTCGACCTGCCGACGATCCGTCCGCACAAGCTGTCGGTCGCCACGATGCACGGCCAGACGCTGATGCTGGTGAAGGTGACCTGCAGCGACGGCGTGACGGGCACGGGCGAAGGCACCACGATCGCCGGGATGGCCTATGGCCCGGAAAGCCCGGAAGCGATGAAGCTCGCGATCGACGCTTACCTCGCACCGGCCGTCATCGGCAAGGATGCGACGCGCATCCAGGCGCTGATGGCGTTCCTCGGCAAGCTCGCGAAGGTCAATCACTTCGCGAAGAGCGCGCTTGAAACCGCGCTGCTCGATGCGCACGGCAAGCGCATCGGCGTGCCGGTCAGCGAGCTGCTCGGCGGGCGCAGGCGCGATCGCCTGCCGGTCGCATGGACGCTCGCCTCGGGCAACACGGCGACCGACATCGCCGAAGCGGAGCGCATGCTGGAGCTGCGCCGCCACAACGTGTTCAAGCTGAAGATCGGCGCGAAGGCGCTCGACGCGGACATCCGGCACGTGGCCGAGATCAAGCGGGCGGTCGGCGAGCGCGCCTCGGTGCGCGTCGACGTGAACATGGCGTGGAGCGAAACGCAGGCCGCGCGCGCGATTCCGGCGCTCGCCGATGCCGGCTGCGAACTCGTCGAGCAGCCGGTCGCGTCGGCCGCGGCGCTCGCGCGCCTGATGCGCCGCTTTCCGGTTGCGCTGATGGCCGACGAAATCCTGCAAGGCCCGGACAGCGCGTTCGAGATCGCGAAGCATCACGGCGCGGACGTGTTCGCGATCAAGATCGAGCAGAGCGGCGGCCTGTTCGCCGCGCAGCGCGTCGCGGCGATCGCGGATGCGGCCGGCATCGAGCTGTACGGCGGTACGATGCTCGAAGGCGCGTTCAGCACGGTTGCGTCCGCGCATCTGTTCGCGAGCTTCGCGAATCTGCAGTGGGGCACCGAACTGTTCGGACCGCTACTGATTACCGAAGAGATTCTCGCGACCCCGCTCGACTACAGCGATTTCGAACTGACCGTGCCGAGCGGACCGGGCCTCGGCATCGAACTCGACGAAGCGAAGGTCGCACGCTTCACCCGCGACGGGCTGACGAAAGTGTCGCGCTGACCCGCTGACCCGCGACAGCGCGCAATAACCCGCAATAACACGATCACGCACAGGACATCACGATGCTTTTCCACGTACGCATGGACGTCAACCTGCCGGCCGACATGCCGGCCGGCGTGACCGACGAGATCAAGACCCGCGAAAAGGCGTATTCGCAGGCGCTGCAGCACAGCGGCAAGTGGCGCCACATCTGGCGCATCGCCGGCGAATACGCGAACTACAGCGTGTTCGACGTGTCCGGCAACGCCGAGCTGCACGAGATCCTGACCGGCTTGCCGCTGTTCCCGTACATGAAGATTTCGGTGACGCCGTTGTGTCGCCACCCGTCGTCGATACACGACGGCGACGTTTGAGCCACGGAGCCGCCGCTGCTGCAACGGCGGGCACCGGGTCACCTTTCCC
Source organism: Burkholderia territorii (assembly GCF_001718335.1). Classification (NCBI taxonomy): domain Bacteria; kingdom Pseudomonadati; phylum Pseudomonadota; class Betaproteobacteria; order Burkholderiales; family Burkholderiaceae; genus Burkholderia; species Burkholderia territorii. The sequence goes on from NZ_CP013367.1 coordinate 239,808, forward strand.
CAAAATACACGTGGAGACACCATCATGAGCGTCAAAGTATTCGAAACCAAGGAAGTGCAGGATCTGCTGAAGGCCGCGTCGAACGCGGGCGGCAATGGCGGCAACGCGCGCACGCAGCAGGTCGTGCTGCGGCTGCTCGGCGACCTGTTCAAGGCGATCGACGACCTCGACATCACGCCCGACGAAGTGTGGGCCGGCGTGAACTACCTGAACAAGCTCGGCCAGGACGGCGAGGCGGCGCTGCTCGCGGCCGGCCTCGGCCTCGAGAAGTATCTCGACATCCGGATGGACGCCGAGGACGAGGTGCTCGGCCTCGACGGCGGCACGCCGCGCACGATCGAAGGCCCGCTGTATGTCGGCGGCGCGCCGGTTCGCGACGGCGTCGCGAAGATCGACGTCGATGCGGATGAAGGAGCTGGCCCGCTCGTGATCCATGGCACGGTCACCGGCCTCGACGGCAAGCCGGTTGCCGGCGCGCTGGTCGAATGCTGGCACGCGAACTCGCACGGCTTCTACTCGCACTTCGACCCGACCGGCACGCAGAGCGACTTCAACCTGCGCGGCGCGGTGAGGACGGGCGCGGACGGCAAGTACGAATTCCGCACGCTGATGCCGGTCGGCTACGGCTGCCCGCCGCAGGGCGCGACGCAGCAACTGCTCGACCGCCTCGGCCGCCACGGCAACCGCCCGGCGCACGTGCACTTCTTCGTGACCAGCGACGGCCACCGCAAGCTCACGACGCAGTTCAACATCGACGGCGACCCGCTGATCTGGGACGACTTCGCGTATGCGACGCGCGAAGAGCTGATTCCGCCCGTCACCCGCAAGACCGGCGGCGCCGCGCTCGGGCTGAAGGCGGACGCATACCAGGACATCGAGTTCAACTTCGTCCTGACGCCGCGCGTCGAGGGCAAGGACAACCAGATCGTCGAACGCCTGCGCGCTTCCGCCACGGCATAACCGCCCGACGGCACGGCGGCGCGGTCAGCGCCGCCGGCCGGCTACCCGCGAGATTCAATCGATACCGATGCGAGCGTGCTTGCAGGAGCCGGCACGCGCACTGGAGGAACCAACATGTCCGCCACGATCGACCACACCACCGAACTGGACCACCTGCTCGCCACCGCCGTGCAGGACGACAAGGAGGCCGGCGTCTTCCGCTGCCGCCGCGACATCTTCACCAACGAGGCGCTCTTCGAGCTCGAGATGAAGCACATCTTCGAGCGCAACTGGGTATATCTCGCACATGAAAGCCAGATCCCGAACAACAACGATTACTACACGACGTGGATCGGCCGCCAGCCGATCGTCATCACGCGCGACAAGGCCGGCGAGCTGCACGCGGTGATCAATGCCTGCGCGCACAAGGGCGCGATGCTGTGCCGCCGCAAGCACGGCAACAAGGGCAGTTTCACGTGCCCGTTCCACGGCTGGACCTTCTCGAACACCGGCAAGCTGCTGAAGGTGAAGGACGAGAAGACGACCGAGTATCCGGTGCAGTTCAACACGCACGGCTCGCACGACCTGAAGAAGGTCGCGCGCTTCGAGAACTATCGCGGCTTCCTGTTCGGCAGCCTCAGCGACGACGTGCTGCCGCTCGACGAGTATCTCGGCGAGGCGCGCGTGATCATCGACCAGATCGTCGACCAGGCGCCGAACGGCCTCGAAGTGCTGCGCGGCAACTCCTCGTACATCTACGAAGGCAACTGGAAGATGCAGATGGAGAACGGCTGCGACGGCTATCACGTGAGCACCGTGCACTGGAACTACGCGGCGACGATGGGCCGCCGCAAGGAAGACGGCACCAAGGCCGTCGATGCGAACAGCTGGAGCAAGTCGGTCGCCGGCGTGTACGGCTTCGACCACGGGCACATCCTGCTGTGGACCAAGACGATGAACCCCGAGGTGCGGCCGGTGTACCAGCACCGCGACGAGATCAAGGCGCGCGTCGGCGACGTGCAGGCCGACTTCATCGTGAACCAGACGCGCAATCTCTGCGTGTATCCGAACGTGTTCCTGATGGACCAGTTCAGCACGCAGATCCGCGTCGTGCGTCCGCTCGGCGTCGACAGGACCGAAGTCAGCATCTTCTGTTTCGCGCCGAAGGGCGAGAGCGCGGCCGACCGCGCGACGCGCATTCGCCAGTACGAGGATTTCTTCAACGTGACCGGCATGGGCACCGCCGACGACCTCGAGGAGTTCCGCGCGTGCCAGGCCGGCTATGCGGGCATCACGGCGATGTGGAACGACCTGTCGCGCGGCGCGCCGCTTTGGATCGACGGGCCGGACGAGAACGCGAAAAAAATGGGACTGAACCCGCGCATGTCGGGCGAGCGCAGCGAGGACGAAGGGCTGTTCGTGTGCCAGCACGAATACTGGGTGCACGTGATGCGCGATGCACTGAAGAAGGAACGTGGGGAGGTAGAGGCATGAACATCGATTACCGGACCATCTGCGCGGCGCTGTATCGCGAAGCGCGCCTGCTCGACGACCGCGAGTGGGACGCGTGGCTGACCTGCTACACGGAAGACGTCACGTACTGGATGCCCGCGTGGGACGACGACGACCGGCCGACCGACGATCCGCACAGCCAGATCTCGCTGATGTACTACGCGGATCGCGGCGGCCTCGAGGATCGCGTGTTCCGGATCAAGACCGAGCGCAGCGGCGCGTCGACGCCCGAGCCGCGTACCAGCCACAACGTGACGAACGTCGAGGTGCTGGCCGAGCGCGACGGCGAGGTGGACGTGCGCTACAACTTCCACACGCTGAACCACCGCTACCGCGTGACCGATCACTTCTTCGGGACGATGTTCGTCACGCTGCGCCAGGTGGGCGACGCGCTGCTGATCTCGAACAAGAAGATCGTGCTGAAGAACGACTATATCCGGCAGGTGCTCGACGTGTACCACGTCTGACGCCCCGATCGATTCGATACGTAACACAGGGAGACGATGTCATGTCCACCTACAAGATTGCACTGAACTTCGAGGACGGGGTCACCCGCTTCATCGACTGCAAGGCCGGCGAGAAGGTGCTCGACGCCGCGTTCCGCGCGAAGATCAACCTGCCGATGGACTGTTCCGACGGCGTGTGCGGCACCTGCAAGTGCCGCGCGGAAAGCGGCAGCTACGACCTCGGCGACGATTACATCGACGACGCGCTCACCGAGGACGAGAAGGACGGCGGCCTCGTGCTGACGTGCCAGATGGTGCCGCAAAGCGATTGCGTGATCGCGGTGCCGACGTCGTCCGTCGCATGCAAGACCGGCCACAGCGCGTTTGCCGCGACCGTGACGAAGGTCGAGCCGCACAACGATGCGGCGATCGTGCTCGAACTGGACGTCGATGCGGCCGCGCCGGCCTTCCTGCCCGGCCAGTACGTGAACATCGGCGTGCCGGGCAGCGGCCAGCACCGGTCGTATTCGTTCTCGTCCGCGCCGGGCGACACGAAGGTCGGATTCCTGATCAAGAAGATTCCCGGCGGCGTGATGAGCACGTGGCTCGAATCCGCGAAGCCCGGCGACACGCTCGAACTGAACGGGCCGCTCGGCAGCTTCTACCTGCGCGACGTCGCACGGCCGCTGCTGTTCTTCGCGGGCGGCACGGGTCTCGCGCCATTCCTGTCGATGCTGGAAGTGCTCGCGCGCAGCGGCTCGCAGCAGAAGGTGCACCTGATCTACGGCGTGACGCGCGATCTCGACCTGGTGCTGGTCGACGCGATCGAAGCGTATGCGGCGAAGCTGCCGAACTTCAGCTTCGCGACCGTCGTCGCCGATGCGGCATCGAGCCATCCGCGCAAGGGCTGGGTCACGCAGCATATTCCGGCCGATGCGCTCAACGACGGCGACGTGGACGTCTACCTGTGCGGGCCGCCGCCGATGGTCGACGCGGTGCGCCAGTATTTCGACGACGCAGGCGTGAAGCCCAACAGCTTCCACTACGAGAAGTTCACCCCGAACGTCACGGCGAAGGCGGCATGATCATGCAACGATTCTCCGGAAAGGTCGTGGTCGTCACCGGCGCGGCACAGGGCATCGGCCGCGGCGTCGCGCTGCGCGCGGCGGCGGAGGGCGGCCGTGTGCTGTTCGTCGATCGCGCGGACTTCGTCGCGGAGGTCGCGGCCGAGGCGCCGGGCGGCAACACGGCCGGCTTCGTCGCGGATCTCGAAACCTACGACGGCGCACGCGCGGCGATGGCGTGCGCGGTCGCGACGTTCGGCCGGATCGACGTGCTGATCAACGGCGTCGGCGGCGCGATCCGGATGCGGCCGTTCGCCGAGTTCGAACCCGAGCAGATCGACGCGGAAATCCGCCGCTCGCTGATGCCGACGCTCTACAGCTGCCACGCGGTGCTGCCGCATCTGCTGGCGGGCGGGGGCGGCACGATCGTCAACGTGTCGTCGAACGCGACGCGCGGCATTCGTCGCGTGCCGTATTCGGCCGCCAAAGGCGGCGTCAATGCGCTGACGGCCGCGCTCGCGATGGAATACGCGGAGCACGGCATCCGCGTGGTCGCGACCGCACCGGGCGGCACCACGGCGCCGCCGCGCCGCGTGCCGCGCAATGCGGCCGGCGACACAGCGCAGGAACAGGCGTGGATGGCCGAAGCGGTACGGCAGGTGACCGATTCGACGTTCTTCAAGCGTTACGGCACGCTCGACGAACAGATTGCGCCGATCCTGTTCCTTGCGTCGGACGAGGCGAGCTACATCACCGGCACGGTGCTGCCGGTCGCGGGCGGCGATACGGGCTGAGCGGCACGTCAGCCGATTCGCTTGCTGCTTCTGACATGCGCGCGCACCGGTCGGATCACGTGCGCGCGACGACCATCCAACAACCGGCCGGCGCGCAACGCGCGGCCACGGAGACACTCATGCGCAATCGCGAAGCGATCATCCCGGCAGGCATGGAAGCCGTGTACGAAAAAATCGGCTATGCGCCGGCGATCAAGGTGGGCGACACCGTGTACGTGTCCGGCCAGATCGGCCGCGACGCGGCGATGCAACTGGTGGAAGACCGCGACGCGCAGATCGTGCAGGCGTTCGAGAACCTCAAGCGCGTGCTCGAGGCGGCCGGCGCATCGCTCGACGACGTCGTCGACCTGACGAGCTTTCATACCGACATGCGCGACCTGCCGTTGTTCATGCAGGTGCGCGACCGCTATTTCCATGCGCATCCGCGTCCGGCGTGGACGGCGGTCGGCGCGCACATGCTCGGTGGCTCGCCCGGTTACATCGTCGAAATCAAGGCGGTCGCGGTGCTGGCGCGCTGATACGCGACGCCGGCATGCGGCGACGACGTGGCGGCTCACCGATGGATCGCCGCCCGCAACCGCCTCACGTCCTGCTCCGATACCGGCGCGGCGCGATTGCCCCACGCGCCGCGCACATAACTGACCACCGCGGCGATTTCGCCGCTCGTCAGCGTGCCGCGCATTGCGGGCATCCGTTGCACGGGCCCGTGCGTGCCGGGCGCCGGCCGCGCGCCTTCGACGACGATCCGGATCGCGCTGGTCGGATCGGCCGCGAGCACGGCCGAATTGCCCGCGAGCGGCGGCCCGCGATCGGGCACGCCCGCGCCTGCGGCACCGTGGCAGCGCGCACAGAATCCCGCATAGACGCCGGCCCCCGGCGGTTGCTGGCCGCCCTCGGGGCGCGGCCCCGCCGCAGTGAGCCGCGGAACGCCGATCCCGAGCGGATTCGCCGCCGCAGTCGGTTGCGCGGGCAACGACTTGAGGTACACGGCGATCGCATGGCGATCCGAATCCGTCAACAGTGCAGTGCTTTCGGCGACGACCGGCGCCATCGCGCCGAACACCGCGCCGCGCGCCGCGTGGCCGCTGCGCAGGAACGCGACGAGGTCGTCGGTAGTCCAGCGGCCGAGGCCGTCCGCCTGCGCGCCGGTCAGGTTCGGTGCGAACCAGTGATCGTTGACACCGCCGGTGAGGAACGCGGGGCTGCGTTCGTCGTAGCCGCGCTCGTTGTAGGCCGGGCCGCGCGGCGTATGACAGGCGCCGCAATGGCCGAGCCCCTGCACGAGATACGCGCCGCGATTCCATTCCGACGATTGCGACGGTTGCGGCACGAAGCGCTCGCGATTGCCGAACGCGAGGCTCCATAGTCCGAGCGCCCAGCGCTGGTTGAACGGAAACGGGAGCTGCGTGAGCTTTGCCGCGTTCGCGGACGGAGCTACGCCACGCATGAAGTACGCATACAACGCGCGCACGTCGTCGTCCGACAGGCGCGCGAACGACGGGTAGGGCATCGCCGGATACAGTCGGCTGCCGTCGGCGCTGATTCCGCGCCGCACCGCATCGTCGAACTGCCGCAGCGTGTCGTTGCCGATCCCGTGTGTCTTGTCCGGCGTGATGTTCGGCGCATAGATCGGTCCGAACGGCGAATTCACCGGCTGGCCGCCGGCATACGGCGTGTGGTCGGCTGCGTCGTGGCACGCGGCGCAGTCGCCGGCGAGCGCGAGATAGCGGCCGCGCGCGATCGTCGCGGCATCGGCGCTCGCGGCCGCGGCGGCAACGACGGGGCGACGGCCGGCGGAAGCCGCCGATACGGACGAAGCAGATGCCGCAGGTGCCGGGGACGAAGCCGATGAAGCCGGCCCGGCGTCCGACGACGCAGCCGCAGCCGCAGCCGCAGCCGGCGCGGCGGCCGCGTCATGTCGCTGCGCGAGCCGAGGATCGCGGTTCACGCGGGCCGACATCGACGCGCCGGCATCGGTCGACGCAGCGCGTATCCGCACGAAACGCCAGCCCGACGCCGGCTCGGGCGCCTCGGTCGCCGACGCGGCATCGGCCGCATCGCCGGCAGACGCCGCGCGGTCGTCCTGCTGCATGTCGCATGCGCACAGCGCGGCGCACACGGCGAACGCGACGCTCGCGCGGCGGCAGCGCCGGGCGACGTGCGCGGCGAACGAAACACGCGAAGCGAACGAGATCAACGCCATGGGCTGCACGGTCCGACGAAAGCAGTGACGATCCCGGTGAACACGAGACCGATCACGAATCCGAGCGCGGCGAGCATCCCGCAGCGCGCGAGGAAGCGCGTGCTGTCGTCGCGCGTCGCGGCCTGCACGTTGGGGTCATGCCCGCGTTGCCACGTGCGTACGACCCACGCGGCGAACGCCGTCGCCAGCGCGAACGCACAGGCGGCGATCAGCGCGAGCCACACGCCCACGTGCGCCCAGCGCGGCGCGGCCTGCGCGACGCCGAGCGGATAGCACGCGGTCGACGCGAGCGTCTCGGAGGCCATCATCTGCGCGAACCACAGCGCGGGCGCGCCGACCAGGCCGGCCGCGATCGCGAGCCATGTCGTCCACGAGCGTCGTGCGAAGATCATCCGGGACTCCTGAGCCAGTACGGCGATACGTACAGCGCGGTGAAGATGAACAGCCATACGACGTCGACGAAGTGCCAGTAGAGTCCGCCGACCGTGAGCGCGACGCGCCGTTCGGGGCCGAAGAAGCCGGCGGCGGTCCATCCGGCGAGCAACGCGAGAATGACGAGACCGGCCGCCACGTGCGCGAGGTGGAAGCCGGTGATCGTGAAGTACAGGCTGCCGTACAGGTGCGCGGTCGGTCCGTATGGATGGTCGTGCCACTCGTGCAGCTGAACGAGCGCGAACGCGACGCCGAGCAGCAGCGCGACGGCGAGCGCGGCCACCGCGCGCCGCTGCCGCCCGGTCTTTACCGCACGCTCGGCGAGCCAGACGAACACGCTGCTCGACAGCAGCACGGCGGTGTTGCCGGCCGCGAGCCCGATCTTCGGCATTCCTTCGGGCGGCCATGGCGCGGTCGTTTGCGACTGCAGATAGAAATAGCAGAACAGCAGGTAGCCGAACAACCCGGCCTCGGTCACGATCAGCGTGACGACACCCCACCAGCCGCCCGCGCGCTTGCCGCAACTGCCGACCGGCAGCGGTTCGACGCATGCGGCCGGCGCGCCGGACGGCGTACTCGCCGAGCGCGGCTCGTCCGGATGCGGGCCGGCGGCGGCCGGCGGCGCCTGCGTGGCATCGCGGGCCGGCAGATGCGCACGTTGCCCGAGCGTGCGGCGCGGCCACAGCCACACGGCGGTCCCGATCGCGCAACCGGCGACGGCCGCGCACACGAGCGTCGGCGAGCGTGCCAGCATGGCGGCGAACACGGCGGTGGCGAGCAGCGCGAGCAAGAACGGCACGCAGCTGTCCTCGGGCATCTTCAGGATCGCGCTGGGCGTCGCCGCGAGCGGCGTGACCGCGAGCGCCTCTCGGCCGTCCGCGAGCCGATAGCCCACGCGCATGCTGGTGCGCATCGGGTCCTCGCGCGTTTCCCACAGCGGGTGCCGCGACGCGACCAGCGGCAGCACCGCGAAATTGTAGACGGGCGTCGGCGACGCGACCGACCATTCGAGCCCGGCGCCGCCCCACGGATTGTCGTCGGCGCGCGCGCCGCGCCGAGCGCTGACGAGCGCGTTGACGACGAACATCACGATGCCGATGCCGAACACGAACGAGCCGATCGTCGTCAGCAGGTTCGACGTGTCCCAGCCCATCCCGGATGGATACGTGTAGATGCGGCGCGGCATCCCGAGCAGCCCGGACACGTGCATCGGGAAGAAACCGAGGTTGAAGCCGACCAGCACGACCCAGAACGTCAGCCGGCCGAGGCGCTCGTTCATCATGCGCCCGGTGAATTTCGGGAACCAGTACGTGACACCGCCCAGCACCGGGAACACGTTGATGCCGAGCAGCACGTAATGCAGGTGCGCGACGACGAAATACGTATCGGTCAGCTGCCAGTCGAGCGGCACCGCGGCCGTCATCACGCCCGATACGCCGCCGATCACGAACATCAGCACGAAGCCCGCGAAATACAGGAACGGCGTGCGGAACACCGGGCGCCCGGTCCAGATCGTCGCGAGCCACGCGAACACCGCGACCGCGCTCGGGATCGAGATCAGCATGCTCGCCGCGCCGAAGAACGCGAGCGCGAGCGGCGCGATGCCGGTCGCGAACATGTGATGGACCCACACCTCGAAGCCGATCAGCATCGTCGCCACCGTCGATACCGCGACGGCTTCGTATGCGACGAGCGGCCGCCGGCAGAAGGTCGGCAGCGCGTCCGACACGATGCCCATCGCGGGCAGCACGACGACGTAGACCCACGGATGCGCGAACATCCAGAACAGGTGCTGCCACAACAGCGGCCGCCCGCCGTTCGCGACGTCGAAGAAGTGCGTGCCGGCATTGCGGTCGAGCCACAGCAGCAGGAACGCGAGGCTCACGGACGGCACCGCGACGAGGTTCGCGACCGATGCGGTGAGCGTGCCCCAGACGATGATCGGCAGCCGGTCGATCGACATCCCGTGAGCACGCATGCGCAGCAGCGTGACGACGAAGTTCGCGGCGCCGCCGGTCGTCGAGATGCCGAGCAGGATCATGCCGAGCGCATAGATGTCGATGTTCGCGCCGGCGCTGTAATCGAGCGACGTGAGCGGCACGTAGTTGAACCAGCCGCCGTCCGGCACCGCGCCGAGCGGAAAGCTCGCATACAGGAACAGGCCGGCGAACAGGAATACCCAGTACGAGAACGCGTTCAGCCTCGGGAAGGCCATGTCGCGCGAGCCGAGCATCAGCGGCCACAGGTAGTTCGCGAAGCCGGACAGCACCGGCAGCGCGTACAGGAAGATCATCGTGACGCCGTGCATCGTGAACAGCGAGTCGTACTGCGCGGGCGTGAGCACGGTCGCATTCGGCCGCGCGAGCTGGATGCGCATCACGAGCGCCTCGACGCCGCCGAGCAGCAGAAATGCGAACGCGGTGACGATGTAGCGCAGCCCGATGCGCTTGTGGTCCACCGTGCCGAGCCAGCCGCGCCAGCCGGGTTCCGATTCCCACAGCGCGGCCAGTTCGCGCTCGTGCGCGGAGCCCGGCGGTGCTTCGCCGAGGTCGGGCACGCGGTCGAGCGGAGCGGGCATGTCGCGGGCTACGGCCATCGTCATCCTCCGTTCAGTGCAGCGTTGCGAGATAGGCGGCGAGATCGTCGGCGTCGCGCGGCGCGAGCGCGAACGACGGCATCAGCGTCTGCGGCTTGATCTGCTGCGCATGCGCGATCCAGCGCCGCAGGTTGTCGGGCGTGTTGTCGAGCGTGCCGGCCGCGAGCAGCCGGCGCGACCCCAGATGCGACAGGTCGGGGCCCGCGTCGCCGGTCGCGTCGGTGCCGCGCACCGTGTGGCAACCCGCGCAGCGCATCGAGAACACATGCCGCCCGCGTTGCTCGGCGCCGGCCGCGGGCGCCGGCGGCGGCTGCCGTTGCGCGGCGAGCCACGCGCGAAACGCATCCGGCGGCTCGGCCACGACCTCGAACGCCATGTGCGCGTGCTGCGCGCCGCAGTACTGTGAGCACTGACCGCGGTATACGCCCGGCCGGTCGGCTTGCAGCCACTGATGATTCGTCTGGCCGGGAATCGTCTGCGTCTTGCCGGCCAGTTGCGGCACCCAGAACGCGTGGATCACGTCCGCGCTTTTCAGTTCGACCGCCACGGGTTCGCCGACCGGAATGTGGATCTCGTTCGCGGTGACGAACGCGGTGCCGCCCGCGTCGTCGGGATAGCGGACGGCCCACCACCAGTCGTGCGCGGTCACGACGATCGTGAGCGCGGGCGGCCGTGGCGGCAAGGCCACGGTGCCGAGCACGCGCAGCATGTAGACGAGCGCGCCGAACAGCAGCACGACCGAGATCGCGGAGCCGACCGTCACGATCGCGAGGCCGCTGTCGTGGCCGCCGCCCGCGCGCGCGCGGCGGCGAAAGGTCGCGATCAGCAGCAGCACCGCGATCGCGATGCACACGAACGTGCACAGCGCGAGCAGCGCCCAGCCGAGCACGAAGACCGGCCGCGCGGCCGGGCCCGCCGCATGCACAACGTAAGCGAGCGGCAGCGACCCGCCCGGTGCGTCGGGTTCGCTGGCCGCGCGCGCGGCCAGCGGGGCGACGACGCACGCACTCGCGGCAGTGCGAACGATACGGCGCGCTTTCATCGCTTTCATGAGCGTCAGGACGGGCAACACGGCTCCTTGCCGGATTCGGCGGCGTGACGACAGCCGTTCGCGCCGCAGCAATTTCCGTGCGCGTGCAGTGCATGCATCGCGACTGCTGCGCGCTCATGCAGCGCGCTGCGCGTTACAGCCCGCTTGTAAATTGGACGACCGTCCATGGCGCGCCCGGATCACGGTGCGCGGCACGTCGTTTGCTATGCCGATCGTGTTCCGGCACGCCGCTCGGGGAGCGTCCCCGCCGCGTGCCGCCCACCGCCCACCGTCAGGGAAACCGGAGGAACCGACGTGAAGACCGTCGCGATCACGGGTGCGAGCGCCGGCGTCGGCCGTGCGACAGCCCATGCGTTTGCGCGGCGCGGCGCGAACGTCGCGCTGCTCGCGCGCGATCAGCGCGCGCTGGACGACACCGCACGCGAAGTGCGCGCCTATGGTGTCGAGGCACTGCCGATTGCCGTCGACGTCAGCGACGCCGCCGCGCTCGATGCGGCCGCCGAGCGCATCGAGAACGAACTCGGCCCGCTCGACGTGTGGGTCAACAACGCGATGGTGACGGTGTTCGCTCCGTTCGACGAGATCGCGCCGGAAGACTACGCGCGCGTGACCGAGGTCACGTATCTCGGCTGTGTGTACGGCACACGCGCGGCACTGGCGCGGATGGCCGCGCGCAATCGCGGCACGATCGTGCAGGTCGGCTCCGCGCTCGCGTACCGGTCGATTCCGCTGCAGGCGCCGTACTGCGGCGCGAAACATGCGATTCGCGGCTTCACCGACGCACTGCGCTGCGAGCTGCTGCATGCGGGCAGCCGCGTGCGCGTGACGATGGTGCAACTGCCTGCGATCGACACGCCGCAGTTCGACTGGGCCGCCTCCGCGCTGCCGCACGCGCCACGCCCCGTTGCGCCCGTCTATGCGCCGGAGGTGGCGGCCGACGCGATCGTGCAGGCGGCGCGCCATCCGTGCCGCGAGCGCTGGGTCGGCTGGTCGTCGCTTGCCGCGATCGTCGCGAACGCGCTCGCGCCCGGCTTGTTCGATCGCTATCTCGCACACACGGCGGTGCGCGGCCAGCAACGCGCGGAGCCGGCCGGCCCGCGCGAATCGAACCTGTGGCAACCCGTGCCGGGCCATCATGCGACACGCGGCGCGTTCAGTTCGGAAGCCCGCCGCACCGGCGCCGAGGCTGGGCTCGGCGCATCGCGCGCGCTCGCGTTCGGCGCGATCTGCGCGGTGCTCGCGGCGAGTTTCGTCGCCGCGCGCAAGCTGAACCGGTGAGCGCGATGCGGATCGAGGACTACGCGCTGATCGGCGACGGCCGCAGCGCCGCGCTCGTCGCGCTCGACGGCAGCGTCGACTGGCTGTGCTGGCCGGACTTCGACTCGCCGCCGTGCTTCGCCGCACTCGTCGGCACGCCCGAGAACGGCCGTTTCCGTATCGCGCCGCGCGACCCGGACGCCCGCGCGACGCGCCGCTACCTGCCCGGCACCGCAGTGCTCGAGACGACGTTCGAGACCGCGTCGGGCTGCGCCGTCGTGATCGACTGGATGAGCTGGGCCGCGGCCGACCCGTGCCTGATTCGGAGTGTGCGCGGCGAGCGCGGCACGGTCGAGTTCGACGTCGATCTCGGCGTGCGCTTCGACTACGGCCACGCGCTGCCGTGGTGCCGCCGTCTCGGCCGGCGCTGGCGAATGACGACGGGCGGCGATGCGATGTGGCTCGATGCCGACGTGCACCTCGACGTGCGCGACGACCGGCTCGTCGGCACTCACCGGATCGCGGCGGGGGAGCGCGCGGATTTCTGCATCAGCTACGCGCGTTCGTTCGACCGGCCGCCGTCGGTGCCCGACGCGTACGCGTCGCTGCGCGACACGCAGGCGTTCTGGCGCGTGTGGTCGAAGTGCAATGCGGCGCAAGGCCCGTATCGCGACGCGATCGAGCGCGCGCTGATCACCGTGAAGCTGCTGTCGAGCGTGCGCACCGGCGGCATCATCGCGGCGCCGACGAGCTCGCTGCCCGAACGATTCGGCGGCGTGCGCAACTGGGATTACCGATTCTGCTGGCTGCGCGACGCGAGCTTCACGCTGCGCGCGCTGGTGCGCTGCGGCTACCGCGAGGAGGCCGCGCGCTGGCGGGACTGGCTGGTACGCGCGATCGCCGATCACCCCGCGCAATTGCAGGTGCTGTACGCGGCCGACGGCGGCCGGCGCGCGGACGAATGGACGGCCGCGCACCTGGCCGGTTACGAAGGCGCGCGGCCGGTGCGCTTCGGCAACGCGGCGGCCGAACAACTGCAGCTGGACGTCTACGGCGAGGTGCTGGCCGCGCTGTATCAGGCGCGCCGGCACGGACTGCCGCCCGACGACGATGCGTGGACGCTCGAGCGCCGGCTCCTCGACCATCTCGCGACGATCTGGCGAGAGCCGGACGAAGGGATCTGGGAGGTGCGCAGCGGCCGGTACCCGTTCACGTCGTCGAAGGTGATGGTGTGGGCCGCCGTCGAAAGTGCATATCGTTCCGCACGCGCGTTCGGCCATCACGCGCCGCTCGACGAATGGCGACGCTGGGCCGATACCGTGCGCGCGGATGTGCTCGCCCGCGGCTATCACCCGAAGCTCGGCCGTTTCGTCGACCGCTACGACGGCGACGGGCTCGACATCAGCCTGCTGCTGATTCCGCTGACCGGAATGCTCGATGCGGCGGATCCGCGCGTCGCGGCGACGGTCGCCGCGATCGAGCACGAGCTGCTCGAGGATGGTCTGCCGTTCCGTTACCGGCCGCCGCGTTTCAGGGATGGATGCGAGGGCACCGAGGGCGCGTTCGTCGCGGCCGGCTTCTGGCTCGCGCAGGTGTACCGGATGCAGGGGCGCGACGCCGACGCACACGCGCTGTTCGAGCGGCTTTTGGGCTTGCGCAACGACGTCGGGCTGCTGTCCGAGGAATACGACGTGAAGGCACGGCGCATGTGCGGGAATTTTCCCTTTACGCTCGGGCAGGTCGGGCTGGTCAACGCGGCGCTCGCGCTGCAGGGCGACGGGCGCGACGACGTCGATATCGGCTGACGCGCCGCGCTGTACCGCACCCGCCGGGGCAGCGCGACGCGACGCGCGCGCGTGCCAGTGCCCGTGCCGCGCGTCGTGCGCTACGACTCGTGCTTGCCTCCCTTGCCGCCGTGCTCGCCGTTACCCGGGAGCACGGCCGACAGCACCTGTCGCGCCGTCTCGACGATCACGTTCGCTTCGCGCGGGTCGCCCTTCATCAGCGATTCGGCAAAATGCTTGGCCTGCTGCAGCGTCACGTGCGGCGGCAGCGGCGGCACTTCCGGATCGCTCTTGACCTCGAGCACGACGGGGCGGTCGGATGCGAGTGCCTCGTCCCACGCGGCGCCGAGCTGTTCCGGATCGTCGACGTAGATGCCCTTCAGCCCGAGCAGCGTCGCGAAGCGGTAGTACGGCACGTTCGGTATCTGCTGCGACGCGTCGAGTTTCGGGTCGCCTTCCATCACGCGCTGTTCCCACGTCACCTGGTTCAGATCCTCGTTGTTCAGCACCATGCAGATCCAGCGCGGGTCCGGCCACTGCCGCCAGTACTTCGCGACCGTGATCAGCTCCGCCATGTTGTTCATCTGCATCGCGCCGTCGCCGACCATCGCGATCACCGGGCGTACCGGATACGCGAACTTCGCGGCGATCGCATACGGTACCGCCGCGCCCATCGATGCGAGGCCGCCCGACAGCGAGCCCATCATTCCGCGCCGTATCATCAGGTCGCGCGCATACCAATTTGCGCAGGATCCCGAATCGCTCGTCAGGATCACGTCGTCGGGCAACCGCGGCGACAGCTCGGTGAATGCGCGTTGCGGATTCACGCCGCGCCCCGGGCTCGCCTTCGCGGCCGCGCGCGCGGCGAGCGTCTCGTGCCAGTCCGCGTTCCATTTCGCGATCTGGTCGCGCCAGCCCGTGTCCTGCCGCTCCTTCAGCAATGGCAGCAACGCACGCAGCGTTTCGGCACTGTCGCCGACGAGGTTGACCTCCATCGGATAACGCAGGCTCAGCATGTCGGCCTTCAGGTCGATCTGCACGCCGCGCGCCTGGCCTTCCTTCGGCAGGAATTCCGAATACGGGAAGCCCGAGCCGACGACGAGCAGCGTGTCGCATCCGGTCATCAGCTCGTAGCTCGGCTTGGTGCCGAGCAGCCCGATCGAGCCGGTCACCCACGGCAGGTTGTCGGGCAGCGCCGCCTTGCCGAGCAGCGCCTTCGCGGCGCCCGCGCCGAGCCGGTCGGCCACCGCGATCACCTCGTCGGTCGCGCGTAGCGCGCCCGCGCCGACCAGCATCGCGACCTTCTTGCCGGCATTGAGCACATCGGCCGCGCGCTGCAGATCGTCGGCGTATGGCACGACCTTCGGCGCCGTATAGCCGACGCCCGAGTGCACGGTGCCATGCGCGCGCTTGGGCGGCGCGTAGTCGAGTTCCTGCAGGTCGTTCGGCAGCACCAGCGCGGTGACGGTGCGCGCGCCGACGGCGATGCGTACCGCGCGATCGACGAGATGGCGCACCTGGCCCGGCACGACCGCAAGCTGGACGAATGCGCCCGCAACGTCCTTGTAAAGGGCCGGGAGATCGACCTCCTGCTGATAATGGCCACCGAGCGCCGCGCGCGCCTGCTGGCCGACGATCGCGAGCACCGGCATGTGATCGAGCCGCGCATCGTACAGGCCGGTCACGAGATGCGCGGCGCCGGGGCCGGAGGTCGCGACGCACACGCCCAGCTCGCCTGTAAATTTTGCATGCGCGGACGCCATGAAGGCCGCCATTTCCTCGTGGCGTGCCTGGATGAATTCGATCTTGCCCCCGGCCCGGCCGAGCGCGCCGAAGAAGCCGTTGATGCCGTCGCCCGGGTAGCCGTACACGCGGCGCACGCCCCAGTCGTACAGCCGTTCGACGATGAAATTCGCCACTGTCGCCATGCCGTTTCTCCTTGTTTCCGGAAGAGCCGATGAGCCGCGCATGCGATGGCTTGCGCGGCGCTGCCGGGCGTCGCGCAAGGCGTGTGCCGCGCCGCCGCATCGGGCACGCGCGTTGCACGCGGACGGTGCACGCAAAAAAGCAATCCGGAGCACGACGATGGCACTTTCCGCGGCACCGACGATCGACGACGTGCGCGCCCGCGCGTACCGGATACCGACCGATCGGCCCGAAGCCGACGGCACGTACGCATGGGACGCGACGACGATCGTCGTGGTCGAGATCGACGCGGGGCCCGTGACGGGGCTCGGCTATACGTACACCGACGCGAGCGCGGCGCCGCTCGCGATGTCGCTGCTGGCCGACGTGTTGCGAAACCGGCCACTCGCCGATGTCCCGGCCGCCGCCGATGCGCTGTGGCGCGCGGTACGCAATGTCGGACGGGCCGGTGTCGCGGCCACGGCCATTTCCGCGCTCGACATCGCGTTGTGGGATGCGAAGGCGAAGCTGGCCGGCGTACCGCTCGCGATCCTGCTCGGCCGTCGGCGCGAGCGCGTGCCCGTGTACGGCAGCGGCGGCTTCACGACCTACGACGACGCGACGCTCGCCGCGCAGCTCGACGGCTGGCGCGGCGAACGCATTCGCGCGTGCAAGATCAAGATCGGCGTGCCGGACGCACGCGATCCGTCGCGTGTGCGGGTTGCGCGCGACGCGCTCGGCGCCGACGTCGACCTGTTCGTCGATGCGAACGGCGCATATGCGCCGCGCACCGCGCTCGCATTCGCCGAGTCGGTTGCCGATTGCGCGATCCGCTGGTTCGAGGAGCCGGTCAGCAGCGACGACGTCGCCGGCCTGCGGTTCGTGCGCGAGCACGTCGGCGCGCGGGTCGATGTCGCGGCCGGCGAATACGCCTATACGCCGGACGATTTCCGGCGTCTGCTCGAAGGCCGTGCGGTTGACGTGCTACAGGCCGACGCGACGCGCTGCGGCGGCGTCAGCGGTTTTCTCGCGGCGGCCGCGCTGGCCGATGCGCATCACGTCGACCTGTCCGCGCATTGCGCGCCGGCGCTGCATCGGCAAGTCGGTTGCGCCGCGCCGCGCATGCGTCATGTCGAGTGGTTCCACGATCACGTACGCATCGAGCGAATGATGTTCGACGGTGCGCCGACGCTCGTCGATGGCGCACTCGAGATCGATGCCGCGCGCCCCGGGCTAGGGCTCGACCTGCGTGCGGCCGACGTCGAGGAGTTCGCGATCTGAATGAATCCGACGCTCCGGACAACCGTCACGAACAAGGAGGACCGATGCGACACGCCCGACACCGCGCGGCCGAGCACGACACGTTGCTCGTCGATGCCGCGCGCCTGCTGAATCGCAGCGCGCTGCTGCTCGCCGGTTCGGTGCTCGCCGACAGCGGTGTCGAGCACTACCGCGGCACGATCCACAACCGCGCGATGATCGCGCCACTGGTGGCGTCGACGTTGTCCGTGCTCGCGAGCGTGCACGGCCACGCGGACGACACGCCCGAACGTCACCGGCTGCGCGACGCGGTGCACGTGGCGTCGGCCGCCGTGGGCATCGCCGGGTCGGCGTTCCACGTGTACAACGTGACGAAGCGGCCGGGCGGGTTCAGCTGGCACAACCTGTTCTACGGTGCGCCGCTCGGCGCGCCGTTCGCGCTGCTGCTGTCGGGCATGCTCGGCGCGGCCGGCGAGCGGCTGCGCGCGTGCCCGGCCGACACGCCCCGGCTCGCCGGCTTGCCGGCCGCCCGTGCGCTCGCCGGGCTCGTCGCGGCGGGGCTCGTCGGCACGCTCGGCGAAGTCGGCTTGCTGCATTTTCGCGGTGCGTTCCAGCATCGCGCGATGTTCATGCCGATCGTCGTGCCGCCGGTGGCCGCGCTCGCGGCCGCGCAGCTCGCACTGTCGCGGCCGTCCGTCGATCGGCGCTGGTGTCGCTGGTCGATGCGCGTGACGGCCGTGCTCGGTTTCGTCGGCGTCGCGTTTCATGCACGCGGTATCGCGCGGCAGATGGGCGGCTGGCGCAACTGGTCGCAGAACGTGCTGTCGGGGCCGCCGCTGCCGGCGCCGCCGAGCTTCACCGCACTCGCGATCGCCGGTCTCGCCGCGACCGCGCTGTCGGAAGGGGAGGCGCGATGAAACCCGCGAACGACAAGCCCGTCGCGCTGCCGCGCTATTCCGGATACGACGTGCTGGCCAAGCGCGACACGCCATCGTGGAACGATGCGACGCGCCGCGCGATCGACGCACGACTGCGCGTCGCCGCGTCAGCGCCGCGCCATCTCGATGCCGCGCAGTTCGCGACGCTCGACGCGCTGTGCGCGCGCATCGTGCCGCAGGAGCCGGGCGACGCCGGCACGGTGCCGACTGCCGCGCTGGTCGATGCGCGACTCGCGGCCGACGAAGGCGACGGCTATCGCGACGCGCGTCTGCCGCCGCTGCGTGCCGCGTGGCATACGGGGCTCGCGGCGCTCGACGCGATGGCGCGGCATGCGCACGATCGCCCGTTCGCATCGCTCGACGGGAAGGCGGCCGATGCGCTGCTGCATGCGGTCCAGCAAGGCAGGATCGACCGCCGGGTCGAAGCGGCGTGGGCCGGCATGGACCCGCGCACGTTCTTCGCGAAGCGTGTGCTGATGGACCTGTGCGGCGCGTACTACAGCCATCCGTTCGCCTGGAACGAGATCGGCTTCGGCGGGCCGGCGAGCCCGCGCGGCTACGTGCGAATGGATTTCAACCGGCGCGATCCGTGGGAGGCGCAGGTGGACGGGGAGGGCGATCGCGATGACCGCTGACGCATCGTCGTTCGACGGCAAGCCGCGCGGTTGCGATGGGCGCGCGCCCGATCCGCTGCGCGTCGGCGGCTGGTCGCCGATGCGGATGTTCCGCGATGACGAGCCGGTCGACTTCGTGATCGTCGGCACCGGTGCCGGCGGCGGCACGCTCGCGTGCCGCCTCGCCGAACACGGTTTCTCGGTCGTCGCGCTCGATGCGGGCGCATGGTGGCGCCCGCTCGAGGAATTCGCATCGGACGAGTCGCACCAGCACAAGCTGTTCTGGACCGACGAGCGGATCTGCGACGGCGCCGATCCGCTGACGCTGGGCACCAACAACAGCGGCCGCGCGGTCGGCGGCAGCACCGTTCACTTCGCGATGGTGTCGTTGCGCTTTCGGCCCGAATGGTTCCGCTCGCGCAGCGCGCTGGGCTACGGCGTCGACTGGCCGCTCGACTGGCGCGAGATGTGGCGCTACTACCGCGAGGTCGAGCAGGCGTTGAAGATCAGCGGGCCGGTGCGCTACCCGTGGGGGCCGCCGCGCCCGCGCTATCCGTACCGCGCGCACGAACTCAACGCGGCTGCGCTCGTGCTCGCGCGCGGCGCCGAGGCGCTCGGCATCGACTGGACGCCGACGCCGCTCGCGACGCTGTCCGCCCCGCGCGGCCGCGCGCATCCGTGCGTGTATCGCGGCTTCTGCATCGCCGGCTGCGCGACTAACGCGAAGCAGAGCGCGCTGGTCACGTGGATTCCGCGCGCGGTCGCGGCCGGCGCCGAAGTACGCGACCTCGCGATGGCGTTGCGGATCGACGCGCAAGGCGATCGCGTGACGGGCGTGCATTACCGGCGCGACGGCCGCACGCATTTCCAGCGCGCGCGCAACGTCGTGGTCGCCGGTTACGCGATCGAGACGCCGCGCTTGCTGCTGCTGTCCGCGACCGGACGCCATCCGCAAGGCCTCGCGAACAGCTCGGGCCTGGTCGGCCGCTACATGATGGCGCAGCTGAACCAGGCATCGTGGGGGACGATGGACGACGAAGTGCGCTGGTACAAGGGACCGCCGTCGCTGTCGATCACCGAGCACTGGAATTACGCGGACGAAGGCAAGGATTTCTTCGGCGGCTACTGCTGGATGAGCCAGGGGCCGCTGCCGATCGAATGGGCGCGCAAGATCGCCGGACGCGGGGTGTGGGGCGACGCGCTGAAGCGCGAAATGGCGCGCTACAACTTCCAGGCCGGACTGAAGATCGTCGGCGAGACGCTGCCGCGCGCGGAGAACCGCGTGACGCTCGCCGACGAGCGCGACGCATTCGGGCTGCCGATCGCGCGCGTCACCTATTCGTACGACGACAACGACCGGCGGATGATGCGTCACGCATTCGCGCAGATGGGGCAATCGCTCGAAGCCGCCGGCGCGCGCGACATCTGGAACGAGCAGGACGACACCTGTCACCTGGCGGGCACCGCGCGCATGGGCGACGACCCGGCAACGAGCGTCGTCGATGCCGACTGCCGCAGCTGGGACATCCCGAATCTGTGGGTCTGCGACGGTTCGGTGTTTCCGACCGTCGGCGGCGTGAACCCGTCGCTGACGATCCAGGCGATCGCATGCCGCACGGCCGATCGCATCCGCGCGCTCGTCGCGCGCGGCGACGCGCACGCGCGCGCACGCTGGCGATAGGCCGCGGCCTTCCCGCACCGCGTGCGCGCCGCGCACTTTCTCTTTCAACCATCCAGGAGCCACGACATGGACGTTTTCATTCGCCGCCCGGCCAACGCGATCCGGCTGTGCGCCGCGTGCGCGGTGCTGGCCGTATCCGCGACCGCCCCCGTATCGCCGGCCTGGGGCCAGTTGCGCCCGCCTGACACCGCGCGCGTGCCCGACACGTCGACACAGGCGTACAAGCGCGCGGACGGCAAGATGATGGAGGCAATGGAGGGCGCGCGTTATACCGGCGACGCCGATCGGGATTTCGTGTCGCACATGGCGCCGCATCACCAGGGGGCGATCGACATGGCGCAAGTCGAGCTGAAGTACGGCAAGGACCCGGCGCTGAGGCAGCTCGCGACGCGCATCATCGCCGCGCAGCGCGACGAGATCGCGCTGATGGAGCGCTGGCAGAAGGAGCACGGTGCGACGCCGTGACCCGCGATCATCGCGCGCCGCAACGTGGAGGCGGCAATGGAGCGTGAAAGACGTCCGACGAGCGACGCGATAGAAAGCGTCGCCGATTACATGAGCATGATCGGCACCGCGAACGATGCGACGGCCTCGCGGCTGTTTCGCGGCCAATGCAATGTCGGCTGGCCGCTCGTGCCGAGCATCGCAAGGCAACGCGCGTCGCCCGACGTGGAGGCGCGCATGCTCGACGAATTCATGCGGCGCGCGCTCCCGCACCTCGACCCCGCGCCGAATCTCGATGCGTGCGACTGGCTCGCCCTCGCACAGCAGCACGGGATGCACACCCGGTTGCTCGACTGGTCGGGCAATGCGCTGGCGGCGCTGTGGTTCGCGGTCAGGAACGCGAACGGCACCGGCGGCGACGGGGTGGTGTGGTGTCTGTCGTTCGACGCGGACGACATCGCGACGGCCGGCGAGCGGCGCGCGCCACTCGAGGTCACGCGCACGAAGGTGTTTCGGCCGCGTCACGTGATGCCGCGAATCACCGCGCAGGACGGCTGGTTCACGATTCACCGCTACGATGCCGGTGCGAGACGCTTTCAGCCGCTCGACGAGGATCCCGATCTGGCCGGGCGGCTCACGCGCATCGTCGTGCCCGGCGAGCGCTTTGCCGCGATTCGCCGCCAGCTTGCCGGAGTCGGCGTCAGCATCGGGACGATCTTTCCCGACCTCGACGGCATTGCGCAACTAACGGTCATCCGCTTTTTTCCCGACGACGAGGACACGCATGCGCCGCGATAAGCGTCGCGGCATGACCTGCGTGTCTTCAGGCAAAGGGGCGGGCTCGGCACGCCGGTTTCGGATGCTATTCGTATTCGTCGCCCGATTGCCGGGCATGGCTGTGCGCAGCCGGTGGCTGCACCGGGCGCCACCGTCGGGGCATGCCGGGACGATGCGCAGAGCCGGCCATCCATCAAGCGTCGGCCGCACCGCATGACGTGCGGCGCGGTTCACTCCGCATGGCGCACGAACCGAGGATTTTTCAAGCGCTTGTCATTTCGGGCGCGTCGCGTTGCCGCGCGACGGTCCCGGCTGCTGCACGCTGCGGGCGCGCATCGCCGTGCGGCCGAGGAACGGCGCATGCTGCCCGTGACGGCGAAGCCCGGCGGTTCCGGGTATCGATTACGGTGCTCACATGACTTCCAGAACTCGTTCGAACAACCCGCTGTTGAATCTTGCGGTGGCCGTCGCGTGCGGGGCGGCGGCGATGTATTTCCTCGATCCGGCGTCGGGCAAGCGGCGGCGCGCCTATGTGCGCGACAAGGCCGTTGCGGGCCAGCACGGCGTGGCCCACTACGCGAGCACGCAGGCAAAGCGCGCGGCCGACCGTGCGCGCGGCACGATTGCCGGGCTGCGTGCCGACTGGCTCGCGGGTGACGCGGACGACGCGCAAGTCGCCGAACGCGTGCGCGCCGCGCTGGGCCATCTGGTCGGACGTCCGCGCGACGTCGACGTGACGGTCGAGCACGGGCATGTGCGCTTGAGCGGGCAGGTGGAAGAGGCGGAGCGCCATGCCGTCGTCGACGGCGTGGCCGGACTGCGCGGCGTGCAGACCGTCGAGGACGCGATGGGCGCGCGCAGCGAATACAAGGCGCCGCCCGGCGGCCCGATGCACTGACGTGGCGCGGCGGCGTGCCGCCGGGCCGCGCCGCATGTCGGCGGCACGGCGCGCCGCGTGGCTATTTGTGCAGCTTCTCGCGCAGGCTCGATACGTCGTTGGCGGTGACGGGCAGCGCGTCGTTTCCCCATGCGGTGCGGATCCACGTGAGCGCCGCCGCGATCTGCGCATCCGTCAGTTCCCCGGCGAACGCCGGCATCGACGTGCGCGGCGGCCCGCTCTCGGTATGTGGCGAGTTGCCGCCTTCCACCAGCAGGCGGATCAGCGACGTCGTGTCGGCCGTGAGGACAGCCGGATTGCCGGCGAGGCGCGGGAATGCAGGCGGTGCGCCCATGCCGTCCGCGCCGTGGCAACGCGCGCAGGCCGAACGGTAGACGTTCGAGCCGGTCGACTGCGCGTCCGGCACGCGGCTGCCGTGCCGCACCGGCGCCGGCGTCGCGCGCGGCGAATAACCGCCGGTCGGCTGGCGCGGCGGAAGCGATTTCAGGAAAACGGCGATCGCACGCGCGTCGTCGTCGCTCAGATACTGCGTTCCGTCCTCGATCTGCGCGACCATCGTGCCGAATGCCGCGAAACCGGCCGCGTGCCCGGTCTTCAGGAATGCGGCGATCTCTGCGGCGTCGAGCCGGCCCAGCCCGGCGCCCGGATCGCCGGTCAGGTTCGGCGCGAACCAGTGGTCGTTCGTACCGCCGGTCAACCACCGCGCCGACGATTCGTCATAGCCGCGCTCCTGGTACGCCGGGCCGCGCGGCGTATGGCACGCGCCGCAGTGGCCGAGCGACTGCACGAGATACGCGCCGCGGTTCCAGCGCGCATCCCGATCCGCGCGCGGCACGTAGACGTGGCGCGGCGCGAATGCCCACTGCCAGAACACGAGCGTCCAGCGCTGGTTGAACGGGAACGCGACGTCGCTCGGCGGCGCCGGGCGCGCGACGGGCTTCACGCCGAGCATCATGTATGCGTACAGCGCGCGCACGTCGTCGTCGGTCAGCTTCGAGAACGATGCATAAGGCATGGCCGGGTAGAGCGGCTTGTTGCCGCGCGCGATGCCGCGTCGCAATGCGCGGTCGAAATCCCGGAGCGTATAGCGGCCGATGCCGTACAGCGGGTCCGGCGTGATGTTGGTCGTCGTGATCGTGCCGAACGGCGAGCCGAGGCCTTGGCCGCCCGCATACGGGATGCCGCCGGCAGGTGCGGTATGGCAACCGGCGCAATCGCCGATCCGGGCGAGGTACGCGCCGCGCTCGACGAGCGCCGGATCGGGATCGCGCGCCCAGCCCGGCTGCGCAACGGTGAGCGCGACCGTCGTCACGGCGAGCAGCATCCGCGCGCGCGTCGAATGGATCATGGGGCCTCCGCGTGCATGCCCGCCGGGCGCCGCAGCCAGCGCGCCGCGATCGCGAGCGCGGCCGCGACGTACGCGAGCCCGGCCGGCACCCACATGACGAGCCCGCCCAGTTGCTGATCGTCGAGCGGCGCGATGCCGAGCGACGGCGCTGTTTCCGCATACGGCACGTACCAGATGCCCGGCGACAGCGTGATGAGTGCGCCGAGCGCGGCCGTATGCACCATCGTCGTGAACAGCGACAACGCCGCCGACGCGCCGTGCGCGGGCCGCGCGGCATCGTCGAACGTGGCGCGCCAGAACAGCAGCGCACTGCCGAGAAAGCTCGCATGCTGCAACGTATGCACGACCGGCGACGCGAGCGCTGCATCGAAGCAGCGCGGGATATGCCAGATCCACAGAGCTGCCGCGTGCAGCAGCCATGCCGGGACGGGCGCGGTCGCCGCGCGCCAGGTCGCGCGCAGCCAGCGCAAGCGCACCCAACGGGCGGTGCGCAGCCGCGCGCGCGGCGGCAGCGCCCACAGCCAAGTCGGCAGCGGCCGCCCGAGCACGGCGAGCGGCGCCGCGACGATCATCAGCAGCTCGTGCTGAACCATATGCGCGGAAAACAGCACGCTGCTCAGCGTGTCGAGCGGCGTGCAAAGGGCGATGAACAGCGTCGCGATGCCGGCCGCGAAAGCCGCCGCGCGTCGCGCGAGCCGCGCACGCCCATGCCGGCTTTGCCGGGCGAGCCGTCGATAGCCGAGCGCGTAAGCGATGGCCGCAGCCGCGAGCAGCGCGATGACGACCGGCTCGAACGGCCAGCCGAGCGGATTCCCGCCCGCACTGCCGGCCGCGAGCGGATGCGCGTGAGCCGCCGATGCGAGTGCACCGGCCGGCAGCATCGCGCGGCGCAGGCGCGCACACACCGTGCGTCCCGTGCACGCGGTCGCGATTGCGGTCGCCGTCGTCATGACGCGCAAACCGGGACGATCCACGATGCGATCCAGAACGCGACCAGCGCGAACGTCGACAGCGCGCCGGCCCATGCGCCGACTCGGGCCAGCAGTGCACGCGGCGCACCCGCGTCGATCGCCTGGCGATGCGCCGCCGGCGTGCGCCAGGCGAGCACCGCGCATGCGGCGGTGGCTGTCGCAGCCGCGCCCGTCAGCGCGAGGATCGGTGATGCACTGCGCCACGCGCACGCGGGCCCGGCCAGCGCGTAGTCGACCGACAGCACGGCGAGCACGACCGACGGCGCGCCGAGCAACGCGATCCAGATTCGCATCGGCATCCTCCTCAGAGTCTCGGCACGAGATAGACGGTTGCATAGATCGGCAGCCAGCTCAGCACGACGAAATACCAGTAAAGGGCGTTCTCGCCGACGTTGCCGAAGCGCTTGCCTTCGAACGGTCCGACGAACAGCAGCGTGGCGAGCACGGACGTATCGATTGCATCGGTGATCAGGTGGGTCGTATGCAGACCCACCAGCAACCACACCACGGAACCGTATGCATTCGTGTACCAGTCGACGTTCAGCGTGCCGAATTCGAAGGCGCGCACGACGATGAATCCCCACGCGCAAGCGGCGCACACGGCGAGCCACGTGCGCGCGCCGACGAGATCGCTGCGTTGCGCCGCGCGCTGTGCGGCGAAGTTCGGCAACAGGCTCGCGAGCATCAGCACGGTGTTGAGCGTGCCCGCCCATGCCGCGGGCGGCGGTGCGCCGAGTGGCCAGTGCCCCGCCAGGCTGCGCAGATAGAAATACGTCATCAGCGCGATCGCGAAGACGGTGCCCTCGATCAGCATCAGGCCGCCCGTCGCCCACCACGTCACGCTGCGCGGGCCGTGCGCGTAGGTCGGCAATGCGCTCACGTCCAGCGTGTCCGGCGAGCTGCCATGTGCGCGCGCATCGCTCATGGCCGTCGCTCCCGTTCGCGTGCGAGTGACGTTTCGCGGCGCGTCGGCCAGAACCAGCCGATCAGCGCCGCCGTGACGGGGACCGCGCCCCAGACGACCGCCCATGGCGTGAAGATCGAGCCGATGAACAGGATCGTCGTCGCGACCGCGCTTGCGAACGGCCACAGCGACGGGCCGGGGAACAGCGGGCGCAGGTCCGGCGTCGCATCGAGCGCGGTGGTCGTCAGCACTTCGCGACGATCCGTCGCGAGCCCCGATACGCAGCGCGGTTCGCGCGCCGGCTCCCATAGCGGCTCCGGGCCGTGCACCACCGGCAGCATGTCGAAGTTGTGCGGCGGCGGCGGGCTCGGTGTCAGCCATTCGAGCGTGCCCGCGCCCCATGGATCGGCGCCGGCCGGTGCGCCGCGCATGCGGCTGCGCACGACGTTGGCGACGAACACCAGCACGCTGAGCGCGATCGTCCATGCGCCGACGGTGGCGACGAAGTTCAAGCCGTCCCAGCCGCGCTGCGCGGGGTAGGTCCACACGCGGCGCGGCATCCCGTCGAGGCCGAGCAGGTGCATCGGGAAGAACGTCAGGTTGAAGCCGACGAAGAACAGCCAGAACTGCACGCGCCCGAGCGTTTCGTCGAGCATCCGTCCGGTCAGTTTCGGAAACCAATAATAGAACGCGCCGAACAGCGGAAACACGGCGCCGCCGAGCAGCACATAGTGCAGGTGGGCGACCACGAAGTACGTATCGTGTACCTGCAGGTCGAGCGAAACCGAGCCGAGCATCACGCCCGTGAGGCCGCCCAGCACCAGGATGAAGAAGAACGCGAGCACGAACAGCAGCGGCGTCTTCAGACGTGGCCGGCCGAGCCACAGCGTCGCGAGCCAGCAGAAGATCTGGATCCCAGACGGAATCGCGATCGCGAGGCTCGCCGCGGTGAAGAAGCTCTTGCCGAGCGCGGGCAGGCTCGTCGCATACATGTGATGCACCCACAGCCCGGACGCGAGAAACGCGGTGGCGATCAGCGCGAGCACCATCGCCGGATAGCCGAATACGGGCCGGCGCGCGAAGGTCGGCACGATCGTCGAAATGAAGCCGAGCGGCGGAATGAAGATCAGATAGACCTCCGGGTGCCCGAAGAACCAGAACAGGTGCTGCCACAGCAGCACATCGCCGCCGCGCGCCGGATTGTAGAAATGCGTGCCGACGAGACGATCGAGGATCAGCGCGGTGCTGCACAGCATGATGGCCGGCATCGCGAACAGCACCATGAACTGCGTGACGAGCGTCGCCCACACGAACAGCGGCATCCGGTCGAGCGACATGCCCGGCGCGCGCAGTTTCAGGATCGTCGTGATCAACACGACCGCCTCGATCAGCGCGGACAACTCGGAAAACGTGATCATCTGCGCCCAGATGTCAGCGCCCTTGCCGGTCGAATAGTCGGGGCCGGCGAGCGGCACGTAGCTGAACCAGCCGGCGTCGGGACGCGCGCCGAGCGCGAAGCCGACGTACAGCGTGAGGCCGCCGAACAGGAACACCCAGTACGCGTACGCGTTCATGCGCGGGAACGCGACCGAGCGCGCGCCGATCATCAGCGGCACGATCCAGCCGGCGACCGCCTGCATGACCGGCACGGCGAACAGGAACATCATCGTCGTGCCGTGCATCGTGAAGAACTGGTTGTACGCGGCGGGGCCCAGAAGCCGGTTGTCGGCATGCGCGAGCTGCGTGCGCATCGCGAGGGCGAACATCCCGCCGAGCACGAAGAACGTCAGGGTCGTGATCACGAAGCGGCGCGCGATCGTCTTGTGATTGACGGCCGCGAGCATCCCGAGGAACCCGGGGCGGTCGCTCCACGTGCGCGCGAGCGCATCGACGGCCGCCTGGCCGCCGGCGGGCCCGTCGAGCAGCGGCGTCGCGGGAGGCGGCGGGCGATCCGTGCTCATCGCAGCGTCTCGAGCCAGGCGACCACCGCCTGCTGTTCCATCACGCTCAGCGTGCTGGCCGGCATCGTCGTGCCCGGTTTCAGCGTGCCGGGCGCGCGCAGCCATTGTGCGAGATGCGCGCGATCGTTCGCGAATGTGCCGCCGGCGAGCATCGAGCGGCTCATCACGTGCGTGAGGTCAGGGCCGAGCGTGCCGGACGCGGACGTGCCGCGCACCGTATGGCACGTCGCGCAGGCGCCCGACACGAATGCGCGCCGGCCGGCGTCGGCGAACGCCGTCGTCGTATCGGCGGCGGGCCGGCTCTGCTGCGCAACCCACGCGTCGAACTGCGCCTGCGGCTCGGCGACGACGACGAACGCCATCAGCGCGTGCTCGAGCCCGCAGAACTCCGCGCACTGCCCGCGAAACACGCCGGCGTGGTCCACGCGAAACGCGATCGTCGCATCGCGCCCCGGAATCATGTCCTTCTTGCCGTGCAGGTTCGGCGCCCAGAACGTATGGATCACGTCGGCTGCCTTCAACGATACGATGACCGGCCGCCCGACCGGCACGTGCAATTCGTTGGCGGTCGCGAATCCTCGTTCGCCGCCCGCACCGGGATAGCGCACGTCCCACCACCATTGGTAGCCCGTCATCTCGACATGCAGCGCATCCGCAACCGGCAGTCGCGACAGTGCGCGGTCGGTCAGCACGTCCGCAACGATCAGGCCGAACAGCACGATCACCGAAAGCGCGGTGGCTGCCCGCGTCACGCGCAACGCACGCCGTTCGCGGCGCGAATCCGGCGGCAGCGGCGCGCCGTTCGCCGGGTCGGCGGTCGTACCGGACACTGCGCGGCGCCACAGCGCCATCGCGAGCATCGCGAGCACGGCCGCGAACACGAGCGCGCACACGACGAGCGTCCAGTGCCACAGCAACGCGATTCGCGCGGCCTGGACACCGGCGGGACGCAGCGCATTCTGATCGGGCCATGCCGCGTGCGCGCACGACGCGGCGGCCAACATCGCGCAGGCAGCGATGCGGCGAGCAGCCGCCCGTCTGCGAACGGTGGCACGGCGGTAAGACGGCGCGTCGCGGAGTCGGATCATGAATCGAGGGGGCGGGAAAGGGCAGTGCGCCGCAGCAAGCTGCGTTCCTCGACGTCGATCGCGCGCCACGCAAGCGCGGCACGCGCGGGGCGACGGCAACGCGCCGAAATTACAAAGCTGCCCGCGATTCGCCACGCCGGCGCCGGCGCACGCCGCCATCGTGGCCGCACACGCCGGGCACGCGAGATGCGATGCAGGACCGGCATTGCCCCGCCACTTGCACGAGACGCCCATGGCCCAACCCCGCACCTGTTCGATCACGTTCGACGGCGCCACGCTCAGCGGCGACGCCGACCAGCCGCTGCTGGATTTTCTCGCCGAACACGACGTGACGCTGCCGCACGTGTGCTATCACCGCGCGCTCGGGGCTTTGCAGACCTGCGACGTATGCTGGGTCGAGACCGGCGACGGCGAATTGCGACGCGCGTGCGCATTGCGCAGCGCCGACGGGCTTGCCGTCGTGAGCCGCTCCGAGCGGGCACGCCGCGCGCGCGAGGAAGGGATGGACCGGCTGCTGGCCAAGCACGAGCTGTACTGCACCGTCTGCGAACACAACACGGGCGACTGCACGCTGCACAACACGTTCGCCGACATGCACCTGCCGATCCAGCGCTATGCATATCAGCGCAAGCCATATCGGAAGGACGAATCCAACCCGTTCTACACGTACGATCCCGACCAGTGCATTCTGTGCGGCCGATGCGTCGAAGCGTGCCAGAACGTCGAGGTCAACGAGACGCTGAGCATCGATTTCTCGATGGACCATCCGCGCGTGCTGTGGGACGGCGGCAAGGCGATCGGCGAATCGAGCTGCGTGAGCTGCGGCCACTGCGTGACGGTGTGCCCGTGCAACGCGCTGCTCGAGAAATCGATGCAGCCCGATGCAGGCCCGTTTACGGCGATGCCCGACACGATCAAGCGGCCGCTGATCGATTTCGTGAAGGTGCTGGAGCGCACGATCGGTGCACCGCCGGTCACCGGCGTGTCGAAGATGGACGTTGCGTGGCGCCAGCCGGAAATCAAGCGGACCAAGACCGTATGCACGTATTGCGGTGTCGGCTGCGCATTCGAGATGTGGACGCGCGATCGCCACATACTGAAGGTGCAACCCGTGGTCGACGCGCCGGCCAACGGCATCTCCACCTGCGTGAAGGGCCGGTTCGGCTGGGACTTCGTCAACGATCCGAAGCGGCTCACGATGCCGCTCGTGCGCGACGGCGGGCGCTTTCGCGAAACGTCGTGGGACGAGGCGCTCGATCTCGTCGCGCGCCGGCTGCTCGACATTCGCGCGGCACACGGGCCCGACAGCATCGGCTTCATCGGTTCGAGCAAGGCGAGCAACGAAGAGGCGTACCTGACGCAGAAGATCGCGCGGCTCGTGATCGGCACCAACAGCGTCGACAATTCGTCGCGCTACTGTCAGAACCCGGCGACCATGGGCCTGTTTCGCACGGTCGGCTACGGCGGCGATGCCGGCACGATCGCCGATCTCGCCGCCGCGGATCTCGTCGTGATCGTCGGCAGCAATACCGCGGAATGTCATCCGGTGATCGCCTCGCGCCTGAAAGCCGCGCGCAAGCTGCGCGGGCAGCGCCTGATCGTCGTCGATCCGCGCCGGCACGAGATGGCAGAGCGCGCCGATCTCCATCTGCGGCCGCATAACGGCACCGATCTCGTATGGGCATCGGCGTGCGCGCGCTACGCGTTCGACCACGGGCTCGCCGATACCGGCTTCCTCGCGGCGCGCGTGAACGGCGTAGACGACTACCGCGCGTCGCTCGAGCCGTTCACGATGGACTTCGCGGCGGAAGTGACCGGCATCGCGCGCGAGCAGCTCGTCGAAGCGGCCGAGATGATCGCGCGCTCGCCGAGCGTGTGCATCGTCTGGGCGATGGGCATCACGCAGCACAGTCACGGCGCAGATGCAAGCACGGCGCTGTCGAACCTGCTGCTCGTGACGGGCAACTACGGCCGTCCCGGCACGGGCGGCTACCCGATGCGCGGGCACAACAACGTGCAGGGCGCCAGCGATTTCGGATGCCTGAAGAACGTCTATCCCGGCTACGAAAAGGTGACCGACGACGCCGTGCGCGAGAAATGGGCACGCGCGTGGGGTGTCGAACCGCAGATGCTGTCCTCGAAAATCGGCGAGGACAATTTCATGATGGTCGAGCAGGCGGCGCAAGGCCGTCTGAAGGCGATGATGGTGATCGGCGAGGAAACCGCGTTCTCGGATGCCGATTCAGAGAACGTGCACCGTGCGTTCTCGCAACTCGACTTCTTCGTCGTGCAGGACATCTTCATGAGCCGCACCGCCGAATTCGCGGATGTCGTGCTGCCCGGCTGCCCGAGCGTCGAGAAGGACGGCACGTTCGTCAACACCGAGCGGCGCATCCAGCGCTTTTACGAAGTCATGCCGCCGCTCGGCAACAGCCGGCCGGACTGGCGGATCCTCACCGACCTCGCCGCGCGGATGGGTCACGACTGGGGCTACACGCATCCGTCGCAGATCATGGACGAAGTGGCCGGCATCGCCGAGATGTTCGCCGGCGTCAGCTACGCGCGCCTCGACGGCTGGCAGTCGCTCGTGTGGCCCGTGCACGCCGACGGCACCGACACGCCGTTGCTCTATACGGAGCGTTTCCATACCGGCGACGGCCGCGCAAAACTGCATCCGGTCGCGTGGCAGCCGCCCGCCGAGGACGCCGACGCCGAATATGACCTTCTCGCCGACAACGGCCGGATGCTCGAACATTTCCAGTCGACCAACCAGAGCGGGCGCGGCGGACGCCTGCGCGGCCTGTCGCCGGAATGGTTCGTCGAGGTGAGCCCCGAGATCGCGGCCGCGCGCGGGATCGAGGACGGCACATGGGTGCGTCTGACGTCCCGGCGCGGATCGTCCGAAATGATCGCGCTCGTCACGGATCGCGTGCGCGGCAACACGCTTTTCTTGCCGATCCACCAGGGCAAGCCCGGCGTGAACGAGTTGACGGGGGAGCATCACGATCCCGACGTCAACACGCCGGCGTACAAGGAGCTGGCCGTCCGCCTCGAAGTGATTCCGCGTGCGCGCGGCCCCCGGCCGTTGCCGGCCGGCAATTTCCGCTACGGCGCGCGTACGCCGAATGCGGGTATCGATGCCGAGGCCAAATGGTCGCGGCCCGACTACGTTGCGCCGCCCGATGCGGCGCCCCATCCGGAGAAAAGCTGATGGCCGAACGCCTGCCCCACGATGTGACGCCTCCCCAGACGGAGCCCGATGCGCACGACGCGCTCGAACGCCTGCTCGGCAGCCTGCACCGGCACGGTTTCCTGCGCTTCGCGAACGATGTCGTGAGCGCGAATGCACGCATCGCGGAGGTGCTGGTCGGCGCGCTCGACAAACCCGGCACGCAAAGCGGCGTGCAGAACCTCGCCATGCTGGTGATGGCGTTGTCGAGCATCCCGCCCGAACAGTTCGGCAAGACGATGTTCGCGGCGGCAGATGCGCTGCGTCACGTCGGCGCGTGGCAGCCGTCCGAACACGAGCACGCGGCGCCGGGCGTGCGCGGCGTGTATCGGCTGCTGAACGACGAGGCGCTGTGGGATGCGCTCATGCCGCTGCTCGAAGGGTTGAAGGTATTCGCCCAGGGCCTTGCTCGCGAACCGGAGAAGCCGATCACCGCATTCAGCGGGAAGCCGACCGACGCGTGACGGGGCCGTCCGGCGACATCTCCTGCGCGCGAATCAGGCTCGCGATCCGCTGCACGATCCGCTGCGTCGGCGCGCTCGCGGGCCAGCGCGATACCGCGTCGAGATGCGCCCACCGACACAACGCGATTTCGTGGCCCGGACACGCGCGGCGGCCGGGCGGCAGCATCGCGACGAACACGTGATGGCGCTTCACGCTGCCGTCCACGTAGAAGAAATAGGCGAGTTCGAGATCGACGAGACCGGTCTCCTCCCGCAATTCGCGATGTGCGGCGTCGAGCGCCGATTCGCCGCGCCGGATCACGCCTCCGGGCAGCGTCCATCGCGACGTCGGTCGGCGTGCGACCAGCAGCACGCGATTGTTCCGGTGGCAAACGATCGTCGCGCGCTCCTTCGCCAGCGGGGCCAGCGGCACCGCGCGCACGGGGAAGTCGGACGGGTCGGGGAGTGTCATGCCGGGCAGGCGGCGAAGAAGTGCGAGGTCCATGGCGACTCCTCTCGCAACCTGCGTGCCCGGGCCTGCCGTCCCGTCGTTCCGCCGCGTCGCCCGGCGGCGGGCCGCGCCACGCGCCGCGCCCTTGCGCGACGCGGTGCGCGGCCCACGGGCGCTCACGGCTTGGCGGGCGGCGTGTTGCCCGGAGACGCGGCGATGCTGTCGCGCGGTGCGCCAGCGCCCAGCTCGGCGCCCGTTACCGGATCGCAGCGCGGGTCCGATGCGAGTCGCCGCGCCATCGCTTCGAGCGCCTGCGACTGCTGCGGCTCGACCGCACCCTTTGCGGCACCGTCGCCGCCGTCGACCGCTGGCTCGCCGCGCCGCAGCGACAGCGAATCGCCGCGATTCCATGGGCCCGCCACCGGCTCGCCGTCCTGCATCCGGAAGTACACGCGGTCGTACGGGGCCTTCGGCGGCAGCTTGCCCGGCGGGAAGTTGTTGGTGATCGCGTACAGCGCCTTCTCGAACGACACCTGGTGCGACACCTCGCGCGTCATCAGGAAACCGAGCGCGTCGCGGATGCCCGGATCGTCGGTCACGTTGATGAGCCGCTCGTAGATGATCTTCGCGCGCGCTTCGGCCGCGATGTTCGAGCGCAGGTCGGCCGTCGGTTCGCCGATCGTGTCGATGTATGCGGCCGACCACGGCACGCCGCCCGAATTCGTCAGCGGCGAACCGGCGCCGTACAGCAGCTGCGTCACGTGACTGTCGTTGCCCGCGCCGTGCAGCTTGCGATAGAGCTCGGCCTGTTCGTCGACCGCTTCGGCGAGCTCGCCCTTCGCGCCGCGGTTCAGCATCGCCGCCATCGAGCCGATGACTTCGAGATGGCTCAGCTCCTCGGTCGCGATGTCGAGCAGCATGTCCTTGCGGCCGGGATCTTCCTCGGTAATCGCCTGCGTGAAGTAGCGCATCGCGGCCGCGAGTTCGCCCTGCGGTCCGCCGAACTGTTCGAGCAGCAAATTGGCGAGCCCCGGGTTCGGCGCGCCGACGCGCACCGTGTACTGAAGCCGTGTGTTGTGGATGAACATGAATCCTCCGTTGAAGAAGTGGACGGCACCTGCGACGCAGGCGGAGCACGGCGCGCGCCCATAGTGACGGCGTGGCGCGTGGCGGATACGCGATCCCGTCCGCACCGCGCCGCGCTGCGGGCAACGGGGCTGCGTCCGTGTGCATCGGCAGGCAGGCGTCGGCCCGCGCATCGGCGATGCCTGGATGCGATGCACCCGTCCGCGATTTTTCAACGCGTTGTCATTTCTGCCGGGCACTCACACGATCGTTATCGGCGAGCCGGGCTCGTGCTCGTCGGCGTGCCATCCCGCGACGAGCGATGATGCGGCGTGTCGGAGCGCCGCGACGGTGCGCGGCCGTCGGGCGTCTGCTGCTTGCCTTCGGCCGGATCGTGCGCGCTGCGCGGCGGCGGCGTATCCGTGCCGCGACGCTTGCCTTCGGGGCCGGGGGTGCTGTCGCCGCGGTCCTGCCCTTGCGAATCGGTGTCGAGCGAAGTGGAACGTGTCATCGGGCCGGTGTCCTGTCGTGATGAGGGGGCGCGCATGCGCGGCGCATCGTGCGTGCCGCTGCATGCGGACGGCGACTCGCGCGACGACATGCCGTGCGGGCGCGGCGTTTGCTTGCTCGCCCGCCCGAGGCCGGCGCGTGCAATGGCGCACGCGGTCCATGCCCGGGAGAAACTTCGATGTCCGATGCGACCCTGTTCCCGTTGTCCGTTCGTGAGCGATGGCGCGTGCCGCTCCCGCGCGCGTTCATGCCCGAGCGGCGCGGCGCGCAGGCGCGGAACGTCGACTTCGTCTTCTTCCCGGCACGCGCGGAACCGGCATTTCCCGCAGCCGTCGTGCCGCGCGGGCTTGCGCCGCCAACGGCGGTCGCCCGCGCGGGCGATGGCGGCGCCGACGGCGGCAGCGGCGGCAGCACCGGACAACGCCGCCACGACGACCGCGACACCGACGCACCCGGCGGTGGCGGAGGCGATGGCCATCCGCACGACGATCGCGGCGGCCGCACGGGCGGCGATGGCGATGGCGACGACGGCGAAGGCGAACGCAAGCGGCCCGGCAAGAAGTCGTTGATCATTCTCGGCGCGGTGTTGCTCGTGCTGCTGATCGCGGGGCTCGTTTGGTGGCTCATGACGCGCGATCAGGAAAGCACCGACGATGCGTACACCGACGGCAACGCGGTGGCCGTCGCGCCGCACGTGTCCGGCTACGTGACACGGCTCGCCGTCGACGACAACACGTTCGTGCATCGCGGCGACGTGCTCGTCGAGATCGATCCGCGCGACTACCGCGCGCAGGTCGATGCGGCACGCGCGCAACTCGGCCTCGCGCAGGCGCAGCTCGACGCGGCGCGCGTGCAGCTCGACATCGCGCGCGTGCAGTATCCGGCGCAGTACCGGCAGGCGCGCGCGCAGATCGAGTCGGCGGAAGCCGCGTACCGTCAGGCGCTTGCCGCACAGGAGCGGCAGCGC
The DNA here is from genome assembly GCF_001718335.1 of Burkholderia territorii. NCBI lineage: Bacteria > Pseudomonadati > Pseudomonadota > Betaproteobacteria > Burkholderiales > Burkholderiaceae > Burkholderia > Burkholderia territorii. Next base: position 275,340 of record NZ_CP013367.1, read on the forward strand.
GCGGTCGACGCGCGCGCGACGTCGCAGCAGGCGATCGACGCGGCCGACGCACAGCGTGCGAGCGCCGATGCGAACGTCGCGATGGCCCAGGCGCAGGCGCGTACCGCGAGCCTGGTGCCGCAGCAGATCCGGCAGGCCGAAACCGCCGTCGAGGAGCGTCGCCAGCAGGTGCTGCAGGCGCGTGCGCAACTCGATACGGCCAACCTGAATCTGTCGTACTGCGAACTGCGTGCCTCGTCGGACGGCTGGGTCACGCGCAGGAACGTGCAGCTGGGTTCCTACCTGCAGGCGGGCGCGTCGATCTTCTCGATCGTCACCCCGCGTGTCTGGATCACCGCGAACTTCAAGGAGTCGCAACTGGAACGGATGCGTATCGGCGATCGCGTCGACGTGTCGGTCGACGCGTATCCCGATCTCGACCTGCACGGCCACGTCGACAGCATCCAGCTCGGCAGCGGCGCGCGTTTCTCCGCATTCCCGCCCGAGAACGCGACCGGCAACTTCGTGAAGATCGTGCAGCGCGTGCCCGTCAAGATCGTGCTCGACGGCGCGTTGCCGAACAATCCGCCGCTCGGTCTCGGCTTGTCGGTCGAGCCGACCGTGCACCTGAAATGACCGATCACCGGAGCGATCCGATGCCCGACATCCGTCAGCCCGCGTCGTCACACGGAGCGCGCCGATGAATCGGCCGCCCGACCGGCACGCATCGTCCGGCGGCGGCGCATGGCGGCCGGCCGCGAACCCGTGGATCATCGCGATCGTCGTCACGCTCGCCGCGTTCATGGAGGTGCTCGACACGACGATCGTGAACGTCGCGCTGCCGCATATCGCGGGCACGATGTCCGCGAGCTATGACGAGGCGACCTGGACGCTCACGTCATATCTCGTCGCGAACGGGATCGTGCTGCCGATTTCGGGCTTCCTGGGCCGCCTGCTCGGCCGCAAGCGATACTTCGTGCTGTGTATCGCCGCGTTCACCGTGTGCTCGTTCCTGTGCGGCGTCGCGACCAATCTCGGCGAACTGATCGTGTTCCGCGTGCTTCAGGGGCTGTTCGGCGGCGGGCTGCAGCCGAACCAGCAATCGATCATTCTCGACACGTTTCCTCCCGAACAGCGAAACCGCGCGTTCTCGATCTCGGCGATCGCGATCGTCGTCGCACCGGTGCTCGGGCCGACGCTCGGCGGCTGGATCACCGATCATTTCTCGTGGCGCTGGGTGTTCCTGCTCAACGTGCCGATCGGTGCGCTGACCGTGCTCGCGGTGATGCAGCTCGTCGAGGATCCGCCGCGGCGGCGCGGCGCCCAGCGGGGAATCTCGGTCGACTACATCGGCATCGGGCTGATCGCGATCGGGCTCGGCTGCCTGCAGGTCATGCTCGATCGCGGCGAGGACGCCGACTGGTTCGGCTCGAACTTCATCCGCATCTTTGCCGCGCTGTCCGCGCTCGGGTTGATCGGCGCGACGATGTGGCTGCTGCACACGAGGAAACCGGTCGTCGACCTGTCGTGCCTGCGCGACCGCAACTTCGCACTCGGTTGCGTGACGATCGCGACGTTCGCGGCCGTGCTGTACGGCAGTGCGGTGATCGTGCCGCAGCTGGCGCAGCAGCACCTCGGCTACACGGCCACGCTCGCGGGCCTCGTGTTGTCGCCCGGCGCGCTGCTGATCACGATGGAAATCCCGATCGTGAGCCGCCTGATGCCGCACGTGCAGACGCGCTATCTGGTCGGCTTCGGATTCGTGCTGCTGGCGGGCGCGCTGATCTATTCGCGGATGCTGGTGCCGGACATCGACTACAAGCACCTGGTGATGATCCGCTGCGCGCAGTCGCTCGCGATCGGCTTCATGTTCGTGCCGATCACGACGCTCGCGTATCTGACCGTGCCGCAGCGGCTCAACGACGACGCGTCGGCGCTGTTCACGATGTTCCGCAACGTCGCGGGCTCGATTGGCATCTCGGTGTCGACCGCGCTGATCCGCGAGCGCGCGCAGGCGCGCCTGGCGCATCTGTCCACGCACATGTCGCCGCTGTCGCAGAACTTTCAGGAGGCGCTGCAAGAAAATGCCCGCACGATCGGCGCGCTGTCCGGCGCGCCGCCGCCGGCCGCGCTCCAGACCGCCACCGGACGGTTGTACGAGACGTTCATCTCGCAGGCGACGATCCTCGCGTATATCGACGTGTTCGCGATCCTCGCGGTGTTCTGCGCGTTCAGCATTCCGCTGACATTCCTGTTCTCGCCTGTGAAGGCCGCACGCGGCGCGGGAGGGCATTGACGATGACTCGGCATCCACAACGCAGCCCACGCCGCACGCATGCGCGGCAAGCACGCGGTCTCGCCGCGACGCTTGCGGTGTGCATGGCGCTCGCGGGCTGCACGGTCGGGCCGGATTTCAAGCCGCCGCAGGCGGAAGTGCCGGCGAACTGGCATGACCTGCAGGCGCCGGCAGCGGCATCGGCGGCATCGGCGCCCGGTGCCTCCGTGCCGTCGTCGCCGGTGACCAGTGCCGATCCCGACCCACGCTGGTGGCGGGCGTTCGGCGACCCGCTGCTCGACCGGCTCGTCGAACGTGCCGCACACGACAACCTCGACGTGCAGGCCGCCGTGCTGCGCATCGCGCAGGCACGCGCGCAGGTGCGCGCGGCCGCCGCGCAGGGCCTGCCCAACGTGCGCGCGAGCGCGAGCTACCAGCGCGAGCAGTTGGGCCTCAAAGGCATCATCGAGGAGCAGGGAATCGACCAGCGCGTGGACCGGCTCGGCGCGCCGGGCTCGCCGCTCGACCGCTACGGGCCGGGCACCGGCGCGAGCGTGCAGCAGGGCGCTCGCGGTGCGATCGATGCCCTCGAGGCGCCGGTCAACCTGTGGCAGGCTGGATTCGACGCATCGTGGGAACTCGACCTGTTCGGGCGCGTGCGCCGCGCGGTCGAATCGGCCGGCGCGCAGGCAAGCGCCGCGGTCGCGAGCCGTGACGACGCACTGCTGTCGCTCGAGGCCGAAGTCGCGCAGACCTATCTGCAGCTGCGCGGCGCCGAAGCGCAGCGCGCGCTCGCCGACGAGCTCCAGCGCGCGCAACGCGATTTGCTCGACCTCACGCGCGAGCAGGCCGCGCACGGTCTTGCAAGCGACCTCGACGTACGCAGCGCCGACGCGCGGCTCGCGCAGATCCGCGCGCAGCTGCCGCAGTTCGACCAGCAGATCGCGCTGCTGCGCAACGGCCTCGCCTATCTGGTCGGAGGGCCGCCGGGCGCGCTCGACGACTGGCTCGACGTGCCGCGCGCATTGCCGGCCGTGCCGCCCGCCGTGCCCGTCGGACTGCCGTCGACGCTCGCGCGGCGGCGGCCCGATATTCGCCGCGCGGAGGCCGATCTGCATGCGGCGACCGCCGATGTCGGCGTCGCCGTCGCGCAGTTCTATCCGGACATCTCCCTGACGGGGCAGGTCGGCCTGCGCGCGTCGCACGTTCGCGAACTCGCACACTGGTCTCATCTGTTCTATGCGTTCGGGCCTGCCGTGTCGCTGCCGATTTTTTCGGGCGGGCAACTGGTGTCGAACCTGCGGCTGTCGCAGGCGCGGCAGGCCGAAGCGGCGCTTGCTTACCGGCAGGCGGTGCTCGTCGCACTGCGCGACGTCGACAATGCGCTGGCCGTCTATCGCACCGACCAGACGCGCGCGGCGGCGCTCGACGATGCGGTGAAGGCCGAGCGCGGCGCGCTGGACCTCGCGCGCGATCGTTACCGGAAAGGGTTGTCGACGTTTCTCGACGTCCTCGACGCCGAGCGGCAATGGTCGGAGGGGCGGCAGCAGGCGGTGCAGGGCGCGTTGCAGACGACGACCGATCTGGTCGCGCTGTACAAGGCGCTGGGCGGCGGCTGGCAGACGAGCGGCCCGGCGCCGGGCGCGGCTACGGTCGGCGCCACGTCGCCGCCGCCGCAGACCTTCCCCGCACCTTAGCCGCGACGACGCGGCGAGTGCGGGAGACCGCGCTTACCGGCACGCGCGCGAAAACAGCAGCGAATCGGCGTCGTTGAAGCGAACCGGCACCGGATCGGCATACCCGGCCTTCTGTGCGACGCGGATCGACGCGACGTTGGTCGGGGCGATCAGGCACACGCTGCGTTCGAACCGGTGCTGCATGTCGAGCCAGCCGAGCGCATGCGACAACGCCTCGCTCGCATAGCCCTTGCCGTGCGCCCAGCTCGCGAGCGCCCAGCCGGCCTCCGGCACGCCTCGAATCGACGGCTCGACCGCGCGATGGAAATCGGCGAAACCGAGATCGCCGACGTAGCGGCCCGACGCCTTCTCGCGAATCGCCCAGTAGCCGTAGCCGAGCAGCGGCCACAGTCCGCGATACGCGAGCAGCCGCATCCACGCGTCGCGCGGCGTCGACGGCTTGCCGTTGAAGATGTGCGCGACGACGGTCGGCTCGGCCCACATGGCCGCGAGCGCGTCGAAGTCGCCGAGCGGGTGGCCTTCGAGGATCAGGCGAGGGGTGTCGAGAACAGGCGGGGACGTGACGGGCGGCAGCGCGCTAAGTGTCATCAGGCATTCCATGAAGAAATGGACGGCGGCGCAGTGCGCCGTTTGGGTCCCGTACGATACCGCGGAAAGCGCGGCGCGGCCGCAAATCCCCGTTCGCAGCGGGGAATGCGACCGCATCGTCCGGCTTGCCGTCGCCCGACGTTCCGGCGCGGGCTGGCGGCCGCGTGGCGGCATCGCGCCCGTGCCGGGGGTTTTTACTTGCGGCTCTTCAGGAAATTGCGCCCGTGCGCGGTGATCGACGCGCCGGATCGGCCGTTCGCGGCCTGGCTGACGAAGCCCGCGCCGACGAGTTCCTGCTCGACCGACCAGCCGAGCGCCGGCGCATCGCGACCGTAGCGCACGTCGGCGAGGCGCTCGAGCGCCCAGATCGCGGAGGCCGACAGGTTGGGGGTGTTGGACATGACGTTGTCGTTCATCGCTTCCTCGGAGAGTGGTGATTCAGGGTGAACGGCACGAGGCCGTGGGGGCGACGCAGGGTCAGCCCGCCTGCAGCAACGGCAGCAGCGCCTGAAGCGCGGCGTCCTCGTCGGGGCCGGTGGCGAGCACCTGCGCAGACGTGCCGCCATGCATCCGCAGCGCCGCGATGGCCGTCGCATCCTTCGCGCTGCCGCTGAGCCCGTTGGCGAGCAGCAGGATGTCGCTTTCGAAGCGGTGTGCCGCCGCGACGATCGCGTCGCGCGACGCGATCGCACGGCCGCGGTTCCATGCGGGGCCGATTTCAACGTAGACGACGGTTGCCACGGTGCGAATCAACCTCGGGGAAAGTCGTCGGAGTGGCGTGCCACGACCGGCCGGCAGCACGGCGGGACCGCGCGGCGCGCGGTTTCCCGATCGGACGCCGAGCATTGTGCTCCAGGCGCCGGTGCATCATTCATCTCGAACATGTCGACATCCTCAGCGAAACCGCCATCAAGTCCGGCGAATGATCGAAAGTTGACGATTATAATACAGTCACGCAATTATGTGAATTGCATTATAATGTCGTGTGCGTGTCGTGCTGTCCGACGCTGGGTCGATGAGGCAGTGCCGCGCGCCGTCCGGGTCACGTGTTCGTGTGCCCGGCATTTTTTTATCGATTGACCCGAACCCCGAACGAATGGAAGCTGCAATGAACGCCGCCCCCGCCTGCCCGCAATGCGCGATGGAAAACACCTACCCGGATGGCACGCTGACCGTGTGCGCGGACTGCGGCCATGAATGGTCGGCTGGCGCCGGCGCTGAAGCGGGCGACGAACCGGCGGGCGACGTCGTCAAGGACGCGAACGGCAACGTGCTGTCGGACGGCGACTCGGTCGTGCTGATCAAGGATTTGCGCGTGAAGGGTTCGTCGATCACGCTGAAGATGGGCACCAAGGTGAAGAGCATTCGCCTCGTCGGCGGCGATCACGAAGTCGATTGCAAGACCGACATGGGCGGCTTCATGCTGAAGGCCTGCTACCTGAAGAAGGTATGACCGCACGCGGTACGAGCGACTCTCCGATCAACCGGGCACGTCGAGCATGAGCGAGGATCGAATTTCGTATGACGCGTTCCTGCAATTCCTGGCGGCGCCGTTGAACGACGGCCGTCCGTTCGTGCTCGAGACGAAGCATGCGGTGTCGCTGCACTTCGACCACTTCGGCACGCAGAGCTTCATGTCGCTGAAGGATCCGGTCAGGCTCGAACTGGGCTACACGCGCGTGATGATGGGCTTCCTGCTGTTGCAGCCGGCGCCCGCGCGTATCTGCATGATCGGGCTCGGCGGCGGATCGCTGGCGAAGTATTGCTATCGGCACCTGCCCGACACGGCGATCGACGCGGTCGAGATCAACCCGGACGTGATCGCGTTGCGCGACGTGTTCAGGATTCCGCAAGACGACGCGCGCTTCACCGTGGTCTGCGCCGACGGCGCCGACTACGTCGAAAGGCCGGACGTGCAGGCGGACGTGATTCTGCACGACGCGTTCGTCGCCGACGGCATGCCGGGCCGCTGCACGGGCACCGCGTTTCTCGACGCGTGCCGTGCGCGGCTGAGCGAAACGGGCGTGCTCGCGATCAATTTCATGGACGACGATCCGGCGTTGCCGCGGCATCTCGAGCAACTGCGCGCGGTGTTCGACGATTCATTCACGCTGGTGCCGTGCGGCGACGACAACAACTTCATCGCGTTCGCGTGGAAGAACGGCAATCCGCTGCCGTCGCTGCGCATCCTGCTCGAGCGCGCGCTCGGGTTCGGTTCGGCGGGTGCGCTCAAGCTGTCGTCCACCGCTCGGCGCATGAAGGCGGGGGAGTGCATCGATTCCGCGCGGCTCGTGTGGCGCGCGCGCGAACATCCCCGGTGGGAAATCTGCGCGTGACGGCCGCGCGGGGCGACCGCGCTGAACTGATCCCTTACTTCACCCGCTTGCCGAGCGCGCTCTTGGTCTTGTAGGTGACGCCGTGTTTGTCGAGATACTCGCGGATCAACTGACGCACGACTTGCGACGGTGTGAGATCCTGCTCGGCGCAGAGCATTTCGAATGCTTCTTTCTTGGCGGGATCGATCAGGACAGTCAGGCGGGCGGTTTTCGTTTCCATCAGGGTGGCAGGGCGGTTGATATGTTAATCAAATTATAATGCATTCGCCTTCGGCACCGTACCGGCGCGTGCGCGGGCTCACCGCCGGCGTTCGAACCATGCGGAGAGATCGTCGATGACGGGCATGGCCGCGAGCATCACGAGCAGGGCGGCGAGCGGCACGGTGGACACGTAGCCGACATGCTTGAAGCCGATCGCGCCCGCGAGCCCGCCGACGAAGAACGACGCGAGCATCGTCGCGTGAATCCTCAGTTTCGAACGGTTGGCGATCACCGCATGCGCGTCCACGTCGATGGCCGACCGGTTCCAGTAGAACAGTTTGCCGAGCTCGATGCCGAGATCGGTCACGATGCCCGTTACGTGCGTCGTGCGGATTTCCGCGCCCGACAGTTTCGTGATCGTTGCGTTCTGCAATCCCATGATGAAGCACAGCAGCGTGACCGTCACCGGCACGAAGAACGTTTCCCACATTGCGAGGTGGCTACCGAGCAGCCCGAACAGAAGCAGCAGCACGGCCTCGACGAGGAGCGGCAGCACGAACTGGCTCTGCAGGCCGCGGCGGCGCCCCCAATTGACGAGGATCGCCGAGCAGCTGGCGCCGACCAGAAACGACGCCAGCGAACTGATGCCGGCCAGTGCGAGCGGGATGTCGCCGAGCGCTGTCTGGTCGGCGATCGCCGACACGATGCCGCTCATGTGCGACGTGTATTGCTTGACCGCGAGGAAGCCGCCTGCATTGGCCGCGCCGGCGACGAAGGCCAGCGAAAAACCGAGATGACGGTTCGCGGTCGCGCTGCGGTGTTTTCCCGTCAGGCTTCGAAAGTACTGCGCTGGCATAGGGGCTTCACAAGGGCTTCGCTCAATCGCCCGGATCGGGGGGCGCGGACAGGGTGACGAGTTGCTCGAATCATATGGCAAACATGATAACGAGATTATCATACTCTGTTAGCCAGATTGGGCTTTAAGTACAATGTCGGCCGGAGTTGTCCGTCCGTGCCCGGGCGTGGCCGGGCCGCGCCGGCTCCGGCGCGACCGTCCGTCCGGCTGCTTCCGGTGCCGCACGGCCCGCGCGCGTCGTCACCGCGTCGCTGCCTGGCTACCACGACGCCATTACTACACCGCCACTTCGCTATCTACCTCATGACCCCGATCAAGTTCGTTCTCCGCTACACGGCGATTCCCTTCGCAGCCATCGTGGCCGTCGTGATATGGGCTGTCGTGCCTTCGTCGAAAGAGATCGATGCGCGCCAATATGCCGCGTTGTCGCGCCGATACGCGAGCTTTCCGCTACCGTTTCGACATGAAATCTCGGAAGCGATGGAGCAGGGCCGGATCAGCGACCGGCGCTACCAGACGCTCGTGCGCGATTCGCTGGGCAATGGCGTGGCGCTGGACTGGCCGGCGTCGGGTGTCGCCGACGTCGCTGTCGAGCGGCAAAGACTGGCCGAACTGCTGAAGGTCGATTCCGGCCTGGAGGAACGTCAACAATGAAGATTGCACTGGTTTCAGCGGCTTTCGTCATGATTATCGGAAGCCTGGTTTTCGCGCTGTATTTCATGAACCACGACCGCGGCGGGAGCAAGCGCATGGCGTGGTCGCTCGCGGCGCGCGTCGGGCTGTCGATCACGCTGTTCCTGTCGCTGCTGATCGCGTACCGGCTCGGGTGGATCGAACCGACGGGGCTCCCGATCGGGCGATGATGCACGTGCGTTGCCGTCCACGTCCGACGTGGTTCGGTGCGCTCGAGTTTTGCTCGGCAACAGAGGTATTGTGATAAGAATACTTATCCAGATGGTGTCGATGCGAATGCATTTCGCGGTTGAAACTGCTGTCCCGCATGGTCGGTCGGAAGGGGCGGCGCAGCGGTATCGAGACGCACGGCGCACGGGCGTCGACGCCCCGCACGAGCTCGGAGCACGATGCAGCGCGTGCGGCGGCCGAGCATTCCGGCTCAATCGCGCGTTCGCCGAAGTGCTCGCCCCATTTCCGCGATCGGCATCGCCGCGATCGAATTCAGCAACCGCATCTCGCCGGCGTCCGGACGGGCGATTGCCCGCACGTCGTCGAGCGTCTGCGCGACGTGGCGATCGAGCGGTTCGAGAAAACGCTGCAACTCGGTGGCCGCGGCCTTGTCCCTGAGCCCGATGGCTTGCCCGAACGCGATCAGTGCATCCACGTCGATATCGGCGAACCGCGTCGCGGTGCCGAGCGGCATCGTCAGTTCGCAGTGCGGCCAATGATCGCCGCGATGGTCCGGCCGGTGCGTGGGCGTGTGATACACGACCGTGCTGACGATGTCGTAGAACGGCGCGAGCCGGTAACCGCGCGCGTCGACGAAGAACGACAGGTTCTTCAGGTGCGCGTCGGCATTGCCGACCACCACGTTGAACACGGTCCAGCGGAACACCGACAGGCGGGCCAGCGCGCGCGTGCTCGTGCGGTCGATCGCGCGGGCAAGCTCCTGCGCGTTCGCGCGCTGGTACTTGAAGCCGCGGTCGTAGTTGAGCAGTTGCATCGCATCGATCGTGTGCAGGCGCCCGGCCGGCGCCGATGCGACGTCGCGGTCGAACCGGTCGATCACGTAGCACGCCGACGGCGCGCGCAGGAAGTGCACGTCGGGCACATCAAGGCCCATCTTCTTCGCGAGCTTCATGCAGAAGAATTCGTTGATCGCCGAGTGCGGGTAGCCGGCCGCGCGCATGTCCGGCTTCAGCAGGTGCATCGACGGCTCGCTGCCGACCGGCTCGTACAGCGTGTAGTCAGGCGCTTCGCCCCGCAGCACCACAAGCAGCTTCTGCTGCGCGCCGGCCGCCGACATGCGCTTGGGGGCGGTGGCCGTCAGCGCGCGCTCGGGCATTGCCTGGATCCGGCGGTCGAGTTCGTCGAACGGCAGCGGCTGCAGGCCGCCGGGGGCCTCCTGTTCGCCGTCGGCCAGCAGCGTCAGCGCGCCGGCCGATTCGCGCCCGAAGTACGCGAGCAGGCCCCAGGCGTCCGCGGCATCGACCTTCGCCTCGCGCGCGAGCGACGTGCGCATCCCTTCCTCCGGCAGCAGATTGTCGAAGAACCACTGGACCGGGCGATCGGTCGACGTGTCCGTAAAGGTGCCGGCGCGCAGCGGGAAGGCCGGCGACAGCGGATAGGCGGTCGGGGACGCGAGCCATTGCGGATCGTACGCGAACGACCAGATGCCTTTGTCGTCGGTCAGCGTGCCCATGCGCTCGCCGTTGGCGGAGGCAATCAACGTTCTAGCCGCCATGGCTGCTCCTGCGGCGTTGCGCGGCCTTCAACGCGGTGGCTTCCGAAATCTCGACCGACGATTCCGCGTACAGGCGCACGCCCAGTTCGCCGAGCAGCAACATGACCTTGCCGATCTGAGCGGTCGGCTTCCCGGCTTCCACCTGGCTGATGAATTTCGGCGACAGCCCGGTCGCATGCGCGAGTTCGTCGCGCGTGAACCCCTGCTGGAGCCGCGCCGCGCGGATAAGGTGGGCGAGCGCGCCGATCGTGTCGACGGACTGCGGCTCCGACATGATGTTCTCCGTGCTTCGTATCTGATCGGGAACAGTATTGCATAACTCGTCGACCAAAGCATCATTCCGTTTCCGATCAGGAACGGAAACGATGAAACAGCGGCACGGCGGCAACTTCGTACCTGAACGGAAACGGAAGACGGTCGAGGCATATGTTGACGGCAGCTCCGTATTCGATCGAATACGGAACTCGGTTCGGCATTGTGCCGCCCGCACTCAGGGACGGCCCCCCGACCGGGGAAGTACACCGAGTCACTGGCTCCCCGCCCGTGGCGCTCCGGGCACAAGACGGGCGTCGACGATCCGAGCAGCGCGCGTTCGTCGTTCCGCAAACAGCCGGGCCCGAACCTTGCGTCCGCTAGCGCCGTCCGCGGCCGCACCGCGACGCATCACGCATGACGGATCTGCATGGAGGCGCATATGGAGCCGATGCCGGTCGTACTTCAATGGAACGACGTTCTCGTCAGAATCGCGCTTGCGCTGCTGGCCGGCGCGCTGATCGGCTTCAATCGCAGCGAATCCGGCAAGACGGCCGGGTTGCGCACGACGATCCTCGTATGCCTTGCCGCGTGCATGTCGATGCTGCAGGTCAATGCGTTGCTGCTGCAGGCCGGCAAGCCGGAAGGTGCGTTCTCGGTGCTCGACCTGATGCGGCTGCCGCTCGGCATCCTGACCGGAATGGGCTTCATCGGCGGCGGCGCGATCCTGCATCGCGACGGCCTCGTGTCCGGCGTGACCACGGCAGCGACGCTTTGGTTCGTGACGGTCATCGGCCTGTGTATCGGGGGCGGGCAACTGTCGCTCGGCGCGCTCGGTGCCGTGCTTGCTCTTTTCGTCGTGTGGCCGCTGCGGATGGTGGAGCGGCGCATGCGCAGCGTCAGGAGCGCGCTGGTCACGATCGGATACGAACGCGGCTCGACGGCCCGCGGCCTTCTGACGGCGCGCCTGCGCGAAGCCGGCTTCACGTGCCGCGCGCGCGGTTTCCGCGAAACGGCCGCGCATGCCGTGCGCGAGGAAGAGCTGTTCGTGCAGTGGCGCGAGCCGGCCAACACCGACGTGATGTTGCCGCAACTGATCCGGATCCTGGAATCGGCCGGGCTCGCATCGGTGCGCTGTTCACCCGAGAACTGAGCCGCGCATCAAGGGAAGGCTCGCGCACGAATGGCCGGAACGGCCGATGCTCGTGCAGCAAGCCGCAATGAGCGGTTCGAACAGGAGTGAACCATGACCTTGGTATCCGAAGTAATGACACGCGACGCCGCGACGGTCGGCCCGACGCAGAGCCTGCGCGACGCGGCGAAGCTGATGCGGGACCTGAACGTCGGCGCGCTGCCGGTGTGCGATGGCACGCGATTGATCGGGATGTTGACGGACCGCGACATCGTCGTGCGCGCGGTATCGCAAGGCGTGCGGCCGGACGAACGGATCGAGGGCGTCGTCAGCGGGCCGGCCGACTGGTGTTACGAGGATGACGATATTTCAGCGGTGCAGAAGAAAATGGAAGATTTGCAGATTCGCCGTGTTCCGGTGGTCGATCGCGAAAAGCGACTCGTCGGCATCGTGGCGCTCGGCGATCTGGCGACGTCGGCCGACGGTGGGATGTCGTCCACGCTCGGAGCCGTGTCGTCGCCGTCACATCCGGAGCGCTGAGCGCGCGAGCCGATACCCGAGGAGAGCGACATGAACCAGGAAAGGGAAGCGCAGGTGCGCGAGCGCGCCTATCGGTTGTGGGAAGCGGACGGTGCACCGGAGGGCAAGGCCGACGACTACTGGTTGCGGGCCGAGCAACTGATCGACGCGGAGGAGGGCTCGGCCGCGAGCACGGACGGGCGCGATGACGGCAATCCGGAGGACGGCTCCCGATCTGCCGCGACGCGGCCGCTCGAGCAATCCGCGAAGCGCCGCATCCCCGGCGAGCCGCTCCAGGACGCCGGTGCTGTGCCGCCCGGCGAGGTTGCGCACGAAAGGCGGCGCAAACGGTGAGCCGCGCGCCGATGCCGCGACGCATCGCGCGATGCGGTCCATCGCACGCCGCGTAGCGCGCATTCGCGCACCACCACGCACTGGCCCGCCGCCGCAGGCCCCCGCGCGGCGACGGGCGAGGTATTTGTCATTGGCACACTGGCCAGCTAGCCGTCCTCACCCACTTCGGTCGGATCCGGCAGGTCGGGCAGGTCGTCGTTGCGTTGAGGCGGCGGAATGTCGGGCTGGTCGGGCATGTCGGCCGGGGCTTCGTCCGGTACCGGGTTTGTCGTGTTGGTCGGGCTCATGATCGTTTTCCTCTGCGTCGGAACGGGCGCCGGCCTGCGGCCGGCATACCGCTTCCGAGCATCGCGCGTGCCGCGGTCAGCGCCCGGGTTGCGTGCCCGTGCCGTCGTGCGCATCGCCGCTCGGCGTCGACTGGCTCATCGCGAGATGGAGCGCGGCGGGGTCGACCGGTTTCACGAAATGCTGCAGAAACCCGGTCGCGAGACAGCGTTCGCGATCCGCGTTGCGGCCATAGCCGGTCAGCGCCAGAAAGATGCACGGCGTGACCTCGTTGATCGCCTTCAGCCGCCTCAGCAGCTCGTAACCGTCCATCACCGGCAGCCCGATGTCGAGGATCGAGACCTCCGGACGGTAAGCGCGGTACGCGGCCAGCGCGGTCACGGGGTCGTGCACGACGGCCACTTCGTGACCGGCCTCGCGCAGCCATTGCGCGAGCGTCGACGCGGCATCCTCGTTGTCGTCGACCAGCATCACGCGCCGGCCGGTGCGGCCCGGCGCCATGTCGCGGATGCCGAGCGGCGGCTGCGGCGCGGCCAGCGCCATCGTTTTCGGCCGGTACTCGGGCAGCGAGATCGTAAACGTGCTGCCGCAGCCCGGCCCGGCGCTATCCGCGCGAACCGTGCCGCCGTGCAGGGTCACGAGGCTGCGCACGAGCGCGAGGCCGATACCGAGGCCGCCGTGTGCCTGTTTCGCCTCGCCGTCGAGCCGGTAGAACGGCTCGAAGATGCTGTCCAGGCGGTCATGCGGAATGCCGGCGCCGTTGTCGCATACCTCGACGAGCACGGTGCCGTCCGCACCGCGGCTGACGCGCACCGTGATGTCGCCGCCGGGCGGCGTGTATTTCGCCGCGTTGGTCAGCAGGTTGGCGACGACCTGCGAGAGCCGCACCGGGTCGCCGTTGCAGCGCGCGTCCGGGGCGGTGTCGACATGCAGGCGGTGACGGCGTTGCTCGAGCAGCGGGCTCGCGACCTCGACCGCGCGGTCGACGATGTCCGCGAGCTGCACGGCCTCCTTCTTCAGCGTGATCTTGCCGCGCGTGATGCGCGACACGTCGAGCAGATCGTCGATCAGCCGGACCATGTGATCGAGCTGCCGCTGGATGATCGCGATTTCATTCGGCGTCGCGTGGCCGTCGCGGTTGCGGATCAGCTCCAGCGCCAGCGAGATCGGCGTCAGTGGATTGCGCAGCTCGTGGCCGAGCACCGCGAGAAACTGATCCTTCGCCTGGTTCGCATCGCGCAATTCGCCGAGCAGCCGGTCGCGCTCGACATTCGCGGCGACCAGTTTCTCGCGCGCGGCGACGTGCTCGGTCACCTCGACCGCGCTGACGATCACGCCGAGCCCGTCCGCGAGCGGCTGCGGATTGAAGTGCAGCCGGTACACGCGGGCGCCGTCGGGCTCGAGGCGATCGTGGTGCTCGCCGATCGTCGTCGAGCGGCCCAGCGTGCGGGCGGTTTCGAGCGCACGGACGATCGCCGGCGTATCGCCGCCGGGGAGCACCGCCGTCAGCAACTGGCCGACGATGTCGGTCCGGCCGCACAGCGCCGCGAAGCGATGATTCGCGAGCACGATCCGGTGTGCCGGCCCCGACAGCAGCGCGATCGGCAGCGGCGCGTGCATCAGCACGCCATTGCGCTGCTGTTCGGCATCTTCGCGACGGCGGATCTCGTCGCTCAGCGCGCGCGAGCGCTGTTGCGACAGCGCCAGCGTCAGGTGTAGCGCGTTTTCGTCGTTGCGCAGCGAAGCGGCGGGCAGGATGCGGCGATGCAGCGCGCATACATGGCGGAACGTCTCGGACTGCTCGGCGCTAGGAAACACGTCGCACGGATACGCGCAGTAAAGCGAGAAGCGGTGCTGCTCGATCAGCTCGTTCCAGAGCGCTTCGAGCCGCAGCGCACCGGCGTAGCGCTCCTGCGCGCACAGCAGCGCGACCATCTCGCCGAACGCATGCACGGGCCGGCCGGCGCGGATCGCCGCTTCGACGATCGTGCCGATCGAGCGGCGAAAGCGCGCGGGGTCGGGGAGGTCGCCGTCCATGAAGGTGTCGAGCAGCGTTTGCGCGCTCGACATGAAGACGCGCTCGCGGGCCGCGTCGCCGATCGACGCGCCGAGCGTGCGCAGGCGTGCGTGCACCGCCGTGAGGCAATCGGGGCGCGCGATCACGATCGCGCTGCCGCCGTCGCGCAGCGCATCGGCCGCGAACAGTGCGACTTCCGACACAAGCTGCGCATCGGACTCGTAAAACTGGACGAAGTGATCGGCCCGCATCGGGGCCGATTCCAGCAGGGGAAACGCAGTTTTCATAGCTCACGACCAGGCAATGGCATTGGCGGGCCGGCGATTCCGTGCCGCGGCCATATCCGGGCCGACGCGAGCAAGCCGCGTGCCGCGCGCCCGGGGCAGGTCCGGCGGCCGTGCGTTACAAGCCCGGCGCGCGCGGGCGGTGCCGGGTGACGCAGCGTTTGTAAATTCTGCCGCGGGTCGCAGGACGGATGCGCGATCAATGGGGCGCGGCAGCGACGGCCCGCTCCGAGCCGGCGTCGCAGCCGGCGAGTAAAGGCCGGCGGAGCCCGCGGCGCGTCCGGCGGCGCGGCGCCATGCCCGGTGCCCGACGGCCGAATGTTCAGAACCCGGCCATTCAAGCTATTTGACAAATGCTCGACGGAAACCGGGTATCGTGCGCGGCACGGGACGATTCGCCGTGGTATCCGTCGGCGAGAATGTTTCGGCAGGCGCAGCCGGGGCGGCGGGACGACGTGATCGAGCGGGCGGCGCGTGTACTGGAAACCAACCACGGGACTGCAACATGATCGAACATCTGACCAATCATCCGGCGACGATCGCCTGCAAGGTGTGCGGTGCCGACGCGGACATCTGCGGCGTGGTCGACTTCTCGCGGTGCGGCGCTGACATGATTGCCGGGAAAAAAGTCGATCCGTTCGTCGGCGTGCCGATCTATTACTACGCATGCAGGCAATGCGGATTCACGTGCACGCGGGCCTTCGATCACTGGACGCACGATGATTTTGCGCGTCACGTGTACAACGACGACTACGCGCGCCACGATCCGGAGTATCTCGAGCATCGTCCGCAGCAGCACGCCGACCTGATCTGCACGAGCTTTCCGTCGATGCGCGAGAACCGCATTCTCGATTTCGGCTCTGGGCTCGGGCTGCTGGAAAAGAAGTTGTCCGCGCGCGGGTTCACGGATGTGACCTCGTACGATCCGTTCAGCCATCCCGTCGCGCCACTGGGGCAGTTCGATGCGATCCTGTCGTTCGAAGTCTTCGAGCATCATCCGGATCCCCGAAGCCTGTTCGCCGACATCATCCGGTACCGGGCGCCGGCCGGCGCACTGCTGTTTCAGACGTCGCTGATCACGCCGGAGATTCTCGCGCGGGGGATCGAGCAATGGTGGTACTGCGTGCCGCGCAACGGACATATTTCCTTTTACACGAGCCAGGCGCTGACGCTGCTGGCGACGCAGCATGGGCTCGAATTCGGCTCGTTCAGTCCGGAATTGCACGTGGCTTTCGACCGTGCGGCGGCGCCGGGGTGGTTTTCGAAGTTCTTTCGGTGAATTGGGGCTCAGTCAGTCGCGACATCGCCCAGGCGTTCGCGACGCCCTTGTGCAGGAAGCGATCCATCATCCCGAGCCGGATATTCGCGGCGGCGCGCCCGGCCCTGCAGGCTTGAGACCGGCTTTGTTCGCGGCTTTCAGCGTCAATGCCGCGCGGCCACGGGGATGACGCCACGCGGAGGGCGGCGCCGTCCGCGCGCCGGCCGCCGTTGTTGATGCAGGTCACGGGAGACGCCGAAGCGTCGGGCCACGATGAACGTGTTCGACCGACGGCGCCGGCCAATGCCGGACCACGCCTGTCGCACGCGGCCAGGCCGCGACCATCGGAGGGCTCGTCATGGATCACGGGAAAGCACATGTCGTCTGGTTCGACGAGCTGCGGCGCGGCGACGTGGCACGCGTTGGCGGCAAGAATGCGTCTCTGGGCGAATTGATCGGCAACCTGTCCGCACAGGGCGTGAGCGTGCCACCCGGGTTCGCGTCGACCGCGGATGCATACTGGCGATTCATCGATGCAAACGGATTGAGACAAGCCATCGGCAGCACGCTCGAGGCGCTCGGAGCACGCAAGATTGCGCTGGCCGAGGCCGGTGCGTCGATCAGGCACGCGATTCTCCACGGTGACTGGCCCGACGACGTCGCCGACGCGATCCGGGACGCGTATCGGCAACTGTGCCGGCAGGCCGGCGCAGAGGATGTCGATGTGGCCGTGCGATCGAGCGCGACCGCCGAGGATCTGCCCGACGCGAGCTTCGCGGGTCAGCAGGAAACCTACCTGAACGTGCGCGGCGAGCATGCGTTGCTCGCGGCTTGCCGCCGGTGCTACGCGTCGCTGTTCACCGACCGCGCGATTGCCTACCGCGAGGAAAAGGGCTTCGATCACCTGCGCGTTGCGCTGTCGATCGGCGTGCAGCGGATGGTGCGTTCGGACCTCGGCGCGGCCGGCGTGATGTTTTCGCTCGACACGGAAACAGGATTCGACAAGGTGGTGCTGATCAGCGCGGCGTGGGGGCTTGGCGAGAACGTCGTGCAGGGCACCGTGGACCCCGACGAATACGAGGTGTTCAAGCCATTGCTCGGCGATCCGGCGCGCACGCCCGTCATCGGCAAGACGCTCGGCGGCAAGGCACGCAAGCTGATCTATGCGCGTGACGAGGATGCGCCGACCCGCAACGTGCCGACCTCGAAAGCCGAGCGCGCCACGTTCGTGCTGGCGGATCGCGACATTCTGGCGCTGGCGAACTGGGCCTGCGCGATCGAAGCGCACTACGGCCAGCCGATGGACATCGAGTGGGCAAAGGACGGCGTAAGCGGAGCACTGTTCGTCGTGCAGGCACGTCCCGAAACGGTGCAGTCCCGGCGTGAAGCGAGCGCCATCAAGACCTACCGACTGGGCGAGACCGGCCGCAAGCTGCTCACCGGCGTCAGTGTCGGCGAGGCGATCGCGGCCGGCAGCGTGTGCGTGATCGACAGTCCGCACGACATGGGGCGATTCGCCGACGGCGCGGTACTGGTGACGCACACGACCGATCCCGACTGGCTGCCGGTGATGCGCCGCGCCGCGGCGATCGTCACCGATCATGGCGGCCGCACGTCGCATGCCGCGATCGTGAGCCGCGAGCTCGGATTGCCGGCCATCGTCGGCACCGGCAACGCGACCCGCGTGCTGCACGATCAGCAGGAAGTGACGGTATCGTGCGCGGAGGGCGAGGCCGGGTTCGTGTACGAAGGCATCGCGCAATATCACGTGGAGGCGATCGACCTGACCGACCTGCCGCCCACGCGTACGAAGCTCATGCTGAACCTCGCGAATCCGGCCGCGGCGTTCAGATGGTGGCGACTGCCTGCCGACGGAATCGGGCTCGCGCGCATGGAGTTCGTGATCAGCAACCATATCAAGGTTCACCCGATGGCGCTGGCCCACTACGATGCGCTGACGGATGCGCATGCGAAGCGCGAGATCGCTGCCCTGACGTCGGGGTACGACGACCCGTCCGACTATTTCGTTGACCGGCTGGCGCACGGCCTTGCGCGTATCGCGGCGGTCTGTCATCCGGCGCCGGTGATCGTCCGCATGAGCGACTTCAAGACGAACGAGTACGCGCATCTGGTCGGCGGTGCGCAGTTCGAGCCGCGGGAAGAGAATCCGATGCTCGGATTTCGCGGTGCGTCGCGCTACTATTCGCCGCGCTACCGTGACGGATTCGCGCTCGAATGCCGGGCGATCGCGCGGCTGCGAAGCGACATGGGATTCAGGAACGTGGTCGTGATGATCCCGTTCTGCCGGACGCTCGACGAGGCGGACCGCGTGCTCGACGTCCTGGCCGCCAACGGCCTGAAGCGCGGCGAGGACGGATTGCAGATCTACGTGATGTGCGAAATCCCGTCGAACGTCATTCTCGCGAGCCGGTTTGCGCAGCGCTTCGACGGCTTCTCGATCGGAAGCAACGATCTGACCCAACTGACGCTTGGTGTGGATCGCGATTCGGCGGAACTGGCCGGGTTGTTCGACGAACAGAACGAAGCCGTGAAGTGGATGATCGCCCGCGTGATCGAGTCGGCCCGCGACGCGGGGGCGAAAGTCGGCCTCTGTGGCCAGGCGCCGAGCGATCATCCGGCATTCGCCGATTTTCTCGTCGCGTGCGGCATCGATTCGATTTCCGTCAGTCCCGACAGCTTCATCGCGGTCAAGCGTCGCGTGGCCGCCGCGGAAAACGCCGCGCCCGGCGAGCGTGCGTCGCCGGAATGAGTCGCCGCATGCGCGGGCGCCACCCGCGCTATCGACGAGCGAGCAACGACAAACTCACGACGAGTTCCTGTCCGCCGCTTCGAAGTGTCTTCCAGTCGGCGTCGCCGCCGATCGTCGCAGCCTGCTCGCGTATCGAAAGAAGCGCTGATGCGCGCTCGCCGCCGACGAACGCGTCGTCGCTCGTGCCGTCCTCTCGTACCGTCAATCTGACGAAGCCGCCCGATTTCGCCAAGTGCACGGAAATGCGCGATACCGAAGCTCGAAGCCTGGCGTGCTCGAGCGCTTCCCGGGCGATTCGGTGAAGAACGGAGGCTGCCGCGGCGTCCACACCGGTCTCGGTCACATCGGTATCAATCTTCACGCCATATCGCGAGAACAAGTCCTGCGCGAGCCATTCGAGCGTCGCTGCAAGCCCCAGATCGTCGAGCATCGGCGGCCGGAGGTCGGCCGTCATTTGCCGCACGCGAGCGACGAGATTGTCCAGATGAGCGCAAATCTTCCGATTGGCGGCGTTCACGAATTCGTTCCGGTTCGTCAGGGCCGGATAACGTGCATTCAGCGCGGCAATCTCCATCTTGACGACATTGATCTGTTGCGCAAGCCCTTCATGAAGGTCGGCAGCGAGACGGGTCCGTTCCGCCTCGCGGGTACGCAGCAATGTGCGCGCCAGTTCGCGCAGCGCGTGTCGCGATTCACGCAATTCACGCTCGGTCGCATTGCGCCGCGTGACGTCCTGGAAGGTCAGCAGAACCGATGCACGGCATGCGTGGCCCGATGCGATCACCATCACGTCGACGTCCCTTGTCAGTCCATCGCGGCAACTTACCTTGCCTGCTGTTGGCTCGCGGCCCGCTTGCCGCGCGCCCGGTATGCCGGCCAGCTGACGGCGCACGCCTTTCAGGCCTTCCGCATCGAGCCAGTCCGACGATGAAGTGCCGACGACTTCCGCCGGTTCGGCCGCGCCGAGCAGCGTGAGGCAGGCGTCGTTGACACAGACGATGACGCCTTGATGCATCAGCCATGTCGCGACCGGATTGAATTCGACAAACGCCCGGGAGCGTGCTTCGTACTCGGCCGATGCGTCGCATCCGCACCGTGTTGCGGCGACGTCGCAAGGCGTGGGGGAGCCAGGTCGCGTGATGTCGCGAGGCGGTCCCGATTGTTCTCTTGATTGCGCGGTCGGGCGGTGCGGGTGCAAGTCAGCCGGATGGCCCGCCGGCACGTGCGCCGCGATGGCGGTGCCGGCCGCGGACAGTGCATTGCGCCCGACCATGCGCTCGGCCGTCGGGTTGAACAAGACGACGTGATCGTGATTGTCGGGCGCGGGGATCGGCTCGCCACAGGTGTTCCGCAGGGCATTCGTCTGACCATCGGAAGTGGCGGCATGGCCCATCCTGCGCAAAATCCAGGCCCAGGTTACGACGTTGACGACCAGCCCGGCGATAACCAGTACATCGATGGAATTGTCATGCATCATCTTCGCGAGTCTCCGGGTGTCAAATATACTTGACGCGGGGATCATGACGGAAGAAAAATGGCGAGCCGGTGACGTCTGTCAAAGTTTGGATGGCAGAGGAGGGCGTAATAGGCGCTCCGCGCCAGCGTCCCTTCTCTTTCGAGGCCTGCGGTATGAATATGTCTTTCCGGTTGCCCATGGCACTACAGGGGCACGAGCACGAACGGTTCGAGATGGGCGAGCAGGACGATGAATCGTTTGCGGCGCGTCAGATCGACTTCATTTGCGCGCTTTACGGGCGGGCCGAATACCTCCGGGCATGCGGTCGCGAGAACCCGATCGGAGACGCGTTCCTGGCCGGTTTGGTGAACGTGCTCGAAGCGCTCGAGCTCAACTCCGCGGACGACGCACAAGGGTGTCTGGCGAGGCTGCAGCAGATCATCGACGCCGTGTTCGCGTGTCGCGTCCGGACGGCCGAGCCGAGCGCGCCGAACGTCTGAGAGGCGTCGAGAACCGTATTACCTGATGCCGAACATGCGCGCGTCGTTTCGCTTGAGGACGCGATGACATTCGCACGCACGATGCTCGATCGCGGCGCGATCAAGTATCGTGATCAGGCCGGGGCGATAACGGATTGCCCCGTCAGCCTCCAGTCTCCGCAACTCCCCGGATGCAAGCGCGCCGTTGACCCCGAGGACGCCCGGAAACACTTTCCTGCTGACCTGGACGGTATCGGAATCCAGTCGGTCGAGCGTTTGCAGGAGCCAACGGCAGAGTTGCTCCAGCGGTGAATGATGATGTCCGCACACGGCGATCTGCGACATCTGGGCGAGCAGGGCCTGCGTGTAACGGAGCAGCAGTCGCTGGAAATTGCCCGCACGTGAGAATTCGCGCCTGGCGACCTCGGCATCGAGCCGGTAGGCGTACCCCGCCTCTTGTACGATCACACGATTCGACGCACGCGGCTCGCCGATACACGCGGGCAATCCGACGAGCCCGTCGTTGCCCACCATCGCGAGGCCGACCGGTGTGCCGGTCTTCGTGGAATGGAAAATGACGCACGCTGCCGTGGTGGGCAGATAAACCTGATTGAGGATTTCGCCCTGCCTGTGCAGGACTTGCCCGAGCGCGAGCTCCACGGGCACCAGATGCGGTACGAGCCGGTCTAGTTCACCGTCCGACAGGGCCGCCAGCAACCTGTTGGCCGAGGGTGCCGCGTCGGATGCGTGATTTTCGGCAGGACCGCAGTGAACCGACGGTGTGCCGCGCGCCACGCGGGCAACGAGTTCGAGGTGCTGCTGGATCAGCGTCTCGCGGTTCTTTTCCGGCAGAAGACTGAGCACCGCGGAGCGGACGTCGTCGTGGCCAAGTGCATCCAGGATGCGCAGTTTGGACAGCGTGCCCAGGTCACTCTTGCCCGTGCGCCATGCCGAGATTTGCGCGCGGGTGAGGGCGAGCGCTTCGGCGAGCCGGGCGTCGCTGTGGTAGCTGCCCAGCTTCTTTACTTCGTCGAATAATGCATACCAGTCGTGCACGATGTTCAGCCTGCGACGCAGTCCTGTCGAGAGGGCAACAGGGGATCGGATCAGGCGCACATTTATAGCATAAATGGCGCATCGATCCTTGATCTCGCGGCAGGATTCTGCTGGACCGGACGATTCCCGCGTGTGACGGCGCGCACTCGACCGTACCGGATCGGAATGAAGGCAGGGTCACGTGATGCCCGTGCGCGGCCGGCTGTCTTCCGAGCGGGCGAATGCCGCCTGGAGTACGGGGTGCACGTCGGTGCGCCAGCGCTCGCCGGTAAAGAGCCCGTAGTGATCGCAATCGTCGATGTCGGCGCGTTGCCGCGCATCCGCTGCGAGACCGCTGCACATGGCCAGCGCGGCATGCGTCTGGCCCGCACCGGTGACGGCATCGCACTTGCCTTCGACGGTCAGCAACACGATCGAGCGCAACGCGGCGGGCTCGACCCGCTGGCCGTGAACGTGCCACGTTCCATTCGCCAGGCACGTTCGCTGGAAAACGATGTCGACCGTATCGAGGAAGTACTCGGCGGGCATGTCGAGGAGCGTGAGGTATTCCCGGAGCGCCCGGCGTGCGCTTGCGAGTTCGTCCGTGGCGCCGCTCGACACCGCGCGCCGATAGCGGTCGACCAGCGCCATGTAGCGTTGCGGGTAGGTGACCGCGATCTCGGCACGCTGCAGATAGGCGGGAAATACTTGTCGCCCGTATCCGGCGAAGCCGTGCGGCACCGTATCGATCAGCGTGGCGCGACACCAGGCGAGCGAGTGCGAGCGGGCCGCGGTGCCGAGCGCGCTCGGGTTGAGGCGAGCATCGAGGGGGCCGCCGATCAACGTCAGGCTCGCCGGCAGCGCGACATCGCGTTGCGCGCGCAGTGCGATGGCGCCGAGCGACGGAAACGTCGCCTGGCACACCGCGACGACGTGCATCGGCCGGGCGTCGGCCACCAGGGTATCGATGAAGCGGTCGAGCATCGACACGTATTCGTCGAGGCCGAATCGGCCCGAGTCGCACGGCACGTCGCGCGCATCGATCCAGTCGGTGATGCACACGTCACCGTCGACAAGCAGGGTCTCGACCGTCTCCCGCATCATCACGGCCGCATGGCCGGCCAGCGGCACGCAGAGCAGGATCACGCGTCGCGCGCCTGCGCGCGCGAAGCGGCGCAACGTGCAAAACGGCGTGCGCGCGACGATCGACTCGTCGACGTCGGCGCGACGGCCGTCCACGTCGACCGAATCGATGGCGAACCGTGGTGCGTCGGCCTGGACGTCGAGCAGAGGTTCAACCAGGTCGGCGTAGCACGACGCCGCGGCATCGGGCCAAAGACCGCGTGTGAACCGCGCCGCCGCGCTCCACGTCCGCAACCATTGCCGTTGTCGTTCGATCAGGTCATACCACATGACGCACGGGCGGAAAACCGCCGGGAATTCGGACAAACCTACTGTCGCCGGATCGTGCTGCGACGGGTTGACCTGCATCAGTGTCGCGCCGATTGCGGGTGCATAAGCTGGTCTACGCATCAAGGACGGATGCACACGGACGGAGTCGAACATGGACGCATCTCGACGCATGCTTGTCGTTTTCTATTCGCGCAGTGAAACGACGGCGGCGATTGCACACCAGCTTGCCGCCGAGCTTGGCGCGGATTGCGAGCGGCTGCGGGAAGCCGACGATCGGCGGCGGACGGGGGCCATCGGCTTCCTGCGTTCGCTCGTGGACGTGATCCGCGACCGTGCCGTGGACCTGCGACCGACGATCTGTTCGCCGTCGGCATACGATGCGGTCGTGATAGGCACGCCGGTCTGGGCGGGCCGCGCATCGACGCCGGTTTCGACCTGGCTGGCGCGGCACGGGAGCGAACTGCGCGCGACCGCATTCTTTTGCACGATGGGCCGGCGAGGCGACCTGACGGCATTCGGGCAGATGCAGGCACTGGCGCGGCAAGCGCCGCTCGCGACTTGCGCGATTTCCGGGCGCGATATCGGTCGCGGCTTGGCCGCCCGAAAGCTCGCGCGTTTTGCGCGGTCGATCGCCCGCCGGCTTGCCGCCGGCGAACGGCACACGAGCGCGGAGCAGGCAACGTGACGGCGCGGTCGGGGGGCGAGCGCGACTACGATCATGTGCTGGTCGGCGGCGGCATCGCCGGCGTGTCCGCCGCGCATGCGTTGCGGCGCGAAGATCCGTTCGCTCGTATCGCGATCCTGTGCGGCGAACACGTGCTTCCGTATCAGAGACAGCCGCTGACGAAGGAATTCCTCGCGGGAAACGTTGCCCCGGCGGCAATCGCGATCCACCCGGCAGGGTTCTACGAGATGCGCAGGATCGACCTGCATCTGGGCGCAAGGGTTGCGTCGGTCGACTGCGGTGCGCACGTCGTGAGGCTGGAGGATGGCGCCCCGATACGGTACGGCACGCTGCTGATCGCGACCGGTGCGGCGCCGCGACGCCTGACGGTGCCAGGGGCAACGCTGGCGGGCATCGGTCACCTTCACGATCTCGACGACGCGCTTGCGCTTCGCGACAACGCCGCCCGGCACCGGCGCCTGCTCGTCTTGGGCGGGGGCTTCACGGGTATCGAGGCGGCGGCCACGCTGCGCGAGCGCGGTCTGGAAGTCACGCTTGTCGAACGCTGCGAGCGGCTGTTGCCGCAACTGAATTCCGCTCGGCTGTCCGATCACTTTGCCGGACTGTGTGCGACACACGGTGTCGACGTTCGAACCGGAACGACGGTGGAGCGCTTCATCGGCACGCAATCGGTCGAGGCCGCCGTGCTCGCCGACGGCTGCGTCATCGAATGCGACCTCGTCGTGGTTGCCGTGGGCGTCGAGCCGAACTGCGGGTTTCTCGCAGGCAGCGGCATCGCGACAGCGGATGGCGTGCTTGTCGACGAATGCCTGCAAGCGTCGGACCCGGATGTCCACGCCGCCGGCGACGTCGCGCGGTTTCGCGATCCTGTATTCGGCGTGCAGAGGCGTATCGAGCATTGGGACAACGCGGTGCGCCAGGGGCGCCTTGCAGCCAGGAACATGCGCGGCGCGCGCCTGCCTTATCGCGATGTGTCGATTTTCTACGGAAATGTATTCGATGTGCCGTACAACTTCCTCGGCAACGCTGCCGATGCGACCGAAGTCGTCGAACAGGGCCGGTTCCCGCATGCTCCGTATTCGTTGCTCTATCTGAGACATCATGTCCTGCGTGCGGTGTTCTCGATCGGTGTGCGCGCGGACGAAATGACCGCTGCCGAGGAGACGATCCGCCATCGGGTCAATCTCGGCGCGCAAGTCGAGGCCGCGACACACGGCGGATTGCGGCTGCGCGAGCTGCCCGCGCAAACGGTCCTGATCCTGCAGGGCGGCGGTGCGCTCGGCGCATTCGAAAGCGGCGCGATCGCCGCGCTCGAGGCGCGGGGCGTTCGTCCGGATGTGGTCGCGGCCGTGTCGATCGGCGCGTTCAACGGCGCGATCGCCGCGAGCCATCCCGGGCATGCGGCCGAAGCACTCGACGCATTCTGGCGCGAATTGTCGATAAGGAGTCCGGTGGGTGTTCCATCGTGCGTCTATGCGGAACATGCGTTGCTCGCGTGGCACGTCGCGCTGTTCGGCGTTCCGAATTTCCTGCGGCCGCATTGGTGGCCTGACGGGATTCCATCGCCCGGGCTTGCTCCGTGGTGGACGAGTTGCTACGACACCCAACCAATGCTCGCGCTGCTGCGCCGCCATGTCGATTTCGATGCCTTGGCGGGCAGCGCCACGCGCCTGCTGCTCGGAGCCGTGGACGTGGAAAGCGGGGAGCGGCGCATCTTCGACAGCTATGTCGATCGCATCACCCCCGAGCATTTGCTCGCCAGCGGCAGCTTGCCGCCCGCGATGCCATGGACGCAAATCGATGGTCGTGCTTACTGGGATGGCGGCATCATCAGCAACTCGCCGCTCGATCTCGTGATCGAACGATGCGGGCGGATAGCAGGGCGCGTGTTCGTCGTCGATCTGTTTTCCGGGTCGCGCCCGTTGCCGTCGAACCTGCTCGAGGTCATGTTGCGGCGCGACGAGATCGTCTACGCCGATCGGGTTCGCAACGACCTGCGGTTCGAGGAAAACGCGAACGATTTTCGCGATCTCGTCGAACGTATCACCAGCCGGCTCGATCCCGAAACGGCGGCGCGCATGCGACAACTCCCGGAATACATCCGGCTGATGGGGAATCGTGCGCCCGTTCGGGTCTTCCGGATCGCGCTGGATCGCCTCGCCGGAGGCCGGGATACGTTCGCGCGCGACTTCGATTTTTCCGATACATCGATTGCGACGCTGTTCGAGCTCGGCCGCACCGCGGCGCTCGGGGTGCTCGCATCCGACGCGACGGAACCGCTCGGAGGCGCCGCCGGCCACCCTGGTCGAGCGAGGCCACCAGCGCCTTGAACGCCTTCCACTCCACGGCGAGGAGGACTTCGACGCTCGCGTGGCCCAGTGTGCGCATGTCGGTGGAAATTTCGAAGGCGGTGTCCAGATCCGGGGCGGTGAAAATGTCGAGATAGTCTTGGGAACCCACCAATGCGAAATTGTGCAGCCATTCGATCTGACCGCACGTTTTCTACAATCGGCGGACGGCGTGATGCTCGAGCTCGGCCAGTTTCTACGGCCTCCTGACTGCGTCCGGCGACAGGCGTGTGAGCATGACAAAGGCGGGCATGGCGAATCCTCGGCGTGTCGCTCTGCACAGGAGCCGGGAATGGGCGGCGATCACGCGACCGACGAAGTGCGTGCCGGACGTCGGCCGGACGAACACGATGGTCCCATCCCTTGGCCGAACCACGGAATCTCGGCGCCGAGCAACGCGACATACCGTGTCCAGCCCCCAGGGTTGTCGGCGAACAGCCACGCGCATACGGGCTCGGCGAGCGCATCGCGGTCGAGCGGTTCGTCGAGCAATAGTTGCGGCCACAGGCAGTACGCGTGGAGGACCGCGCGCGTGAATTCGCGCACGGTCATGTGCGCGAACACCTGGTTCAGCAGAGGGATGTCCGCGAGCATCGGCTGCGCGGCAAGTAGCGAATCGAGCGTCCTGTCATCCGGTTCGTATTCGAGCACGCAACTGAGCGTTCGCAGAATGCTGCCGAGGTGCACGAGCAAGGCGCGGCGAGCTTCGGTTTCGTTTGGCATGGGTGGCGTCCGGAGTGGCGGAGCGGATTGCTCCGCGTGTTCCCTTGAAATCTATGAGCGATATCGCGCGCGAACGTTGATGGAAGTCAAGCGCGATAGTCAGGGTCCGTCCGGAAATCGGCCGTCGCGGCATTGGCCGCGCATGCGCCGCCGCCCGTGCCGTCAGCAAGGCACCGCGTCGTTTTCGATCGGTGCCATGTGCGCCGCAGCCAGTATCGCGACGGCCTTGTCGTCGTCCATCTGCGAAAACGATCGATAGAGCGCGTCGGTCGAGAAGGCTTCGTCGGACTGCTCGATGCACACCACGTCGTCGGCATAGGGGCGGACTTCACATGGCGCACGCAACTTGCGCACGAGCACGGCGTCGAGAGCGCCATGCGGGTGCGTTGCTGCGCGCTTGCGCGAAATCCGGTTGTTGAAGTCGGGGCACGGTCGGGCCGGCGGTCGTCCCGATCATCTTCGAACCCCATGTGGCGATCAAAGCCGTTCGAGCCGTGCGAGGATCTCATCGGTCCGGCGCAGCAGCGTGCTGTTCCGCTCGGCCGTCTGCCTGACGGTATTCAGTCTTGCGCGCCAGTACGCGGGGTCGGTTACGGATGTCTGCGTATGGAAGCAGGATCCGGTTCGCTCCAGCAGCCGAATGGATCCCTCGATGTGTGAAAGCTCGCGTTCGACGTCACAGTACCAGTTCATGCGTGGTCTCCATTGCATTCGTTGACCCATGTTGGATTCCCGCTGTCGGTCGCGTGTTGATTTCACGCAATGCATCGAATTCGTCTGCTTTTTCAACGACTGAAAAACGATTCGCGGTATTGGGTCGAGCGTTTTTGACGCCGCACCGGGCGACGTGAAATTCGACGCGAAGACCTGGCAAACAATCCGGCCCGGTTTCGCGAGACATGCGCATCGGTGTTTCAACAGCATTGCGTCAGACGAATCGGGGAACGTTTCGATCGCGCGCCGGCCGGATGACCTGCATCAACAACGATTGCCCGGCAGGAGCGAATATTGACGTTCTCGCATGTCGATCCCGACCGCGATCGACATGTTCCGTGCCGTCTGCGTCTTCACGTTCATGATACGGAAACCATCATGCTCGCCTCGTTTACGAACACGTCAAATCGTCAGATCATTTCGCGTTCCGAAGCATTGACGCTGAGCGTGCCGGCTGCCACACATCACCAGCGTTACCCGGTCGACGCCGATGGCGACCGGCTGCTGAGTCCCCACGAAATCGCGATCCTGATGGTGCTCGCCAGCGAGCCGCGGCGCCAGCAGGGCGATCCCGCCGACCTGCGCTGCCTCGTCGATCGCGGCCTCGTTCGACTGGATGCGACGTCGCTCGACGAGGCGCCCGCCTGCCTGTCGGCCGACGGTCGTCAGATGGTGTTGCGACTCGCCAGACGCGATCGCGTCTGGCAACGGAAAAATGTCGACGTCACGATTGCGTGGCGCGCGATCACGTCGGAGACATTGGCCGGGATGGCGCACCACGCCGCGCGCTGACCTGTATCAATTCCACGCGGTGCAGCGGGAATTACCGTTGTTTTCATCGATCGCAGACAGGAGTCGATGGTCATGAAAAGCGACAGCGAGCTGAAGAAGGACGTCGAGCAGGAGCTTGAGTGGGACCCGTCGATCAATGCGGTGCGCATCGGTGTGGAAGTGCACGAACGCATCGTGACATTGACCGGACATGTCGGCAGCTATCTGGAAAAAGTCGCGGTGCGCAAGGCCGTCGAGCGTATCGAAGGCGTGCGCGGCATCGTGCTGGAACTCGGGGTGCAAACCGACGATGGCAAGCGTCGCTCGGACGAGGACATCGCCATCGCGGCACGCTCGCTCCTGAAGTGGGATGCGGGACTTGGCGAGCAGGCCGTGCAGGTGACGGTCGAGAACGGGTGCGTGACGCTGTCGGGCGAGGTGATGTGGAGTTACCAGATGCAGGAGGCGGAGCGGGCTGTCGAGCGGCTGCGCGGCGTCACCCGGATCATCAACGAGATTCATGTCCGGCCGCACCCGACACATTCCGACATCGCCGGCAAGATCCAGGCGGCCTTGATTCGGCATGCAACGGAAGAGGCCGCACACGTCGGCATTACCGTCCAGGATGGTTGCGTGACGTTGACCGGTCAGGTGGGCTCGCTGAGTGAGCGGCGGCTTGCCTTCGATGCCGCGTGGTCGGCGCCGGGCGTGCGCGACGTAGTCGATCAACTTACCGTTGCATGATGATCCGGGCGGCGGCGGACCTCGATCGAGCGTCCGCCTCGCCCCGGCCGGGAGAACGAACATGAATGCCGCGATGCTTTGTACCCGCGATGTCGCCATGTGTTCGGCACGGGCAACCGTCGTCGAGGCGGCGGAAATGATGCGCGACGCGCACGCCGGCGATCTGATCGTCGTGCGCGAACAGGAGGGGCGACGCGTGCCGGTCGGTATGGTGACCGATCGCGACATCGTGCTGACGGTGGTCAGCCCCGATGCGGAAGCCGGCTCGCTGTTCGTCGGTGACATCATGTCGACGCCTGTCGCAATCGCGAACGCCGACGACGACATCTGGCTGCTTGCGAAGCGGATGCGCCAGCACGGCGTTCGACGATTGCCGGTCGTCGGCGGCGACGGCGAACTGATCGGCATTGTCTCGCTCGACGATCTGCTGCGCGCGGCCGCGGCGCTGCTCGACGAGTTGCGGCTCGTGGCGGCCCGCCAACCGTATTTCGAGGAGAAGCAGCGTGGCTGATTCGGTCGGTTCCCGCTCCCGTCGCGCCGCGCATGATGCGGCGGCGGTCTCGATGCCGGTGCGATGTGCCCTTCGGGCGCGCGCGATCCCATGACACGCGGCCGGCATACCGGCCCGCGCACCTGGATGCGCCGGTGGCTCGGTGCAATCGGTTTCTGCCTGCTGCTGTCGAGCGCGACGACGTGGCTCGGCGCGATCCACGACCATCCTGTGAGCCCCGGTGTCGTGGCCGGCATGAACGCGCCGGAATGCGGGCGCGTGGGTGCTCGGCCGGCCGGATCGATGCTGACGACGCCGATTCCCGAACAGGACGTCTGCCTGTCGCTGTTCGTTTATCGCGCGTCGTATCCCGATGCCGCGAGCGACGTCGCGTCATACCGCACGTGGATCCTGCAGCAGCGGGTCGGTGAATTCTGGCAATTGTTCGGCTATGTGCTTCTGTTGTGGGCGGCGGTCCTGGGCCTTGTCGCCGGGCCGATATGGATCTTCATGCGGCGGGCCGGATATCGCCATCGCGGCTCGCGGCGCGGCCGATGATGGACGCGGCATGCGTTCGCACGGCAAAAGGAGAGGAACGATCATGACGATTTCCGGTGAACTGAACGACGCGGACTGGACCGTGGCGATCGAAACGGTTGGCGTCGCGACCGGCGGCTACCGCTGCCGTGTCCACGTGACGGTCCGCTCACCCGATTGCAGGTGCGAGCATGTCTTTCCACACCATCGGGTATTCGCGACTGAGCGCGAGGCAGCGCTGGAGGGGCTGCGCAGCGGAATGACATGGGTGGAAATGAAGAAATCGGACACGTTCACGTACTGACCGGCGGCGCTGCATGTGAACCGGCGAGCACGGTGGCACGAACGCTGCGCGTGCGGCACGACCTGGAGCCTGCAAATGCCGGGGCGCCGGCATCCCGCCGGGCGGCGGGCATGCGTTGATCCCGGTCAAAGCCGCGCGGGACGGCCTCAATACGATGGATCGCATCTCTGCACAGAAATGACGACCATGAACAGGCTCAGTCGCGCATGCCCTGTGCTCGTGCTGTGCGCGGCGGCCTGCTGCGTGCCGACGCAGCAGGCGCATGCGCAGCATGCACGCCACGTCCCCCGCCAGGATGTCCACGGCAGGGATTTCCACGGGCGGGACTTTTGCCACTTCGCGCCGACGGAGCGTGCGCGGTGGCGAGGCGGTCGATGGGTCCAGGACTGGCACGGCGGGCGTTACGCGTGGTGGTGGATCGTCGACGGCTACTGGTACATCTATCCTGAACCGATGTATCCGTACCCGACCTACATTCCGCCGGCGATCGTCGTTCAGCGGCCGCCGCCGACCCCGGCCCGGCTGCCGCCGGCACGCGCGTGGTACTACTGCAACGACCCGCGCGGATACTATCCATATGTCGCGTCATGCAATGGCGTGTGGACCGCGGTTCCGTCGAGTCCGGACCCGGCGTCGCAATGACGGAAGCGACGCTCGTTCGAAACGAGGCGGCCGCGTACCGGCTGCTCGATTGCGTGCGAGCGACGCGGGAGGGCACATGATGAACGGATCCTGGCCGGACGCTGACGTCGACGACGTGTTGCTGACGGATTGGTATGAACTGACGATGATGCAGGCCGCGTTCGATGCCGGAATGAACGACATGGCCAGCTTCGAGTTCTTCGTCAGGGCGTTGCCCGAGCATCGGGCATTCCTGATGGCGGCGGGGCTGGCGCCCGTCCTCGACTATCTGTCGGGTCTGCGCTTTACGGCCGCCACCCTCGAGCGACTGGCCGCGACCGGGCGCTTGCGAGCGGATTTCCTTGCGTCGCTCGCCGGCTTCCGCTTTACGGGCGCGGTCGACGCGATGCCGGAAGGCACGGTGTTCTTCGCCGACGAACCGATCCTGCGGATCACGGCGCCGCTTCGCGAGGCGCAGTTCGTCGAGAGCCGCGTGATGAACCTGCTCCATTACGCAACGCTGGTTGCGAGCAAGGCCGCACGCGCTGCGCTCGTCGCGCATGGCAGGTTGCTGGTCGACTTCGGCATGCGGCGCGCGCATGGCGCGGAGGCGGCGATGCTGTCCGCGCGGGCCAGCTTCCTGGCGGGTTTCGCCGGCACGGCGACCCTGCTCGCGGGGTTGCGCTACGACATTCCCGTGTACGGCACGATGGCGCATTCATACGTCCAGGCGCACGACGACGAAGCGCTCGCGTTCGAGCACTTTGCGAGATCGCAGCCGGATAACGCGTTACTGCTGATCGATACGTACGATACGGAGCGCGCGGCGCACAAGGTCGTTGAACTCGCGCGGCGCCTTGCGTCCGATAACGTGCGCATCAAGGGCGTCCGGATCGACAGCGGCGATCTGGCGGCGCACGCGCGCAACGTGCGCGCGATTCTCGATCATGGCGGCCTGACGGAAGCGACGATCTTCGCGAGCGGCAATCTCGATGAAATCCGGCTGCGAGAGCTTGTCCATCAGCATGCGCCAATCGACGGTTTCGGAATCGGCACACAGATGAGTACGTCGGCGGATGCACCGTGCCTCGACTGCGCGTACAAGCTCGTCGAGTATGCGGGCCGGGCGCGCTGCAAGCGATCCGAGGGCAAGGCCACGCTACCCGGCCGCAAGCAGGTGTTCCGGCAATACGACCGGGACGGCCGAATCGCCGCCGACAGCCTCGGACTCGACGGCGAGCGCAGCGACGGAATGCCGCTGTTGCGGCCCGTCATGATCGGCGGATCGCGACTCGCGGCCCCCACGCTCGGCGAGAGCCGCATTCATGCAATGCGCGAACTGTCCGCGCTGCCCGATTCGATGCAGGCGCTGGCGCCCGTCATGCCGATGCAGGCGGCGATTTCTCCGGCGCTGGCGACACTCGTCGCGCAGGAGAATGCCAGGCTGGACGCGTACGCGAGGCAGCAAGCGGCATGAACGATGCACGTATCCCGGCCGGCCGCGCGATCACGCTGAGCGACAAGGTGGTCGCATTGCGCGCGCCCTCGGCCTGGCCGGACGGCACGAGATCGGTCGAGGCGGTGGAGACGCACATGTCATGGGTATTCCTGACGGACCGGTACGCGTGGAAACTCAAGAAGCCCGTACGCGCGCCGCAACTCGATTTTCGAACGCTGGCCGCTCGCTATCGCTTCTGTTGCGAGGAGGTGCGTTTGAACCGTCGTCTTGCCGCCGATGTCTATCTCGATGTGGTGCCGCTCGTCGTCGACGCCCACGGTTGCCTGCGCGCGGACGGGCCCGGAGAAATCGTCGACTGGCTGGTCAGGATGCGGCGCCTGCCGGCCGCACGCATGCTCGACCGCGCGTTGTCGCGCGGCATGGCTACGGCAGACGATGCATATCGCATCGCGGTTCGCCTGAGCGCGTTCTACCATGCCCTGGCACCCGCGCGAATCGACGGTGCGGCGTATCGGGAAGCGCTGCGTCGCACGATCGACACCAATGAACGCGCGTTGTGCAAGCCGCTCGCGGGCCAGTCCGCCGATACCGTGCGGGCACTCTGCGCGCGGCAGCGATCGTTGCTCGTGTGCGAAGCCGCGCGCTTCGACCTGCGTGTGAGACAGGGGCATGTCGTCGAAGGGCACGGCGATCTGCGTCCCGAACACGTCTGCATCGACGATCCGGTCGCGATCATCGATTGCCTCGAATTCTGCAGACGACTGAGAATCCAGGATGCGGCGGACGAGGTCGGCTTTCTCGCGCTCGAATGCGAGCGTCTCGGCGCAGCGGGTTTCGCGGACAACCTGGTCGACGCTTGGCACTCGGTGAGCGGCGACGATGTCGATGACGGATGCGTGCATTTCTACCAGAGCTGCCGGGCCATGACGCGCGCGCGGCTCGCCGTGTGGCACCTGCGCGAGCCCGAATTCAGAGCGACGCCGGTCTGGCGCGATCGCGCGAGCACGTACATCGCGCTCGCCCGGCGGCACGCCGACGGCTGCGAGCGCACGTGGGTGGCAAGCCACGTCAGCGCCGCAGCAGGTCGGTGAGCGAGCCGCCGCGATGGATACGCGCAATCGCCTCGGCAAACAGCGGAGCGCTGTCGAGCACCGCGAGCTTGTCCTTGAGCGGCCCGGCCCGCACGCGCCAGGGCGGCACCGTGTCGGTCACGGCGACGCCGGCGAGCGCATCGCCGCCGAGCAGTACGGGCGCGTCATCAAAGAACATCCCATGCGTCGCGACCGCGTAGACGGATTGTGCGCCGAGCGTGCGGCAATCCTCGGCCGTGCGGGCCAATGTCGTCCCGGTACCGATCAGGTCGTCGACGATGACGGCGCAACGGCCGGCGACCTCGCCGACGATCGGCTTGGGCGTCACGATGCCGCCGCTGCGCAGCTTGCCGGCGAATGCCGCGTCGACCGGGCGCCCGATGCGCGTTTCCAGCCTCGCACGGAAATCCTCGGCCCGTCGCACGCCGCCTGCGTCGGGCGATACGACCACGACCGGCCGTTCGCCGGCTTGCGAGGCGAACCATTCGACCAGCATGCCGTTCGCCTCGAGATGCTCCGTCGGGCAGCGAAACGCGTTCTGGAACGCTGCGATGTTGTGGATGTCGATCGCGACGACACGATCGACACCCACTGCTTCGAGCAACATGGCGACATAGCGCGTGGATACCGGATCGCGCGGCTGAGACCGGCGGTCCTTGCGCGAGTAGCACAGGTAGGGCGTGACCGCGCAGACGCGTGCGGCCGACGCGTCCTTCAACGCACCGATGAAAAGCAGCAATCGGCACAGCTTGTCGTTGACGGAAATGCCTGGCTCTCCGTGCAGCGACTGAACGACGTAGACGTCGTGTCCGCGCACGCTGGCAAGCGCGCGCGTTTTGTGTTCACCGTCCTCGAACGGACGTTCCTCGTGCGCGGCGAGCGTGACGCCGAGACGGGCTGCGATTCGTTCGCCGAACGCGCGACACGAGGCGAACGCAAACAGGCTGAAAGGGAGTCGTTCCATGGCATGGCTACCTCGATTCATGCAGTCATCGATCGTCGCGCATCATGACGCACTTTGACGTGTTCAACGGTGATGCGGACGGCATCTGTTCGCTTCATCAGCTCCGGCTCGAGATGCCGGCCGAGTCGGTGCTCGTGACGGGGCCCAAGCGCGACATCGCGCTGCTCGCGCGCGTGTCGGCCGCCCGAGGGGACATCGTCACCGTGCTGGACGTTTCGCTCGACGTGAACCGCGCGGCGCTCGATGCGCTGCTGGCGCGCGGGGTCGATGTCGACTATTTCGATCACCACATGCCCGGCGCCGTGCCCGACCATCCGCGCCTTCACGCGCATCTCGACACGGCGCCGGACACCTGTACGAGTGTCATCGTCGACCGGTACCTGGCGGGCCGGCAGCGAATCTGGGCGGTGGTCGGCGCCTACGGCGACAATCTCGTCGGCGTGGCCGGCAGGCTCGCCGCCGCTTGCGGCCTGACCGACGCCGATGCCTACCGTCTGCAGGTGCTTGGCGAATCCGTCAATTACAACGGTTACGGCGATTGCCCGGACGACCTCTTCATGGCACCGCTGGCCATATACACGGCGGTGCGGCCATATGCGGACCCGCTCGAGTTCGCGAAGTCGCCGCTTGCGCGGCGGCTCGACGCCAACCGGCGACGCGATATCGCGCGTGCGGCGCGACAGCGCGCGAACATCGCGCTGCCGGGAGCGGACGTCTATATCCTCCCCGACACGCGCTGGGCGCGTCGCGTGCGCGGCGTTTTCGCCAATCGGCTCGCGCGTGGCGACGCGACACGCGCTCACGCGGTGCTGACGGTGTCGGCCTCGGGCGGGTACATCGTCAGCGTTCGCGCGCCCGTCGCCGCACCGTACGGCGCCGATCGTCTTTGTCGCGCATTTCCGGGGGGCGGCGGCCGGAAAGGGGCGGCCGGCATCAACGGGCTCGCGCCGGAGCGCCTCGACGCGTTCGTCGCGGCGCTGGCGAACGCGTACCCCGCCGCGTGAGCCGACGCAGGCACGCTCGTCGGTGCGGCACGGCATGGCCGGAACGAGTGTCATCGGGATGCTCCTGAACGGTGGCCGTTGCGCGGAAAGACTCGCTGCAATCGTGGCGCCGCGCAATGCGGGGCGGTTGATGCATGTCAAGCGTGCCGGCCGCTCCGCCCGGGAAGATGAACCGCCATCACCGGCGGGGAGAGGGGTCGTGGAGCACCATGCGGAGGTATTGCGGGGCGGGCGCTGGACGCTGCCCGTGCCGGGCTGGCGGGATCTCGCCGCGATGCTGATCGTGGTCGGTTTCCTGTTGCTGGCCGGCATCTCGGCGCGCCAGATGGCCGGCCCGCTGGCGGTGGCGCATCCGCCGGCCATTTCGCTGTCGCCCGCGGCGCTGCCCGGCTACACGCTGCGCACCGTCGCGCGCATGTTCGCGGCATTGCTCGCGTCGATCGTGTTCACGTTCGTCTACGCGACCGCGGCGGCGCGCAGCCGTCGCGCCGAGCGCGTGCTGATCCCGCTGCTCGACGTGTTGCAGTCGGTGCCGATCCTCGGCTACCTATCGTTTACGGTGCTGTTTTTCCTGTCGCTGTTTCCGGGGCGGATCCTCGGCGCCGAGTGCGCGGCGATCTTCGCGATCTTCACCAGCCAGGCGTGGAACATGACGTTCAGCTTCTATCAGGCGCTGCGCACGGTGCCGCTCGATCTCGACGAGGCCAGTCGCAGCTTCCGGTTGTCCGCATGGCAGCGCTTCTGGCGCCTCGACGTGCCGTTCGCGATGCCGGGACTCGTCTGGAACGCGATGATGTCGATGTCGGGCGGCTGGTTTTTCGTGGTCGCATCCGAGGCGATCGCGGTCGGCAACCTGCACGTCGACCTGCCGGGCGTCGGCGCCTACGTCGCGCAGGCGATCGCGAAACGCGACCTCGCTGCCGTGGGCTGGGCGATCGTCGCGATGAGCGTCGCGATCGTCCTGTACGACCAGTTGCTGTTCAGGCCGCTGGTCGCATGGTCGGAACGGTTCCGCTATGGCGATGCCGCGCCCACGGTCGCGTCGCGCAGCTGGATGCTCGACCTGTTCCACCGATCGAGATGGATGGGCCGTGCGAGCGGCCCGGTCCGGGCGCTGCTGCGCCGTGCGGCGCGCGCGCGGCTGCGCGGGTTCATGTCGGCATGGCGCGACCGGATCGTGCTGCCGCGACGCACGGGCGACGTGCTCTGGTTCGCGCTGTGCGGCGCGGGATGCGCGTATGCGGCGTATGAACTGTTCCGGCTCGGCCGCGCGACGCTCACCTGGACGGACCTGCGCGTCGTCGCAAGCGAAGGAGGGCTCACGTTCGTCCGCGTGACGGTGCTGGTCACCCTCGCGTCGATGATCTGGGTGCCGATCGGCATCGCGATCGGCCTCCGGCCGGGCGTGGCCGCCCGCATCCAGCCGGTCACGCAGTTCCTCGCCGCGTTTCCGGCCAACCTGCTGTTTCCGGTCGCGGTGTTCGCGATCGTGCGCCTGCGGCTCCAACCCGACATCTGGCTGTGCCCGCTGATGATATTGGGCGCGCAATGGTATGTGCTGTTCAACGTGATTGCGGGTGCGAGCGCATTCCCGGCCGACCTGCGCGAAGCGGCCGCATGCTTCCGCGTGCGGCCGGCGACCTGGTGGCGACACGTCATGCTGCCGGGCGTCCTGCCGTACTTCGTGACGGGCGCGATTACCGCGTCGGGCGGCGCATGGAACGCGAGCATCGTCGCCGAGGCCGTGAGCTGGGGCAGCACACGCCTGGATGCCGGCGGACTCGGCGCCTATATCGCGCGGATGACCGACGCCGGCGACTATCCGCGCATCGCGCTCGGCGTCGCCGTGATGTCGCTGCTCGTGATCGCGACCAACCGGCTCGTGTGGCGCCCGATGTATGCGTTCGCGGAGCGCCGCACACGGCTCGATTGAGCCCTCGATCGATCATTTACTCACGGGAGACCCGCGTGCCGAACCTCAGCGAATGCACGGAAGGGAACGTCGCGAGCGCGGCTGCGCCGACTTCGGAGGAGGCGGCCGTCGTGCTCGAGATGCGCGCCGTATGCAAGTCGTTCACGAAGCCGTCCGGCGAACCGCTGCACGTGCTGGCCGATATCGACCTCGCGTTGCATGAAGGCGAGATCCTGGGGCTGCTGGGCCGCTCGGGCTCGGGCAAATCCACGCTGCTGAGGATCGCCGGCGGGCTCGTCAAGCCCTCGTCCGGCGCGGTGACCTATCGCGGTGCACCGCTCGACGGTCCGACCGACGGCATCGCAGTGGTATTCCAGACCTTCGCGCTGTACCCGTGGCTGACCGTCATCGAAAACGTCGAGCTTGGCCTCGACGCGCAGGGCCTGGCGTCAGAGGACGCACGCGCACGCGCGGCCGCCGCGATCGAGCTGATCGGTCTCGACGGGTTCGAATCGGCGTTTCCCCGCGAGCTGTCGGGCGGCATGCGTCAGCGAGTGGGGTTCGCCCGCGCGCTCGTCAGCGAACCCGTGCTGATGTTGATGGACGAGCCGTTCTCGGCGCTCGACGTGCTGACCGCGGAAACGCTGCGCACCGATTTTCTCGACCTGTGGGACGCGCACCAGCTGTCGATCCGGTCGGTGCTGATGGTGACGCATAACATCGAGGAAGCCGTGCTCATGTGCGATCGCATTCTGGTGCTCGGCGCTGGTCCGGCGCACATCGAGGCGACGCTGAACGTGCCGCTGCCGCGTCCGCGCAGTCGGCATGATCCGGCCGTTCAGGCGATCGTCGGCAGGATCTATGCGACGCTGACCGCACGCATCACCGACGCGACGGCGGGCCGGGCGGCGACAGGCAGTGCGCTGGCCATGAAGCTGCCCGACGTGTCGAGCCACCATCTCGCCGGATTCGTCGACGCGCTCGCGGCCGCGCCGTACGACGGCCATGCGGAGCTCGGCACGATTGCATCGGCGCTCGCGCTGCGGACCGACGCGCTGTATTCGACGGCGGCCGCGCTTCATCTGCTCGCGTTTGCCGAATGGCACGACCGGACCATCCGGCTGAGTGCCGCGGGCCATGTGTTCGCGCAAAGCGACGACGATGCGCGGCGGCGTCTGTTCAGCGAACATCTCGTCCGGTTCGTGCCGCTCGCCGCGCATATCGACGAAGTGCTGGGCGAACGCGAAGGGCATCGCGCGCCGCGCGAGCGTTTCGAGCTCGAACTCGAGGATCATCTCGATCCGCGCAGCGCGGACCAGGCGCTGCGGGTCGTGACCGACTGGGGCCGCTACGCGGGACTGTTCGACTACGACGACCATACCCGGACGTTCGGCCGCTGACCGTTCGGGCCGCACGTCGGCTACGTGCTTGATCGGCATCAAGCGTCGCGCGGCGGCGCGTGCGACGCTGGAAGAACCGTCGACGCGACCGCGTCGATCCGGCAGACAAGCTCCGCAACTCGCCATCAATGACCGTTCACGGGAGGACTGACCATGAACTGGCTTTCCGAATACTTCGCCCAGCGCACGAGCCCGCTGTCGCTTTCGCTCTGGGCTCATCCGCCGCTCGCGCTCGGGCCCGACGGCCCGATCTGTCGCGAGCCTTACCGCCTGCCGTATCCGGGTGTTGAACTCGTTTTCACGCCGGCGGAGGCGGTCGAGCGCGGCGGGAAGACCTACACGCTGCCGGCGCATTACGACTCACGGGGGCTGCTTGCCGCGCGCAGCACGGCGCACGACGAGGCCGCGTCGTTCTTCCGCGAGGTGACGATTTTCGCGCCATCGCAGTTCAATCGCGACTTCGTCGTGACGGTCAATGGCGAATTTTCCTTCGTGCCGACGTTCTGGCAGGACGGGTCGCCCGGTTTTTCGGGCGTCTGCGTGCCTGCGGGGAGCGGTCGCACGACAGGCGAGAGAGCCGGCCCGCCGTGGCTGTTTCAGGGATATCTCAGCATCTAGTTCGCGCCATCGGCGGGATCGACGGGAACACGCGTCACGCGCGCTCGTCCGCGCGTTTTCGCCAGAAGGCGAGGCACACGAGCGCGCCGAGCATGCCGCCGAGATGGGCGAAATGTGCGACGCCGCTCGTGTCGCCGCTGAGCCCGGACAGCAATTCGGTCAACGCATAACCGGTCGCGAAGAGCCACGCGGGCATCGGTACCGGCGGAAACAGCAGCACGACGCGCCGTTTCGGAAACAGCACGGCGTAGGCGATCAGCGCGCCGAACACGCCGGCCGACGCACCGACGGTCGGCGCGTCGCTGGGCGGCAGCGCGCGGATCACCGCGAGCTGCGTGATCGCGCCGGCCAGCACACTCGCCAGATAGAGCGCGAGAAAGCGCGCACGCCCGAGCACACGTTCGACGTCGCGACCGAACATGTAGAGCCCGAACATGTTGAACGCGATGTGGGCGAGACTGGCATGCAGCACGCTGTAGGTCAGCAACTGCCAGACGTGGAAGTCCGGTGTTGCCGGCGCGCCCGGTCGTGCGGGCGGCCATAGCGCGAACAGGTCGATGAGCACCGGCCAGCCGCTCGCCTCGGCGATGAACACGGCGACGTTCACCAGAATCAACGCGAAGGTCATGGCGACGGAATCCGAGGAGAGATGTGGCGTTGCCGGCCAGCGGTGCGGCCGGATCCAATTTTCACGATATACCGTCACGTTAGCGATGCCGCGTGCATGGCCGTTGCGGCAGATCATGGACGTCGCCAGTTGCAGCTTTCCGGCCGAACCGGATTGCCTCAAATGCGTCAGCCGTCGACGGCGAGCCGCAGGTTGACGTGCGTCAAGGCCGCCCGGGGCGCCGCGCTTACCCTGAACTCGGGAAACATGCGTCGCCGCGGGGCGGTGCGCATGCGTATCGTCCACGCAAAGGGCAACGGGAGCCTCATCATGCACATCGGAAGAATCAGTACCCAACCGGTCGAATCGTGCACGGCCGAATGCAGTGCGTTTGAACTGGCCGATCGCATGCGGCACGCGCATGTCGGCGACATCGTCGTGATCGAGTACCGCAATGGCGAAGCCATTCCGATCGGCCTGGTCACCGATCGCGACCTGGTGATCGAAGTGATGGCCCGAGGCGACGATCCGGGCGACGTGACGGCAGGCCAGATCATGTCGCGCGGTCTCGTCGTCGTGTCAGACACGGACGAGATTGGCGTGGCGCTCGAGGAGATGCGCCGCTCGGGCATCCGGAGGCTGCCGGTCGTCGACGATGCCGGCCGCCTCGCGGGCATCGTGACGCTCGACGATATCGTCGAGCATCTCGCGGGGCTGCTCGGCGGTGTCGCCGAAGTCGGCAAGCTGCAGCAGATCGAGGAGCAGCGTTTTCGCGCGTGACGCTGCGGCGCCGGGAGGGGGCGGCGCCCGGCGAGGCCGGGCTGCTTTCCCGAGGCATTCGCACCGCACGCTTACGTGTGCAGCGTGGCGAACAACGGCGCCCAGAACGCGCGG
This sequence comes from Burkholderia territorii, assembly GCF_001718335.1. NCBI lineage: Bacteria > Pseudomonadati > Pseudomonadota > Betaproteobacteria > Burkholderiales > Burkholderiaceae > Burkholderia > Burkholderia territorii. Next base: position 316,831 of record NZ_CP013367.1, read on the forward strand.
CTTTCGTACGCCGTGGCATCGCAATCGGTGTCGAAACGAATCGCGATCGCGGCTTCGGCTTCGGTCAGCGGGTCGGCATGCTCGATCTGCCGGGCCAGCACCGCGGTGTCGGCGTCGGACGCATCGCGTCCGCGTGCCGCCCGGGCCGCGACGCGCGCGGCGAGCGTCGCCCCACTCGCGGTGAAGTCGAGCATCGCGACGCGGACGCCAAGCCGTGCGGCGAGGGCGACGAACGCCGTCCGGTTGTGTCGGCGCAGGAACGTCGCGTCGACGATCGCCGTGTAGCCGCTGTCGAGAACCACGCGAGCCTCCGAAAGCAGTCTTTCGTAGATCTCGTCGATCGCCGTGTCCGAGTAGGCGCCGGGGGACAGGCGCGTATTGTCCGCTGTACCAGCCAGGCGTTTGCGCTCGACGTCGCTGGACAACCGGATGGCGCCGAGTTGCGCGGCCAGTGCACGGCTGGCCAGCGATTTGCCCGAGCCGGAAACCCCGTGACACAACAGCAACGCCGGCTGCGCATCGCGTCGTGCAGCTGCCATCGCCGACGCAGTGCGCAGATAGCCGGCGCGCGCCGCTTCGTCGCCGCGCAGCCGGGCGGTCAGTGCGCGTACCAGCGCACGGTAGACGACGTAGCACGGCAGCACGCCCAGTGCCGCATGGTCGCCCGTGCGCGCGAGCCAGGCTGACAGCAGGCGGTGGGCGCAATCCTCGCGTCCGTGGGCCGAGAAATCCATCAGCGCGAATGCGAGATCGCTCGCCACGTCGATCCAGCGCAGCGCGTCGTCGAATTCGATGCAGTCGAACATCAGGATCCGGTTCCGCCAGCGCACGATGTTCTCGAGGTGCAGGTCGCCGTGACACGCACGCACGAAACCGAGCGCGTGCCGATCGGCGAGCATCGGCGCGATGCGGGTCAGTTCGGCTTCGTACCAGGCGCGCAGCGCGGCTTCGTCCGGCGCCGCGACGTCGAGCGTATCGAGCAACGGCCGGCACTGGGCCGCGACACTCGCCGCGCTGCCGTGATGGCCGCGCGGCGCACGGCGCGGCGCATGCAGATGATGGCGGGCGAGCATATCGGCGAGGGCATCCGCGTCCGCCAGACCGTCATCACGCGATGCGCTGCGAACCGACAACATCGCCTGCGCGTCGAACCGGCGCATGCGCACCACATACTCGCCCGGCACCGTCCGTTGCCTGCGCCGGCGGCCGCCGATCGGCACCGGTGCGGCGAACGCGCATCGCCGGCCGTGCGCGACGAGCGGCCAGACACCCAGGTACAGCGGGCCGGCGAACGGCCGATTGAGCGCGCACTCCGCGAGCGCGCAGCGGCGCCGCTGCGCAGGCCGCATGAGATCGACGAAGGCGAAGCGCACCGGCTTGATGCGCTTGTACGCATAGCGTCCGGCCAGATAAACGACGGACAGGTGAGTTTCGATCCGCTCGATCCGGCCTGCGGGGTGGGGATAGGTGGCGGGTCGGCGCATCGCGCGATCGAATTGCGTCGACGTTCGTCGTGCATTTCCGCGATTCAGCGCGAACGGGACATGCGGCGCTCGGGACATGATGAACGGTTGGGTCATATGCGGCGCGCGTATGTGTTGGCGCACCGCCGGGTTGGATTCGAAACGAGCACACACGTTCTCGTCTGCCCGATGCTGCAGTATCCGGCTGGCAGACCAGGCGTGACCGGCTCGACGAATCCTATTGCAACCGACCAGGGTGCTTTCCGGCTTGATGCCAGTCAAGCGAGCCGCGCGACGGGGGCGCTTGACGCAGGTCAACGGCATTCACCGGAGCGGCAATACAGTCGGTTCCAGAGATAGCGTAAAGCAGCGCGCGACCATGCGCGGAATTAACGGCCTGGCGAGGCATTGACGATGAAACAACGGGCATTGGCGATGGGTGTGCTGCTCGCGCTCGGTGCATGTGCGGGGGCGGAGCGAACCGAGACATTCAGGACAATGGAAACACGGCTGCTTGCGATGCGCCAGGCCGCATCGCTGCAATGTTCGACCCCGTCCGAATGCGACCGGGCGTGGAGTCGCACGCGGCGCTACGTCCAGGATCATTCGTCGACCCGCATCACGCGATTCGGCACGGACCGGATTGAAACGGCGCAGCCGTATCTGGCTGGAGAAGTCTATCTTTGGGCATCGCGCGCGGAATCGGGCGGCGGCGGCTCGGTGATCCGGCTCAAGGCGATGTGCAAGGGCATGTATGACAGCAACGGCGGCCCGGGATGGCAATACGATGCGTGTGCCCGGAAGATCCTCGAAATAGAGCAAGGCTTCCGGGCGGACGAGAACCCGCCGAGCTAGCGGCGGATGCCGGCCAACGGCCGCCAGCTTCTTCTCGCGCCGGGTTCGCAGCGGCTCCAAACCGTTGACCTCGGTCAACGCCCGCTTGTGGCGAGCACCGATGATGGAAGCGAATCCGAACGCCGCCGGCGCATCGGTTCATCAGCGAGGCTCGCATGTACACGAATATCATGGTTGCCACGGACGGCAGTCCTTCGGCGAATCAGGCGCTCGACGAAGGTCTCAGGATGGCCAGGTTATGCGGCGCCCGCCTGTTTGCCGTATTCGTCGTCGACAAATCCACGCTGTTCGCCTATGGCGGGCGCATGGAGCCCGAAGCGTTGCTCGACGAGATTCGGCGCCATGGCGCCGAGATCTTGCGAGACGCCGACCGGACGATCTCTCGCGCGGCGGTCAACGGCGAGACGGAGATCATCGAGACCGATCTCGGCCAGGACGTCGCGGAACGCCTGCAGCGCTACGTCGTCGATCGTTCGATCGATCTGGCCGTGGTCGGCACGCACGGCCGACGCGGTGTCCGGCGGCTCGTGCTCGGCAGCGTCGCGGAACGCTTCCTTCGTGCATCGAGTTGCCCGGTCCTGCTCGTGCGCGACGAGGATACCTCTCCCGCCACGGTCGCAGTGGCCTAGCGTCGCTGCCTCCCGGCACGCCACTCGCCCAGGTGATCATCATGCAGATATCGTTTCCCGCCGAACATCCGACGTATTGCGACCTCGATTCCGCGCTGAGCTTTCCGGCGCTCGTCGAAGGGCGCCGCGTGCGCTGCGCGATCACCTCGGCCGCGCTGGAAGATCACTTCCGCGCGGCGTCGCCTCGCGAGCAGGATCTCGTCGACGCCTTTGCGCGCCATCGTCCCGCCATCGAGCGCGCGGCACGCCGCTTGCTCGAGGAAATCGGCGGGCGGCCGATCCTGCTCCACAGCGGCCATTTCCGGTTCTGTACGTAATCGACAGCCGCTCTTGACGCGCATCAAGCGCACGCCGGCGCGCGCAGGTACGCTGGATTCCGAAAGATCATTCGTCCCATGCGCGGCACGTGATGCCGCGCCATCCGATCTTCATTGCGGCCGATGCTGTCGGGACGAAAGCGCCGGTCGCATGTCACCGTATGAGGAGTGCGAACCATGAGCAATCTGACCCGTTACGATCCGTTTTCGATCGAACCCGTTTCCGACCTGTTCCAGGGGCTGTTCAGGCCGCTGCGCGGCATGACGCTTGCCGACGAACCCGATCTTGCATCGATGAAGATCGACGTCACCGAAAACGACAAGGCGTATACGGTCAACGCTGAACTACCCGGCGTCGCAAAGGACGACATCGACGTCCAGGTAACGGGCAATACCGTATCGATCAATGCGAAGATCGAACGCAACAACGAGCAGAAGGATGGCGAGCGCGTGATCCGGCGCGAGCGCTACAGCGGTGCGATCAGCCGCTCGTTCTCGCTGTCCGGCGAAATCGACGATGCGAACGCGACGGCGGCATATCAGGATGGCGTGCTGTCGCTGACGCTGCCGAAGAAGGCGCCGGTCGGGCAGAAGAAACTCACGATCAGCTGATCGGACGACGGGCAACGGGCGATGCAGGCACGCATCGCCCATGGGGAGGATCCGGCGCGCGGAGCGATCCGCGCGCCGTTTCGTTGGCGCGACCGAATCTGCCCTCATGCATGCGACGGCATACTGCCGGGCCGATAGCCGACCGTCTGCGCGAGGATCGGCAGCTCGTCCTCGTTCAGCCGCAGCGCGTCGGCGAGCGTGCGGTGATTGATCCAGCCGCGCACGACCGTTCCGAGGCCGGCCGCCGCGCAGTAAAGCGAGACGTTCTGGGCGATGGCGCCGGCCGCGATCGCCGAGAACACGTCGCGTTGCTGCGGCGGCATGTCGAGTATCGCGGCCGTCCGGACGACGTAGACGAGATCCAGCGGCGCGCGGCCGACGAAGTCCTGATAGCCGGTCAGGTTGCGTGCATCGACCGCGTGCTTCAGCACGAGCCGATGTGCGGGCGCATCGTAACGATAGACGCCATACGGCAGCGCGACGTAGATGTCGATTTCATTGAACGCATGCGCGGATGGGGCGGTCCGGCCGCCGCTCGCCGGGCGGTTGATGCCGTCCGCCGCCCACAGCATCGTGCCGAGCGTCGCCGGCGGAAGCGGTGTGGCGGCGAATTCGCGGGAGCTCATTCGGGTCGCGAGCGCCGCCATCAGCGGCACGTCGTTGTCGAGCATCGGGCGCGGCAGGACGACGATCGCCGGCGACTCGCCCTCGGGCGACGCCGGCTGCATCACGGGCGCCGGCGAATAGGCCAACAGCTGCTGTTCGGTCATTCGAATCTCCTTGAAGCGTGATCGCGCGTGCCTGGAACGTCGCGCATCGGCGATTTCACGATAAGCGGGCCCGGCCGTATCGGCTTGATTTCCGTCAAGCCACGCACCGGCCAGCCACGACGTGCGGCGAAGGGCATCCGTTGACCTGCATCAGCGAGCGGGTGCCGCGCGTGTGCAAATCTGGCTACGTGCGGCTCACAGGCACGCCGCGGCTCACAGGAGAGCAGACGATGAAAACCGACAAGCAGTTGAAGCAGGATGTCCAGGACGAACTGGAGTCCGACCCGTCGATCGATTCGACGCGCATCGGCGTCGAGGTGGCCGACCGGATCGTGACGCTCTCGGGGCACCCGCCGAGCTACGCGGAAAAGCTGGCGATCGAGCGCGCGGCGAACCGCGTGGCCGGTGTCAAGGCGCTCGTCGTGGACATGACCGTGCATCTGCCGGACGACGACGTGCGCACCGACGAGGACATCGCGAAAGCGGTGCGCTCGGTGCTGCACTGGACGGTCGGCCTGCATGACGATGCGGTGAAGGTGCAGGTCGAACGCGGCTGGATCACGTTGTCCGGCAAGGTCGACTGGGCGTATCAGAGCCACCTGGCCGTGCGCGCGATCTCGCAGATGCGCAGCGTGACGGGCGTGACCGATCACATCGCGGTGCAGGGGACGGTCGGTTCGGACGATATCGGCGGCAATATCAAGCGCGCGATCATGCGCCACGCGGAGCGCGAGGCGAAGCACATCGTGATCGACGTGCACGACGGTACCGTGCGGCTGTCCGGCAAGGTCGGTTCGTTTTCCGAACGCAAGGCCGTGCGCGGGGCCGCGTGGTCGGCGCGCGGCGTGCGTGCCGTCGTCGACGACCTGGTGGTCGAGTAAGGCCGGCAGCCGGATGGGCGGTCCACGGAGATCCAGGAGGGCAGTCGGATGACACTTTCGGGCGAACTTCACGAAGCGGACTGGTCGGTCGCGATCGAGACGGTCGCGGCCGAAGCCGGCGGCTTCCGCTGCCGGATCCACGTCGCGCTCAGATCGCCGGACGGCATGTGCGAGCGGACGTTCGCACACTCCAGGACGCATGCAACCGAGCGCGAAGCCGCGATCGACGCGCTGCGCGCGGGGATGACGTGGATCGAGATGAAGAAGTCGAACACCTTCACGATCTGAACCGTGCATCGCAGGGCGGGGCGCAGCGGCGAACGCGCCGGTCCCGTCGCGCGATGCGCGATGCGGCTGCCCCGCGTCGATTCGCGCGGCGATCGTCTACCGCGTCTTGCGCGAGACGCGCCGGCGCTGCGCGCGCTTTCTCTTGCAGCCGCGTGCATGTCGGTCCGGTGGCCGAACATGACGGGCAACCGCATCGGTGACGGTCGGAAAGAAGCTGGCCGCGCCGAACACGTCGAACAGGCCGTAGGCGCGCAGGCGATCCTTCACCGGCCCCTTCATCTCCGCGAAATTCATTTCGATGCCGCGCTCCTCGAGTTCCTTGTGCAGCGCCACGAGCCGATCCGCGGCGCTGACGTCGATGTCGGTGACGGGCTCGGCGGCGACCACGATGCGTGTGACCGGGCCCGCCGCTTGTGCGATCGCGGCGTCCAGATGCTCGCAGAATATCTCGACGTTCGCATAGAAGAGTGGCGCATCCCAGCGAAACAGCACGAGCCCGTGCGTTTGCACGGCGTCGGGATGGCGCGCGATGTCGTGATAGCCGCGCACGCCCGTCAGCCGGCCCAGCACCGCGTCGTACGGATGCCAGGCCCGCCAGACGAACGACAGCAGCGACAGCGCGCTGGCGAGCAGGATGCCGGGTACGACGCCCAGGGCAATCACGCCCGCGAAGCACAGCATCGAGATCAGGCATTCGCCCCGGCGCATCCGGTACAGCCGCACGACGCTGCGCACGTCGGCGATGCCGAACGCCGCATAGATCACGACAGCGGCCAATGCGGTGCGCGGGACGAACGTGAGCAGCATCGGCGCGGCAATGAGCAGAATCGCGATGCACGCGGCCGCGACGACATTCGTGATCTGGCTCTGCGCGCCCGCGGCGATCGCGACCGGTGTGCGGGACGCGCTGCTGCTGACCGCGCAGCCCTGCGTCACGCCGGCGAGCAGATTGGCGGCGCCCAGTGCGATCAGCTCCTGGTTGCGGTCCGGCGCATCGCCCGCCCGCGCGGAAAGTGCGCGCGACAGCATGCTGATGTCGGCGAACGACACCAGCGCCACCGCGATCGCGCCGGACGCGAGCGCGCCCACATCGGCAAGCGAGACGGCCGGCAGGTGCGGTGCAGGCAGGCCGCCCGGCAACGCGCCGACCGTCGCGACGCCGTGCAGCGGCGACAGGCGAGCGACGAGCGTTGCCGCCAGCACGGCGATCAATATGGCGGGCCAGCGTGGCGTCACGCGTTTGATCAGGAAGATGGCCGCCAGCACCGCGACGCCGAGCAGACCGGCAGCGATGGAAAAACGACCGTCGACGAAGGCATGCACGACGCGCGTCAGGCTGGAAAAGACGTCGCTGCCCGACACGGGCATGCCGAAGAGTTCGGGCAGCCGCCCGACCACGAGCGCGATGGCGATGCCGTTCAGGTAACCGTACTGGATCGGGCGTGACAGCAGATCGGTGACGAAGCCGAGACCGAGTGCACCGAGCAGGATGCAGATCGCGCCGGCCGACAGCGCCAGCGCGCCGGACAGCGCGATCGCGCGCTGGGGATCATGAGCGGCGAGCGGAGCGATGGCGCCCGCGATCAGCGCCGCCAGCGCGGAATCCGGGCCGAGCACGAGGATCCGGCTCGGGCCGAGCAGCGCATACGCGAGCAATGCCGCGATCGACGCATAGAGGCCCGTGATGGCCGGCAGCCCGGCTGCCTGCGCATAGCTCATGCCGACCGGCACCAGGACGGCCGAAAGCGCGATCCCCGCATACAGGTCGCGCGAAAACCACGCGCGCCGATAGTTCGAGAGCAGCGCGACGCCGGGGAGCATGCGCACGATCCGTCCGGACAACGGGCGGTTCATCGCGGCTTTCGCGGGAAGGTCGGGACGACAGGATTGCCTTGCCCCGACACGCAGGCGTTCATCGGAATATGGCCGCCCCCGAATGGACGCGCGAAACCGCGCGGCGACAAGGGCCGTCGCACCGGCGACGGATACCGAGGCTCGACGCCGGGACGCCGCGCATCACGCCACCTTGAGCGCGGAAAGCTGCAGCGCCTGTGCGAAGCGGGCCAGCGTGGCGACCGATCCCGTCACGCTTTCATACCGCTCGCGGCCGATCTGCCCGTCCAGTATCACCAGCATGCCGGCGTCTCGGGCGAGTGCGACAAGCGCCAGCGTGTCGAGCGCGGCTGTGCCGGACGTGTCGGACGTGGCGGACGTGTCGGCCCGCATCTCCGGATCGGAACGATAGTCGGCGTGTGACATGACGTCTCTCCTGGTTGTTGTGCGATCGGTATGCCGGCGGGCCGGTATCCATGGCTTCAGTATCGTTGTCGCGCGCCCGCGATTCAATCAGCCGGTCCCGAAGTCGCGGTAGGAATCACGCACGCGTCGTGGGCGGATTCCTACATGGCGCGTGACTTCGACGACGCCTTGCAGCTTGCCGGCGCGCGTTCCCGACGCCGCGCATACCAGCTGCCGATCGCGTGCCAGATCGCCGCGGCGGATTCGCAATACGTGAACAGTTCCAGATCGCGCCGGTCGATCATCCCTTCGTCCGCGAGAAACGCTAGGTCGACCGCGCGGCGCCAGTACGCCTCGCCGACCAGGATGACCGGCAGCGGCGCGATCTTGCGCGTCTGCAGCAGGGTCAGCACCTCGAACAGCTCGTCGAACGTGCCGTAGCCGCCGGGGAAGAAGACGGCCGCCTTCGCGCGCTCGAGCAGGTGCAGCTTGCGGATCGCGAAATAGTGGAACCGGAAGCAGAGATCCGGGGTGATGTACGGATTCGGCGCCTGTTCGCGCGGCAGTTCGATATTGAAGCCGATGCTCGGCGCGCCGCGCTCGTAGGCGCCGCGATTGGCGGCCTCCATGATCCCGGGCCCGCCGCCGGTGACGATGGCGAGCCGCGCGGTGCGCGTGCACCGGTCGGCATGGGCGACGATGCGCCCGAACTCGCGCGCGACGCGGTAATACACACTCTGTTCGACGAGCCGGCTGGCGATCGCGACGGCGCGCCGCCGGCTCGCGTCGTGCGGACGCTGGGCGAGCAGGCGATTCGCCTCGTCCAGCCGCGTGTTCGCGACCGACGGCGCGACGATGCGCGTGCTGCCGTAGATCACGACCGCATGGCCGATCCGTTCGTTCTGCAGGCGCTCCTCGGCTTTCCAGTAGTCGAGTTGCAGCCGGATGCCGCGCATGCCCGAGCCCTGCAGAAGGGTTGCGTCTTCGTCGGCCGGTGTGCGGTTCGGGCTTGGGGTGACGCGCCGCGCGCGGCGCGAGACGGGCCGGATGGCGTTCTTGCGGACGGCGGCATCGTGCTTCGCGCGTAGCCGTTTGCCGCGCCCCTTCGCGATCGTCGCAACGCGAACGGGACGACGGCGTGCGTCGCCTTTTGCCGTGCCGGCGGGAGCGCGTTTGGCGGGAGTCGACATCGATGGAAGCGCCGCGCGACGGTCACTGGCTCAGCACCCATTGCACGAGCCGATGCGCGTCGTCGGCAGACAGCGGCCCGCCGCGATCGATGGCCGACGGCATCGGCGTGTCGCCCCAGTGCACACGGCCGCCGACGCGCAGCTTGCGTTCCAGCTCCGCGGCGGCACGCGGATCGCCGCGATAGCGCTCGGCGATCTCGTGAAACGACGGTCCGAGGAACGTCATGTCGGGCGTATGACAGAACATGCAGTGCTGCGCATTGACGAGTTCGGTCGGCTCGGGCACGGTCGTCTGCGCGGCGGCCATGCCGGCCGTCAAGGCGATCACGCAGAGGGCGGCGGCACGGGTGATGCTCATGTTCGTTTCCTCGTCGGGATCAGGAGAAGGAGACCACTTCGTCGAGCGGACGACGCGGCGAATGCGGCGTATGCGGACCGCGTCCGACGCGCAGCAGCAACTGCGGCTCGCCGCGCAGCCCGAGCATGTGGCGCAGGTGGGCACGCAACCCGGCCGTCTCGATCGGCTGGTTCAGGTACGACGCGGTATAACCGGCGCGCGTCGCGACGAGCAGGATGCGCTCGAGCGCCTGGCCGGCGGCGAGCCACGCTTCGCGATCGTCTCGCACGGTCGCGATGCACACGATCAACGGCGATGCGCCGACGAGTTGGTGATGCAGCGCGGCCAGCCCGTTGCCGAGATCGAAGGTTCGTACCGCCATCGTCGCGACCGGTGCGGCGAAATCCAGCAACGTCGGCACGCCGGCAGCGAATGCCGGCATGCCGTCGACGTGCCGGCGCGGATCGATCCAGCTCGCCAGCTCGCGCCGGAAGCGCGGGTCCGCGAACTGCTGACGGTCGGCCTCCGCCACCAGCTCGGCGACGCGTGCGCGATGCGCGATCGAGTCGACGCACGCGACGTCGGCGCTTTCCGCGACGCCGGCCGCGATCAACTCATGCTGGACTTCGTCCGGCACGGCGGTCGATTCGAATGGCGCACGCGTCGTGACGCGTTCCGGAATCGCATCGAACAGCGTGCCGAGGGATGCATCGGAATAGCCGTCGTCGCAGACCCGGACGAGTGCCAGCAGATCGGGGTCGACCTCGGAAGGAAACGTCCTGATCGTGTGGGCCAGCCCGGCATGATCGAGCGCGACACGCAGGTTGAGCAACGCGGCGCCGCAGCTGATGATCAGTTCGCGATCGAACGGATCGACCACGGGCAATGCGCGAACGCGGTCCGCGCATACGGAAATCGTCGCGCCGTTGACCAGGAAGCGCCACGGCTGGGAGTTGTGGCTGGACGGAGCCAGCACCGCGTAGCCCAGCAACTCCCGCAACTGATGGTCGGGATGGGCGCTTGCGGCAAGCGGGGGAACGGATATCATCGATCATCTCCAGGTTGCCGCGCGGGCGGCATCACGCCACCTCATCGTGTCAGCAACCGTCCGGCGGGCGTTGACCCACGTCAAGCGCCCGTCATCGGACGAGACACGCGCGGCGGCCGACCGCTAGCCTTGGAACGTGTAGCGCGCGACACCGGTCGCGCAGGGAGGCGAGCATGCTTGCGATGATGTTTGACGGCACGACACCGCAGTTGCGCGAATCGCACGTGCCGGATCCGTCGCCCGCGGCGGGCCAGTTGGTGATCGACGTACACGCATGCGGCGTGTGCCGGACGGATCTTCACGTGGTCGACGGCGAGCTTGCACGCCCGAAGCTGCCGCTGATTCCGGGGCACGAAATCGTCGGCACGGTGCGCCGGCTGGGCGAAGGCGTGACGGGCTTCGCCGTGGGCGATCGGGTAGGCGTTCCGTGGCTGGGGTCGACCTGCGGGCATTGCGCGTATTGCACGTCCGGTCGCGAGAACCTGTGCGACAGCCCCGGTTTCACCGGCTATACGATCGACGGCGGCTATGCCGAACGCGTGGTTGCAGATCACCGCTATTGCGTGCATCTGCCGCAACGCTATGCCGATCTGGAGGCGGCGCCGCTTCTGTGCGCCGGCCTGATCGGTTATCGAACCTTGCGCATGGCGGGCGTCGCGCGCCGCGTCGGCATCTACGGTTTCGGTGCGGCGGCCCATCTCGTCGCGCAGGTCGCGCATGCCGAAGGCCGCAAGGTGTTCGCTCTGACGAAGCCCGGCGACACGGCGGCGCAGCGGCTCGCGCTGTCGCTGGGAGCCGCGTGGGCCGGCGGCAGCGACGAAGCGCCGCCGGAGCCGCTCGATGCCGCGCTGATTTTCGCGCCGGTGGGCGCCCTGGTGCCGGCCGCGCTGCGCGCGGTCCACAAAGGCGGGATCGTCGTGTGCGGCGGCATTCACATGAGCGACATCCCGGGCTTTCCGTACGCGTGGCTGTGGGGCGAGCGCCGCATCGCGTCGGTGGCCAACCTCACGCGCGCGGACGCGGTCGAATTCATGCGGATCGCCGCCGCGATGCCGCTGCGGGTCGACGCAGTGCGCTACGCGCTGACCGATGCGAACCGCGCGCTCGACGACTTGCGCGGCGGGCGCGTATCGGGCGCCGCCGTGCTTGCCATGCGCGGTTGATCCGCCTCGCGGATCCGCGGCGCGCTCAGATCTGCCGCAGGCCGTCCGAATCGACGATCCGGATCTGCTTGCCCTGCGCCGCGACGAGCCCCTTGTGCTGGAACTTCGACAACATGCGGCTGACCGTTTCGAGCTTCATCCCGAGATATTCGCCGATCTCGTCGCGCGTCATCCGCAGCACGAATTCCGCAGCCGAGTAACCGCGCGCCTTGAAGCGTGCGGAGAGATTCAGCAGGAACGCGGCCACCCGCTGCTCGGCGCTCATCGTGCCGAGCAGGAGCATCTGGGAGGATTCGCGCACGATCTCGCCGCTCATCATCTGATACACGTGATGCTGCATCGGCCGCACTTCGCGGCACATCTGCTCGAGCTGGCCGAACGGGATGATGCAGACCGTGCTGTCCTCGAGCGCGATCGCGTCGCCGTTGTGGTGCCCGGTGTGCACGCCGTCGAGCCCGAGCGATTCGCCGACGATCTGGAAGCCGGTGATCTGCTCGTTGCCGTCGCGATGCATCACGATGGTCTTGAATGATCCGGTTCTCACCGCATAGATGCTGTTGAATCCGTCGCCCGCGCGAAACAGCGTTTCGCCGCGCCTGACGTGTCGCGTCGTGCAGATCATCGCGTCGACGCGCGCGAAATCGTCGGGCGAAAGATCGGAGGGCATGCAGACGGTACGCAACGCGCAGGTCGAGCAGCGGGATGCGGCGCGCTTGGGCTGATCCGCCGGTGCGACGGGATGCAGCGGAATGAACGGGCGTAACGGCATGGTCGTCGAGACTTCGGCACTGCTCTGCATGATCGGCTCCAGTTCGGGGGCAGCGGCGGTCCGCCGTCGGGCGGGGGCGCGCTGGCCGTTGTACCGGCGGCCTTGGTTTCTGCCGCCTTCGTGTCGGGAAAGCCCCACCGGGCGCGCCGGGAGACCGATGCGCCGGTCTCGACGATGATGTTGCCCTGGCTCCGGGAGGCTCGCTGGTTCGTTTTTCTTGATGTGCAGTATGGATGTTGCGCGACGTCAAGAAAATCAGCCGGAATTGAAGTTGCAGTAGGTGATAGGGAAGTCTTGTAGGTGGTTTCCTACAGGGGCGCGGCAACTTGTCGCGAGCATCGCGGGCGTGCGCCGGACGCTCATGGCGGGCGTGGCGTCGCCGCGCCGGTCGGGCCTTCGCCACGGATGCCACCTCGACATCCGGGTGGCGACGCCACTGCGCCCGATGCCGCCGTCAGAGCTCGTCCGGGTCCTCGAACAGCTTGTGGCGCATCGCGTAGCGCACGAGTGCCGTGTCGTTCGGCAGCTGCATCTTTTCGAGGATCCGCGTCTTGTACGTGCTGACGGTCTTCACGCTGACGCAGAGCGCCTGCGCGATTTCGGAAATCGACTCGCCGGTCGTGACGCGCCGGAAGACGTCGAACTCGCGGTCGGACAGGCGCTGATGCGGCAGGAGATCGGTCGGCTCGTTCAGGCTCTGCGCGAACTGCTCGGCCATGGTCAGGCTGACGTAGACGCCGCCGGCCGCGATCTTGGTCAATGCGGCGACCAGTTCGGCGCTGGCACTTTCCTTGGTCATGTAGCCCGAGGCGCCCGCGCGGAATGCGCGCACCGCATATTGCTGTTCGGCATGCATCGTCAGCACGAGGATATGCAGTCCCGGCTTCTCGTCCTTGATCTGCTTGATGAGTTCGACGCCGTTGCGGCCGGGCATCGACAGGTCGAGCACCAGCACGCTGGCCTCCGTGTCGCGCATGAGCGCGATGGTCGACGCACTGTCCTGCGCTTCGCCGACGACCTCGAAACCGCTCGCGTTCTGGAGAATGTGCCGAAGACCGTCCCTGACGAGTGCGTGGTCGTCGGCGATGAGTACCCTGATCATGACAGCACATCTCCTTGCTGGATGGCGTGAAGCGGCAGCGCCACGGTGATCGTGAATCCCTCTCCCGGCTGGTTGTCGATCGTCACCGTACCCTCGAGCATGTGCGCGCGCTCACGGATGCCGATCAGGCCGAACGACGGGCGGTCCGGCACGGTGCCGGCGTGCTCGGGCGCGCCGTGACCGTTGTCCGCGATGCGCAGCATGCAATATCCGTCTTCCACTTTCAATGCCAGCGTCACGTTCGTTGCATCCGAGTGTCGCGCGACGTTGGTCAGCGCCTCCTGCACGATGCGGAACAGCGTGGTCGCGCCCGTGCCGGTGAACGCGGTATCGACGGGCGGCAGCTCACGGTCGACCGTGATCCGGTAGCGGCGCGTGAAATCGTTTGCAAGCCATTCGATCGCCGGGACGAGGCCCAGGTCGTCGAGCATCACCGGCCGCAGATCGGCCGCGATGCGCCGCACCGACGCAACGATCGAATCGATCAGGCGATGCATGCCGCCCAACTGCTCGCGCACGCCGGTGTTGGGGGCGACGATGCCCGCGAGCCCCAGTTCGGCGGCCGAGAGGTCCATCTTGAGCGCGGTGAGTTGCTGGCCGAGGTCGTCATGCAATTCGCGCGCGATGCGCGTTTTCTCTTCTTCCCGCACGTTCTGCAGGTTGGCGGACAGGTCGCGCAGTTCCTCGCGCGACTGCTTGAGGGCATTTTCCGCGCGCACCCGCTCGGTCACGTCACGCAGCATGACCGTGTACAGCTTGCCGGCGCCGTCGCGAATCTGCGAGATCGACGCCTCGATCGGAAATTCGGTGCCGTCGCCGCGCAGGCCGAACAGCACGCGTTGCCGCCCCATCTGACGCTCCGATACGCCCGTCACGCCGAACTGCTCGACGTGTCGCGCGTGCGCGGCACGGAAGCGCTCGGGTATGAAACGGGACAGGGGCGCGCCGACCGCCTCCATCGCGGAGACCCCGAACACCTGTTCGGCGGCCGGGTTGAAGATCACGATCGTCTGGTTTTCGTCGACGGTGATGATGGCCTCCATCGACGACCGGATGATGCCCATCATCCGCGCCTCGGTGGGTTGGCTGCCGCCGGCGGGTGTACCGGCGAGCCCGCGCTTCGCGACGACCTGCTGCATGAGCGCGGCCAGCGTCAGCGAGAGCACGGTGCCGGCCAGCAGGACCGCCATCATGACGCCGGACGTGTCGGCGCGCGGCGCGCTGTAGTGCAGCGAGAGCGGCGTGCCGCCGAATGTCAGGGAATCGGTTCGCCCGAGCATGTCGCTGGCGGCGGTCGAGTCGCCGGCGCCGAAGCCTCCGGAATACACCGGTGCGGCCGGGTCGTCGGCCGTGATTTCCAGGTGCAACCGTTCGAGAACGGACGAATCGACGAGGCGATCCGCATTCAGCGCGGCAAAAACGTATCCGGTGGCCGCCGTGTGCCGCGGCACGGACGAAGCAATGTATTCAGCATTCGCATAAATCGGCAGGTACAGCGTCAGCTCCGTCCGGGCGATCGTCGCATCGGTGCTGTCCTGGATCGCGTTCGCGGCGAGCGCGACCCTGCCGGTTTCCGCCGCGCGCTGCAGCGCTTGCCGGGTCGCCTGATTGTCCTCCGCCGCGCTCGGCTCGATTCTCCCGAGATTGCGGACTGGCGACTGCAATCCGTCCAGATTCAGACTGGCGAGATAGCGGCGCCACGCAGCTCCCGATTGCGGCGAGGGCAAGTTCGACGCGAAGCCGCGCGCGCTGCGCAATACGGCAGCCGCGCCGAGGAGCGTGCGCTGAAGGTCGGCCGTCGCGAGCGTCGCGGTTTGCTCGAACCTCGCCTGGGCGGCGTGCCGCGGCCCGTTCTGCAGTACCCGGGATGCCGCAAACGTTGCAGTCAGGCCAAGCGCCAGCGTCAGCAGCGCGGCCATCGCTGCATATCGCGCGGGCCGGATCCGGTGCGACGCCGGCCCGGCCCGGAAGGGGGGCGAATTCGTTGTCATTGCCGTTCATCCTGACGGGCTTCGTCGGTGGCTGGCTGGCGGCGGGCCGGACGCGAGGCACGAACAGCGGGGCGGGCCGCAACTGCGATAGTGCTCTAAATTGTGCGCGGTTTCCCGACGTTCGCCAATCGGGACCGACGCGTACGGACGGCGCCGTGCGCGCTTGATGCGCGTCAACGGAAAGGCGCATGCCGGGATCAGACTGGTTTCAGGAACCGATCGAACCGGGACGACGGCAGGGAGGCACCATGTACCAAAGGATCTTTGCGGCACTCGACGGCAGCCGCAGTGCGCGGCTCGCGCTCGACGAGGCGATTGCGCTCGCCCGCGAGTCGGGCAGCCTGGTCATCGCCATGTGCGTGGTATCGGATGCGCCTCGGCTGGCCGACGTCGACAGCGGCTATATCGACCAGCGCGACCCGGCCGGACTGGACGCCGACAAGGCCGCGATCGCGGTCTCGGACGCGGAAACCGCGTTCCAGCTGTCCGGCGTACGCGGGATCGCGCAAACGATCGACGCGTGCGGAGAGGACATATCGGACGTGCTGGCGCGAGCCGCGGCCGAATGCGATGCGGATCTGATCGTGATGGGCACGCATGGCCGGCGCGGCGTGCGCCGTGCATTGCTCGGCAGTGTTGCCGAATCGCTGGTGCGCATCGCGGACCGGCCGGTGCTGGTCGTACGGGAAGGGCCGGGCGCGTGCGCCGGCGTGCTGTGAGGGCGGCAAGACGCGGGCAGCCGCAAGCGGCTGCCCGTTTTTGCTTGCTCAGTGAGACAGCAGGACCGGCACCGTCATTGTCTCGAGGATCGTGCGGGTGACACCGCCGAGCACGCGTTCGTGCATGCGCGCATGGCTGTACAGGCCCATCACCAGCAAATCCGCATGCAGGTCGGTCACCCGGTTCAGCAGCGTCGCGCCCACGCTCACCGACCGTTCGCGCGGCGTGGTGGAGAACGACGCCCGAACGCCGTGCCGTTCGAGATACGCGGCGACGTCGACGCCCGCCGGCGTCTTGTCCGGATCGGGTTGCCCGCGCGCGACCGTCTCGACGTTGACGAAGCGTGCGCGGGCGAGCAGCGGCAGTGCGTCGGCCATCGCGCGGGCGGCTTCACGCCCGCCATCCCAGCCGATCAGCACGTTCTCGCCGAGCGTTCGCACGTCGCCCGCGTAGGGCACGACGAGCGCCGGGCGTCCGCTGCCCATCACGACATCCTCGATGAAATGGGCAGCCACGTGGGTCATGCGATCGTCGGGGCTCTCCTGGCCGAGCACCAGCAGATCGGCGTGGCGCGCATGCAGGATCGCGGCCTCGGTCGCGTTGCCCGTCGGCGCTTGCCATTCGACGCTGCGTCCGGCGCGTTCGGCGGCGATCAGAAATTTCTCTTCTGCTTCCTTGCGTCGCTGGTCGCACAGGCGTTCGTAGACGGCCAGTTTCAGCGGTTCGTTCGGTCGCCGCAACGGCTCGAACAGGTCCTGGCAGACCACGTAGAGGCCGATCAGATGGGCGTTCCAGCGTCCCGCGAGTTCGAGCGCGAGGTCGACGCGCGTCGCACAGCGCTCGCTGTCGTCGAGATGGACGAGCAGGGTCTTGTAGCTCATGACGGCTCCTTTTCGGTTGATGCCGCGGTGGCCTCGGCGGACGCCTTCGCTGCGCAACTCGCCGGAATCATCAGGATCGGGCACTTGGCCTGACGCAGCACGCGCTCGGCCACGCTGCCGAGGAAGAGGCGCTGGAAACCCCGCCGGCCGTGCGTGCCCATCACGATCAGGTCGGCGTTGATCTCGCCGGCGAGACCGACGATGCGTTGCGCGACGTCTTCACCCGCCGGCGCGACATTGGAGATCCGCGGCGTGCCGGCCACGTCGCGCGCCTTCATGCGCTTCGCCGCATCGTCGGTGACGCGCAGCCCTTCCTCGCGGAATGCGTCGATGAGAATCGACGGGTCATATCCGTAGGTGTCGTAGGCCGGCACGAGGAAATCGACGACGTAGACCGGGGTCAGCCGCGCACCCGTCTCCGACGCGAGGTTCAGCGCGGCGTCGAGTGCGCGGGACGACGTATCGCTGCCGTCGAGCGCAACCAGAATGTTCGAGTACATGACGTTTCCCTTGAACGGATGTTGATGCAATCATCATCGGCGCGCGTGCGCCGATCGCGCTGATCTGGATCAACCGTCGCGGTTGCCGCGCAGTACGCGCACCGCGGCGCGCGCCGCGACCCATGCTTCGTTGGTCGGCTCGACGACCACCGTGACCGCGCTCGACGCGGACGACACGACATGCGCATGGGCGGCATTCGCACGCGCGTCGAGCGCGATGCCGAGCCAGCCGAGCGACGCGCAGATCCGCTCGCGCAATTGAGCCGAGTGTTCGCCGATGCCGGCCGTGAAGACCAGCATGTCGAGGCCGCCGAGCAGCGCGGTCAGCGCGCCCGTCTCGCGCACGATGCGATGGACGTACAGCGCCAGCGCGTCGCGTGCCGGCACGTCGCCGGCCGCCTCGCACGCGAGCAGCACGCGCGGATCGCCGGACGCCCCCGACACGCCCTTGAGCCCCGACTCGTGATACAGCATGTGTCCCAGTGCGTCGCCGGACAGCTTGCCGACTTCGAGCAGGTGCAGGACGACGCCAGGGTCGAGCGTCCCGCAGCGGGTGCTCATCATCAATCCGTCGAGCGCGGAGAAACCCATGGTCGTCGCGACGCTGCGGCAGTCGCGCAGCGCGCACAGGCTCGCGCCGCTGCCGAGATGGGCGGCGATCACGCGGCCATGCGCACGCGCGCCGAACGATTCGGCGAGCGCGACGGACAGGTATTCGTATGACAGGCCATGAAACCCGTAGCGGCGCACGCCCTGGTCGAACCATGCGTGCGGCAACGGCAGCAATTGCTCGACGCGCGGCAGCGTGCGATGAAACGCCGTGTCGAACACGGCGATCTGCGGGACGTCCGGAAACGCGTCGCGCAGCACGTCGATCGCGTCGAGGCTGTGCGGCTGATGCAGCGGCGCCAGCGGCGTCAGCGTGCGCAGCGCGCGCAGCACGTCGTCGTTGACGACCACCGGCTCCACGTATCGCGCGCCGCCGTGCACGACGCGGTGCGCGATCGCGCCCAGCGCGATGTGCGGCAACTGCACGCGGATCCACATCGCGACCTGCGCGAGCACGGCGCGGTACGGATCGCCCGCGACGAGCGGCAGCGAACCGTCCGGATCGGCATCGAAGCGGATCGACACGCCGTTGCCGGCCGCGACCGCCTCGCCGTCGTGCAACGGCCGCCGCACGGGATCGCCGTGCGGCGGATACGCGAAGATCGAGAACTTGACGCTCGACGAACCGGCGTTGACGACGAGCAGTGCGAGCGTGCGCATCGGGTGGCTCAGTGCGACATCAGCACCGGCAGCGTCATCGACGCCAGCACCGTGCGCGTCGCGCCGCCCATCACCAGCTCGCGCCAGCGCGGATGACCGTAGGCGCCCATCACGAGCAGGTCGGAACCCGTTTCATACGCGCGCGACAGCAACGTGTCGCCCACCGCCGAGCCGGCGCCGGCATCGATATCGAGCACGTTCACGTCGCGAGCGTGACGCGCGAGCATCAGCGCGGCATCGGCGGCCGGAATGCGCGTGGTCGCCGCTTCCGAGTCGCCGTCGACCACGGCGGCGACGGTCGTGCGCTTCGCGTGTTCGAGAAAGGGAATCGCATCGTGCGCGGCGCGGGCCGCTTCCCGGCTGCCGTCCCACGCGACGAACACCCGTTCGCCGATCGACGGGAACTCGCCGGTGTACGGCACGAACAGCACCGGGCGACCGGCGGACAACACGAGGTTTTCCGGAAACTGGTCGTCGATGAAGGTTTCGGGATCGTTCGGGTCGCTCTGGCCCGCGATCACGAGGTCGGCAAGCCGTGCGGCGCGCGGCATGGCCAGATTCGCGCGATCGTCGGCATGCACCCATGCGGCCGGCACTTTCGCGCGGGCCGTCTCCGCATGGAACAGGCGCTCCAGCGCGGCGCGCCGTTCGTCGCGCTGTTCGCGGTGCTCGCGGAAGTAATCGGCGGACCCGGCCATCACGTAGAACGAATGCGGTTCCGGTGTGTAGACCGCATACAGGCCGGTCAGATGCGCACCGAAGCGCCGGGCGAGACGCAACGCGAATTCGAGCCGCGAATGCGCGCGGGCGCTCGAATCGAGGTGCACGACTATGCTCTTGTAGCTCATCGGAATCGCTCCATCGACGGGGGAACCGCCAGTGCAATCCAGTCTACGGAGCAGGGTTTTCGCGCACTTGACTCAGATCAACGGCTCCCTTGCGCGATGCCCGCACAGTGAAGCGGTCGCGATGCCGATCCCGGGCAGGCGGCGCGAGGCGGGATGCCAACCCATTGACCGGATCGAAAGAGGAAAGCCGATGAGTACGTACGCTTTGACGACACCGAATGACGTTTGCCGCGCGGGCTGCGATCTCGCGTTGCGCATGGTCGCGCTGAACCGCGACTGGCAGCATGAATGGCACGCGCTGGCAGGGCGGCGCATCGAGCGCGATCGCGACGCGGTTCGCCACCTGCAGCAGGCGCTTGCGGACACGAAGGAGTGGACGGCCTTCGGCGAGGCGGCCCGGCAGGTGATGCGCGACTACGCGATCGCGAGCGTTGCGCTCTGGCAGGACGCCACCGAGCTGTGCATGCGCGCGCAATTCGAAAGCGCCGGCGCATGGCGCACGTGGGCGCGCGAATACGGCGCGGGCGCGCTGTCGCGATATCAGACCGACTGGTTGCCCGATCTGGAACGACTGGCCGTGGTCAACGAAGCCAGCATGCCGTGGGCGGACTGGATGACGGCGCTCGAGCGCGGGATCGAGGGCGCGAACGACGGGGCGTCGGTTGCCGTGCGCCGCCCGAATGGCGCGACCGGCGCACCGGAGAACGACCATGTGCGCTGACCGCGTCGCGTTCGTCACGGGCGGAATGGGCGGCCTGGGCGCCGCGATCAGCCGGCGCCTGCACGATGCCGGCATGACGGTGGCGGTGTCCCATACGGAAGGCAACGATCACGTCGCGACGTGGCTCACGCACGAACGCGAGGCGGGCCGGACGTTCCACGCGTTCGAGGTCGACGTCGCCGACTACGATTCGTGCCGGCAATGCGCGTCGCGCGTGCTGGCCGAGTTCGCGCGTGTCGACGTGCTCGTCAACAACGCCGGGATCACGCACGACGCCACCTTCGTGAAGATGACCAAGAGCATGTGGGATGCGGTGCTGCGCACCAACCTCGACGGCATGTTCAACATGACGAAGCCGTTCGTGCCGGGGATGATCGAAGCCGGCTTCGGGCGGATCGTGAACATCGGCTCGGTGAACGGTTCGCGCGGCGCATACGGGCAGGCGAACTACGCGGCCGCGAAGGCCGGCATCCATGGTTTCACGAAAGCGCTGGCGCTCGAACTCGCGCGCCACGGCGTCACGGTCAACACGGTGGCGCCCGGCTATCTGGCGACCGCGATGCTCGAGACGGTGCCGAAGGAAGTGCTCGACACGAAGATCCTGCCGCAGATTCCGGTCGGCCGCCTTGGCAATCCTGGCGAAATCGCCGAGCTCGTCGCGTTCCTGTGTTCCGACGCGGGGGCTTTCGCGACCGGCGCGGAATTCGACGTCAACGGCGGCATGCACATGCGATGAAAGCATCCGTCACGCGCTTGCCGATCGAGCACGAATCGATGCGGCCAACGGGTAAGAACGAACCGGCGTCGCGCTCGGCAGAATGCGCGCCGGTCCGCACGTCGCCCGCCGAACAATGGAACCGCGCCGCGCATGCGGACGTGGCCGCGATGACCTTCGGGCTGTCGCCCGTGTCGATGGCGCTCGCCATGCTCGACTGGGGCGCGCATCTGGCCGTGTCGCCGGGAAAATGCTTCGAGCTCGCGACGCAGGCGTGGCTGGCCGCTCTCGCGCCGGCCGCAAGCCCGGGCGACGGCGGGGCCGACGATGCCGACACGAGCGGTCTGACCGTGCACGCCGGGCAGTCCGATCCGCGCTTCGCCGCGCCCGCGTGGTCCGGCTGGCCGTTTCGCGCGTATCGCGACGGCTTCCTGTCGGTCCAGCGCTGGTGGCGCGACGCGACTCGCGGCGTGCCGGGCGTCGAACGGCATCACGAGGAACTGGTCGGATTCGTTGCACGGCAGTGGCTCGACGCGTGCTCGCCGGGCAATTTCCTGGCGACCAACCCGGTCGTGCTCGACGCGACGATGCGCAGCGGCGGCGCGAATCTCGCAGCCGGCTTGCGCCACTGGCTGGACGACGCGAACGCGTTGCTCGATCGCACGAGCGGCACGCGCGCCCGCGACACACGCGGCTATCTGCCGGGGCGCGACGTGGCGATCACGCCGGGCCGCGTCGTATGGCGCAACGCGCTGTGCGAGCTGCTGCAATACGACCCGACGACGCCCGCCGTCGCACGCGAGCCGATCCTGATCGTGCCGTCGTGGATCATGAAGTACTACATTCTCGACCTGCAGCCGCACGATTCGCTGATCCGCTTCCTGGTCGATGCCGGCTACACGGTGTTTGCCGTGTCGTGGCGCAATCCGGGCGCGGAGGCGCGCGAGCTCGGGCTCGACGATTACCTGCGCGACGGGTGCATGGCGGCGCTCGACGCCGCGCGGTCGATCTGCGGCGAAGCCGTCCACGCGGTCGGCTACTGCCTCGGCGGCACGCTGCTGGCGATTGGCGCGGCGGCGCTCGCGCGCGACGGGCGGCAGCACGAGGCATTGCGGTCCGTCACGTTGCTGGCGGCCCAGACCGATTTCAGCGAACCCGGCGAACTCGGCCTCTTCATCGACGCGAGCGAACTGTCCGCGCTCGATGCGCTGATGTGGCGGCAGGGCTATCTGGACGGCGCGCAGATGTCCGCCGCGTTCCAACTGCTGAATGCGCGCGACCTGATCTGGTCGCGCATGATGAGCGAATACCTGCTCGGCACGCGCACCAAGCCGAACGACCTGATGTCGTGGAACGAGGACACCACGCGCATGCCGTACCGGATGCATACGGAATACCTGACGCAGCTCTTTCTCGACAACGATCTCGCGGCCGGCCGCTACTGCGTCGACGGGCGGCCGGTCGCGCTGTCGGACATCGACGTGCCGACGTTCGTGGTCGGGACCGAACGCGATCACGTGTCGCCCTGGCGCTCCGTCTACAAGCTGCATCTGCTCACGCACCATGCGCTGACGTTCGTGCTGACATCGGGCGGCCACAATGCCGGCATCGTGTCCGAGCCCGGGCATCCGGGGCGCCACTATCGCTGCGCGACGCGCGAGCCCGGCGCGCCTTATCGCAGCCGGCACGACTTCGTGCGCGAAACGCCCGTGATCGACGGATCGTGGTGGACGTGCTGGCGCGACTGGCTGCGCGCGCATTCGTCGGGCGACGTGCCGGCCCGCGTGCCGGCCGCCGGCTTCGGCGCGGCGCCGGGCGCGTACGTGCTCGAGACATGAACATGAGCCTGCATCCGGAGGTGTCCGTCGGCGCGCGCCTGCCCGGCCTGTTGTCGCGCGCGGACGACGAACTGCCCGAGTTGATCGCGCGTGCGCGCCATGCGCCGCCGCTGACGGTGGCCGTCGTGCATCCGTGTGACACGGCCAGTCTCGTCGCGCTTGCCGCGATCAATGCGTCGCCGCTGGGCGCGGCGATCGAGCCGCTGATCGTCGCGCCGCGGGCGAAGGTGTCGCGCGTGGCGGACGAAGCGGGCGTCGATCTGGCGAAATGGACGATCGAGGACGTGCCGCACAGCCACGCGGCGGCAGCCCGTGCAGTGGCGCTCGCGGCGTCGGGCCACGCCGGCGCGCTGATGAAGGGCAGCCTGCATACCGACGAGCTGATGGGCGCGGTGGTTGCCGCGGAATCGGGCCTGCGTACCGACAAGCGCATGTCCCACTGTTTCCTGATCGAGGCGCCCGCCTATCCGCGCCCGTTCCTGCTCACCGACGCGGCCGTCAATATCGCCCCGGATCTCGCACAGAAGGCGGCCATCACGCAGAACGCGATCGACGTCGCGCATGCGCTGGGCGTTGCGTGCCCGCGCGTGGCCGTGCTGTGCGCGGTGGAGACCGTCAATCCGGCGATGCGTTCGACGCTCGACGCGGCGGCCCTGGCGAAGATGGCCGAGCGCGGGCAGATCGCGGGGGCCATCGTCGACGGCCCGCTCGCGTTCGACAACGCGATATCGCAGCGGGCCGCGCGCGAGAAGGGGATCGACTCGCCGGTTGCCGGCCGTGCCGACATCCTCGTCGTGCCCGATATCGAAGCGGGCAACATGCTCGCGAAACAGCTCGAATACCTGGGCGGTGCGGCGAACGCGGGCGTCGTCGTGGGCGCGCGCGTGCCGATCGTGCTCACGAGCCGCGCCGACGGCGTCGCCGTGCGCGTCGCCTCCTGTGCGCTCGCGGTATTGCTGGCACAGGTCCGGCATGACGCCGCCCCGATACCTGAACAGGCTCCCCTTTCGATGGAGGAATCGCGATGAAAGCACTCGTTTATCACGGCCCCGGGCGCAAGGCGCTCGAACGGCGACCCAAACCGGAACTGCAGTCGCCGACCGACGCGATCGTCCGCGTGACGCGCACGACGATCTGCGGCACCGATCTGCACATCCTCAAGGGCGACGTGCCGACGTGCGAACCGGGCCGCATTCTCGGCCATGAAGGCGTGGGCATCGTCGAGCAGGTCGGCGCCGCGGTCGATTCGCTGAAGCCGGGCGATCACGTGCTGATTTCGTGCATCTCGTCGTGCGGCCGCTGCGAGTACTGCCGCCGCGGACTGTATTCGCATTGCACGACCGGCGGCTGGATACTCGGCAACCGGATCGATGGCACGCAGGCCGAGTTCGTGCGCATCCCGCATGCACCGACCAGCCTGTACCGGATTCCGGCCGGCGCGGACGAGGACGCGCTCGTGATGCTGTCCGACATTCTGCCAACCGGATTCGAATGCGGCGTGCTGAACGGCAAGGTGCAGCCGGGCTGCTCGGTCGCGATCGTCGGAGCGGGGCCGATCGGGCTGGCGGCGTTGCTGACCGCGCAGTTCTATTCGCCCGCGCGGATCATCATGATCGACCCGGACGGCAACCGGCTCGAGGTCGCGAAGCGCTTCGGCGCGACCGACTGCTTCGACGGCAGCAGCGGCGACCCCGTGGCGGACGTGATGAAGCTGACCGACGGCGTCGGCGTGGATTGCGCGATCGAAGCGGTCGGCATTCCGGCGACGTTCGAGATGTGCACGTCGCTCGTGGCGCCCGGCGGGGTGGTCGCGAACGTCGGCGTACACGGCGTCAAGGCCGACCTGCACCTCGAGAAGCTGTGGGATCGCAACATCTCGATCACGACGCGGCTCGTCGACACGGTCAGCACGCCGATGCTGCTCAAGACCGTGGGCGCGGGGCGCCTCGATCCGACGCGCCTGATCACGCACCGGTTCTCGCTCGACGACGTGGAGCGCGCGTACGACACGTTCGGGCGCGCCGCGCAAACCCATGCGTTGAAGGTCATCATCGAAGTCGGCTGATCGACGGGCCGCGCGCGGCAGTAGCTGGGGAGCGGAGTCCCCGCTTCCCGAGCCGCGCAGCAGGCGTTTCGCCGGCGATTCGCCGGCAGTCGCGGTCAGGAAGGCAGCGCGGCGGGTTCCTGCGTGTTGCCGGATTCAACTTCGTCCAGATCGACGCACTGCTCGTAGGTCGGCACCTCGCACTGCCAGTGCAGGCTCTCCGAGATGCGCCGGCGCATCGCATCCGCTGCGGCGGGCTCGCCATGCGTGACGAACGTTCGCACGGGCGCGCACTGCATCGTGCCGAGCCACTTCAGAATCTCTTCGTAGTCGCCATGTGCCGACAGCGTCGTGATCGACTCGACCTGCGCGCGCACGCGAACGTATTCGCCGTGAATCTTCAGCGTCGGTTCATGCGCGGCCAGTGCCGCGCCGCGCGTGCCGGCGGCCTGGTAGCCGACCAGCGCGATCGTGTTGCGCGCGTCGGGCGCGTAGCGGGTCAGGTGATGCAGCACGCGCCCGCCGGTCGCCATGCCGCTGCCGGCGATGATGACCATCGGGCCGTGGTGTTCGGCAATCGCCTTCGACTGGTCGACCGACCGGATCATCGTTGCCGCGTGGCCGAGCGCGTTCGCTTCGGACACGGTCAGGCGGTGCTCGAGGATATGGTGGCGGTAGATCTCGGTCACGTCGGTCGCCATCGGGCTGTCGAGGAACACCGGGACGCGCGCCATGCGGTCGGACGCCTTCAGCCGCGCGATGTAGTGCAGGATTTCCTGCGCGCGGCCGACGGTGAAGCAGGGCATCACGACGACTCCGCCGCGCGCGAAGGTCTTGTCGAACATCGCGGCCAGTTCGTTCTCGGGATCCGACGCCGGATGCAGCCGGTCGCCGTATGTCGATTCCACGACCAGATAGTCCGCATGCGCGGGCGGGCGCGGCGGCTGCATGATCGGGTCGTGATACCGGCCGAGGTCGCCCGAGAACGCGAGCACCTTGTGATCCCAGTGCATCACCACGCTCGCCGCGCCGAGGATGTGCCCGGCCGGCAGCAGGCGGAACGACAGGCCTCCGCCCAACGCCGTGCATTCGTCGAACGCGACGGGCTTCAGCAGGCGCAGCGCGCGCTGCGCGTCGTCCAGCGTGTAGAGCGGTTGCGCCGGATGATGCTTCGAGTAGCCGTGCCGGTTCGCGAAGTCGGCTTCCTCCTCCTGTAGCCGCGCGCTGTCGCGCAGCATGATGTCGCAGAGTTCGGCCGTGGCCGCCGTGCAGTACACCGGCCCGCGATAGCCTTCGCGCACCAGCACCGGCAGGTAGCCGCTGTGATCGATGTGCGCGTGGGTGAGCACGACCGCGTCCAGCGTGTCGGGCGCGAGCGGCAGCGCGCGCCAGTTGCGCAGCCGCAGGTTCTTCGTTCCCTGGAACAGGCCGCAATCGACCAGGACGCGCCGGCTGCCGTGCTCGACCAGGTATTTCGAGCCGGTCACCGTTTCGGTCGCACCGAGAAAAGTCAGTTTCATGGATTGTCTCACCGGGAGTCGACGGAACAGTAAGTCGATTACATCCCGAACGCGCGAGCGGCGATTGACCGAAATCAGGAATTGCGGAATCCCCGTGCCGCCGGCCGGGCAAGATGCCCGGACGGCGTGCGGGTTGACGAGGATCAATCTCCGGCCCCAGACGCGGCAGGATAGTGATCCTGCATGCGCGATGCGTATCGGCATCACGAGTCCATCGGGATGAACCCATCATGACGTTGATCGCCAATCTGGATGGTGCCGGGCACCTTTACCGGCTGTGCTTCGTCCGCTCGCCGTGGGCGTGGTTCACCTGCTTGCCGCTCGACGAGCAATGCGGCGAGCGCTGGGCAGACGTGCCGTATCAGAATGCCGCGAAACCGCCGTACAGCGATTCGCGCGCGCAATTGCTCCGGGTCGCGTTCGACGCGCCGAGTCTGTTGCCGCCCGAGGCCGGGCGGCACGGGCATGCGTGGAGCGTCCAGCAGATCAACCACGGCGCCGCGCCGTGGCTGCGCAGCGAGGATTTCGTCGATGCGCTGACGCTGACGGTGCCGGCCGGCGCCACGCTCGCGACGTTCGTCGAACGGATCGAGGCCGCCGGCGGCACCGTCTACGGGCCGCTCGGCTGGGCGGAATTGCCGCCGTGGCAGCGGCCCGATATCGTGCCGCAGACGGGCTGAATGGGACAAAGCCGGGCGGAACGGGGTTGAATGCCCGTGCGACCCGTGCGACCCGTGCGTCAGCCCGCGTTTCCCCAGCCGCCGCCGAGCGCGACGTAGAACGCAACCGTGTCCTGCAGGCGCTGCGCGACCGTCTGCAGCCATGCAATGCGGGCCTGATGGTATTGCATGTCGGCGACCAGCAACTGGACGTAGCCGGCGATCCCCGCGTCGTAGCCGGCCTGCGTGAGCCGCAGCGCGTCACGCGCCGCGACCATCGCGCGCGCCTGCGCATCGAGCGCCGCCGCGTCGTTGGCAAGCGCGCGCAACGTGTCGGCCACCTGCGAGAACGCTGACAGGACAACCTGCCGATAGGCCGCATCGGCTTCGTCGTACGCATCCTGCGCGGCGCGGCGCTGGTTCAGCAGCGTGCCGCCATGAAAGATCGGCGCGGCGAGCCCGGCGCCGACACTCCATGCGCGGCCGGCCGGCGCGAACAGCTTGCCGGCGACGGCGCTGTCGAAGCCGCCCGATGCGGACAGCGTGAGGTTCGGATAGAGCGCGGCCGTCGCGACGCCGACCTGCGCGCTGGCCACGTGCAGCTGGGCCTCAGCCTGCAGGATGTCGGGGCGGCGGCGCACCAGCGACGACGGCGCCGTGTCGGGCAGGCTCGCCGGCAGTTCGATCCCGTCGAGCGACAGGTCCGGCGTCCGCCAGTCGACCGGGTAGCGGCCGGCCAGCAGCGCGAGCAGATCGTCGGCCTGCGCGCGTTTCTGGTCGAGCGCGGGCAGCGCCGCCTCGAGCGACGCCCGCTGCGATTCCAGCGTCAGAACCGCGACGTAGGCCGCCGCGCCGGCGGTCACCTGCGCACGCGTCAGACGAATCTGCTCGTCGAGCAGGCCGATCATTTCGCGCGTCGCCGCGGCTTCGTCGCGATAGGCCGCGCGCGCGACCATCGTATTGACGACGTTCGCGGTCAGCATCAGGTAGGCGCCCGCCAGCGCCTGCCGTTGCGCGTCGACGTCGGCCGCGAGCGCTTCGACCTGGCGCCGTTCGCCGCCCCACAGGTCGAGCGTGTAGCTGACCGTCGCCGACAGCGTGAACAGGTTGAAGATCGACGCCGGCAACGCCTGGCCGGTGCGCAGCGGCGTGGCGCGCTGGCGCGACGCGCCGGCCTGCGCATCCACCTGCGGAAAGAAGATCCCCTGGCCGGCCCGCAGCGCGTGCTCGCTGCGCCGCAGCGTCGCTTCGGCGAGATCGAGCGTCGGGCTGCCGGTCAGCGCCTCGGCGACGGTCGAGTCGATCGCGCGGCTGCCGAAGCGCGTCCACCAGTCGCGCGTGAGCGCCACGTCCGCCGACAATGCCTGCGTCCGGCCACCGCCGCGCCAGGAGCCCGACGCCGTGCCCGGATCGTCCGGCGGCACGAAGCGCGCGACGCGCGGCGCGGGCGGCGGCACAAAGTTCGGCCCGACCGTGCATCCGGCGAGCAGCACGGCGACGGCCAGTGCGCCGGTTACCCGGCGCAGCGCGAGCGCGCAACGGGCCCCGTTATTTGCCTGCGACGTAGACATCGACGATCTGCCCGGGAAACAGCCGCACATTCCTGTTCGGCACGATACGGAAAATGACCGGCAGCACGCGCACGTCGACGCGCTCGGTGCGCTGGTCGGACAGCTCGATCTTCGGCGTGACGTACGGCTGCACGCGCACGAACTGGAGATCGGCCTCGACCGACGTGCCGCGCACGAACATGTGCGCCTTCAACGCATGCAGGTCGGGTAGCTGGTGGATCAGGATTTCGTCGATGTAGCAGCGCACCTGCAGGCGGTCGGCCGGCGTGCCGAGCACCACGGCTGGCGTGCTGCCCCGCGTATATGTGTCGTAGAGCCCCTGCGAGGTCAGGTAGGCTCCCACGGCCGCGTTCATCGCGAGGACGGTGCCGTCCGCCGGCGCACGCAACGTGTAGCGCGCGAGCAGGGCGGCCGCCGCGTCGGCCGCGAGCCGCAGCGCGATGGCCTGCGCTTCCTGGTTGCGCACGTCGTAGCGCCACGCGCCGGCCTTGGTCAGACGATACTGCCGCGTCACGACGTCCAGGTTGGCCGCAGCGACGCGAACCGTGTTCGCGGCCGTGTCGAGTGCATCGCGGCTGACGGCTTTCGGATCGATGTCGTACGCGTGCCGCTGCTTGTCGTACTGATCCTGCGCGAGCTTCAGGCTCGCCTGCGCGGCCGTGGTCTGCGCACTGGCCACGTCGAGCACCTCGCGGCGCGGCTGGGCCTTCAACTCGTCGAGCAGCGCGGCGGCCGCGTCGGCCTGTGCGGCCAGCTGGGCGGCGGTCGCGCGCTGCACCGAGTCGTCGATCGTCAGCAGCGCGTCGCCGGCCTTCACCGGATCGCCGTCGTGCACGAGGATGCGCGTCACCGCGCCCGAGACGTCCGGATAGACGTTCACGTTCGCACCGGCCGGCTGCTCGCTCTCGACGATGCCGTTCGCATAGACGCCGCGCGCATACGGATTGGCCGCCGGCTTGAATACCGGCGGTTGCGGCGGCTCCTGGCGGCTGTATAGCCATGCGGCGGCGACGCTTGCCAGGAAGCCCAGCACTGCCGCCACGAACACGAGCCGGTGTTTCATCGCGCACCTCCGCGCTCGATGCCGTTCAGCTTGCCGTCTTCCATCCGCAGGATGCGATCCGCGTACTCGAAGATCCGCGCGTCATGCGTGACGATCACGATGCAGCGCTTGTCGTTGAGCACCTCGTGCTTGACGAAGTCGATGATCATGCGACCCGTGTCGCCGTCGAGCGACGCGGTCGGTTCGTCAAGGATCAGCAGGTCGGGCTGGCTGACGATCGCGCGCGCGATCGCGACGCGCTGCTGTTCGCCGCCGGACAGCTTCACGGGCGGCAATTGCGCGCGGTTCGCGAGCCCGACGACGTCCAGGTACGCGCGCACTTCCTTGATCGCGTCGTCCCACGGCCGGCGCTTCAGGATCAGCGGAATCGCGACGTTCTCCGCGGTCGTGAGCCGCGGGAACAGGTGGTAGTCCTGGAACACGAAGCCGATCCGGTTCAGCCGGAAATCGGCGATCGCGTCGTTCGGCTGCGCCCACAGATCGACGCCGTCGATCGACACCGAACCGTCGTCCGGCCGCAGGATGCCGGAGATCACGCTGAGCAGCGTCGTCTTGCCGCTGCCGGACGGCCCGACGATCAGCAGCATCTCGCCGAAGTTCGCCTGCATCGACACGTCGCGCAGCGCCTGCGTGCGCGCGTCGCCGTCGCCGAACCATTTGCTGACGCCGCGCGCGTCGATCGCGATGCCGGCCATCGTCATCCCCGGAAGATGTCGAACGGCTCGATGCGCAGCACGCGCCGCACGCCGAGATAGCTCGAGATCGTCGCGATCACGACGACCATCCCGAACGCGAGCGACAGGTTGCCGTACGTGACGAGCGCCGCATAGTCCGGAATCCGCAGTTTCGCGAGACTGATCATCAGCACGCACAGCCCGACGCCGATGCCGTACCCGGTCAGCGCGGTGAACGTCGCCTGGAACAGGATCATCGCGACCAGCTCGCGGCTCTTCGCGCCGATCGCCTTCAGCGCGCCGAACTTGTCCAGGTTCTCGAGGATGAATGCATAGAACGTCTGACCCGAAATCGACAGGCCGATGATGAAGCTGATGATCGTCATCAGCATGATGTTGGTGCCGAGCCCCGTCTCGTACTTGTAGAAGCGCGCGATCTGCGCGATGAATTCGTCGCGCGTGTACGCGCGATAGCCGAGCGATTGCACGACGGCCTTGATGTGGGCGACGTCGGCATCCGACTTCGGCTCGACGAGGATGTACGAGGTCGTGAAGCGCGGCGACGGAATGTAGCGGATCGCGCGCGCATAGGTGGTGTAAAGCGTCGGCGTGCCGAACAGTCCGCTCGCGGCGACCTTCGCGATGCCGACGATCACGCCGCGATGATCGTTCAACTCGAAATCGGTGCCCACGGACGGATTCTCGAGCTTCGTAAATTCGGGATCCTGAATCGCGATGAAGCCGTTTTCCGCGTAGATGTCCTCGATGCGGCCTTGCAGCATCGTCGGGCGGCCGAGCAGGCTGGCGTCGTCGAGGCCGACGACCGTCACGGCCTGGTAGGTACCGGAACGCAGCTTGACGAGCGCGCCGCCCGAATAGAGCGGCACCGCATACTTGACGCCGTCGATGCTGCGCACGGCGTCGAGCACGTAGTCGGGCATGCCGATGCTGTTCGCGATCGTCTTCACGGCCGGGTCCATCACCCAGACCTTCGCGCCGATATTGATGACCGACGCCGACGACTTGTTCAGGATGCCGGCGAACAGCGATGTCATCTCGATCATCAGCAGCACCGAGAACGTGATGCCGACGGTCAGCGCGGTGAATTTCGCGCTGTCGTTGACGAGCAGCTTGAACGCGAGACGGAGAATGCCGTTCATGATGGCGAATCCAGCGCGTCCGGCCCGTGCCGCTATCGTCCGGACGATGCCGGATCCAGTTGCGCGACGAACGCGACGATGCCCGACACCAGTGCGATGATCGCGTACGGGACGACCCGCTCGTCGATCAGCATCGCGTGCACGACGCCCAGCAGCGAGGCGAGCGCGATGAACACGCAGAACGTTGCAAGCGCGCTTCGATATGGCAGACCCATCATGACGTTCTCCCGGGAAGCGGGCGTCGCGGACGGCGTTGCCGCCCGCGCAGCCGCCGCTGGTTGCGCAAGACATGGCGTCATGATCGCGTGCCGCGCCCCGGCACGATTGATCTGTATCAACGGACGAATTCCGGCGTCGCTGTCGCGACGCGCCGATCAAGTCATCTGACCAATCGTCTTGCGGAATCGCGTCAGCGACAGCAGGAACAGCACGCATCCGATCGCGAACAGCGCGGCAAACTGGGCCCACACCGCATCGAGCCCGGCACCTCGATACAGGATGCGCTGCGCGAGCTCGACGAAATGGGTGGTCGGCGCGGCCAGCATGATGTCCTGCACGACGGGCGGCATGCTTTCGCGCGGCGTCAGCCCGCCCGACAGAAGTTGCAGCGGCAGCAGCACGAGGACGAGCAGCATGCCGAACTGCGGCATGCTGCGCACGAGCGTCGCGAGAAAGATCCCCATCGACGTGGTCGCGAACAGGTGCAACGCCATGCCGGCCACGAACAGCGGCACGGAACCGGGAATCGGTACGTGCAGCGCGCCGCCCACGACGAACGTGAGCGACGCGACGGCCGCCGCCGCGACGACGAGCCCCATCGACCAGACCTTCGCGAGCATGATTTCCGCCGCCGTCACCGGCATCACGAGCAGATGCTCGATCGTCCCGTGCTCGCGCTCGCGGATCAGCGCGGCTCCGGTGAGGATCATCGACAGCATCGTCACGTTGTTGATCAGTTCCATCAGCGCGCCGAACCAGACTTCGTCGAGATTCGGGTTGAAGCGCATGCGCATCGCGAGATCGACGGGCGGCAACGCCGCGCCGCGATGGCGCCGCACGAATGCGTCGATCTCGCCCGACACGATCTGCTGGATGTAACCGCCGCCGGTGAACGCCTGCGTCATGCGGGTCGCATCGACGTTGAGCTGGACCGTCGCGTGGCGGCCGGCGAGCACGTCGCGCTGGAAATCCGGCGGAATGTCGAGCGAGAACGTGTAGTCGCCATCGTCCAGCCCGCGATCGGCGGCGCGGGCGTCGACGATCGGCGGCGGCGCGAACTGCGGCGGGAAGAACGCCGCCGCGATGCGCGCCGACAGCGGCGACGCATCCTCGTCGACGATCGCGATCGGCACCTTGTGCAGCGTTTCCGGGCGCGCGGTGGCGGCGACGTAGATCGACGCGCTGAACGTATAGACGATGAGTGCGAGCAGGATCGGGTCGCGCGCGAGGCTCCACAATTCCTTGACCCCGAGCCGGAAAATGACGAGCAGGCGCGACATGGTCAGCGCTCCTGCTTGCGCAGCAGCACGCCCGTCATGACCAGGATGACCGGCACGGACGCGAGCATCGGCCAGAACTGGGACGACAGGTCGGCCAGCCCGAGCGCCTTGTTGTAGACGCCGCGGCTGATCGCGAGCATGTAGGTGGCCGGGTAGACGGTGCCGATCCACTTGCCGCTGCCCTCGAGCGACGACAGCGGTGTGAGCAGCCCTGAGAACTGCACGACCGGAATCAGCGTGCCGACGATCGTCATGAAGATCGCCGCGATCTGGCTGCGGGTAAACGTCGACGCGAACAGCCCGATGCCGGTGGCCACGACGTTGAATATCAGCACGGCGGCCGCCAGCGTCGTGAAACTGCCCTTGATCCGCACGCCGAACACGACATCGGCCAGCACGACCATCAGCAGGAAGTTCAGCATGGCCAGCATGACGTAAGGCGCCTGCTTGCCGAGCAGGAATTCGGCGCGCGTGACGGGCGTCACGTACAGGTTGACGATCGACCCGAGTTCGCGTTCCCGCACGACGGCGAGCGCCGTCAGCATCGCGGGCAGCATCAGTAGGAGCATCGGCATGATCGCCGGAATCATCGCCGGCAGGCTCTTGACGTCGGGGTTGTAGCGATAGCGGATCGCGATGTCCACGGCCGGGACGAGCGATACGCCGAGCCGGCGCCTGGCCTGGTCGCGCAGCCAGTTTTCATGCATGCCGGCCACATAGCCGCGGATCGTCTCCGCGCGCATCGGCATCGCGCCGTCGACCCATGCGCCGATCTCCACGCGGCGCCCGCGCGCGACGTCGCGCGCGAAACCGGGCGGGATCTCGAGCGCGAGCGACAGCTGGCCGTTGCGCATGCGGCGCTCGATGTCGCGGTCGTTTGCGAGCGGCGCGCGCGGCACGAAGTAGCGGGACCCGGCCAGATTCTGCGCATAGTCCTGGCTCAGGATCGACTGATCGCGGTCGAGCACCGCGAACGTCAGGTTGTCGACGTCGAGACTGATCCCGATGCTGATCACGCACATCAGCACGAGCGAGCCGAACAGCGCCAGCGTCGCGCGCAACGGATCGCGTCGCAGTTCCAGCACCTCGCGCCACAGATAGCTGCCGGCGCGCGCCGGGCTGAACCACGCGTCCGCGTGGCCGGCACCGGCCGCCGCGGGCGGCGCCGCGAGCCAGCCGGCGTCGGACGGTGCATCGGCCGCCGCGCCGCCCGCGCCCTCCGCACCGTCAGCATCAGCATGCTGCGCATCGCTCAGGTAGCCGATGAACGCGTCCTCGAGCGTGGCCGCACCGCGCAGGCGCACCAGTTCGGCCGGCGCTGCGCTCGCGAGCACGCGGCCCGCATGCATCAGCGAGATGCGGTCGCACCGTGCGGCCTCGTTCATGAAGTGCGTCGAAATGAAGATGGTGACGCGATCGTTGCGCGCGAGCTCGATCATCAGCCGCCAGAAGTCGTCGCGCGCGACCGGGTCCACGCCCGAGGTCGGCTCGTCCAGGATCAGCAGCTCGGGCTTGTGCACCATCGCGACCGCCAGGGACAGCCTCTGCCGCATCCCCAGCGGCAGGCGCTCGGGCAGCGCATCGAGTGCGTCGGCCAGCCCGAACCGCTCGACCATTTCGGTCACGCGCGCAGGCACGTCCGGTTCCGGCACGCCGAACAGGCGCGCGTGCAGCACGAGGTTCTGCCGCACGGTCAGTTCTCCGTAGAGCGAAAACCCTTGCGACATATAGCCGACGCGCCGGCGCGTGTCGACGTCGTTCGCGGCGACCGGCCGGCCGAACAGCGTCGCCGTGCCTTCGGACGCGGGAAGCAGGCCGGTGAGCATCTTCATCGTCGTCGACTTGCCGCAGCCGTTGGAGCCGAGAAAGCCGAAGATTTCGCCTTGGCGGATCTGCAGGCTCACGTGGTCGACCGCGACGAAATCGCCGAACCGCATCGTCAGCGCGTCGGCCTCGATCGCGTAGCCGGCCGCCGGGTCGGGCTGGAACGGCTCGATCGCGACCGGCTGGTGTCCGTGCCGGCGCGCGTCCGGCAGCAACGCGATGAACGCGGCTTCCAGCGTGTCGCAACCCGTGCGCTCGAGCAGCTCGCCGGGGCTGCCGGTGGCCAGCACGCGGCCCGCGTCCATCGCGATCAGCCGGTCGAAGCGGCGAGCCTCGTCCATGTACGCGGTGGCGACCAGCACGCTCATCGTCGGACGCGCGGCGCGAATACGGCCGATCAGTTCCCAGAACTGCGCGCGCGACAGCGGATCGACGCCGGTCGTCGGTTCGTCCAGGATCAGCAGGTCGGGATCGTGGATCAACGCGCAGCACAGGCCGAGCTTCTGCTTCATGCCGCCGGACAGCTTGCCGGCCGGGCGATCGAGGAACGGCTGCAGGCCGGTGCTGCGCGTCAGCGCGTCGATCCGGCGGCGACGCTCCGCGGCATCGTGGCCGAACAGCCGCGCGAAGAACTGCAGGTTTTCCTCGACCGACAGCGTCGCGTACAGGTTCCGGCCGAGGCCTTGCGGCATGTAGGCGATGCGCCGGCAGACGCGTGCGCGATGGCGACGCGACGCCAGGTCGCCGTCGAGCGTCCATACGCGGCCCTGCTGGATCGCGCGCGCGCCGGACACGAGCGCGAGCAGGCTCGACTTGCCGACGCCGTCCGGCCCGATCAGGCCGATCATGCGGCTGGCCGGGATGTCGAGGGTCACGTCGTCGAGCGCGTATTGGTCGCCGTAGCGCAACGTGACGCCTGACAGCCGGGCGACCATGCGCGGATCGGCCGGCACCGGCGAATCGTCGATCGCACCGGCATCGGTTCCGGCGGGCGTCGTCGCGTTCATTGCGGCACCCTGATCGCGAGGCGCTCCGGCCAGTCCGCGTGCGGGTCGGTCTTCAGCCACGCGACACCCGGCAATCCGGTCTTCACGCGCTTCAGGTGGCGCTGCAACAGATCGCGATCGATGCGTGCCTTGACGCGGAACATCAGCTTCTGCCGCTCGGTGGCCGTCTCGACCGTCTTCGGCGTGAACTGCGCGGTGCTCGACACATACGACACGCGTGCGGGAATCACGTATTCCGGCGCCGCATCGAGCACGATCCGCACGTCGGCGCCGAGCGGCACACGGCCCACGACTGCCTCGGGCAGGAAGAACGTCATGTAGACGTCGGACAGGTCGACGACGTTGAGCACCTTGCCGCCCGCCGGCAGGACTTCACCCGATTCGGCGATGCGGTACTGCACACGCCCGTCGCGCGGCGACGTCAGTTCGCTGTCCGCGATGTCGGCCCGTACGCGCGCCACGGTCGCCTGCGCGGCCGTCACGGCCGAGCGGGCCGCGACGAGCTGGGCGCGCGTTGCGTCGACGGCGGCCTGGGCAGCTTCCACCTGCGCGCGGGCGGCGTTCACGGTCGCGCGCAGGCTGCCGGCGCGCGCGCGATCGTCGTCCAGTTCCTGCAGCGACGACGCACCGTCGCGCGACAGCGTTTCGGACCGCGCGAGCCGCCGCGTGGCCGCGTCCAGCTCGCTTTCCCGTTGCACGACGACGGCCGCGGCCGCAGCCTTGTCGCTGCGGCGCTGCGCGACCTGCGCGTCGATGCTCGCCGCGGTGTTCACCGCCTGTTGCTCGCGCGCCTGTGCCTCGTCGAGCTGCGCCTGCAGGACGACGACGTCCATGCGCGCGAGCGGCTGGCCGGCCGTCACGAAGTCGCCTTCGTCGACGAGCATGGCGGTGACGCGCCCCGGCAGCTTGGTCGCGACGTCGATTTCGGTCGCCTCGATGCGGCCGTTGCCGCTGACGAGCCCCGCATCCGTCTGGCCGTCGCGCCAG
The DNA here is from genome assembly GCF_001718335.1 of Burkholderia territorii. NCBI lineage: Bacteria > Pseudomonadati > Pseudomonadota > Betaproteobacteria > Burkholderiales > Burkholderiaceae > Burkholderia > Burkholderia territorii. The sequence goes on from NZ_CP013367.1 coordinate 353,984, forward strand.
CGCGTCCACCCGTAGTACGCGAGGCCGATCGCGAGCACGGCCGCACCGACACCGATCAGAAGAGGGCGCGGGATGGTTTTCATGGTGTGTTGTCCGAGTCTGTCGAAAGGGGAGCCGTTGCCGCGGTGGTCTTGCCGGTGTCGATCTCGCCGCCGCCGAGCGCGCCGTACAGCGCGACGCGGCTCGACAGCAGCGCACGGCGCGTCATGACCAGTTGCTGTTCGGCGTTCATCAGGTCCCGTTGGGCATCGAGCACTTCGAGGAAGCGGGTCGCCCCGCTGTCGTAGCGCAGCTTCGCGAGGCGTGCGCGCTCGGCCTGCGACGCCAGCGTGGCGCGCTCGATGGCGACCTGGTCGGCGAGCCAGTGGCGCGCCGCGAGCGCATCGGACACGTCGCGGAACGCGCGCTGCAGCGTCTTCTCGTACTGCGCGAGCGCCTCGTCGCGTTGCGCGTGCGAGAGCGCGAGATTCGACCGGTTGCGGCCGCCGTCGACGAGCGGCAGCGTGACGTTCGGAATCACCGACCACACGCCCGCGCCGGACGACAGCAGGTCATGCAGCGCGCTGCTTCCCGAGCCGATCGCGCTCGTCAGTGCGATGCGCGGAAAGAATGCCGCCCGCGCCGCGCCGATGTTCGCGCGGGTCGCCTGCAATTCGTGCTCGGCCGCGATCACGTCCGGGCGCCGGGTCAGCAGCGACGACGGCAGGCCGGGGGCGAGCGACGGCAGCACCGCGCCGTCGTCGAGCGCGAGCGGCGTGTCGGCCAGCGCCGGCGGCGCACCGACGAGCAACGCCAGCGCATCGGCCGCCGTCGCGCGCGCTTGCTGCAACTGGACGCCAAGCGATTCCGCCTGTTGCAGCAGGATTTCCGATTGCGTCAGGTCGAGGCGGGAGATCGCGCCGGCCGCGTGGCGAAGCCGGAAAATCCGCAGCGATTCGCGGCGTGTGTCGATCGTCGCGCGGGTCAGCGCGATGCGTTCGTCGATTTCGCACAGGGTCAGATATGCGTTAGCGACACCGGTGACGACGCTCAGCGTCACCGCCCGTTTCGCCGCGTCGCTCGCGAGATAGCGCTGGAGCGCCGCGTCCTTCAGGTTGCGCACGCGTCCCCAGAAGTCGAGCTCCCATTGCGTCTCGGCCAGCTGGACTTCGTAGAGCTGGCCGATGACGGGCGCCGGCGTGAGGAAGCCGCCCGGCGTGCGAAACCGTGCATAGGCCGCCCCCGCGCCGATCGTCGGCCATTGATCGGCGCTGCGGATGCCGTAGACCGCGCGCGCCTGCTCGACCCGTGCAACGGCCGCGCGCAGATCGCGGTTGTCGGCGAGCGCCTGCCCGATCAACGCGCGCAGGCGTGCGTCGACGAAGTAGGCCTGCCACTCGGGCACGGGCGCCGCGGATGTCGCGGGCGTCGCGTCGGCGGAAGGATCCGGAAAGGAGGCGGGAATCGGTGCGGCGGGGCGCTCGTCCGGTGGCGCAAGCGACAGGCAGCCCGACAGCAGCCCCATGCCTGCCGCGAGCGCAATGGCACGCATGCGCCGCACGACGGCTGGATGAAAGCGAACAGCAGGCGCGGCAGCGCGCATGGGATGCCTCGTCGAATACTGAAATGCGGGAATACGGGATGGCGTCGCCCTCCAGGCGCTGCCGCTTCGGATTCACTTATATCCGACGATTGCAGGGTTTCCCCTTGATCTGTGTCACTCGGGCGGGAATGCGTTTCGAGCCGCCCCTCGCTTGACGCGCGCGTCGCGGCGTGCCTCCGGCGGTTTCGTGATCGCGTGCCGGACGCAACCGCGTGGTGCCTGTCACGGGCGATCGCCCGGCCCCGGATTGAGCAGCACGACGAACGCGAGGATGCTGGAGATCAGCGTCACGATCGAGTACCTGAACACCTCCTCGTCGAACAGCATCCCGTGAACGATGCCGACCAGCGACGCAATCGCGATGAACACGCAGAGCGTCGCGAGCACGATGCGGTACTGCTTGTGGATCATGACGGTCTCCCGGAAAGCGGTGGACGTCGACGGTCGTACGAATGCGAAACGCGCCGGTTGCGGCGGTTTTCGCGACGTCCGCCGATTCATGATCGCGTCGCGCCCCGTTGCGCGGTTGATCTGCGTCAATGGACAAAATCGGCCATCGCCTGCCCGACGGCCTCTGCCGTCAGCCCGCCTTTGATTGATCCTCGTCAACCCGCCGGCGCGGCCGTGCGCGATGCTGTACACGGTGCCGCACGCGCTCGCTCGCATGCTTTGCGGCCGGCACGGGCCGACGGGAGACCGACATGAAATCCGATGCAGTACTCAAGCAGGATGTCGAGCAGGCGTTGTTCTGGAATCCGGCGATCGATGCACGCAGGATCGACGTCGAGGTGCGCGACCGGATCGTGACGTTGCGCGGCACGGTCGACAGCTGGGCCCAGAAGCTCGAGGCGCAGAAAACGGCACTGCATGTCGCCGATGCGCGCGCACTGGTGCTCGAACTGAACGTCGCCCCGCCGGAGAACGCGTGCGCGGACCAGGAACTGGCGATCGCGATCACGTTCGCGCTCGGATGGCAGGAGGCGTTGCGCGATCACAAGATCAGCGTCGAGGTCGATCACGGCTGCGTGACGCTCGATGGCGAAGTCGATCACGCGTATCAGAGCCGGGCGGCGGAAGCGATGGTGAGCCGGATGATCGGCGTCGTCGGCGTGGCGAACCGCATCCGGGTGCGCACGGACCATACGGTGCCGGACGTTGGCGCGCGGATCGCCGAGGCGCTTGCACGCCGCGCGCAGCGTGAATCCGCGGGAATCTCGATCGACGCGGCCGACGGCATCGTCACGTTGACGGGCACGGTCGCGTCGCTCGCCGAAAGGCGCGCCGCATGCGGTGCGGCCGGGTCGGTGAGGGGTGTCCGGCAGGTCGTCGACCGGCTGACCGTTGCCTGACCGGCTTGCTTGTGCTGTCTACTACCAGGAGAAGCAGCGATGAACCGTTCGCATACCGGCCCCGGCCGAAACTATCTGCGCCGCGACAAGCGCATGCAGCCGCACACGAAGGACAGTTACCGTGATCCGAAGCGACCGACCGGCGACCGCATCTGCGAAGGCTGCGGCGCGGTCTGCGAAGCCGGCCGATGGACCTGGTCCGCGACCGCGCTCGACCGGCGCCAGCTCGAATGCCCGGCCTGCAAGCGCATGCGGGAAAACGTGCCGGCGGGCGAACTGGTGTTGCACGGCGAGTATCTGCGCGCGCACCGGTCGACGATCATCGAATTGCTCGAGCACCAGGCCGATCTGGAGACGAGCGAGCACGCGCTCGAACGCATCATGGACATCGAGAAATCCGCCGATTCGCTCATCGTGCGAACGACAGGCGTGCATATGGTCCGCCGTCTCGGCGAAGCGCTGCTGCATGCGCACCACGGCGATCTCGCGATCAACTACCGCGACGGCGAGGACGTGCTGCGTGCGCACTGGACACGCGACGACGTGTGAGCGGGTGGTCGTCCGCCGGGCAGGTTCGATCCCATGAACAAATCATTCGACTACTCCGGGTTGCTGATTCCGATCGCGTTCGCCGTGCTGGTCGCGGTTCAACTGCTGGCGCGTCAGCCGGCGGCGACGTCGATTTCCTACAGCGATTTTCACCACCTGGTGGACGCACGGCTCGTCGACGATCTCGAGATCGGCCAATCGTCGATCTCGGGCACGTTGCGCATGCCGGAGGCCGGCGCCGCGCTGCCCGCGTCCGACGCGGCCGAGGTGAAGGACGCCGGGCCGCCGTGGCGCTTCACGACGAACCGGGTGAGCGACGAAGGCCTGGTCGCCGCGCTGACCCATGCCGGGATTCGCTATCGCGGCGCGACGGATACGGGCTGGATGGGGACGCTCGCGGCCTGGATCTTCCCGCTGATCGGCTTCGTCGTGATCTGGAATTTCTTGCTGCGACGGCCGGGCGGGATGCGCGACCTGAGCGGCATGGGCAAAAGCCGCGCCCGCGTGTACATGCAGAAGGAAACCGGCATCACGTTCGACGATATCGCGGGCATCGACGAAGCGAAGGCCGAGTTGCAGCAGATCGTCGCGTTCCTGCGCAACCCCGAACGCTACCAGCGGCTCGGCGGCAAGATCCCGAAGGGCGTGCTGATCGTCGGCGCGCCCGGCACCGGCAAAACGCTGCTCGCGCGCGCGGTCGCCGGCGAAGCCGCGGTGCCGTTCTTCACGATCAGCGGTTCGGCGTTCGTCGAGATGTTCGTCGGCGTCGGCGCGGCGCGCGTGCGCGATCTCTTCGAACAGGCCCAGCAGAGCGCGCCGTGCATCGTGTTCATCGACGAGCTCGATGCGCTCGGCAAGGCGCGCGGCGTCGGCTTGATGTCGGGCAACGACGAGCGCGAGCAGACGCTCAACCAGTTGCTCGTCGAGATGGACGGCTTCCAGGCCAATTCGGGCGTCATCATCATGGCCGCGACCAACCGGCCCGAGATTCTCGATCCCGCGCTGCTGCGCCCCGGGCGCTTCGACCGTCACATCGCGATCGACCGGCCGGACCTGACCGGACGCAAGCAGATCCTCGCCGTCCATACGAAACGGGTAAAGCTCGCGCCGGAAGTCGACCTGGCCGAGCTCGCTCAGCGCACGCCGGGCTTCGTGGGCGCCGATCTCGCGAACGTCGTCAACGAGGCCGCGCTGCATGCGGCCGAACTGGGCAAGCCCGCGATCGGGATGGCCGATTTCGACGAAGCGATCGATCGCGCGATGACCGGCATGGAACGCAAGAGCCGCGTGATGAACGAACAGGAAAAGCGGACCATCGCGTATCACGAATCGGGGCATGCGCTCGTCGCGCAAAGTCGCGCGCACTGCGATCCGGTGAAGAAGGTATCGATCATTCCGCGCGGGATCGCGGCGCTCGGCTACACGCAGCAGGTGCCGACCGAGGATCGCTACGTGCTGCGCAGGAGCGAATTGCTCGACCGGCTCGACGTGCTGCTCGGCGGGCGCGTGGCCGAGGAAATCGCATTCGGCGACGTGTCGACCGGCGCGCAGAACGATCTCGAGCGCGCGACCGCACTGGCGCGTCACATGGTGATGCAATACGGGATGAGCGAGAAAGTCGGCCTCGCGACGCTGGACGATGGCGCGCGCCAGGTTGGTGCGCCGGGCGTGTGGACGCCGGGCGACGGCCGTTGCAGCGAGCACACGGCGCGACTGATCGACGAAGAGGTGCGCGCGCTGCTCGAAGACGCGCATGCGCGGGTCACGGCGACGCTCGGCGAGCACCGCGACGCGCTCGAGCGGATCGCGCGCAGCCTGCTCGAGCACGAATCGATCGATCACGACATGCTGGTCGCGCTCATCGCGCCGCCGGACGATGCCGACGCGGCGCCCCGGCCGGCGCAAGCCGACGCGGAAACGACCACGGGCGTTTCTGCCTGAAGAAACGACCGCCGCGATCGCGCCGGACGCCTGCCGCCCGCCATCGCGGCGTTCAACAGCCGATGCAGACAGGGCCGTCGCGCCGCGCGCGCGCCGTGTCATCGGCCACGACCGACGCGAGCCGCGGATCGGGCCGGAAGACGGTGATGCCCTTGAGCCCGTCGCGCCACGCCTGGAAGAACAACGCGTCGACCTCCGCGAGCGAACACTGGCCGGGCATTGTCACGGTCTTCGAGATGCCCGCGTCGACGCACGGCTGCAGCGCCGCGAGCATCGCGACATGATCCGCCGGCGCGATGTCCGCGGCCGTGACGAAATAGCCCGGCAGCTCGACGTTACCGCCATGCAGCGCGCGGAACAGCCGGTAAGCGTGGTTCTCCGCACGAAACGGCCGGATCTGCCCGTCGGCGGTGCGGACCACGCGGCGCTGCGTCCAGCCGACGGCCGGCTCGATTCCGTTCGAACAGTTGTCGCAAAACGCGAGGCTTACGCTGCCGGCCGGCGCGAACGACAGCAGATGGCTGTTGCGCAGCCCGTGGCGCGCAATCGCGTGATGCACCTTCAGCGGCAACAGCATGCGATACGCGGGGCCGGTCAGATAGGCGGCCGGGTCGTAGGCGGGAAACGCACCGCGCTCGGCGGCAAGCGCGGCCGATGCGGCGAACGCATGCTCGCGCATCGTCAGCACGATCGTGCGTGCGAGCGTGCGTGCGTCCGCGCTGTCGTAGCGCAGCCGCAGCATCGTCAGCGCGTCGGCCAGCCCGGTCACGCCGACCCCGACGCGCCGTGTCCGCCGCGCCTCGTGCTCGTGCGCGGCGAGCGGCCACGCGGTCAGGTCGAGCACGTTGTCGAGCATGCGGACCTGGATGCGAACCGCGTCGGCGAGCGTCGCGAAGTCGAAGCGCGGATTCTCGTCGACACCGAACGGGTGGAGCACGAAACGCGACAGGTCGATCGGCCCGAGCACGCAACTGCCGTACGGCGGCAGCGGCTGTTCGCCGCACGGGTTCGTCGCGTCGATCCGCTCGTGCTCGCGCAGCGGATTCGCGTCGCGGATCGTGTCGAGGAACAGCAGCCCGGGTTCCGCGCTGTCGCGCGCGGCCTTGACGATCTCGTGCCAGAGCGTGCGGGCCGGAACCGTCGCGTAAAGGTAACGTCCGTCCGGCCGCCTGGGGGGCGCGCCGGATGCGCGGCGGGGCGGCGCGTGATGGACGAGCGCCCACGGCAGGTCGTGCCGGACTGCTTCCATGAATGCGTCCGTGACGCCGACCGACAGGTTGAACGTCGGCCAGCGCGAGCGTCCGCGCTTGGCCGCGACGAATGCGACGAGATCCGGATGATCGCAGCGCAGCACCCCCATTTGCGCACCCCGGCGCGGGCCGGTGAACGGCAGTGCCCGGCACATCGCATCGAAACGGTCGATCGCCTCGCATGCGCCGCGCACGGATGACTGGCGCCGTTCGTACGCGTCGGCGGGCGGCACCGGAGAGAAGTCGTAGCCGATTCCGCCCCCCATCAGCAGCGTGACCCGTGCGTCGTCGAGCGCCTGCGCGAGCGCCGTGTCGACCATCTGCACGGGGGTGTCGGGAGGAATCGCTAGCGGATGGACGAAGCAGTTGACCATCGTCCTGCCGTTGTCCGCGCCGGCATTGGCGAGGATGCGTCCCGCGCCGATCGCGCCGCGCTGCAGGTTCAGGAAAAACGCGCGCTCCGCCTGCGCACGGCGCTCGGCCGGCTCGGCAAGCGACAGCGCATGGGCAACGCGATGGAAGACGTCCGCGCGAGACGTTTCGCCGGGTTGCGCATAGCGCTCGGCGAACACGGTGGTGCAAAGCGGTTGCTCGTCCATGGCGGGGCTCGGCAACGACGAATGATTCACTGTAGAAGCCTGCCCGGACGTGTCGTTGATCGAGCGCAACCGGGCGCCTTCGCGGCATCGCTTGACGGTGGTCAACCCCGCGACCGGCATCGAACGTAAGGTGGAGCCACGGCCGGCACGCAGCGATTGCCGCGAATCGCCGCGCCAGCCATCGACTGCGAACCGCGCACCATGACCGATATCGTTACCGTTACCCTGAATCCGGCCGTCGATGTCGCGACGTCCGTCGAGCACATCGTCGATACGCACAAGCTGCGCTGTGCACGGCCGCGGCGCGACCCCGGCGGCGGCGGGATCAACGTTGCCCGAACCATTCACCGCCTCGGGGGCGACTGCGTCGCGCTGTACCTGGCCGGCGGGCCGACCGGCGACGTCCTGACGCTGCTGCTCGAAGCCGAGCGTCTGCCGGCGGTGCGCATCCGGATCGCCGGCGAGACGCGCGAGAACGTCTGCGTGACCGAGACCGCGACCGGGCGCGAGTACCGCTTCCTGATGCCCGGGCCGTTGGTCACCGAGGCCGAGTGGCGCGACTGCGCAGCCCGCATCGACACCCTGCACCCGGCGCCGCGCTATCTCGTGTTGAGCGGCAGCCTGCCGCCCGGCGCGCCCGACGATCTGTATGCGACGCTGGCGCGGGCGGCCAGGGCGAGGGGCAGCCGGGTGGTTGTCGACGCGGCGGGGCGGGCACTGCAAGCTGCTCTCGAGGCCGGCGTTCATCTCGTGAAGCCCAGTCTCGGCGAACTGAGCGCGTTGGCCGGCGAGCCGCTCGACGACACGTCGGCATGCCGGAAGGCCAGCGAACTCGTGGCGCGAGGACAAGCCGACATCGTGGCGTTGACGCTCGGTGCGCGCGGCGCATGGGTCGTCACGCGCGACGGCGCGCTGCGCCTGCCCGGCAGGCCGGCAACGGTATGCAGCACGGTCGGGGCCGGCGACAGTTTCGTCGGCGGCATGGTCTGGGCGCTGGCGCGCGGCGTGCCGTTCGACGAAGCGTGCCGCTATGCGCTGGCGGCTTCGGCCGCTTCGGTCGAGCATCCGGGGACGGCGCTGTGCACGCGCGACGACGTCGAGCGGATTCACGCTGAACTGGTTGCGCAAGCAAGCTGACGACCAAGCGGGCCGATGCGTGCGCGATCGCGTCGATGCACGATCGATCGTTGATCTGGCTCAGCGGTTTTCGTGCCGCGATCGCGAAAAATGGGGCAGCCATTCCACGAGATCCGCCATGGCCTTTCGCCTGATCGCCTTCCTGCTCCTGTTGTCGTGTATGCCGCCGGTTTCGTCCGCCGACGTCGCGACCGTCGATTCGCCATCGCCGCGTGTGCTGATCCTGGTCTACCACCGGTTCGCCACCGCGCGCCTGGATTCGATGACGGTGCGTACCGAGACGTTGCGCAACCAGTTGCGGGCGATCGAGGCGAACGGCTACCGCATCGTGCCGCTCGCCGACGTCGTGCGCTGGCACGGCGGCCAGGCCGACGCCGTGCCGGCGCGAGCGGTCGCGATTACCGTCGACGACGGTCATCGTTCCGTCTACGAGGTGCTGCGTCCATTGCTGGCCGCCCACCCGATGCCGGTCACGCTGTTCATCTATCCGTCGGCCATCTCCAACGCCAGCTATGCGATGACATGGGACCAGTTGCGCATGCTCGGGCAATCCGGCGGGTTCGACATCGAGTCGCATACGTACTGGCATCCGAATTTCCGCACCGAGCGCGCCCGGCTCACGCCGGACGACTACCTGCGCTTCGTGTCGTTCCAGTTGAGCCGCTCGCGTGAACGACTCGAGTCCGAAACCGGCCAGCCGGTCCGGATGCTGGCCTGGCCGTTCGGCGTCCACGATGCGCAGACCGACCAGCTGGCCACTCGCGAAGGCTACGTCGCGGCATTCACGCTCGACGCGCGTCCCGTTCGTATCGCCGACCCGGCAATGGCGCTGCCGCGCTATCTGATGACCGACGCCTGCGACACACGATGCATGAACGGATTGCTGAGAACCGCCGGGGGGAAGCCGTGATCGAACGTCTGATCGTCTGTCTGCTCGTGTCGCTCGCCGGGTTCGCCGCCCGGGCGGCGCCCGTCACGATCACCGTCGTCGATGCGACGAACGGGCGCCCGCTGGCCGGCGCGATCGGCCACGCGCCGGGCGCGAACCGGACCGCGGATCGCGACGGCGCGTTTTCACTGGAGATCGACGCGGCGGGTACGCGCCTGAGCGTGCGCGCGCCGGGCTACGCGCGCACCGAAGTCACGCTGGCCCCCGCCGAGGGCGCACAGACGATCCGCATGACGCCGGTGCGTCCGAAAGCCGTCTATCTGTCCGCTTACGGCGTCGCCGACCGCACGCTGCGCGAGGCGGCACTGTCCCTTCAGGACAAGACGGCGATCAACGCGCTCGTCATCGACGTGAAGGGCGACAGCGGCGTGACGCCGTATCGCAGCCTGGCGCGCGAGATCTCCGGTGCGTCGAACAATGTGGCCGGTGCCATCGTTCGTCCGCCCGATCTGCCGGATCTGCTGCGGACTTTCCATGCGCGCGGTCTTTACCTGATTGCCCGCATCGTCGTATTCAAGGACGACCCGTTGGCTCGCGCGCATCCCGAATGGGCCGTGCGCGATGCCGCCGGCGAGATCTGGCAGGACCGCGAGCATCAGCGCTGGATCGACCCGACGTCGCACGCGGCCTGGCAACACAACTACGACGTCGCCGAAGAGGCTGCCCGAATGGGTTTCGACGAAATCCAGTTCGACTACCTGCGGTTTCCCGACGCCAACGGTCTCCGGTTCGCCGAGCCCAATACCGAGGCCAACCGGGTTGCGGCGATCACCGGATTCCTGACCGGCGCGCGCGAACGGTTGCGGCCGTACAACCTCTACGTGTCGGCCGACATTTTCGGGTACGTGTGCTGGAACGCCGACGACACCGCGATCGGGCAGCGGCTCGACGCGCTCGGACCCGTCGTCGACTATGTGTCGCCGATGCTCTATCCATCGGGCTTCACATGGGGCCTGCCCGGCTGCCGGAAGCCGACCGAGCACCCTGGCGAGATCGTGTCGCGGTCGCTGGCCGAGGCGAAGCGCCGGACGGGGCTGGATGGTGTCCGGTTCAGACCGTGGCTCCAGGCGTTTCGCGACTATGCGTTCGATCACCGGCCGTTCGATGCCGACGAGATTCGCGCGCAGGTCGACGCGGCCGATGCGGCCGGCACGGACGGCTGGATGCTGTGGAATCCGCGTAATCGCTACGATCCTGCCGATCTGCCGCGCTGATCGACGGGCAAAAAACGCGCAGGAGTCGAATCGTCATGCCGTGGAATGACGAGCGTTATCCGCCTTCAATGCGTAGCCTGCCGCCGCCGGTCCGCGGCAAGGCGATCGATATCGCCAATGCGTTGCTGCGGCAGGGACGCAACGAGGGCAGCGCGATCCGCATCGCGATCGCGCAGGCGAAACGGTGGGGGCGTGCGCATGGCGTCGTTGGGCGGCGGGTGACGATCAAGTCAGCGGCGATCGAACGGCGACCCTGCCGCCGGCGCTAGACCATCTACCTCGCCGGGTATTCGCGCCCGGTCATCGCCGGATGCAACGAGCGGCCAGAACGCACGCCATCAGCATGACGGCGACCGCAATGCCGTGCACCGGGTTGCGCAGACACGACGCGACCTGCTCGCTCCTTCCCACTCCGAACAGACACCACAGACAGAAGTGCTCACAGTTGTTCGTGAGCAGCCGGTATTGGCATTCGCCGAGGCGCGATGCCGCGCGGCGCGCCGCTTCGATTCCGTCGTACGGCGTGCGCGCGTGGCGAATGACTGCGAGCCCGAAACCCGCACGGAAGCCGTCCAGGGTAACGACTTCGACCGGACCGCCGCTCGCATGGCGCGACCATCCCGCGTAATGAATCACGTTGCCGTCGCCGATATAGATCCCGTGATGCAGATAGCCAGGGCGGCGGGTCACGAGGTGGGCGCCGACCGGCGGCTCGCCATCCAGCATGGCGTCGTCGGCGTGCGCTGCGGTCGGATCAATCATCGCCAGCTCCTCGGTCCTGCGGCGGCGGTGCGGAAGGGCCGCGCGCCGGCTGCGAAACACGTTGCGTCCTGTCACGTCTCCAGTATTGACAGCGGCGCCGCGCGAAACAATCAGCGTGGCCTGAGCTTGCTGTCCGACGTAGGGGCGCCGTGTCGGAAATTTCCGACGAACCATGCAATATCGGCTGACGGCTGTCACGGGCGATTGAGCAGGCCGTATGCCGTTCCCCCCCGGTTTCAGGCTCACCGCGCGGTTTTGTCCGGCTTCCGCGGAAACGCGCTTGATTTGAGTCAATGCGAAATCGACGTTCCGCGCGACGCTGACGATATTGCCGATACGCATGGGCGGCGTCGCGGCACGCGTGGACTTTCGCGATCGGACGCGGGCGTCGCAACCATGCGTACTCAATCAGGAGAGTGAAGATGTGGACCGGAACCATGAAGATGCTGCTTGCAGCCTGCTTGCTGGCGGTCGGCGCGAACGCGCTGGCGGAAACGTCGACCGAGCCGATCCAGCGCAACGGTGTCGCGTATATCACGGGCGGAATCGGCGAGGACGAGGTCACTGCATTTCGCGATGTCGCCCCTCGCTACAACCTGCGGATCATGTTCGCATCGAAGGCCGGCCACTATCTGTCCGATGTCGACGTCACACTGTCGTCCGGCAAGTCGACGCTGCTCGACGTACACACGAGCGGCCCGTTCCTGTTCGCTCGCGTGCCGCCCGGGCGATATACCGTGTCCGCGCACGACAGGGCCGTTCAGGAAGTCCGGCATGTCGTCGTCCCGGCGCGTGGCGGCGTCGAGGTGCGCTTTTACTGGCGCGACCCTGAACGGCAGGGCGCGATGCACCTGTGCACGGGGTGTCCTGTGTCGCAGCGGCAACCAGCCCGCTAACCGCACGTTCGATCATGACCGGTGAACGGCGGCGACCCTACGATGCCGCGGCCGTCGCGGATCTTGATGCCATCGACGCGGCGGACATCCGTTCGCAGGTCGACACCGCGGATGCTGCCGGCACGAAGGAATGGCTACGGTGGAACACGCTCGATCGCTACGATGTCGCTGCGCTGCCGCGCTGACCGGCGCGCTGGTGTTCGCGCTTGCATCGGCGGGTGCGCGAGCGGATGCCGAGGCGGCCGTGGCGCCGCAGCAGGCCGCCGCGATCGATGAGGCGATCGCCGCCGAGATCGCCGACGGCCATCTTGCCGGCGCGGTGGTCGTGACGGGCGACGCCGACGGCGTGCGGGTGCGCGTCGCGCGCGGCCAGCGCGTGACGGGCGAGCACGTCGAGGCGATGACGGTCGATACCGTCTTCGATCTTGCGTCGCTGACGAAGCCGGTGGCGACGGCGGTCGCGATCATGCAACTCGCGGAGCGGGGCATGCTGAGCCTCGACGCGCCGGCCGCGCGCTACTGGCCCGCGTTCGGTGCGCACGGCAAGGCCGGCATCACGATCCGCCAGTTGCTTGCACATGTATCGGGATTGCCGGCCGGGGTGTCGTCGTCCCGCGCGCTGCGCAGCCGTGCCGCCGTGCTGGCCGACATCGTCGCGATGACACCCGGCGCGCTGGCCGGCACACAGGTGCGCTACAGCGACGTCAATTACGTGGTGCTTGGCAAGATCGTCGAGCGCGTGTCGCACCGGCCGCTCGACGCATGGTGCGCCGCACATGTGTTCGCGCCGCTCGGGATGGCGAGCACCGCGTTCCGGCCACCGGCGTCGCTGCTCGCACGCGTGGCGCCCACCACCGTTCGCGATGGCCATCTGCTCCGGGGGAGCGTCCACGATCCGGTCGCGGCCGCGATGGGCGGCGTCGCCGGCAATGCGGGCCTGTTCGCGAGTGCGGACGATCTGGCGCGCTTCGCGCGCATGCTGCTGAACGGCGGCGCGCTGGGCCCGGTGCGTGTGCTGGCGCGCCGCAGCGTCGCCGCGCTCGAGACGCCGGCCACGCTCGACGCGGAAGGCGACCTGCACACGCCAGGCTGGGCGGTCGGGCCGCCGCTTGTCGCGAACCGCTACCGGCTGCCGCCGGTCGGCGCACTGCAACACCTCGGCTACACGGGCACGGCGCTATGGATCGATCCCGTGACGCGCCGCTTTGCGATCGTGCTCACGAGCCGGCTGTATCCCGACGAAACCGGCACGGCGATGCCATTGCGCTCGCTCGTGCTCGGCATCGTATCGAGCGAGGCCGCGCCCGCGACGTCGTCGCGGATTGCGACGCGCGTACCCGAGATGGCGACGGCCGTTGCGCAGGTCGCCCGGTTGCCGGTATCGCGCGGGCCGGTGCTGGCCGGCATCGACGTGCTTGCTGCGCGCGGCTTCGCGGCCGTCGCTGGCAAGCGCATTGCGCTCGTCACGAACCGCAGCGGCTTCGACCGGTTCGGCAGGCGCACGATCGACCTGCTCGCACAGGCGCCGGGCGCGCGGCTCGTCGCGCTGTTCGCACCCGAGCATGGGCTCGGCACCGACGTCGACGAGACGTTCGGCGACACGGTCAACGCCGCGACCGGAGTGGTCATTCACAGCCTGTACGGCGACCGCCGCCGCATCGCACCCGCGCTGCTCGCCGATGTCGACGTGCTGGTGCTCGACCTGCAGGACGCAGGCGTACGCTTCTTCACGTACCTGGCCACCCTCGGTTACGCGCTCGAAGCCGGCGCCGCCGCGCATCGCCCGGTGCTCGTGCTCGATCGCCCGGATCCGCTGGGCGGCGATGTGTTCGGCGGCCCCGTGGCCGATGCCGGACCGGCCACGTTCACCGGTTATTACCCGTTGCCGCTCCAGCCCGGCATGACGCTCGGCGAACTGGCGCAACTGTTCAACGACCGCCTTCATATCGGCGCGGCGCTGACCGTGGTGCCGATGGCGAACTACGTGCGCACTATGCGCTTCGGCGATACGGGGCTCGGCTGGGTGCCGCCATCGCCGAACCTGCGCGATGCCGCTGCGTTGTCGCTGTACCCGGAAACGGGGCTCATCGAGGGTGCGGCGGTCAGTGTCGGGCGCGGCACCGAGACGCCATTCGGCGTGGTCGGCGCGCCTTGGATCGACGGGCGCATCCTCGCGGACGATCTTCGCGCGATGCGGCTGGCCGCGACATTCTCACCGGTTCGCTTCGTCCCGGCGGAAGGGCCTTATCACGGCATGGTGTGCGAAGGCGTGCGCATCGAACTGCCCGCCGGCAAGGCGCGGCCGGGCGAGATCGGGCTGGCGCTCGCCCTGGCGCTGCACCGGCGTTATCCGGCGCGGTTTCGGATCGATGCGATCCGTGCATCGGTCGGCTCGCGCGAGGTGGCGGACATGCTAGAGGCGGGGCGGTCGATTGACGAGATCGAACGTGTCGTCGATGCACAAAATGCCGCGTTCGCGCGCGAGCGCGCGGCGTTTTTGTTGTACTGAAATCGCTCCGGCACGCGCTCGTCAGGCCGCAGTCCGGTGCGCGTGTCTGCGGGCGTGGCCCAGCGTTTGACATATGCCAACGGTATGCGGCCCGCGCAACCCGATGATTGCGACAATGGACGCTCGGACTGGCCACGGCGCCCAGGTTCATTTCGTGTCAGTCATTTCCCGACAGAGGGCTGGCGTGATCGCTTCCACAGACATAGCGAGATTCCGGGGACCCGAGACACCGACACGGCCGCCGCGCCACGCGTGAGCGTCGTGCCGCCCTCGTGCGGCAAATTCTCGCCCGGTGCCCTTTGGGGCCTCTCCACATTGCTGCTGGCTGGCGCCGCCTACGCGCGGCATGAGGGGACGCGCCTTGGAGAGACCGTCCGCTATCCGACCGTGCCCATCAATAGACGCGGCAGTGCGCTGCCCTTGACTCAGAACGCGTTTGCATGAAGCTCGTTCAGACCGGACGCGTCAACCGCGTCGGGATGCGGGATCCGCGTGTCGCTGGCGGCGACAAGCAGGTTCACGACCACATTCGCGTCGCCGGCGTGCCCGCTGACCACGCAGCCGTCCCGTCGGAATCGTGACGACGACGCTGGGCGACGATGATGAGAATCGACGCCGAGAAGCGTTTGTACGGCCTGCCGATCGAAGTGGTGGAACGAAAGGGCCGAGCCCTGACAGACGGGGAACATCGATTTCAAGTTCACGGATCGCGCAGGATCTTCCCGTTGCAGTCAGAATCTCGGTAACCTCGGCTCGATTCCGGTCTTCTCCGGTCCGCAAGACCGTTGATGCAGGTCAAGCACCTGAGGTGCAGCAATCCTAGGCTTGGCATTGCGAGCAGACCCGCCTCGCAATTGCCTGGATCTCGCGTGGAGGATCACTGTTGAGCACTGGCCGGGAACATTTCCCTCATGGTGCCGATATCGGCGTGCGTGGCACGGGCGAGTCGCTTGCCGAAGCGTTCGAACAAGCGGCGCTTGCGCTAACCGCATGTGTGAGCGCACCGGCCGGCATACGCACGACGTGCACGGTTGACATATGCTGCAATGCCCCCGATCTTGACTTGCTGCTCGTCGATTGGCTCAATGCGGTGATCTACGAAATGGCGACGCGTCGGATGCTGTTTGGCCGGTACATGGTGTCGATTGACGGCACACGGCTTGTCGCACGCATTGCCGGCGAGGAAGTGGACGTTGAGCGACATCGGCCGGCGGTCGAACCGAAGGGCGCAACCTATACGGCGTTGCATGTCGGCCGCGACATGCGCGACCGGTGGATCGCACAATGCGTGGTCGACGTCTGAACAGGGGAACAGGATGGACCTCATGTCGCTCGAGCGTCACGGCGAATTCGAATGGCATATTCCCGTGCAGGACAGGATGCGGGTGCCCGGCATCATCTACGCCGATCGCCGACTGATCCAGGACATGGACGATAAAGTGCTCGTTCAGATCCGCAACGTTGCATGTTTGCCGGGCATCGTTGGCGCCTCGTATGCCATGCCCGACGCGCATTGGGGTTATGGCTTTCCGATCGGCGGTGTCGCTGCGTTCGATCCAGGATCGGGCGGAGTCATCTCCGCAGGAGGAGTCGGTTTCGATATTTCATGTGGCGTGAGAACACTCTTGACCGGGTTGACGCGTGAGTGCGTCGAGCCGTTGAAGGTCCGTCTCGCCGACGCACTTTTCGCGCATATTCCGGCAGGCGTTGGAAGCACCGGGGCGATGCATCTCTCTGCATCGAAAATGGACGAGATGCCGACAGGCGGCGCGGCGTGGGCCGTAGACCAGGGCTATGGCAACCGCGACGATCTTGTGCGGATCGAGGAAAACGGCAGAATCCTGCATGCGAAGCCCGGCGCCGTGTCGGATCTTGCCAAGAAACGTCAGCGCGACGAGATGGGCACGCTGGGTTCCGGGAATCACTATCTCGAAGTGCAGGCGATCACTGAGATCTTCGAGCCTCGGATTGCCGGCACATTCGGCCTTCACCCCGGACAGGTGGTCGTGACGATCCACTGCGGTTCACGCGGACTCGGGCATCAGATCGGCACCGAGTATCTCCGAGAGATGGTCATTACCGCAAAAAGCTACGGGATCGATCTGCCGGATCGCGAGCTCGCGTGCGCTCCGATTGCGTCGGATCTGGGCGAGCGCTATCTCGGTGCGATGCGTGCGGCGACCAATTGTGCGCTGGCGAACCGGCAGATCCTCACGCATCTCACGCGCGAAGTGTTCGCGACCATGTTCCCCGACGCTGTGTTGACGCTGCTCTACGATGTGTCGCACAACACATGCAAGAAAGAATCGCATCGTGTCGATGGTCGCGAACGGATGTTGTTCGTGCATCGGAAGGGCGCGACACGCGCGTTCGGCCCCGGACATCCGGAGTTGCCGGAAGGTCTGCGCGAGTCGGGGCAACCCGTGTTGATCGGCGGCAGCATGGGAATGGCATCATACGTACTGGCGGGCGCTCAGACGGGTGATACCGAGCGCGCATTCGGTTCGGCCTGCCACGGCGCGGGGCGCGCGATGAGCCGGACGGAAGCGACTCGGCACTGGCGCGGCCGTGCACTCATCGATGCACTGGCCGAGCGCGGCATCGAGGTGCGCAGCCGATCCGATCGAGGTGTCGCCGAAGAGGCGCCGGGCGCATATAAAGACGTCGATGCGGTCGTCGCTGCTGCCGCGTCTGCAGGTCTCGCCCGCAAGGTTGCACGGCTCGTGCCGATCGCCTGCATCAAGGGTTAGGCGCGGTAAGCGTGCTGTGGCGTGAATACCTGACGTCCGTAGCGCGGCGGCGTCGGCACTGACACGCTTGCGATCGATATACGACCGTGCACAGAGGCGGTCGATCCGCCTGGACCTGAACCAACGTCACCTGCAACGCCGGGAAGGTCTCGTCTTGCCGGTGTTCGCCCGGTAAAGAGCCGCAGTGGCGACATCCGTGGAATTTGAAGCGCCGCCGCTCATGTGGCGCACGATCGCTGTACATCTCCGATGCCGCCGGTGCCAAATACGATGGTCCGTCCATTTGAGCCGGAACCTGAATCTTGCCGAGATAGGCTACTGATGCAATCAGCAAAGCGGTAAACACAAGAAAACAGCTGTGCATTCACGATGGCGCCGATGGTGTGCCACCGGGGCCGGATGGCCATCCCGCAGTCATGCGATATTGGCTGCGGTATTTATCAGCGACAGACAGTTGATCGACGTCAATCGCGAGCGCGACGCAGACACGATGATTTAAACAACAGGCGTCGCCGTCGTGCTCGATCGAGCGCAATGGCGTGGCATATGTCGCGGCTATCGTGGTTTGCACCGCGCCGCACCGCGCCGCGCTGCGTCGCGCGGCGCGACGATGCGAGGAGAGACGGATGGAGACGCTGCAGGTGGAGATTCCCGTTGATCATGTAACGCTGGGCGGGATTCTGGAGATCCCCGGTGGCGCCCGCGCGGTCGTCGTATTCGTGCACGGGAGCGGCAGCAGCCGCTTCAGTCCACGCAACCGGCAAGTGGCGGCATGTCTGCATCATGCGGGTTTCGCAACGCTGCTGTTCGACCTGCTGACGCCCGAGGAGCAGCGACAAGACGATGTCGACGCGACGTACCGTTTCGATATCGCGCTGCTGGCTCGCCGCCTGGAGGCGACCCTTGCGTGGCTGGCGCAAAGGAGCGATGTCGGGTTGCTCAGGGTCGGCCTGTTCGGCGCGAGCACTGGCGCTGCAGCAGCGCTCGTCGCGGCTGCGCGGACGCGTTCGGTCGGCGCCGTCGTGTCGAGGGGCGGGCGGCCTGACCTCGCGCGGACGGCGCTCCCGTCGGTCTGCGCGCCAACACTGTTGATCGTTGGCGAACTCGACACCGAGGTGATTCGGCTGAATCGTAAGGCCGCCGAGCAACTGACCTGTGAGCACCGCATGGCAATCGTGGCGGGCGCGACGCACCTGTTCGAAGAGCCCGGCGCGCTTGACGAAGTGTCGCGCCTTGCCTCCGGCTGGTTCGTACGTTGGCTGGGTGCCCGGTCGTTCTGAACGCGCAACCCTGCCGTACCGCGTGTGCGGGCAGGCATGCACATCGAGCATCCCCACATCGCCTGGACGCTCGGCATGTCGCTTACTGGATATCGACCATGAGTAACATTTTTCAGAATCGCGCCGACGCGGGCAAGCAACTCGCCGCAGTGCTGGAGCGTTACGCCGGACGCAGCGATGTCGTGGTACTGGCGTTGCCGCGCGGAGGCGTGCCGGTTGGCTATCAGGTAGCGAGGCAATTGCGCTGCCCCTTCGACGTCCTTGTCGTGCGCAAACTGGGTACGCCCCGGAATCCGGAGCTTGCGCTCGGGGCAATCGCGACCGGCGATGCACTCTATCTCAACCAGTCGGTACTGCGCGCGATCCCCGTCACAGAGCAGCAGGTCCTCGACGTCATCGCACGCGAACGTGTCGTCCTGCATCAACGCGAAGTGGCGTACCGGGAAGGGCGGCCGCCCCTGGCGATAGACGGTAAAACCGTCATTGTCGTCGACGACGGCATGGCGACTGGATCAACGATGCAAGCGGCCCTTAACGCACTGCGCACACGGCGCCCCGGACGAATCGTCGTCGCAGTGCCGGTGTGCCCGGCTGGGGCTGGCGCCCGGTTTGATTCGATCGCGGATGACTTCGTCTGTGTGACGCAGTCGGACTGGTTCATGGGCATCAGTCAGTTCTATGTCGACTTTGCGCAAACGACCGACGATGAGGTACGCGCCTGCCTCGCCGCCGCGCAGGACTGGCAACAGGACGTTTCGAGCAATGATGACGGGCACGTGCGCACCTCGGCACCGGAGGATGATGCGCCTTGATCGGCGCTTTTGTCGGAGAGTCGTGCAAACCGAAGCTCGGCAGGCTGACAGCCAGCCGAGGCATTGCGTCCGTCTTCCGCATGGAGGGAACTCGTCATGCAGCCACCCAAAACCGCATTCCTGGCCGTTCGCGCGCTCGGGCAGCGCATGAACGGCGATTGCACCGACTACGACGCGCTGGTAGAAATGGCGCGAGGCCGTGATCTGATTTTGCTTGGCGAGGCAACTCACGGCACCGCGGAGTTCTACCGCATGCGGGGTGAAATCACGCTGAGGCTCATCGCCGAGCAGGGCTTCGATACCATCGCCATTGAGGGCGACTGGCCCGACGTCTGGCGAATCGACCGCTTCGTGCAGGGCGACGGGACCGACAACGCTTCGTCCGCGCTTGACGACTTCGAGCGCTTCCCCGTATGGATGTGGCGCAATCGAGAGGTGTGTGACTTCATTTCGGCGCTGCGCGGGATCAATGCGACGCGGCCACAGCGAGACCGGGTCGGCGTCTATGGACTCGACCTTTATAGCCTCTATCGTTCTGCCGACGCCGTGATTCGCTACCTTGAGGGCGTGGACCCGGCAGAAGCCGCGCTGGCACGCGAGCGCTACGCGGCGCTCGATCATGTTCGGGAGCCGCAGGCCTATGGTTATGCTGCGGCGTTTGGCACTCGGCCCGCCGCTCAGGCTGGAGCAGTGCAGCAACTTCTCCAATTGCGAGCCGACCAATTCGACTATCTCGCCCGCGATGGCACCGATGCACTCGACGCGCAGTTCTTCGCCGAGCAGAATGCGCGGGTCGTGGTCAATGCAGAAGCCTACTACCGTGGAATGTTCGGTAGCCGATTGAACACGTGGAATCTTCGCGACGCTCACATGGCCAGCACGCTGTTCGCGCTGACGCGCTACCGCGTGCGCCGCGGCGGTAGCGGGAAGGTGATCGTCTGGGCGCACAACTCGCATCTCGGCGACGCCCGCGCAACGGAGTCACGGCGGCGCGGGGAGTGGAACCTCGGTCAGATCGTGCGCGAAAAGGCTCGACATCGGGCGTTGCTTGTCGGATTCACGACGTACACCGGGCATGTGTCTGCTGCATCCCACTGGGACGGCGAGGTCGAGCAGAAGTGGGTGCGTCCGGCTCAACCCGATAGTTGGGAGCATCTTTTCCACACCACTGGCTATGATCGTTTCTTTTTGCCGATGCAGGATGACAACTCGAGCGTGCTCGACGAAGCTCTGCTCGAGCGCG
Source organism: Burkholderia territorii (assembly GCF_001718335.1). NCBI lineage: Bacteria > Pseudomonadati > Pseudomonadota > Betaproteobacteria > Burkholderiales > Burkholderiaceae > Burkholderia > Burkholderia territorii. Next base: position 374,806 of record NZ_CP013367.1, read on the forward strand.
CAATCGGCGTGCTGTATCTGCCACAAACGGAGCGGCAAAGTCACTATTTCGAAGCCGCCCTGGCCTCGCAATTCGACGCGCTCTTTCATCTCGACGAAACGGCTGCGGTTGAGCCGCTCGAACCGACGGCAGTCTGGCACGACCGTGAGACCAGCATCCAGGCACTTTAGGGTAGAAGCGTGGGACGGGAATGTTCGAAGCGTGGCGGACTGCGGGCTCGTCTACTCGCGACGGGCGCTACGTTTCGCGGTCGCACTTCTGGTGGTCCGTCTCCGCGACATCGTGGCAGGCATCGATCGGTGCGCGCGATGCACGGTTATTCAGCGACGCACGCTCGCGCAAATGCGCGCTATGCGTGCCCCTGGGATTGCGTGACGGGACTGGCCGGGCGTTCATCGTCACGTTTGCCGCGGCCTCGCTGCTTCCGTGTCGTATCTTCGAGCATTCTCGTGACGTTGCTGAAGGCATTGCGCAGCGCGACGTAGACGTCTTCTTCGCATTCCTTGCTGGATACCAGTTGATGTCCGGGAATCGTGACTTCGATCCTGATATTGAACGGTTTCCCCTGGTGATCGTGCTTCTCGTCCAGCACGACATTGACCCTGCAATGCGAGATGTCGTGCCGGAATCGACCGAGTCTGGATGCATGCCGGGCGGCTGCCGCCTCGAGCGCTTCCGAGCGCGGCATGCCTTGAAATACCAGTTCGAAAGGTGGCTTCATTGCTTGATCCGTCGATGGTCGATGAATACCGGTCGCGCGTCGCCGTGCCGGCTTCCGTGAGATTCCGATTCAGAACGTGGCGATCTGAAGGACGACATCGAACGCGATGACCAGCGCCGAGCACAGAACACCGAGCGCCATGTTCGCGAGCCGATGCTCGACATCCGGATGCTTGCCTGCCCATGCCGTAATGAAGAACAACCCGTCGAGAATCACCTGCAGTGCGAATACGAACAGCATCAGCGTGAACTCGTAGCCCGCCTGCGGCAGCTGCGCGAAATTCCAGCCATGCCGGCTCACCCAATAGCCGATCCGGTAGACCTCGTAACCCGCCAGCAGCAGCGGAAACACGTAGGAAACAAAATAGGTCGGCAAGGTCGCATGCCGAAACTCGGGTAGGAAATGATGTCCGGTTTGCATGGTTGCCTCCCAGCCTGAACGCGTGCGTCGGGACGATGTCGTCCACATTTCCAGCCTAGGCTTTCGTGGAGACCGCCACTTGACACGTATCAACATGCGACTTTTGTAAACCGCATCGGCCAGTTGAAACGCCGCAATTTCTTCGAGAGGGTGTTCAGGTCCGGGTGTGACGCGAACGACAAGGTCTGACCAACATCGATGGCGTCCATACGGCACGCCTCAGTCACGGGCATCCAGGGGCGGATTCGACTGCCCTGCGGCAACGGTGGCGTCCGAGATGATTTCCGCGTATCCCAATGCCGAATCGGGACGAGCGCCACGAGCGGCACGCGGATGGCTCAGCCGGGTTCGGCACCCCAGTTTCCCGGTTCCGCAGCGCCCGGTGACGAGGCCGTGCGTGTGCGATGCGCGATCATGCAATCCGTCGTGAGCAGCAGCGACGCGACCGAGATCGCGTTCTGCAGCGCCGAACGCGCGACCTTGACCGGGTCGACGATGCCGGCAGCAATCATGTCGCCATATGTCGCCGTCGACGCGTCATAGCCGAACGGTCCGGTCGCGGCATCGACCGCGTGTACGACGGCCTGTGCGTCCGCTCCGGCATTTTCAGCGATTTGACGCAGCGGAGATGCCAGTGCGTCATGCACGATCCGCGCGCCGGTGCGCTGCGCATCCGTCAGGTATGCGCCATTGCCTTCGAGCGCGCGCCGCGCACGCAGCAGTGCGACGCCACCGCCCGGCACAATGCCTTCCTCCATCGCGGCGCGCGTTGCATGCAACGCATCCTCGAAGCGATTCTTGCGCTCGCGCAGCGCAGTCTCCGTCGCGGCGCCGACGCGAATCACCGCGACGCCGCCCGCGAGTTTCGTCAACCGGCGCGTCAGCGCGTCGTGCTCGTATCCGGCCGGTGTCGCCGCGATACGCGTGCGCAACGCCTGGACTCGGTCGTCGATGTGCTTGCGTTCGCCTCGCCCGGCAATGACGGTCGTCGTCTCGCGCGTGATCTCGACGCGCCGCGCGGCACCGAGATCGTCCAGCGTCGTGCGCTCGAGCGTCCGTCCGGCCTGAACCGAAATGACCGTCGCGCCCGTCAGCGCGGCGAGATCGGCGAGCTGCTCGGTGCGTGCCTCGCCGAATCCGGGCGAGCGGATCGCGCACGATTTCAGCGTGCCGCGCAGGTGGTTGACGACGAGGGTCGCCAGCGCTTCGCCTTCCACTTCGTTCGCGACGACGAGAAGCGGCTTGCCGGTGCTGCTGAGCGCCTCGAGTACCGGCAGCAGTTGTGCGATCGCGCTGATGTTCATGTCGCAGAGCAGGATGCGCGGCTCGTCGAGGACGATGCGATGATTGTCCGAATCGACGAACAGCGGCGACAAATATCCGCGATCGATCAGCGAGCCGTCCACCGTCTCGAGCTCGTCGTCGAGCTTGGTGCCGTCCTCGATGCTGATCGCGCCGTCCCTGCCCACACGCTCGACGGCCTGAGCGACGAGCGCGCCGATCGTGCTGTCGCCGCTGGCGGAAATCGTCGCGATCTGGCGCATCTCGTCCGCGCTCGCGCACGGTTTTGACACGCGGTGCAGTTCGGCGACGACGTCGCGGCCAGCCGCTTCGATCGCGCGCTTGAGCGCCATCGGATCGTGTCCGGCAGTGACGCACTTGATGCCTTCGGCAACGATTGCCTGCGCCAGGGTGGTGGCGGTAGTCGTGCCGTCGCCGGCGACTTCGCTCGTACGGGTTGCCACTTCGCGCAACAATCGGGCGCCCATTTCCTCGAACGGGTCGGGCAGGTCGACGGCGCCGGCGACGACGACGCCCGAGTTCGCGACCAGCGGCGCGGTGCCGATCCGCTCGACGATCACGTTGCGCCCGCCGGGGCCGAGCGTGATCTTCACTGCCTCGGCGATCGCATTGACGCCTTTGAGCAGCCGCTGGCGAGCATCCTGATGAAAAACAAGCGATTTTGCGGGCACGATGCACCTCCTGTGCGACGAAGCCGGGCACGGCACGTGTTGGAACCGGCGAGCGATACGGATATTCCACCTGCCGGCGCATCGAGTCGATTGACCTGGGTCAACGAGCGCAACGCGTTTCGCACCGCCATGTGCTCGCCCAAAAGCATTCGGTCTGTCCATCGTGAGCGTTGATCTCCGTCAATTGCCCCGGTCATCGCCAATCGAGAATAAGTGCGTCACTGACGAGAAGGAGGCAAGACATGAAAGAATCGTCCACAAAACTGCCGGTCAACAAGCCGCAGGAGAGTGCGGAGCATGCGCCGATGGGGGCGCCGTACTGGCATCCGATCGAAACACTGCGCCATGAGATGGACCGTCTCTTCGACGATTTCAATCGGAGCGCGGGCGTGCCGTCGGTGCGGCGACCCGGTTTCAACCTCCAGCCGTTCTGGCGCCACGATCACGAATGGCGCGCCGAGCCCGCGGTCGACTTCGCGGAAACCGACAAGTCATACGAAATCACCGCGGAATTACCCGGGCTGGACGAGAAGGACATCGAGGTCAAGCTCGCGAACGGCGGCTTGTCGATCCGCGGAGAAAAGCAGGAAGAGAAGGAAGAGCAGCACAAGGACTACTACGTCCACGAGCGACGCTTCGGCTCGTTCGAGCGTTACTTTCGCATGCCCGACGGAGTCGACAGAAACAAGATCGAGGCGTCGTTCCAGAAAGGCATTCTGACGGTCACGCTACCGAAGACGCCGGAAGCTCGCAAGGCCGAGAAGACAATCGAGGTCAAGGCTGGCTGAAGCAGGTTGCGGGCATCCGCCGACGCATGCCGGCGGATGCCGATGCACATTCGTTCGCTTTTCTTCTCGATCGCTCGATCATGCCGTGAAACTCCGACATTCGGATGTTCGATGAAAGGCGGTCCTGCATTCGCGATGCATGCAGAACCGAATAACCGGGATATCGGCCACGGCGCCGTTGCGCCAGTGATTGCATCTTCGAATGCAATCCGCCCACACGGGACCGATTTTCCTCAGATCGCCAGCGCGCCGTGGCGAATGAATTCAACGGATGCACGCACCGCCCGACGAGCGTGCATGTGGGAGGTCGTCATGTATGCCGGCAAGGTTCTCGTCGTGTTCTATTCGCGCACCGGCACGACCCGCCGGGCCGCGTCAGCGCTGGCCGAGATGCTCGACGCCGACGTCGAGGAAATCGCCGTGGCGCGCGATCGCGCCGGCCCGTTCGGCTATCTGCGTTCGCTCGTCGAGGCCATCAACCAGAAGCCGGCGGAGATCGTCGCGACGCAGCGCGATCCGGCCGCGTACGATCTCGTGGTGATCGGCTCCCCGGTCTGGGCGGGCTGCGTATCGTCGCCGGTGCGCGCGTATCTCGTCGCGAATCAGCGACGCCTGCCGCGGGTCGCGTTCTTCTGCAGCTTCGCGCAACGTGGTGCTGACTCCGCACTCACGCAAATGCGGACGCTGGCACGCAAGTCGCCACTCGCCGAATGTCGCGTGACGCCGCGCGAAACCTTGCATGGCGATGCCAGCCCGATTCTCGCTGCATTTGCCGAACAGGCAGCGCGCAGACTGGCGGAAGCGGTCGGGACGACTGCCGCTCGCTGAAGCGTGCGGGGCGGGTCAGGGGCGTTAGTGCTTTCAGGCACCGTCGCACGGCATCGGGCGCCTTCATGCAACGGTGTAGCCGACGTTCGGAACCCGGTGCAAACGCACGCTTGCGCGATGGGCAGGCCTCAAGAGACCGGTCTGCGTGCGTGCGCGGTCGCGAGGTAGCTGACGATATCGTCGAGCGTAACCAGACGGCCATAGTCGCGTTCCGGGATATCGACCTTCAGCCGCGCATGAAGGCCCGTCAGAAAATTGAGCCAGTCCATCGAATCGAGATCGACCTGACTGCGCAGCGGACGATCCGTACGCAGCGTCGACGGGTCGATTTCCGGCGCGATCGATGCCAGCGTTTCGAGCACGACCGAAAGGGTGTCTGCATTGTTCATCGGTTCAACTCCTCGGGGTGCTGCAGCAATTCACCCAGTTCAACCAGGAACAGCGAGCCGCGATGACCGTCGGATACTCGGTGGTCGGCCGAGAGGCTGGCGGTCGTCACCGGCATGATTTTCAGCCCGCCGTCTTCGGCCCACGGCCGCTCAGTGATTCGCCCGAAACCGACGAGCGCGACCTGGGGAGGATAGATGATGCCGAACACCTCGGCGGCACCTCGATCGCCGAGATTCGTCACGGTAATCGTCGATTCCGACAACTCCGAACTCCGCAGCGAACCTGCGCGACACCGCTGCGTCAGGTCGAGCAGTTCGCGCATCAGCTGGGTCAGGGGCTTGGCATCCGCGTCGAGCAGCGCCGGCGCCACCAGCCCGCCCTGGCGCAGCGAGATCGCCACGCCGAGATGCACGGCGTCGGCCGGCCGGAAGACGCCCTCCCGATGGAACCCGTTCAGCTCCGGAAATCGACGCAGTGCGAGCGCGACCGCCTTGAGCAGAAGCGCTGCCGGAAGCAGCCTGTCGGTCACGGAACGCGCTGCATTCTCGGCTGCGAGCCATGCCAGCGCCTTGCCCAGCGGAATTGTCTCGGACACGTAATAGTGCGGAATTTCGCGCTTCGAGCGCTCCATCGCGGCCGCGATCACCCGTCTCATTTCCGGAAAGCGCTCGCCAGGCGCGCCGGCCGTGGGCGAACCCACCGCCGCGATCGCCCGTTCGACGTCCGCAAGCGTCACCGAACCTGCCGGGCCCGTGCCCGTGACACTGTCGGGATCGACCCGGTGCTGCTTCGCGAGCTTGCGTGCGGCCGGCGAGATCTTGCGGCGAGGGGCGGGGCCGGCAACCGCGACCGGCTCGGCCGGTTGGCGTGTGTGTCTCACCGCCGGCGGTGCTTCTCCGGGTTCGAGCAGCGTGGCCATCGGCGTGCCGACCGGGATCCGTTCGCCCGGGTTCACGAACAGTTCGTCAACCGTTCCCTCGTGCCAGCTCTCGACATCCACGGCAGCCTTGCTGGTGTCGACGATCGCCACCACCTGGCCCTTCTTGACAACGTCGCCAGGCTTGACCTTCCATTCGAGGAGCGTTCCCTCGTCCATGTCGGCTCCCATGGAAGGCAACGTGAATTCGATCATGCGTCCTCCTTCGGAGTCGGTCAGCAATCACGAAAGCAATTGTTTCACCGCGGTGACGATCTTGTCGACTTGGGGTAATGCCGCGTCTTCCATGTGCCGGGCGTAAGGAATCGGCACATCCTCGGCGCACACGCGCGCCGGCGGCGCATCGAGCTCGTAGAATGCCTGCTCGACGATGCGCGCGATGATCTCCGCGGCGACGCTGGCGCTGCGCCAGCACTCGTCGACGACCACCACGCGCCTGCACTTCGTTACCGACGCGATGATCGTCGCGTCGTCGAGCGGCCGCAGCACGCGCAGGTCGACCACTTCGGCGGAGATGCCGCCGCCGGCAAGCGTCTCGGCCGCATCGAGCGCCTTCGGCAGCGAGCCGCCGTACGCGAGGATGGTGACGTCCTTGCCCGCGCGGCGGACTTTCGCGGTACGAATGTCGACACCGTCGAGGTCCGGCAGGTCTCCTTCCATGTTGTAGAGCCCCGCGTGTTCGAAGATCAGCACCGGGTCCGGATCGGCCAGTGCCGGCGCCAGCATGTGGCGCGCATCCTCGACGGTCGCCGGCGCGAGCACCTTGATGCCCGGAATGCCCGCGTACCAGCCTTCGAAACTGTGCGAGTGCTGCGCGGCGACCTGACGGCCAGCGCCCGTCGCCATGCGGACGACCAGCGGCACCGAGAATTGCCCGCCGGACATGTGGTGGTACAGCGCGGCGGTATTGACGATTTGATCGAGCGCGAGCAGGCTGAAGTTCACAGTCATGATTTCGACGATCGGCCGCATGCCACCCAGCGCCGCGCCGATGCCTGCCCCCGTAAACGCGAGTTCCGACAGCGGCGTGTCGCGTACGCGTTCGGGCCCGAACATGTCGAGCAGCCCGGCCGACACCGCGTAGCTGCCGCCATAGCGCCCGACGTCCTCGCCCATCAGGAACACACGGGAGTCCCTGGACAGCGCGTCGCGCAGTGCCTCGCGCAGCGCCTCGCGCAGCGCCTCGCGATAAGTCAGACGGCGGCTCATCGCGGGTCTCCCGTCGCCGTGTAGACGTCGTTGGCGAGCGCTTCGACCGGCTCCCATCCCGCGCCATCGGCAAACGCGACCGCACGGGCGACTTCAGCTTCGACGTCGGCAGCGAGCGCAGCGAACGCATCCTCCGTCAGCTTGCCTTCGGCCTTGAGCCTTGCGGTGAACGTGTGGATCGGGCCGCAGGTCTTCCATGCGTCGACCTCCGCCTTTTCCCGGTAGAGCTCGGCGTCATACATCGAATGCGCGCGGAAACGATACGTCCGAAGCTCGAGGAACATCGGGCCGGCGCCGCCTCTCACATAGGCAACAGCCTCCTTTGCGGCGTCGTGCACGGCCACGACGTCCATGCCGTCGGTCGAGCTCACCCGCATGTCGTAGGCGGCGGCTTTGGCGCACAGATCCGTTCGGGATTCGTATCGTTCGAGAGCCGTGCCCATCGCGTACAGGTTGTTTTCGCAGCAGAACAGCACGGGCAGTCGCCAGAGCGCCGCGAGATTCATCGACTCGTGAAATGCCCCTTCGGCAACCGCGCCGTCACCGAAGAAACATGCGGTGACGCGCGTGCTCGACTGCATCCTTTCGGCGAGCGCGAGACCGACCGCCAGCGGCAGGCCACCGCCTACGATCGCATTCCCGCCGAACAACCGGGTGTTTCGGTCGAACAGGTGCATCGAGCCGCCCCGCCCGCGGGCGCAGCCCTCGCGCTTGCCATACATTTCGGCCATCAGGACGCCCATGTCCATGCCGCGCACCAGCGCATGTGCATGCTCGCGGTAGGTCGCGACGACGTTGTCCTCGGGTGTCAGCGCATGCAGGGCGCCGATGCCGGTGGCTTCCTCGCCGATATACAGGTGAAGAAAGCCGCGAATCTTTCCCGCGCCGTAGAGTTCGGCGCATTTTTCTTCCAGGCGACGGACGCGCAACATGTCGCGCAGCAGCGCGAACGCCAGATCCGCCGGATAGGGCACGGGGCCTGACGGCGGAAGCGGAGGAGGGTGGTCGACGGGGCTCATGCGCCGCTCTCGAGTGTCGACGTGTCGCCTTCCGCCATCCCCAACTCGCGAGCCTTCAGCAGGCGCCGCATGATCTTGCCGCTGCGAGTGTGCGGGAGTTGGTCGACGAACGCAATTTCCTTGGGCGCGACCGCCGCGCCCAGGCGCTTTCTCGCGTGGGCGAGCAGCGCCTTCCCGAGTGCCTCGTCGGCGCGCTGGCCCTGGTTCAGCACGACGAATGCCTTGATCGATTCGCCGACGACCGGGTCAGGCTTGCCGATGACCGCCGCCTCCGCGACCGCAGGATGCGCCATCAACACGCTTTCCACCTCGTACGGCCCGATCAGGTGGCCGGCCGACTTGATGACGTCGTCGGCCCGCCCGACGAACCAGTAGTAGCCGTCGGCATCCCGCCTGGCGAGATCACCGGTCAGATACCAGTCGCCGACGAAGCATTTGCGATAGCGTGCGTCTTCGTTCAGGTAGCCGCGAAACATGGACGGCCAGCCGCGCCGGAGCGCGAGTTCGCCCTCGATGCCAGGCTCGTCGACGCGTTGCACGCCGCCACTGGCGTCGCGCTTCACGATCACCGCATCCACGCCGGGCAGTGGCCTTCCCATCGACCCGGGCTTGATGTCGAACGCGGGTGTATTCGCGATCATGATCCCGCCGGTTTCCGTCTGCCACCAGTTGTCGTGAATCGGCAGTCCCAGCACTGCCTTTCCCCACCAGACGGCTTCCGGGTTCAACGGCTCGCCGACGCTGGCGATGAAACGCAGGTCCGGGAACGCGTGCTGCGCTGCGATCCCGGGGCCGGCTCGCATCAGCATCCGCACGGCGGTCGGCGCGGTGTACCACACGGATACGTGCTCGTCCTCGAGGATGCCGTACCAGCGCTCGACATCGAATTCCTCGCGGTCGACGATGGAGGTCACGCCATGCAGCAGCGGCGCGATGATCCCGTACGAGGTACCTGTGACCCAGCCGGGGTCGGCCGTGCACCAGAAGTTGTCGTCCGCATGAAGGTCGAGCGCATACCGCCCGGTGACCCAGTGCGTGAGCGCCGCCGCATGCACGTGGACGGCGCCTTTCGGCGTGCCCGTGGTGCCGCTCGTGAAGTGCAGCAGCGCCATGTCTTCCGGGAACGTCGGTTCGTAGCGGCATGTGTCTGCCGCACTGGCCATCAGCGATGCGAGATCGTGGGTGCCGGGTACGGCCGTCGCCGTGCCGGGTACGTCCGCGACGAGCAGGACATGCTTCAGCCCCGGCATGCGTTCGCGCCACGGGGCAATCTTGCGTTCGAAGATCGAATCGGTCGTGAGCAGCACCGTTCCCGCGCCGAGATTCACGCGGGTGGCGATCGGCTCCGGCCCGAACGCGGAATAGAGGGGAGAGACAACCGTGCCATTCTTGAGCGCGCCGAGCACGCCGACATACATTTCGGGGATGCGTCCGGCGACGATGAACAGGCGGTCGCCCTTGCCGATGCCCAGGCCACGCAGCACGTTGCAGAAGCGGTCGGTCAGCGTCGCGAGTTCGGCGTAGCTGATCGCGCGGGATGGGGTGTTCCGCGCGAGGAAACGCAGCGCGATCCTGTCGCGTCCGGGGCCAGCACAATGGCGGTCGACCGCCTGCCACCCGATGTTGATTCCGCCGCCCGGTTCGATGGCGAGTTCCCGCGCCGCAGCCGCCCACGAGAAACGGCGCCGTTCGCCGTCGTAGTCGACGAGATTCGGCACGACGCGCAGGTCGGCAGGTGTTTTGGCGATGATCGCTGGGACATTCATTCGGACACCATCCGGTCGGGTCGGACGTGCTTCATTCTGGTCGCCGCCCGCGGTTTTCCGTTGATGTGCGTCAACGCACCGCAGGTGCCGAATCGGGCTCGGCCGCGTCGCACTCGTAGTGGACAACAGGATTCGGACGCAAGTTGCCACGAAGGATGCCAACCTATCGCGACATTGTTTGAACGGCCATTTGGCTAAATCTGAGTACGATCCCCTGCCTTTTGATTTCGGTCAAATTCGTTCTGTGTTTCTGAGTGAAGCATTTGTCTTGTAGGTTGGTCGATCTGGGCGCGCGCGGCGTCCGCCGCAGACAAGCCGATGTCGCGCCAGCGCGTCGAAGGAGAATCCTCATGTGGGCACGTGACGTGATGACGACCTCGGTCATTTTCGCGACGCCGGAGATGAGCGTACATGAGGTCGCCAAGCTGCTCGCCGACCACGCGATCAGCGCGGTTCCGGTAGCAGATGCAGACGGCAGGCTGATTGGTATCGTCAGCGAGGGCGACCTTGTGCGCCGCGTCGAGATCGGCACCGGTGCCAGGCGTCGCTCCTGGTGGCTGGAGCTTCTTGCATCCAACACCGAACTGGCCAGCGAGTACGTAAAAGCGCACGCGCAGAAGGTAAAGGACCTGATGAGTGTCGATGTCGTCACTGTCTGCGAGGACACTCCGTTGTCCGAAATTGCAGATCTGCTGGAGCGGTACCGTATCAAGCGCGTGCCGGTCATCAAGGACGACAAGGTGACGGGGCTGGTGAGCCGCGCCGATCTCGTGCGTGCGCTGGCCAGCGATACACACAACGAACAGACGCCCGTCCCACGTGCCGACGAAGAGATACGCGACGCGATACTGAATGCGATGTCAGGCCAACGCTGGACACTATCGCGGGGCCAGGTGATCGTCAGGAACGGCGTGGTGCATCTCTGGGGCGTGATCTTTAGCGAGGAGGAGCGCAAAGCAGTGTGCATTGCCGCCCAGACCGTCCCCGGGGTGAAACAGGTAATCAGTCACCTTGTCTATCCGGTTACGCTTCCCTCGATGTGAAAGTGCCCAATAGTCCGCGTTGCCGGCAGCGAGTCGACGAAATTCGGTGCCGGCACGGTGTTGCGCGAAGGCTTCCCGGCGCTTGTACATAGGGCATCAAGTCGAGTGGTATGTAGCGTATTGCTCGGCGCGCGCTCCATCGCGCGGCCGACCTTGCACAGGCGCGTCGAGAACGCAGGCGCGTTCAATCACGTGCGGGTCCGGTCATTCAACGAGGCCCGCACATGTATGACGAGCGTGATCGCCCTGGATGGCGGCCCGTCATCGAGATGGGCACTTGTCGAATGTATCGGGCATCCCGAATTGCCGGGTACCAAATCATCGGGACCGAGTCCGGTCAGGCTATCCTGAAGCGTCTTAAGCGCTGCATCGCCGACAATTCGATTGGTCCCGTCGCGAGGGGGCGCACGGACCGCGGGGCGCACGGCGACTCATTCTCGGGAGTGTCGCGAAACGCATTCCTCGCGAATCGACTTGGCCTTGCTCGCGCGCGGTGACGATGTCGCGCATGTCCCCCGCGGCAGCACGGCGTCACCACGGGTCACGGGAGTCGGTGGTTTGCAGCGATCGGGAAAGCAGTCGGACGGTTCGCAGCCCGGCGCGCGATTCACTTGCCTGCCGCATCGTTCTTTCCCGAAATTACCGGCAGCCGAACGACGTCGACATGTCCCGGTAGATCTCCCGCCAGGTCACTCTCGGTGAACGAGAAATACAACACGACCAGACGCCGCAAATCCAGGATCCGAATGATGTGTATCGACCTGAAAACCGGGTCGACCGATTCGTCAAACACCTGCGCTTGTTGCGGCACACGCGCGGTTGTGGAGAGCGTTCCGACTCGATGACAAGACACCGAGGTTGTGACACCTGCGGCACGTCGGTCACCGTCCGTATGAGGTCCCGAAACAAAGCACGTCACTCCCTTGAGCAGGGGATCATCGTACGCGGAAATGCCAATGTGGGTGCCGTAACGTTGGGAATGCGCAGGTATGCGCGCCAGTTCTTCGGCGTCGGACATTGAGGCGGCAACGAGTGAAAGAACAGCGGCCGCAATATACCCGCTTGCTCGAGGATAGATCATCATGGGAATCGGTAGCGCTACGCTGACTTCGTAACTCGGTCGATTGATAACCAGACTAGATTGCGCGTCGGATGATCGCTTGACTTGAATCAAGATCGAATGACCGGGCAGCGGGATCCTGACTTCAAGTTCAACGAGATTCGAGCACGGCATTTCGACGGTCGTTTCATGCGTTGCATGGCCGGGCTCACCGGGAAGATCCCAATTTGTACGATGTTGTGGGACTGTGCATGGGCTGCGCAAAGACGGGACGGCACACGGCGCGATAGCGCGGCAATCTTTATGACTGGCCCGTTCTCCACAGACGTTTGGCGAACTGGAAATCGTTTGTGTCGACGTATCGCCGCCGCAGGCCTGCCAGGATATTTCGCTCGTTCGCAACGATTGCGCGCGTTCTGCGGCACCGTGGAGACCACCGGACGCCAGAACCTTAAGAATGCGGTAAGGAACCGGCACGAACATGAACGCATCGCCCAGGAGAAACACGATGCGGATATCCCGTTCCAGTCACGCGATTCTTTGTCCGTGCCTTTCTGTCTCGATGCTGTTTACCGGCGTCGCATGTGCCCGTGCCGAAACGCCTGCCCGGCTTCTCGAAGGCTACACGACGCAGGCAGGCACGAGCGCCGCGCCCGCGCGGGGACAGCAGTTCTTTACGTCCCGGCATGGCCGCGAGTGGAGTTGCGCAAGCTGTCATGGAAGCACGCCGACCGGCCCGGGCCGGCACGTCGTCACCGGCAAGACCATCGAACCGCTCGCGCCCGCGTTCAATCCCGCGCGGTTTACGGACGCGGCGCGGACCGAAAAATGGTTCCGCAGAAACTGCAAGGACGTCGTCGGGCGTGAATGCTCGGCAGCCGAGAAGGCGGATGTCCTGAGCTGGCTCATGAGCCTGAAACCCTGACGCCGAACGATCATGAACAACGTCGACTCGACATCCTTTCTGCGCCGGATCGCGCTGCCGCGACATGCAGGCGCGAGCGTGCTCTCGATGCTGCTGCTGTCGCTGCTGCCGCGCGCGGCAATGGCCGAAGACGAAATGCGGGGCATCGCGATTCCGTTGCTCCCGAAGTACAAGCAGGAGTGCGCAACCTGCCATGTCGCCTATCCGCCCGGGGCACTGCCTGCCGAGTCGTGGCGCCGCATCCTGAATGGTCTCGATCGCCACTTCGGCACCGATGCGACGCTGGACCCGACGACCATCGGCCAACTGGAAACGTGGCTGACGGCACACGCGGCGACGGGCGCGGCGGCCCGCCGTCCGCCGGAAGACCGAATTACCCGATCGGCATGGTTTGCCGCCACGCACGACGAGGTTCCCGCATCCGTGTGGCGCAGCCCGGCGGTAAAGCGGCCGTCGAATTGCGCCGCATGCCATACGCAAGCAGACAAAGGAAATTTCAATGAACGATTCGTCCGCATCCCGAGCTCACGGTGAACCGGCGTGCTCGCGTCCCGCACGGATACTGGTCTGGGACGCTCCGATTCGCGCATTCCACTGGCTGACGGTCGTCGCCTTTGCCGGCGCGTGGCTGACCGCCGAGAGCGAGCGGTGGAGGCTGATGCATACCGCGTTCGGGTACACGATGCTGGCGCTCGTCGCGTTTCGCGTCGTATGGGGTGTGGTCGGCACGCGTCATGCGCGGTTCTCGTCGTTCGTGCGTTCGCCGGCGGCCGTTTTCCGCTACGTGCTGAGCCTCGCGAAAGGCCGGCCGGAGCACCATGTCGGCCACAATCCGGCCGGCGCGGTCGCGATCGTCGCCATGCTGGCGATGACCGTCGTCACCGGGATAACCGGCTGGGCGGCGTACAACGGAAACGGCGAATCGTTCGGCGATCTCCATGAAGGCGCGGCCAACGTGATGCTCGCGCTCGTTGCGGTACATGTCGCCGCCGTACTCGTCAGCAGTGTCGTGCATCGGGAGAACCTGGCCCGGGCGATGGTGACCGGCTACAAGCGCGGTGCGCCGATCGACGGCATCCGGCGTGCCTGGTGGGGAATTGCAGTCGTCATGACGGCGGCCGCGATCGGCTGGTGGTGGACGCAGTGGCATGCGGCGCCGCAGCCGGCTCTGGCAGACCGGCCCGTTGCGACGGACACCGGCCGCCCCGCGAACGGGGCGGGCCGGGATGACGATTGACGGCCCAGGACGGAGTGCTCGAACATGCGCATCCTGCTCGTTGAAGACGACATCCTGCTCGGCGACGGGATCCGCGCCGGATTGCGCCAGCAAGGATTCCAGGTCGACTGGGTGCGCGACGGCGACGCTGCCCAGCGCGAACTGCGCGCGCATGCCCATGCCGCGGCGATCCTCGATCTCGGGTTGCCGCTCGTGGATGGCATGGATGTCCTGCAGCGCATTCGTCGCGACGGCATGGCGTTGCCGATCCTGATCCTGACCGCTCGCGATGCCGTGCCCGACCGCATCAGGGCGCTCGACGTGGGCGCCGACGACTACGTGATCAAGCCCGTCGACCTGTACGAGCTCGGCGCGCGCCTGCGCGCGCTGGTCCGGCGCGCCCACGGCCGGCCGACCGAGCGGCTTCAGGCCCAGGACGTCGAGCTGGAACCCGCATCGCGCACCGCGCGCCGCGCCGGCGTGGCCGTCGCGCTGTCCACGCGCGAGTTCGACCTGCTGCACATCCTGATGCTGAATGCCGGCCGGGTCCTGTCGCGCGAGCAGATCGAGCAGTATCTGTACAGCTGGGGGCAAGAGGTGGAGAGCAATGCCGTCGAGGTGCACGTCCATCGCTTGCGTGCGAAGCTCGGCAGCGAGCTGATCCGGACGGTGCGCGGCGTGGGGTACCTGCTGATGCGGGACGCTGCATGAAAGCCGTGCAGCCCGCGCGCTCGCTGCATGGTCGGCTGCTGACGCTCGTGCCGGCCGTGGTCCTCGGTGTCTGGCTATCGACGCTGATGCTAACCTGGCTCGATGCGCGGCGCGAGATCGACCGGTTGCTCGACGGGCACCTCGCGCAGGCGGCGGCACTGCTTGTCGCGCAGCAGGCACGCGGGCCGGACGACGACGACAATGCGATCGACGCGCCGATCCTGCATCCATACGGGCCCCGCGTGGCCTTTCAGGTATTCCATGAAGGCCGGCTCGGCCTGCATTCCGAAAACGCGCCGTCCAGGCCGATGGTGGCGCCGGAGTTGACCGGGCGCGATCGGGCTTCCGGCTTCTGGACCGTCGTGATCGACGGGAATGCGTGGCGGGTATTTGTGGTGCACGGGATGCGCGACGACGTTCAGGTGTTCGTCGGTGAACGAATCGATTCTCGCAAATCGATCCTCGGCGGCGTGATGCGCAGCGCGTTCTGGCCAATGGCGGCTGCGTTGCCGTTGCTGGTGCTGGCCATCGGCTGGGCGGTTCGCCGCGGCACGGCACCGCTGCGCGACTTCGGGCGAGCGCTGGCGAAGCGGAATCCGCAGGCGCTCGATACGATTCGGCTGGAGCGGACGCCGCTCGAGATGCGGCCGATGCTGGATGCGCTGAACGGCCTGTTCGCGCGGATTCGCACCGTGATGGACGCGGAGCGCCGATTCACGGCCGATGCCGCGCACGAGTTGCGCACGCCGATCGCGGCCGTCAAGGCACAAGCGCAGGTCGCATTGGCCGAGCGCGATGACGAGCGACGCCGGCACGCGTTGCGGGGCGTTCTCGAAGGATGCGATCGCGCGGCGCGTCTGGTGGACCAGCTCCTGCTGCTTTCCCGTCTCGATGCGGGGGCACTGGCGGACCGCGCGCCGGTCGATGTATCGGCCGTGGCGAAAGGGGTGGTCGCGGAGGCCGCGCCACGGTCGATCGGGAGACAGCAGAAGCTGGAACTCGATGCGCCATCGCCATGTATCGTCGGCGGCAACGAAGCCTTGCTCGCGGCAATGGCGCGCAATCTGGTCGATAACGCGATTCGCTACAGCCCGCCGCTGGCGCGCATAGCCGTTTCGGTTGGCCAACGGGACGGCCGCACCGTGCTGCGTGTCGAAGACAGCGGCCCGGGCATCGGCGACGACGATCTGCACCGACTGGGCGAACGCTTCTTTCGGCCGGCCGGCACCCGACCGAGCGGAAGCGGCCTCGGCTGGTCGATCGTACGGCGGATCGCAGCGGCGCACGAGGCCGACATCCAGGTGGATCGATCGCCCGCGTTTGGCGGATTGCGCGTGACCGTTTCGTGGCCGGCTGCCGATGAAGCCGCTGCGGCCACGCGCTAGTCGATCATGTACGTCACCGATCAGGCTGTACGAGGTCGCGGGAACGGTCGATCGCGGCCGCCATGGCGGGTTCGTCACCGAACACGCCGTATCGTGCGACTACTGGCCGGCAGCGCCGCTTGCCGGGCCGCCAGGCTGGCCGTGCATGTAGCCCGGCCCCATGCCCATACCCATGCCTTGTCCGCGATGCATGCGTCTCATGGGGGGAACGTCAGGCAGCTTGATGCCGCGCGCCTTCGCGCGCTTCTGCATCTCGGCGTGGTGCTCCGCGCGAATTTTCTCGCGCTCGGCATCGGATTTCGCGGCGAGCATGCGTGCGTGGTACTCGTTCCGCTCGGCTGGCGTCATCAGCTGGCTGCCGTACATCATGCCATCCCACTCGACGGCGGGACCGCTCGCGGGCTGGCGCGGCTGCGCATCGGCCAGGCCGGACGTGATCGCAATCGCGACGCCGATCAGACACGAAGCGGTGAACCTGTTTGCTCTGGACATGACGGTCTCCAGGTCGTTTGCATGGATTCAACCGTACGCAAAACGGGCGGTCGATCCTTTGCCGCAGATCAAGTACCCTGGAGTGACCGTCAATACCATCGAATACATGCCGTGAACATGCAGCTGTCAGACGCGAAACGCATCATTCCACGTCGCAGTGCCAACGCGTCCGGTGCAGGCGTGCCATGCGGGCCGCTCCGGTCGCCGGCGACTTCCCGGTCTTCACCGATCCTTCCTTCCTGAAAACGTGACCTGAATCGTGATGCCAACCAACCCCGACATCGTTTCGGAAACCGTCGCCGAAGCGACACCCGCGATGGCCGCCGCAGCCACCCGAAGCACTTGGGCGAGCGTCGCCGTCAACCTCGCGCTGAGCATCGGCCAGGTCGTGATCGGCATCCTGTCCCGATCGCAGGGGCTCGTGGCGGACGGTATTCATTCGTTATCCGACCTGATCGCGGATTTCGTCGTGCTGCTGGCCGGCCACCACAGCCGAAAGCCTGTCGACGAAAAGCATCCTTACGGCCATCAGCGCTTCGAAACCGGCGCATCGCTGGCGCTCGCGGCAATCCTGCTGCTGGTCGGCGGCGGCATGCTCTGGTCCGCCATCCAGAAACTCGAGCATCCGGAAACGATCGCGCGCGTCCACGTCGCGGCTCTGTGGGTAGCGCTCGTGGCGCTCGCCGCGAAGGAATGCCTGTTCCGGTACATGCTTGCCGTGGCGACACGCGTGAAATCGAGCATGCTGGTGGCCAACGCATGGCATGCACGTTCGGATGCCGCGTCGTCTCTCGTGGTGGCCTGCGGCATCATCGGCAACCTGTTCGGTTACCCGCTGCTCGATCCTGTCGCCGCACTGATCGTCGGCGGGATGATCGTGAAAATGGGCGCGACGTTCGGCTGGAACGCATTGCATGATCTGATGGATCGAGCGGCCGATGCCGAAGACGTGCAGGCGATTCGCGCGACGCTGATTGCGACGCCGGGTGTGCTGGACGTGCACGACCTGCGCACGCGCAAGACCGGCGACCTGATCCTCGTGGACGTACATCTCGACATCGACGCCGATCTCACGGTTGCGCAAGGACACGACATCGCCGTGGATGCGCGTGCTCGCGTGATGAAGCATCACCGCGTCCTGAACGTGATGACGCACGTCGACCCGCGCAAGCGGGAGCGTGTCGTTGAGGTCACGTCCGGGATTCGCGGCCGATAGGAAGCAACGGTCAAACGACGCGGCCGTTCGACACGTCGCGCATGCCGGCGTCATTCGGAACCCCGCGGACGATGGTCGCGCCGGAACGTCAACCGACGTTCATTGAAGAGTGCGCGCCAGTCGAGCTTCATCAACATGAACACGAGCCCGAGCAGCACCAGTTGGGTGACGATGAAGTATCCGCCGAGGTAGCTGCCTTCGAGTCCGGATTCCAGGTCGAGCCGGGTCGATGCAAAGCGGCCGAGGTGCGCCCAGATCGCATAAGTGGTTGCTCGGCCGACGAAGAACGCCGCCGCGATGATCCTGAGCGGCAACCCGGAAAGTCCGTACGCGATGAACAGATAGTTTGACGGAAGCGGGCTCAACGCATAGAAGAAGAACGCGCCGGCGGTGAGCGTCCGGTGCTTTCGCAGCCAGCGTGAGGCGACGTCGATATTCTCGCGATCCGATTCCCGCATCCAGCGGGAGCGGACGAGCGATCGCGCGAAGATCGCCAGAATGACGCGGCCGGTCGTTGCCGCGCCTGCCGCCACGATGGCAAAGATCAACGGATTGCCGTCCGGCAGGTTGAACCCGACCCACGACATCGCCATCCAGGTAGGCGGAGCGAACGCCGGCATGAGATTCAGCAGAAGGATCAGCAGAAAGAGTACAGCCAGCGTCAGCACGATATCGACTCCAGGGCATCCGGTGTCACCTGTCAATTTTGCTGATGAAAGGGGGCGGCTGCTTGACTCACGTCAAGCAGCGCGCCGTGCCGGCGCGGCGCGGCGCGGCGCGGCAGGCCGATCGTGCTGACCCAGGTCAACGGTCGAACCGCGACGTTCCCTAGACTGAATGCCACGCCATCTTCAGTCGGAACCGGATGCAGTGAGCGCCTCCCTGCCCGGCGCTCGGAAAAATCGTCATGTCGAGAATTCCCTGGTCGATCGATCTCGCGTTGCTGGTTCTCGCGGCCGTCACGCTCGCCGGAGGGGGCATGTGCGTGGCGTTCGGTCTGCCTTCACTCGCGCGGGTCATCTGGTTGCTCGGTACGCTGCCGGTCTTGCTGGTGTTGACGGTATCGCTCGCCACGGCCATCGCGAGAGGGCAGGCTGGCATCGATGTGCTCGCGTGGCTGGCCATCGCGCTGGCGATCGCGCTCGATGAGACGCTCACGGCGGCTGTCATCGCATTGATGCTGGCGAGCGGGCGGACGCTGGAGCGGTATGCGCAAGACCGCGCGCAACGCGAGATGACCGCGCTGCTCGCCCGTGCCCCTCGGCAGGCCACCCGGTTCGAGAACGATGAATGGCGTTCCGTTGCCGTGGAAACCATCGTCCCCGGTGACAGGCTGCTCGTGCGAAGCGGCGACTTCGTGCCGGTCGACGGCACACTGACCGATGACGCGGAACTCGACGAATCCATGCTGACGGGCGAGTCGTCCACCCAGCGGCGATGCGCGGGAGAAAGCGCATGCAGCGGCGTGGTCAACGCCGGTGCGCCGTTCGAAATGGTTGCTCGCACGCCGGCGGGCGACAGCACGTTTGCCGGCATCGTTCGCATGGTCGAACGCGCGCAGCGCGAGCGAAGTCCGTCCGTGCGTCTCGCGGATCGCTACGCGGCATTCTTCGTGCTCGCTTCGTTGCTCGTCGCGGGCATCGCCTGGCTGCTGGCCGGCGACGTCGCGCGCGCACTCGCCGTGCTCGTCGTGGCCACGCCTTGCCCGTTGATCCTCGCCGTGCCGGTAGCCATCGTGTCCGGCATGTCGCGTTGTTCGAAACGCGGCATCCTCGTCAAGGGCGGGGGCGCGCTGGAGCGTCTCGCGCAAGCGACGATCCTGTTCTTCGACAAGACCGGGACGCTGACGGGTGGGCGGGCGCGCATCGTTGCGATCGAATGCGGCGCGGGCTTCGAAACGGACGATGTGCTGCGTTTCGCGGCGTCATTGGCCCAGGCTTCGGGACACGTCATTTCGGATGCACTGACAGTCGCCGCGCGGGAACGCCGGATCGATCTGTCGCCGCCGTCGGCAATCGTGGAGACGGCGGGCGAGGGCGTGACAGGCCGGGTCGACAACCGGACCGTCGCGATCGGCAAGTTCGGGTACGTCGGCGCCTGCTCAACGGTCGCCTCCTGGAGCGACGCGTTCCTCAAGCGGGTCGGCAACGAGGGCGGGGCTGCCGTATTCGTCGGCGTCGATGGCGTCATGATCGGCGCGATTCGGATGGCCGACCAGGTGCGGCTGGAAACACCGAGGGCATTGCGGTTGTTGAAACGGGAAGGCATCGAGCGCCTCGTCATGCTCACGGGCGACCGGCGAGACATTGCCTGCGCCGTCGGCGAGTTGCTGGGTGTCACCGACGTGCGTGCCGAGCAGACGCCGACCGACAAGCTCGCCGCGATTCAGGCCGCACGCAAGGAAGGCGTGACGATCATGGTCGGCGACGGCGTGAACGACGCACCGGCGCTGGCGGCCGCCGACGTCGGTATCGCGATGGGTGCGCGGGGGGCGGCCGCGTCATCCGAAGCTGCCGACGTCGTACTGCTCGTCGATCGGCTGGATCGACTCGTGGATGCGATACGGATCGCACGACGATCGCGCCGCATCGCGATCGAGAGCGTGGTGGCCGGCATGTCGCTGTCGGTCGTCGCGATGACGATTGCGGCAGCCGGATTCCTGCAGCCGATTGCAGGTGCGGTCATTCAGGAAGTCATCGACGTCGTCGTCATCGTCAACGCATTGCGCGTGTTGCTGGCTCGCCCGCGGCCGACGGACGCCCGGCTGGCAGACGTCGACGTGGAGCAACTCAAGCGCGAGCACGCGGCATTGTCACCGTTGCTGGACCAGATCCGGGGTCTCGCGGATCGCATGCCGCAACTATCCAGGGCTGCCATCGCGACCGAACTTGCCCACATGATCGGCGCGCTGGACGAACGGCTGCTGCCGCACGAACGCGCCGACGATCGGGACGTCTACGCGCGTCTTGCCCCGCTTCTCGGTGGCGAGGACCCGCTGGCGGCGATGAGCGGCGCGCACCGCGAGATCTTCAGGATGGTCAGATCGCTCAGGCAGATGGTCGCGGACCTGCCGCGTGACGGAACCAACGCCGTGCAGGTGCAGGCGATACAACGCCTGCTGTACGGGCTGGAAGCGATCGTACGCCTGCATTGCGCTCAGGAGGAGGAACTGTTCCACGCCGTCGGCGCGGATGCGTGACGGGGAAACGCATCACGCATGCGGCGCACTTACGAGAAGGACCGGCGTTTTCGTGATGCGCGCAACGCGTCCGGCCACGCTGCCGACGAGCCAGCCGGTGACGCCGCGCCGCCCATGAGTGCCCATGACGACCATGTCCGCGTTCCATTCGATGGCGTCGTGCACGATCAGGTGAGCCACGTCCGTGCCAGTGCGATTCGTTTGAATCAGCTGCGACTGCGCGTGTCCGGCCGGTGTGCCGTCGAGCAGGGCCATGGCCTTTTGCAGGATGTGATTGCCTTCGCTGACCAACGCCGTTTCCAGCGTCTCGACCGGGACGAAATCACCCAGCGATGTGGGGCGATCGAGCACGTATATCGCACGAAATTCGGTCTCGGGCCGCGAGAATTTCAATCCCGTTCGCAATGCGTGAAGCGCAATCGGGCTGCCGTCGACAGCGAACAGCATCCGCCGCGGCAGGTGCTCGACCACCGACGCAAAACCCTCCGGAACGATGAGCAGCGGGCAGCCGACGAGCTTGCCGAGCGGGCCGGAAACCGTTCCTTCGATCCATCCGAGCAGGCCATGATGCTGCCGTGCGCCGACGATCAGGAGTTCGGCCTGCCAGGCTTGCGCACAGTCGGCCAGCGCATGTGCGATATCCCCGCCGTGCGTCGACAGATCGACGACTTCCGTGTCGATCGAGAGGTCGTCGCGCGGGATTGCGCTTCGGGCGCGCGACAGCGCGTCGGATGCGTCTCGCAGCAATTCGTCGCGAGCCGATTCGAGAAATGCCGTGGATCTCGATCCGCGCGGGACGATTGTCCGTGGATTATCTGCAACGCTGACGATATGCACTGCTGCGTTCGATGGAAGGAACGCTTTGGCATACGCGAGTGCATGCGCGGATGCGGCGGACCCGTCGATGGCGATCAGCACCCGCAGGGAAGCGGAGACTGCCTGGACGGGTGAAGCGCTGGTGTTCATGAGTGTCTCCCGATGGCAAGCGACAGTCCTGTACACGGCCATTTTTCGCACGGTCGGTGCCTGCCGGGTTGACCTTCGTCAACTGCGTTCGTCTTCGCGGTGCCGGGCGAGACGGCGGCCCGATCGCGTCGAGCGCATGGCCGCTATCGCGTTGACATGAGTCAAGCGGGGGGCCGACTTCAGGCAGCAGCATTGAAACGAGGCCGCGTTGATCGCGACAGGCACCGAGCCTGCGCAAACCGCACCGCGTGTCGCTACCCGACTGGAGAAATGATCATGCGAAAGCTGGCAATGTTGATCGTGCTTGCGCAGATGCTGTTCGCCGCAACAACGTGCGTGGCTGCCACCGATCAGTCGGTCCGGAGCGTCACGAAGCACGGCCTGACCGTCCATTTCGGCATCGTGCCCGCTGACAAGGCCTCACGCCCGCAGCAAGAGGCGGGCGTGCCAGGCGATGCGAAGAACGGGCAGGGGCTGGCCAGCTATCATCTCGTGGTTGCACTGCTCGACGCCAGGACCGGATCGCGCATCGATGACGCGATGATCGTCGCCACGATGACCTCACCGGCGTCCAAGGCCCGGCCGAAGGTTCAAATCAAGCGTTTGCCGGCGTTCACGGTCAACGGCATGGTGACGTACGGCAACTACTTCGACATGCCGTGGGCCGGCCGGTATTACATCGATCTTTCAGTCAGACGGCGCGACAGCGCCGACACGGTTCACGTTCGACTGAATTACGAACACACTCTCTGAGGACTCCCTTTGCAGACGTGGTGCATTGAAAACCGGGATTCGTTTCCAGTCTGATTCCGCGGGCAGCTTCCGCGCGTCATTTGTCAGACTTTGACGGCATGACCGGACAGCGCTGCGCGTGACGCCGTGCTCGACGGTCAATTCCGGTCAGCGGACGGAACCCTCTGCCGAGCGCCACGCGCGGGCAAAGGCAGAATGCGCGGAAGCACATTCTCGGATTTGAACAGCTTGTGCGCCACCGCGCCCAGCACGTGCAAACCCACCAGCGCGGCCAGCCCGTAAGCCGTGAGCGCGTGCAATTCCCCCAGCCAGTGCGACAGTTCGCGGCTCATGGGCACCAGGGTCGGCAGCGAGAAGAGCCCGAAGCAGCTGGCCGTGTGCCCGGCCGCATTCGGCTTCATCCATCCAAGCACGGGAATGGCGACCATCAGCACATATGAGCAGCCCGTGGACGCCGCGTTCCGCAAAATGGTTCATCGTCCCGGTCGGATTGACCGACGGCGGGAGCCTGCGTCGCACGCGCAGCCGATTCACGATGCGAATCGCCACGAGTACGAGAATGGCCACGCCGATCGACTTGTGCAGGCTGACGAGGTCTTCATTGTCGTCCAGCAGCAAGCCGACGATCAGGTTGCCGATCAGCGCGGCGGCCAGCAGCCAGTGCAGCAAACTGATCGACAGCGGATAGCGGGTAACGGTCTTCATGACGGAAATGCCTGTTCAGTGGCGAAAGCGCAGCCCGCCCGGATCATCCGAGCAGGTCGTGATAGTGTTTTTTCGATCCGTTGATTCGCCGCAACGCCTGTTTCGCCGCGGACAGGTCATTGGCCTGGATGGCACGATCGACGTCGGCCAATTCATCGCGCAATGTGCGCATGCCTTCGTCATAGGTCGGCTGATCATTGCGATACCGCTGGCGGCTCGCCTGCTGCGCATCGCTTTCGAGCCGTGTCACGTAGCCTTTCATTTCAGGAATCGTCCGGCTGTCCATCGCACCCTGCATCGCGTGCCTCATGTCTCGCATCAGCGTCTTGATCTCGCTGGCGCAGGCCGGCGAGGCAGCCACGGCAAGCAGCAGGCCCAGCGCTGCGCAAAAACGGAGTCGGAACGGTAGCCGGTTCATGGCCGTGAATCTGATTGCGAGTGTCGTTGACCGCGACCATAGAGTGCCGACGTTAACGGATTCTTAAGGACCGGATTTTCGCGCGCCCCGCTTGATGGCTGCCCACGCGTGCGGTTATCGTGCGCCAATGGACGCCATGTCCGGATCAAAAGGAACACGACACCATGCGGGTGTTACTCGTGGAAGACGACAAGCTGATCGGCAGTGGCGTGGAGGATGGCCTCATCGAGGCCGGCATGACGGTCGACTGGGCGCACGACGGCAGGCATGCGCAGCTCGCGCTCGAAACGACGCCGTATGACCTCGTCGTGCTTGATCTCGGCCTGCCTCGCATGTCGGGAGTTGAATTGCTCGACTGGCTTCGCAAGCGCCGCGACCATACGCCGGTGCTGGTCATGACCGCGCGCGACACCGTGGCCGATCGCGTGAGCGGCCTGAGCGCGGACGCCGACGACTACATCGGCAAGCCGTTCGACCTGACCGAGCTGATTGCCCGATGCCGTGCGCTCGTGCGACGCTCGCAGGGCCGCGGCACCGATACGATCGACTATGGCGACCTGTCGATCGATCCCGCGCTGATGACGGTGACGCGCGGCGCCGAACGAATCGCGTTGACGTCGCGCGAATGCGCATTGCTGGTCGAACTGCTGGCGAATCAGGGCCGCCCGCTCTCGCGTGCGCAACTGCAGGACAGTCTCTATGGCTGGAACGAGGAAATCGAAAGCAATGCGATCGAAGTGCATGTGTCGAATCTGCGCAAGAAACTCGGCGCCGACTTGATTCGCACGATTCGAGGTGTCGGCTACGTGGTGGAGAAGGCATCGTGATGCGCTCGATCCGACAACGGCTGACCTTGCTGGTGCTGTCGGGTATCGTGGTGGTCTGGGCGTACTCGCTGATGTCGAGCTATCGCCAGGCGATTCACGAAGCGGAGGAATGGGACGAAACCCGCCTCGAGCAGATCGCAAGAGCGTTCGTCGCGCTCGACGCGTCCGATCTGCCGGTGTTCGCGGACATCGTTCTCGGCTCGCGGGAAGACGACGATGGCGACAACGATGCGTCGCCGCGAATGCTGTATCAGATCAGTGACGCAGGCGGACGAATCCTGTCCGCCAGTCCGGGGCTTGATTCGCTCGATCTGCCGGTGTTTCCCGCCGTCGCATCGAGTCCGATCCGGTTCGGCAATCCGAAGTGGCACGCGTATGTGCTGACCGATGCCGTGCGCGGCCGTACCGTGCGCATCTTCGAACAACGCACGCATCGGTCGGACCTGTCCGCGGAAGTGGCGCGCCGTGTCGCACGGCCGCTCGCATTCGCGTTGCCCGTGCTGGCCGTGTTGATCTGGCTGGCGATCGGGCGCAGCCTGACGCCGCTACGGACGCTGTCGGAGGCGATCGACGCACGTTCGCCCGACAGCCTCGATGCAATCGATTCGAAGGGCATTCCCGAAGAAGTGCGGCCGCTGGTTGCCGCACTGAACACGTTGCTGCAACGTCTGCGCGGCTCGCTCGATCGCGAGCGCGCATTCACCAGCGACGCCGCACACGAGCTCAAGACACCGCTCGCGGCGCTCAAGGTTCAGGCACAGGTCGCGCTCACCGCACGCGATCCGGACCGTCAACGGCGCGCGATGCAACGCGTCGTCGAGGGCGTAGACCGAAGCACCCATCTGGCGGACCAGTTGCTTGCACTGGCTCGACTGGACGAAACCATTCCGATGCCCGGCGAGGAGGTCGATCTCGCGCGCGTGGTGCAGACCTGCATCGACGACCACCAGGC
The DNA here is from genome assembly GCF_001718335.1 of Burkholderia territorii. Taxonomy (NCBI): domain Bacteria; kingdom Pseudomonadati; phylum Pseudomonadota; class Betaproteobacteria; order Burkholderiales; family Burkholderiaceae; genus Burkholderia; species Burkholderia territorii. The sequence continues at coordinate 400,725 of NZ_CP013367.1, forward strand.
GAGAGCGGATCGCAAGCAGATGTCGCTGATTTCAGGCGTCGGCGGTCCGGTTATCGCACATGCACCGTCGACGCTGGTGCGCGTGCTGCTCGACAATCTCGTCGATAACGCAATCAAGTACGGTCGCGAACAAGGGCGCATCGAAATCACATCTTGGCAGGATGCCGGCGCGATCAACCTGCAGATACGGGACGATGGCCCCGGCGTCCCGGATGAAGATCTGTCCCGACTGCAGGATCGTTTCTTTCGCGGCGCGGATCACGACGAAAGCGGCAGCGGGCTGGGGCTGGCCATTGTCGCGCGCATCGTGGCCAAACTCGGCGGGAGTCTGACATACGTCGATGGCTTGAACGGCAACGGATTCGGCGTGCGCGTCACGTTCCCTCCGTCGGTGTGACCGAAGCGGCGATGTCGGTTCCGCCCCTGTCTTTCACATGCGATGCGTGCCGGAACGCGAAGTTAACATTGCCTTCAGTTTGAGCGGAGCATGCTGTCTCTACGGCAGACGAGACGTTCTCGGATGCCGACCCTGTTCACTGGAGGTCGAGATCATGAAATTCGCTATCCATACCATCGTGCTGGCGGCGGCCATCATCCCCGCATTCGCATCGGCTGCCCAATCTGGCAGCGGCCTGACGCGGGCGGAAGTCCGCGCCCAGATCACGCAGGTCGAGCAGGCCGGTTACAACCCGGCCCGAAAGGACATTCACTATCCGCAATCGATCCAGCAGGCCGAGGCGCGCATCCGGTCTTCGGAATCGGCGCCGCAGGCCGACGCGTCGGGCTATGGGCCTGCATACGGGGCGGGGGGCGACTCGGGGGCCGCGGTCCAGAGTCATGCCGTGGCACCTCGGTTGTATACGCATCATTGACGGCCCTCACGCACGTATGCACGCTTGCGTCGGCGGCCGCCGTTGTCGACGACCGAACTTCGATTTCATTTTCCGGGTTCACGTCCCGCACTTTCCGGATCGACGAGCGGGAACCGGCGTGCGTCCCATACGCCTGCGTCCGAATCCCGCGGGGTGAACCAGTCAGGTAATTTGGTGCGCCGGCGCGCACTGCGAGGGCAACTGTGGCCTTCGGCGCCGGCTCATGCACCGAAATGAGGAACGCGGCTCGCCGGAATTTCCGTCTCGCGCCGGTGCGGCAAGCGTTTCACGACGATGGCCCGGTTTTTGCTGGAGTCTTGCCGGCCGCGCAACGATTGCGCGCTGCCCGACGACATACCAGACAAGGAAGATTCACCGTGAGCCCGACGACTCGACTGTTCCCCCGACGCAGCTGGCTGGCTGCGCTGATCGCAGCACCCGTGATGGCGTTGTTCGCTGCCGCGCCGGCCCATGCCGATGCACTCGACACCATTGCGAAAAACGGCGCGCTGCGCGTCGCGGTGCCTGAAGATTATCCGCCGTTCGGCTCGGTCGGCACGGACATGCAACCGCAGGGCTACGACATCGACATGGCCGAGCTGCTCGCCAAATCGCTCGGCGTGAAGCTGAAGCTGGTGCCCGTGAACAGCGCGAACCGGATTCCGTATCTGACGACCAACAAGGTCGACATGGTGATCTCGTCGCTCGGCAAGACGCCGGAGCGCGAGAAGGTCATCGATTTCTCGACCGCGTATGCGCCGTATTTCCAGGGCGTGTTCGGGCCCGCGGACGTGAAGGTGGGCGCGCCCGCCGACCTGACCGGCAAGACGGTCGGCGCCACGCGCGGCGCGCTCGAGGAGATCGCGCTGTCGCAGCTCGCACCGAATGCGACGATCAAGCGTTTCGAGGACAACAACGCGACGATCCAGGCCTTCCTGTCGGGGCAAGTGCAACTGATCGCCGCCGGCAACATCGTCGCGGCGGCGATCCTCGCGAAGAATCCGCCGCGTCGGCCCGAGGTCAAGTTCGTGATCAAGAATTCGCCGTGCTTCGTCGGCGTCAACAAGAACGAACCGCGACTGCTCGCGAAGATCGACGATGCGATCGCGCATGCGAAGCAGGACGGCACCCTGGGCGCGATGTCGAGGAAATGGCTCGGCCAGCCGTTGCCGGCCGGCCTGTGAAGGATCGCCGTGTCGCCTGATAGATCGCCGCAGCCGGCGCCGCCGGCGCGGCGAATGTCATTGTCCGAACCCGAATTCATTCAATCGTCATGAGCTATCAGCTTCAATTCGGCGAGCTCGCCGAATACGCCGGCGTGTTCGCGAGCGGCGCGGCGGTCACGCTTACGCTGACCGCGGTCGCAACCGTGCTCGGCGTGGCGATCGGCGTGCTCGGCGCGGCCGCGTACAGTGCCGACGCGCCCGCGGCCGTGCGGCTGCGGCCGATGATCGGCGCGTACGTCGAGGCGATCCGCAATACGCCGTTCGTCGTCCAGCTGTTCTTCATCTTCTTCGGATTGCCCGCGCTCGGCGTGCACATCGGCGAATACACGGCCGCTATTCTCGCGATGACGCTCAATCTCGGCGCGTACTCGGTCGAGATCGTGCACGCGGGCGTCGCCGCCGTCCCGAACGGGCATCTGGAGGCGGCATCCGCGCTTGCGATGTCGCGCGCGCAGATGCTGCGCCACGTCGTGCTGCCGCAGGCGCTCGCCAAGGTGTTTCCCGCGCTTTCGAGCCAGATCGTGATCACGATGCTCGGTTCGGCGGTCGTGTCGCAGATCTCGGTGGCCGACCTGACCTATGCGGCGGGCTACATCCAGTCGCGCAACTTCCGCGCATTCGAGACGTATTTCGTCATCACGCTCGCGTATCTGGCGATGGCGCTGCTGCTGCGTGGCGCGCTCGGCACGATGGGGCGCCGCCTGTTCTCGCGTCGCGTGCGGGGGGCACGATGATCGACTTCACGTTCGGGCAGATTCTCGCGAACCTGCTGCTGGCCGCGCGCTGGACGATCGTGCTGTCGATCGTGTCGTTCGTGTCCGGCGGCCTCGTCGGACTCGGGCTGCTCGTGATGCGCGTATCGAGTTCGACGGTGCTGCGCGGCACCGCGAAGCTCTACATCCAGGTATTCCAGGGCACCCCGTTGCTGATGCAACTGTTCATCGTGTTCTTCGGCCTGCCGCTCGTCGGGCTCGACGTTCCTCCGTGGGTCGCGGCCACGGCAGGGCTCACGTTCTTCACCAGCGCGTATCTCGCGGAGATCTGGCGCGGCTGCGTCGAAGCGGTGCCGAAAGGGCAATGGGAGGCGTCGGCGAGCCTGGCCATGAGCTACGTCGAGCAGTTGCGTCACGTGATCCTCCCGCAGGCTGCCCGCATCGCGATCGCGCCGACGGTCGGCTTCGGCGTGCAGGCCGTGAAGGATACGGCACTGGTATCGATCATCGGCTTCACCGAGCTGACGAAGGTCGGCATCGCGATCTCGAACGCGACGTTCCGGCCGTTCGTCGTGTATGGCCTCGTCGCGCTGATCTATTTCGCGCTCTGTTATCCGCTTACCCGTTATGCGCGCACGTTGCAAAGGAGATGGCATGCCGCTCGTTGAAACCCGTGGTCTCGAAAAGAGCTTCGGCGCCCATCATGTGCTCAAGGGCATCGATTTTTCCGTCGAGCGCGGGCAGGTCGTATCGATCATCGGCCGCAGCGGCTCGGGCAAGAGCACGCTGCTGCGCACGCTCAACGGGCTCGAGAGCATCGACGCCGGCACGATTTCGATCGACGGCGAACGCGTCGACGCCCGGCACGCGGACCTGCGTGCGCTGCGGCTCAAGGTCGGGATGGTGTTCCAGCAGTACAACCTGTTTCCGCACCTGAGTGCAGGACAGAACGTGATGCTCGCGCAGTCGGTCGTGAAGAACACGCATCGCCAGCAGGCGCGCGCGATCGCGGAACTGATGCTCGAGCGCGTCGGCCTCGGCGACAAGTTCGACGCGTACCCCGAGCAGTTGTCCGGTGGCCAGCAGCAGCGCGTCGCGATTGCGCGTGCACTCGCGATGAAGCCGAGCGTGCTGCTGTGCGACGAAATCACGTCCGCGCTCGATCCCGAGCTCGTCGGCGAGGTGCTGGGCGTCGTCGAGCAACTCGCGCGCGACGACATGACGCTGATCATGGTCACGCACGAGATGAACTTCGCGCGCGCGGTGAGCGACAGGATCGTCTTCATGCATCAGGGCAGGGTATGGGAGAGCGGGACGGCCGAAGAGATCTTCGAGCGGCCGCAGACGGTGGAGTTGACGCGGTTTCTGGGCAGCGTCCGGAACACGGAAGCCGTTGCGCGCTGATCGGCCATGCGGAGGGCTGACATCGTCGCCCGGATCACCGACAATCCGGCGTGTGCGCCGCGCCCGCGCGTGCCGAGCCGCCCGAGAGAGTCCTCCATGTCCGGAATATCCATCAGGTCCGCCAGCCTCGACGATGCGCAGGCGATCGCCGATTTTCACGTCAAGGTCTGGCGGCATACCTATCGCGATCTCGCGCCGGCGCAAGCGCATGCCGTGCTCGACGAGCGTTATCGCGGCAGGAAATGGCGGGAGAAGCTGGCGTCGAACGAGCGCGACCAGCTGGTGCTCGTGGCGGAAACAGATGGCGCGATCGTCGGCATCGGCGCAGCCGGCGCGCCGTCGGAGCCGATTTTCGGCGGCCGTGGCGAAATCAGGTTCCTGTACGTCGATCCCGACTTCAAGCGCCGCGGCATCGGCCGCATGCTGCTCGCGCAACTCGCAACGCATCTGAAAGCGTTGCGGTATCCGGGCGCCGCGTTGAGTGTCGTCAAGGGAAACGCGGCAGCGATCGCGTTTTATGAGGCATTGAACGGCCGGTTCGCGGGCGAGTACGTCGACGCGGGGCCGATCTGGCGATCGCAGAACATCGTCATGGTGTGGGACGACTTCGCGAGTCTCGTTTCCTGATGTCCGGCCCGATCGCAAGCGAGCGCGCGCATCACGCGAGGCGCGCGCGCAGCCACGCCGTGAACGCGGTCACGAGCGGCGTCTCGGTCAGCTCGTGGCGCGTGACGAAATAGTACGCATGACGTGACGGCACCGTTTCGCTGAACGGCCGCACGAGCGTGCCGTCGGTCAGGTCGTCGCGCACCGACAGGCTGTCGCCGAGCGCGACGCCCTGGCCGTGCACCGCGGCTTCGACGCCGATGTGCGCGTTGCCGATCTCGAGGATGCGGATGCCCGGCAGCCGGTCGGCCTTCGCTTCGGCCAGCCAGCGCATCCACGAGCCCGCGTGCTCGCAGAACAGCGTGCGCCCCGCGAGATCCTGCACCTTGCGGATTGCATCGCGCCCGTTCATCAGCGCGGGGCTCACGACCGGGAACAGCGCCGGATGCTCGAGCAGTTCGACGTGCCGGTTGCGCCAGTTGCCTTCCCCGTAGCGGATGCAGACATCGACATCCGGCGAATAGATTTCGCGCTCGTCGTTCGACGGAATCACCTTCAGATGGATGCCCGGATAGCGCTCGAGAAAATCGCCGATGTGCCGGGCGAGCCAGCGCGACGTCAGCGACAGCGGCGTTGATACGACGAGATCGCCGACGGCGGCCGGCGAATCGAGCCTGACGGTGGCGTTCGCGATGATGTCGAACGCGGTGCCGACCGGCTCCAGCAACGCTTCGCCTTCGGGCGTAAGCTTCACGCGCGCCTTTGATCTGACGAATAGGGCGACGCCGAGCGTGCTCTCGAGAATCCGGATCTGGTGGCTCACCGCGCTCGCGGTCACATGCAGTTCGTCGGCGGCGGCCGATACGCTGCCACGCCGGGCGGCGGCCTCGAACGCGCGAAGCGGGTTCAACGGGGGCAGGCGGTTGCGCATCGGCGGGGGTGTCGGCGACGACGGTGCTGAGAAAAATTTCATTTAAGCGGATTCAATTTCTCGCTACAACAAAAAAAATTGAATGCCTACAGTGAGGGCAATCCAACCGAGTCGAGGTCGACCGCAATGAGCCTTACCGAACCGATCGAGCGCCTGTGGGGCGGCCGCTTCCAGTCGAAACCGTCCGACGCGTTGCAGAACCTGTCGCGCTCCGATCCGAGTTTCTACCGGCTCGTCCCGTACGACCTGGCAGGCTCCCGCGCGCATGCACGCGAGTTGAACCGCGCCGGCATCGTGAACGACGACGAACTCGCGCAGCTGCTGGCCGCGATGGACGGCATCGCGCGCGACCATGCGGCCGGCGCGATCGCGCCGTCGCTCGCCGACGAGGACGTGCATACGTTCCTCGAGCGTGTGCTCACGCAGCGGCTGCCGGCGCTTGGCGGCAAGCTGCGCGCCGGGCGCTCGCGCAACGACCAGGCGGCAAACGATCTGCGGCTGTACCTGCGCGACAAGGCGCGCCAGCTCGTGCGCGGCGTGCTCGACCTGCAGGATGCGCTGGTCGGCCAGGCAAGCCGGCACGTCGACACGATCACCGCGGGCTTCACCCATCTGCAGCCCGCGCAGCCGATCGTGTTCGGTCATCAACTGCTCGCGCATGCGCAATCGCTGTATCGCGATGCCGACCGCCTGGTCGACTGGGACCGCCGCACCGCACGCTCGCCGCTCGGCGCCGCCGCGCTGGCCGGCTCGGCGATCTGCGTGCGGCCCGATCTTTCCGCGCAGGAGCTCGGTTACGACGCACCGTGCGAAAACTCGATCGACGCGGTGGCCGCACGCGATCACGTCGCCGAATTCGCGTTCGTCACCAGCATGCTGGCAGTGGATCTGTCTCGCCTGTCGGAAGAAGTGATCCTGTGGACGTCGCGACAATTCCGCTGGGTGGAACTCGACGACGGCTACGCGACCGGCAGTTCGATCATGCCGCAGAAGAAGAACCCGGACATCGCGGAACTCACGCGCGGCAAGGCGGGGCGCCTGATCGGCAACCTGACCGGCCTGCTCGCGACGCTCAAGTCGTTGCCGCTCGCGTACAACCGCGATCTCGCGGAAGACAAGATCGCCGCGTTCGATTCGATCGACACGCTCGAGCTCGTGCTGCCCGCGATGGCGGGGATGATCCGCTCGATGCGCGTGAACGTCGACGAGATGCGCCGTCAGGCGCCGCTCGGCTTCACGCTCGCGACCGAGGTTGCCGACTGGTTGGCACTGTCCGGCGTGCCGTTCAGCGAGGCGCACGAGATCACCGGCGCGCTCGTGCGCGCGTGCGAACGCGACGGCATCGAGCTCGCGGATGCCAGCGTGGAGCAACTGCAGGCCGTCGACCCGCGCCTCGTGCCGGCGGTGCGCGCGCATCTGACGCTCGACGCGGCCGTCGCCGCTCGCGGCGGCGCCGGCGGCACATCGCCCGCGCGCGTGCGCGAGCAGATCGGCCGCCTGAGCAACGCGATCGAACGCCAGGCCGCGTGGGCGGCCGACTACCGGGGGCCGTCATGCTGAGCGCATCCGATTCACAACGTCTCGATGGCGCGCCGGCCGCAGCCGCGGCGGACGACACCGGCGCACTCGTGCGCGTGCGCCGGCGCTACTGGGGCCGCTATGTCGCGTCGATCGCGATCATCGCCGCGCTCGCCTACGTGGCGCTCGCATTCGCGCGCGGGCAGATCGAATGGCGCGTCGTCGGCCAGTTCCTGACCGCGCGTTCGATCCTCACCGGCCTCGGCAACACGATCGTGATGACCGTCCTCGCGATGACGCTCGGCATCGTGCTCGGCGTCGTCACCGCGGTAATGCGGCTGTCGTCGAACCCGGTGCTCGGCGCAATCGCACAGGGCTACATCTGGCTGTTTCGCGGCACACCGGTGATTCTGCAGCTGCTGCTGTGGTTCAACCTCGCGCTGGTGTTTCCGACGCTCGGCATTCCCGGGATCGCCGAGTTCCGGACCGTCGACGTGATGACGCCGTTCCTCGCGGCGGTGCTCGGCCTCGGCATCAATCAGGGCGCGTATACGTCGGAAGTCGTGCGCGCTGGGTTGCTGTCGGTCGACACCGGCCAGTACGAGGCCGCGAAATCGATCGGCATGGCGCGCCTGCAGGCACTGCGCCGGATCATCCTGCCGCAGGCGATGCGCGTGATCGTCCCGCCGATCGGCAACGAGCTGATCGGCATGGTCAAGCTGACGTCGCTCGCGAGCGTCGTGCAGTACGCGGAGATGCTGCACAACGCGCAGAACATCTACTACGCGAACGCGCGTGTGATCGAGCTGCTGATCGTCGCGGGCGTCTGGTATCTGGCGGTCGTCACCGTGCTGTCGTTCGCGCAGGCTCGCGTCGAACGGCGCTTCGCACGCGGCGCGGGCCGCGCGGCTGGCCGCAAATGAGCGGCACGACCCACAACCGTAAGGAGAACGTCATGACGAACGCGATCGTTCGAGCGGTCGACGTGCGCAAGTCGTACGGCGATTTCCAGGCGCTGCACGGCATCACGCTCGACGTCGACCAGGGCGAAGTGGTGTGCATCATCGGGCCTTCCGGCTCGGGCAAGAGCACCTTCCTGCGCTGCATCAACCAGCTCGAGACGATCAGCGCGGGCGCGCTGTGGGTCAACGGCGAGCTGGCCGGCTACCGGCGCACGGGAAACCGGCTCCACGAGCTGTCGGAGCGTCAGGTCGCGCGCCAGCGGCTCGCGACAAGCATGGTGTTCCAGCGCTTCAACCTTTTCCCGCACAAGACCGCACTCGAAAACGTGATCGAGGGGCCCGTGCAGGTGCTCAAGCGCCGCCGCGCGCAAGCGGAAGAGGAGGCCCGCGCGCTGCTCGCGCGCGTCGGCCTTGGGCACAAGTGCGACGCGTTTCCGGTCGAGCTGTCGGGCGGTCAGCAGCAGCGCGTCGCGATCGCACGCGCGCTCGCGATGCATCCGCAGCTGATCCTGTTCGACGAACCGACGTCGGCGCTGGACCCCGAGCTCGTCGGCGAAGTGCTGGCCGTGATGCGCGATCTCGCGAAGAGCGGGATGACGATGATCGTCGTCACGCACGAGCTCGGCTTCGCGCGCGAAGTCGCCGATCGCGTCGTGTTCATGGACGGCGGCCGGATCGTCGAGAGCGGGCCGCCCGACCAGGTGCTTTCCGCACCGACGCATGCGCGCACCCGCGACTTCATCTCGGCCGTGATCGCCTGAGCGGATCGCGCCGCCGACGACGTGCAACGCAGCACCGCGGTACACCCTCACACCACCACGACAAGGCGACACCCCATGAAAGCATCCGTCCTGACCCGCACGCTGGCCGCTGTCGCATTCGGCGCGCTCGCGCTTCATGCCTCCTTCGCGGCCGCCCAGGCCGCGAACGTCAAGCACACGCTGAACGTCGCGATCGTCCCGAACTATCCGCCGTTCGAATACAAGGACCCGGCGACCGACAAGCTCGCGGGCTTCGACGTCGATCTCGGCGAGGCGCTCGCCGCGAAGATGGGCGCGAAGCTGAACTGGGTCGAGACGAGCTTCGACCAGATGATGAGCGCCGTCGCGACGCAACGCGTCGACATGATCCTGTCCGGCATGACCGACCTGCCGACGCGCCGCGACGCCGTGACGTTCGTCGACTACATCGAGACGGGGCCGCAGTTCTACGTGCTGAAGACGCGCGCGGGCGAGTTCGCGCAGATGGGCGCCCTGTGCGGCAAGCGCGTCGGGTCGAGCCGGCGCACTTCGTTCCCGGACAACACGACCGCGTGGAGCGCGGAGAACTGCGTGAAGGCCGGCAAGCCGGCGATCGTGGTGGTCGGCACCGACGGCTCGTCGGACGCGCGCATGCAACTGCGCCAGAACCGCATCGACGCGGCCGTTCAGGGCGGCGAGACGCTGCCTTACCAGAACAGCCTCGAGCAGAACGCGTACGCGCCGGTCGGCAAGCCGTTCCTGTCGCAATACACGGGCATCGGCGTCGCGAAGAGCAATACCGCGCTGAGCGGCGCGCTGACGACGGCGCTCGACCAGATGATCGCCGACGGGTCGTATCACAAGCTGCTCGCGAAATGGGGGCTGCAGGAGCACGCGGTAACGAAGGCGATGATCAACGGCACGCACTGAGCGCGCGATGACGGACCTGGCTCCCCGCTGGCCGGACGCGAAGCGCGCGTGCGTCGCGCTCGCGTTCGATCTCGACGGCCCGACCGGCGACGCGATGCTGAACGGGTCGATCTGGCGCAACCCCGCGTATTTCACACTCGGCAGCTACGGGCCGTGGCGGGCGCTCGGCCGGCTGCTCGACGTGCTGGCGTCGTTCGACCTGCCGGCGACGTTCTTCGTGCCCGCGTGGGTCGCTCGGACCTGGCCCGCGCAATGCGCGGCGATCGTCGAGCGCGGGCACGAGATCGGCTATCACGGCTATCGGCATGAAGCGTTCTGGACGCTCGACCCCGAACGCCAGCGCGAGATCATGGCGCGGTCGGCCGACGTTTTCGCGCGTACGTTCGGGGTGCGGCCGGTCGGCTTCCGCACGCCGTCCGGCGACTGGAGCGCGGCGACGGCGAGTGTGCTGCGCGAAGCCGGCGTGCGCTATTCGAGCTCGATGCGCGGCGACGATCGTCCATACCTGCTGCCCGGCGCTGACGGCGAGCCACCGCTCGTCGAGATTCCCGGCCGCTGGGAGACCGACGATTACGCGTCGCTTGCGTATCACCGCAACCCCGACTATCCGGCCGGACTCGACAGGATCGCCGGCTACGATGCGACGCTCGACAACTGGACGCGCGAATTCGACGGCATATACGACGAAGGACTGTGCCTGACGACGCTGCTGCATCCGAAAGTCTGCGGCAAGCCCGGCCGCCTCGCGTTGCTCGAAGCGTGGTTCGAACACATGCGCGCACGGGACGGCGTCTGGTTCGCGCGCTGTCGCGAAGTGGCCGACTGGTGGCTCGCGCTGTCCGCGCCCGACGCGCAATCCACGCAACGGAGCAGCCTGTGACGACCCTTCCTGCCTGGCCGGACGGCGCGCGCTGTGCGGTCGCGATCACGGTCGACTTCAACGACATACACGGTATCCAGACACGCGAGCCGCGCATCGTCGGCCGCGAGAAATCGCTGTCGGCATGGCGTTACGGCGCGACGCGCGGCGTCGACCGGTTGCTCGATGCGTTCGATGCATTCGGTGTGCCCGCGAGCTGGTTCGTGCCGGGCATCGTCGCCGAAACACATGCGGACGCAGTGCGCGAGATCGCCGCCGCCGGCCATGAACTCGGCGTGAGCGGCTATCGCTGCGAAGACTTCGACGTGCTGCCGCTCGCCGCGCAGATCGATGCGTGCCGCACCGGGCGCGCGGCGCTGGCGGACACGATCGGCCGCGACGTCGAAGGTTTTCGCTCGTTCACCGGCAACTGGGCCGACGGCTTCGCTGACTGGCTCGTCGCGGAAGGCTTCACGTGGTCGTCGTCGTGGCGCGGAGACGATCTGCCGTACGTGCATCCGCGCGGCGACGCTCGCGCGGACGGTGCGCGGCTCGTCGAGCTGCCGCTGCACTACGAGCTCGACGACGAGCCGTACTTCGAGTTCAACCTGTCGCCGCCGGTGCCGACCGGCCAGCCGCGCATCGCGGCGTACCGTGACGTGCTCGACAACTGGCGGCGAGACGTCGACGGGTTTCGCCGCTTCGGCCTGTGCTGCGTGCTGCGCCTGCATCCCGAGATCATCGGCACCGCCGGGCGCGTCGACTTGCTGCGCGCGTTGCTCGCGTATCTGCGCGACGCGGGCGACGTATGGTTCGCGACCGGACGCGACATCGCGCGCTGGTGGCGTGCTCGGGCGCCCGTCAATCCGCCGGGCCACCCGGTCGACGTATTCGCGAATTGCGTGGCGCACGAGTCGGCGCGATGAGGACGGTGATGCAAACGCGTGCCACGCGGCTCGCGGCGTTCGTCGCGCAAACGGGCGCCGATGCATTGCCGGACGACGTCGTCGCGAAGGCGAAGCGCCATGTGCTGGACACGCTCGGCGCGGCGCTGGCGGGTACGTTCGCCGTCGAGACGTGTAGTGCGCGGGCGCTGACCGGCACGGTCGAACGCGGCGGCGCGGCGCTGTGGGGTACACGACGGGCCGCGGGCGCGCGCGATGCGGCGTTCGTGAACGGGATCGCCGCGCACGCGCTCGAGCTCGACGATTCCGGCGGCTGCGATCATTCGGGCGCGGTCGTGATGCCGGCCGTGCTCGCCGCGTTGTCGTGCGTCGACCGCCCCGTGACCGGCAGGGAATGTGTGGCGGCGATCGTGCTGGGTTACGACGTCGGCCGGCGCGTGCTCGAGGCGGCTGGCGGCTACGCGATCCACAACGGTGCCGGCTGGCACTCGACGCTCAGTTGCGGCGTGTTCGGCGCGGCCGCAGCAAGCGCGCGCGTGCTCGGGCTCGACGCCGCGCGCACGCGCGACGCGCTCGGCCATGCGGCGAGTTTCTCCGGTGGCTTGTGGGGCTTCATACATGACGGATCGCAGACGAAGCGGCTGCATGCCGGCCGCGCCGCGGAAGGCGGCGTGCTCGCGGCACTGCTGGCACGCGAAGGCGTGAGCGGCCCGGCCAATGTGTTCGACGACGTCTGGGGCGGCTTCTTCAACACGTTCGCCGCGCAATCGCATGCGCCCGATGCATTGACCGACGGCGTCGGCGCGCACTGGAAACTGATGCGCTGCTCGATCAAGCCGCACGCATCGTGCCGCAGTGCGCATGCGGCAGTCGACGCGGCGCTGCAGCTTGCCGAAGGTCGCACGTTCGAGGCACGCGAAATCGAACGGGTGGTCGTGCGGACGAGCGCATTCGTAGCCCGGATGTGCGGTGGCCGCGACCTGTCGACATTGTCGTCGTCGCAGATGAGTCTGCCGTACGCGGTTGCGGCGGCGCTCGTGTTCGGCGACACCGGGATCGGTGTGTATCGCGATGACAGGCGCACGGATTCGCGCGTCACGGCATTGCTCGCGCGCATCGCGATCGAGGTCGATCCTGCGCTCGGCGATCTCGACGAGCCGACCGTGATTCTCCATCGCGCGGACGGGCGTCGGCAATCGTGTCACGCGCCGATCGCGCTCGGCGATCCACGCAATCCGCTGTCCGATGCGGCGCTGCTGGCGAAGTTTCGAGCACTGGCGGGCATCGCGCTCGCCTCCGCGCAGGTCGATGCGTTGATCGACACGTGCCTGTCGCTGGAGCGGCTGGCGGACGCGCGGATATTGAACGCATTGCTGGCGACCGATGAAGGCGATTCACCTACCACGCCGAAATTCCGCCCATAACTCACCGTTTCCGTAAACGTTCCTTGCCGGTTCCGCACTAATTCACGCGCCGCTCCGGTCGTTATCGAGGCATCGGTCTCGCACGTGCCGCCTTCGATCGGCTGGACACGCATGCGTCGCATGCAACGGTTTCGTGCTCAACGCTTCCCTCATCATGATCAGGAATTTCAGCATTCGCGTCCGGCTGGCGCTGGCGATGGGTTTTCTCGGCGTACTGCTCGTCATCGGCGGCATCATCGGTGTGATTGGCGTGGCGATCAGCAACGACGACGTGAAGACGCTTTATTCCGACCGGCTTGCATCGTCGGAAGCGCTGGGGCAGGCGAATGTCGCGCTGTCGAGAACGCGTCTGTGGCTGTATCGCATCGCACTCGATCCGGACAGCCCCGACGTGCCGCAGGAAACCGCGACATCCCGCGAACTCCTTGCCGCGTCGAAAAAGGCATGGGACACGTACCGCGCGCTGCGGCTCTCCGGCCCCGAAGAAGCGCGCCGCGCGGCCGATGCAAACACGAAGTTCAACGCGCTCGTCGAAAGCGGCCTTGCACCGATGTTCAGCGCCATTGCCGCGCGCGATCCCGCGAAAATCCCCGACGTCTGGCGGCACATACCGCCGTCGCTGTTCATCGACGTCTCCGACGCGATGGACGCGCTTGGCCGAATCCAGGTCACGGCGTCGCGTGTGACGTTCGAGGCCGCGCAGGCTCGTTTCCACTGGTTCGTCGGGATCGCGATCGTGGGCATTCTGGTCGCGCTCGGCGCAGCCGTTTTCACGTGGTGGTCGCTTCAGCGCGCAATCGGCGCACCGCTTGCGCACGCACTCGATCATTTCAGCGCGATTGCCGGCGGCGACCTGACCACGCGGATCGACGTCGATTCGACCGACGAGATGGGGCAACTGATGACCGGCCTGCGGGCGATGCAAGGCAAGCTGCTGCAGACGATTCGCGTGGTGCGGGAAGGCTCGCACGCCATCGAGACGGCCGCGCACGAGATCACGGCCGGCAACATGGACCTGTCGCAACGAACCGAGGAGCAGGCCGCGTCGCTGGAGGAAACGGCCGCGTCGATGGAGCAGTTGACGTCGACGGTGCGTCAGAATGCCGAGAACGCGAAACAGGCGAATCAGGTGGTGCACGACGCGGCGGTGCTGACCGAACAGGGCAATCAGGCGGCGCAGGAGGTCGTCAGCACGATGCGCGGCCTGTCGGAAGCGTCGGGCAAGATCGCCGAAATCATCTCCGTCATCGAAGGCATCGCATTCCAGACCAACATCCTGTCGCTGAACGCGGCGGTCGAAGCGGCGCGGGCCGGCGAGCAGGGACGCGGTTTCGCGGTCGTCGCAGGCGAAGTGCGATCGCTCGCCCAACGCAGCGCCACGGCGTCCCGGGAGATCAAGGAGTTGATCACGGATTCGCTGAAACGCGTCGAGACCGGGGCGCGGCAGGTCGATCGCGCGACGGGGACGATGTCGGAAATCCTGACGTCGGTGCAACGCGTGCACGTGCTGATGGGCGAGATTGCCGCCGCGTCCGACGAGCAGTCGAGGGGCATCGAACAGGTGAATCAGGCGGTGACGCAAATGGATCAGGTGACGCAGCAAAACGCGGCGCTGGTTCAGCAGGCGTCGGCGGCCGCGCTGTCGCTGCGGGAGCAGGCGGGCCAGCTGGAGGCCACTGTCTCGGTCTTTCGGATCGGTGCCTCGCAGGCCGTTGCGTAAACCCGGGCTGCCGTCTCGATCTGCATGGCCGGTACATGACTTGACGGAAATAGCTGCATCAGCCGATCGCGAGAGCCGCTCGCGGATGCTCCAGCCGGGGAACAGGCCGGGCTGGTCCCGGTTCTCCGTGGCACCTATAATCGCTATCAGCTTGTCCAGGAAATCGCGGTTATCAGGGTGAGGGGTGTCCAAATGGGACAGTGCCGTCGCATCTATTCGCGCTTCGTGCTCACAAGCTCGATCGCCGGTCTGGCCATTCTGGCCGGCCCAGGCCCCGTGCACGCCGAGGACAGTCCGTCGAGCTTGCCGATCGGCGGCAAGCCATCTGAAAGAAAGATCAACGTCTATGCGGTGTCCGGCGACGGACGCGCGACCGAGGGTGGCGACATGCATTGGCGCGCCTACGAAGTCGGCTTCGGCGACGTCTTGAATGACTACCTGTCGGTCTACCTCGCGTATGTGAACGAGGGGCATCCGCTGGATCACCACCGTGACGGCTTCGCCGCCCTGGGTTCGTTTCGCTGGCCGGTCGGCAATCGCCTGGCGCTCGAATTCTCGGCGGGTCCGTATTTCAGCATGGACACGACGCATGTCGACAACGTGGTGCGTAACGAAAAGCGATGGGGGGTGCGTGCGTCGGCAGCGGTGCGGTATTACGTCGTTCCCGACCGCTTCTTCCTCAAGGTCCAGTACAACCACATCCAGATGATCGGCGGATTCAATTCCGACACGGTGCTCTTCGGCATCGGCTCCGATTTCGGCGGCGATCCGCATCCGGCGCTTTCGGACGGCAAGACGCAGGTTGGCGTCTGGGCCGGGACGTCGCAGACGAACCGTCCGCAAGTGCCGATCGAAAAAGGGTATATGGTCGAAGTCAAGCGGCCGCTCGGCAATGCGTGGGCGTATTCGGCGAGCTTCGTCTACGAAGGCAATAACGGCGTCGCCGGTCGAAGAGGCGTGGCAGCGCAACTCTGGTACGTCGCGCCGATCAAGAGCAAATGGACGCTTTCGGCAGGCGTCGGTCCGTATGTCTCGCGTGATCGCGATGAAGCGTCGAACAGCGTGAGACTCAATGCGTTGCTCAGCGCGCAGCTGACCTATCAGGTCACGAACGACTGGGCTGCCAGCTTGCGCTTCAATCGTGTCGCAACGGGCAACGACAAGGATCAGGACATGTTCATGGTCGGCCTGGCGCGCAACTTCTAGGGGCGCCCGGCATC
Source organism: Burkholderia territorii (assembly GCF_001718335.1). Lineage (NCBI taxonomy): Bacteria > Pseudomonadati > Pseudomonadota > Betaproteobacteria > Burkholderiales > Burkholderiaceae > Burkholderia > Burkholderia territorii. The sequence goes on from NZ_CP013367.1 coordinate 416,755, forward strand.
GCGAACACGACGTTCGGCGCGAAATGCGAGGCGATGCCCGGCGCGCGCGACGGGCTGGCGCAGCCCGTCGCGGCATCCGAGTGAAGTCGTAGCGCGCGCGTGGCTGACGCCCCGGCCGTTTATCGAGACACCCCCGTGCTCAGCGTGATGTGCTTGTACTCGATGAAATCGTCGAGTGCCGCGGCGCCGTTAAGGCGACCGAGGCCCGACTGGCGGTAGCCGCCTTCCTCGAATTCGTCGTAGACCCTCGCCCAGTCGTTGATCCAGACGGTGCCGGCCTGCAACGCGCGCGCCACCCGCACCGAGCGTTGAACGTCGCGTGTCCATACCGCGGCGGCGAGGCCGTATTCGCTGTCGTTGGCCAGCTCGATCGCTTCGGCTTCCGTTTCGAATACCTGCAACGTCATCACCGGGCCGAACGTTTCCTTCTGTGCGATATCGAGTTTCGGATCGTCGACCTCGAGCAGCGTCGGGCGGTAGAACGCGCCTTTCGCCAGTTCGCCGTCGGTGACGGGGCCGCCGCGCACCAGCACTTTTGCGCCAGCCGCGATCGCGTGTTCGACGGCGCGATCGACGCGCGCGACATTGGCCTGGTCGATCAGCGGCCCCATGTCGCTGCGCGGATCGGCCGCGGGGCCGACGCGCACCGCGTCGAGGCGTGCCGCGAGCCGCGCGCGCACCGCTTGCGCAACGTTGCGCTGCACGAGCAGGCGCGAGCCCGTCATGCAGAACTGGCCGGCGAACACCGTCAGCGATTTTTCGAAGACGGGCAGTGCGGCGTCCAGATCGGCATCGTCGAACACGACATGCGGCGTCTTGCCGCCGAGTTCGAGGCCGATGCGCTTCAGGCGCTGCGCGCCGGCGGCCGCGATCGCGCGACCGGTCGCGGTCGAGCCGGTGAAGCTGATGACGGGCACGTCGGACGACGCGACGAGGTATTTTGCCCCGTCCGCGCCGGATTCGCTGAACACGTTGACGACCCCGCGCGGCAACGAAGGCGCTTCGGACAACACCTTCGCAACGAGCGCGTTGGTTTGCGCGGTCTGCCCCGGCATCTTGACCACCGCGGTCGCGCCGGCCGCGAGCGCGGGCGCGAGCGAGCGCACCATCAACACGACCGGCGAGTTCCACGGCACGATGATGCCGGCGACGCCCATCGGTTCGCGCAGCACGATCGATACGACGTCCGGCCGCGGCGTGCCGCCGTGCGCGCGCTCGGCACGCGCGAGGGCCGCGTAATAGCGCAGTTTCGACGGCACCATCTCCACCTCGAACCGCGCTTCCGGCTTGATCTTGCCGTTTTCGAGCGACAGTTGATCGATCAGTGCTTCGGTGTGCCGTTCGAAGGCAAGCGCGAACTCGTCGAGCACTTTCGCGCGCAGGGCTGCGTCGTGCTTCCAGCCGGTGCGCTCGAATGCGTGCAACGCGGCGGCGATGCCTGCGCGCGCCTCCGTTTCGCCACCGTCGGCATAGCGGCCGATCACGGCGCCCGTGGCCGGGTCAAATGAATCGCGATGAACGGGCGAATCGATCCATTCGCCGCCGATCCAGTGCAATGCTTGAGAAGGGGTAGTCATGAGGATCTTCTGCTCCGATTCAGGCGTAGCGGCGGGCGATATGCTCGGCCGTCGCGATGGTGGTGATGTTGGTGGCGACGGAAATCGCATCCGGGAAGATCGATGCGTCGACCACGCGCAGGCCGCGCACGCCGTGCACGCGTCCGTCGAGATCGACGACCGCATGCGGATCACCCGACGCACCCATCGGCGCCGTCGACGTGGGATGGTGATAGGTGTCGACGGTCGACCTGACGGACGCGAGGATCTGCTCGTCGGTCGCCGCGCCCGGGCCGGGATTCAGTTCGGAATGGATGAGATCCGACAGCGGCGAGGTGCGGCCGATACGGCGCGCGAGCTTGATGCCGTCGAGCAGGCGCGTGCGATCCAGCTCCTCGCCGAGGAAGTTCAGATCGATGACCGGCGCGTCGCCCGGGTCGCGGCTCGCGAGCTTCAGGCTTCCGACCGACAGCGGCCGCGTCAGCGCGACCGCCAGCACGAAGCCGACTTTGGTCGGGCTCTGGTCGTGCGGGAACAGATGCGTTGCAGTGACGTGCAGGTCGAGGTCGCCGTTTTGCGCGGACGCGCTGTGCGTCCAGAGGAACGCGCCGATCACGGGCGATTGATCGCCGATCTTGTCGGGGCGCGCCGCGTACGCGTTGTAGTAGAACGGGTGATCCTTCAGGCGTTGTCCGACCGGCAGATTCGCGACTTCGGGAATCGACAGCGCATGCAGATCCGCACCCGGCCCGATGCCGGATCGCAGCAGAATCGCGGCGCTGCCGTACGCGCCCGCGCTCAGAATCACTTCGTTCGCGTGGATTTCGTCGCCGTTCGCGAGCTTGACGCCGATCGCGCGGCCGTTGTCGAACAGCACGCGATCGACCAGGGTGCCGCCCTGGATCCGCAGGTTCTTTCGCGCGCGGACGTCGTTGGTCAGATATGCGATGCCCGTGTTGACGCGGACGCCGTTGACGATATTCATCGAATACGGGCCGACGCCGTTCACGTCCGGCCCGTCGAAATCGTCGATGACGCGATACCCGTTCGCGACCGTCGCGTCAACGAACGCGCGCTGCATCGGCGTGATGTCCTCGCGGGTCAACTGGCGCACCGGCAGCGGGCCCGCGTAGCCGTGCAGCGCGGCGTTGCCGCTGTCGCGGCTTTCGAGGCGCCGGAACGACGGCAGCATGTCGTCATACGACCAGCCGGGCAGGTTCCAGTTCTTCAGGTCCTGCGGGCGGGCGCGGATTGCCACCGCGCCGTTGATCGCGGAGCTGCCGCCCAGCACCTTGCCGCGCAATGCGCCGATCGGATGATCGATATAGCCCGGCCGCGTGCGATAGCCCCATTCGTGAGCGGCGTCGCCGCCGACGATGTCGCTGCTTGCGATCACGTGCGGATAGTCCCACGCGGCGTAGTTGTGGCCGGCCTCGAGCAGCAGCACGTTGCGGCTGGCTTTTTCGCTGAGGCGGGTCGCCATCACGGCGCCGGCGGAGCCGCCGCCGACGATCAGCACGTCGACCGTGCGCGTGCCGTCTCCGGCATGCCGGCGGCGCGATGCGTCGGGCGCCGGGCCGGGCGGCGCATCGGCGGAGCCGGCGCTGCGAGCGCCTCGCCGCCGAGCAGCGATCCGACGGCGAGTGCCGCCGAGTGCGCGAGGGTCTGCGCGAGCATCGTGCGGCGCGCCGGATGTTGCGGGAAATCGTCGTTCATGGTTTGACCTTGTCGGAGGAAGCTGCGACGAGATTACGAACGACCGGCCGGCCCGCATAGCCGGCGGCAGGCGAAAGCCGCGTGTTTGAACCGGCCGCCGTTTTGTCCACCAATGACTATTCGCACTTGCGCAGCCGCGCGCTATCCGGCGAGGTGGTCACGGAGCTGCCGCCATTTCTCGCTGCGGAGCCGATTCGGCAGGGGAGGTTAGCGGCATTGCTTCCCGGACATCCGCTGCCCGAACAGCGGGTCAACCTGCTGTACCCGTCGCATCGGCATCCGTCGGCGCTGGTTCGCGCGTATCTCGAGTTTTGCCAGTCGCAGGTTGCGTGGTTCGAAAGCGCCTGTGCCGTTGATTAGCCGGGCTTTCCGTAATCGGCAGGCATGCTCCGGCCGCCGTTTGCTTGGTTGGTGTAACGTGAACCCTCTCCGAGGCACGTTAGTTCGGCACGTTCGGCAACCCGCCACGCCATGACGGCTCAAGTACCGGATACAGGATTGCGCCGCGCCGGCGCGGCATCAATGTGCCCCAATGCAACGTCGTTTCAGCCCACAGCTATACCCTTTAACGCTGATACAACGTCTTCACCTGGAAACGTGCTTGTATATGGCTGGATAGATCCCTTCGCAGTCAGTTGCCGATGATCGTCAGCGTGCGCAACCGGCGGTCACCAAATAACGTGTCGGCCATGCGACGTCCAGTTATATATGAATGTTTGTTTGGGGGCGGAAGGCAACGGCTTGTCAGGCTTGAAAACGTCTAACCGGAAAAACGCACGGGAACCAAAGACACCCCTAAAAGGTATTCTAAATTGGTAACGGGCCGTGCCCGCTCAACTCCACGCACTGCGGACGTGCAACGAATCGGTAGGAGGGCAGTCTGATCTAGTTTTCTTGCACTTGCCGCACGGATTGGCGGCCCGCCCGGAAGCCGGCGGCCCAATCATGAGGCGCGAAGCGGGACCGCGCTTAGCACGGCGACAGACCGCGCAAAGAAGTCGCCAACTGCTTCGCTCAATACGGGTCGGGTGGAACGTAGTGAACCCCGAATTGCTCTGCCAGTTGCGCGAGCCGCCGATCGCGCGTCCAGAGTCGGGTGTTCGGGGTCAAAAGCACCGATGCAAGTAGCGTGCAATCCACGGCACCGAATCCGCGCCCATACAGCCGTTCCCGCTCGATCCGGTCTGCTACTTCGCTTGGAGTCGCGAGGCGCGTTTGGCGCAGTAACGTGAGATCTCCCAGCGTTCGTGCCCGCGGTTCGGGCGGCGTCCCGCACGTGAGCTCAAGTATCACCAGTGGATGTGTAAGGACGTAGTCGACGCGCAGATGTTGGATAAGCGCAGGTAGTGGCCGCCGGAAATGCTCGATCCACACGGACGTGTCGACCAACACACTCATCGGGCGACTACCTCAGGGGCGCGGCGCGGGACATCTGCCATGTCGGGCACGCGACCGCCCAAGGCGGCCAAGCGTTGACCGGCCTGGACGCGCACAAAGGTTTCAAGTGCCGCCCGGAACAGGTCGGCCGGCGAAGTGATAGATAAGCGGATTACCGATCGGCCCGAATCGATCTCTATGCTCACACCAAGGCGGGCGTGAGGTGTCGTCAAGCTTATCGTGCCATCACGATAATTGTGCAATGGGCTGCTGCACAATTACCGGCCCCGGAAAGGCGTTGCGACCGAAGATCTGTTTCGGCGTAGGCGGGAACCGACATGCTTGTCTGGCCCGGATCTTCAATTTAAGCTCCGACCCCAATAAAACGATAATGTTAATTATGTCAAATATAAAGCGTCTAGCCGAGATCGACTATCGGGATATGCTCCTTCCGCCGGAGGCCGGCGACCAGAATGGCCTATGAGTCGGTCAGCCATGCCCGGCGCTCCATCGGCGAGTACATCGAGCTGTACAACCGGAAACGGCCTCATTCGAGCCTGGCGGATCGGACGCCGGATGAGGCATACTTCGCGACGCTGCCTGCCATCAAATCGGCAGCATGATCGCCCCGGATGTTCCACTTAAAACTGTCCGAACGAGTGAGGCCACCTCTCAGGGGCATTTCAACGGCCTGCCAACCGACACGGTCGCTAACGTGACAAAGCCCATGCCATCAATGTGCATCGATCGCGAGTCCAACGTACGTCGCCCGGTTCGGATTGGTCCTGTCGATGACGACCCGCACTCGCTCTCCTGCGCGCGGCATGTTGCCGAAATCGATGTACTGCCGTATCGCGACCACTCTTGGCGCGCGGTCGTCGCTAATGCGCACGACCATGCGCATCAGCGGGACCTGATTGAGCGTCACCCCTGTCTGCGCGATATCGACCACCTCGGCAACCGCCGGATAGCCGTCATTGATCTCGACATCAGCTTGTGATGTCGACGCGATACTATGCAGTACGACCGATATCGAAGTGATGAGCGATATCAGCACGATCGATATGATCCAAAGCGACATCGTTCCCATTTCTCCCCTCCTTTCTGTGCGCCGTCTGAGGTGGTCTGCCCAGACGGCGCGCACATCTGCGCGGCCGTGCTTCACGTCATTGCGACTTCGCATCCTGCTCCGGCTTGGTCGTGGTGTCGCTTGACGAGCGTACCGAGTCGACCATCTTGTGCGTCTGGGTTTGCGCCGACTGCACGGCCTTGTCCGTCGCCGCGCGGACTCCTTGGTTGACCTGCATCTGGGCCGTGTTCGACACCTGGTCCTTGACCGATTGCAGCAGCTGGCCGAATTGAGCATGAGCGCTCAGCGAAAACAGACCAACAACGGCTGTGATAAACGTCTTCTTCATTATTGTGTTCCTGTCGAATGAAATGGCTCCCCGGCAGAATTCAGGTCGCCCGACGCCCCGAGGGGCACATGGCCGGGCAGCGCGCCGTCCGGCCTGAACGAGCGTGCCGAGGCGGCACGCATATGCTTTGCTCATTTTCCCGTCTTGAACGGCGCGAAGAAGTTGGACGGCATTTCCTGCGGAAAGCCGACCGAGTTGGTGGGTCGCAGGTCGTTCATGTTGACGTTGAAGTCGTATGTCTTCTGACGCTGCTGCGCGTCCTGATGTGCGGCAACCTGCTTGTCGACCGACGCCTTGATGTTCGTCATGTGGTCCAGCATCTTGCCGCCCACCTGCTGGACGTTTCCGATCAGGTTGCTCGCGTTTTGCGACGACGCCACCGACATGTCCCCGATCGAGCTCATGAACGGCTGCGCCATCGAACTGCTTGCGTTATGCCCATATTCGTGAGCGTTGCTGCACGCGGACAGGATTTCCTTCGGATCGATCATTTTTTTCTCCTTTTCAAGTTCGCGCCGGCTGGCGCATCGTGATACACAGCACACATCATGACGGACACCTGAACGATTGAAGAATGCCAGACCAAATCGGCGACGGCGTCGTTGGCGCCTGCCACTCGATCCGGACTTTCCCGATGCTCGTCTGATACACCCGTTCGCGACGGTCCGCCGTCCCGCCCGCCGCTTGCCCCGCGTCGAAGAAGCGGAACAGTGCCCAAGGGCCGTCGAACTGTAGCGTGTTCAGCCGACCGTCAACCGATTTCAACTGGAGCTGGATAGCGAGCCGGGTGCTCTGCGCGTTCCAGTCGATCCGCTGCGGCGACGTCATCCCGTGCGCATAACGCAATGTCTGTTCACCTATAATCAGTTGTGCTTCCGATATCTGTGAATCCATATCGATAAAGCGCAACACGGTAGACACCCGCAAACGCCCGGATTCATCGAGCGTCGCGCCGCGGATGCGATCGGCCATCTCGTAGGACGAAAGCACCCCCGGACCCACCAGTCCGAGATTCCCGCCGTTCGAACGCAGCGCCTTCCACGGCGAGCTCGACGTATCGACATAGGCTGCGAGATGATCGCGGAAGTACGACGCCATGAGCCCTTGGGCGCTGAACAACCGTTCGAAATCCGCAACACCCGCATCGATCCGCGAGCCCCGGCGAAATGGATAGCGGCTCGTAAATCCGGTGCTGCACACCGTCGACGTCGCACCTGCCGCACCGCGATTGAGCAGTGCGCCCGACTCGCGGGTCGTCATCGTGCTGCCGTTGCTGATCAGGTCGAGCATGATCCCTCGCACCGGTTCGGGCTGGCGCGCGGCGGTTTCCTTGAGTCTCGAGAATGCGTCGTATTGGGCGGGCAGAACCTGGCCCGCCTGCAATGCGCCGTTGACAAGCCCCAACTGCCGGTACAGCGGCTCGAACAGACGTGTGAGCGGGTTGCTCGACGCCATGCTACGGTTGTTCAGTTGCGCGGCCAATTGTCGGACTGCCTGGAAATGCTCTTCGACGACGTGCTCCGGCAACAACATCGTGCGGTAGTGCTGACCGCTCAGCTCGCCGACGATTTGACGCCGCCCTTTCTCGAAACGATACTTCTGGCGATCGATCCAGCTATCGATGTTGCCTTCGTCGTTCGCGCCAGTGAGAGTCGTCTCGCGCGCCGCGAAGCGCAGTAGGCTCGCGAGCGGCGACTGGGAATCCATCATCGCCGCCGCCAGTTGCGAAGAATCGTCGAGGCCGGTGACGCTGCGCACCGTCACGTCGTTGAGGAAGTTCTGCCAACCGGCGATGTAATCCTGCAGGAACTGCGCCCGCGTGGAATCCGCCAGTTTCTGCACCAGCCCGTCGATCTGGAAGCTATTGCCGCGAAGCGACTCGTCGCGCAGCACCCAGCCATCCTCCTCAAGCATCGCCCGCGCGCTTTTCTCGAGGCGCGGCAGGAACACGTCGGTGTAGCCGGCCCGCGTAAACCAGCCAGACACCGAGATGTCGGTCGTGGGGACGCCGCTACGTAGCCGCAAGCTCATCGCCGATTCGAAGCCGGCCGCGCGCGACAGCGAGATGTCGTTGACCTGCGCAGGCAATCCTTGTGCATGGATGTTCTCCAGCACGCGCGTCACGAGCGGAATCTGCGCGGCGCGCGCGCGCGCCGAACGCACCAGGTTCGCGTCCTCCGGCGTGCCGGGCAACTTCGGCATCGCCATCAGCGCGCGCACGTGGGCCAGCAGCGCTTTCCGGTCGTCGTCGCTGTACTGGCCACCTGACAGGCTATCCCAACGGCTGTTCAACCAGTGCTCGACGTCGGTTGCGTTACGGCGCTCGGGCCGGCACAGCATCAGGTAGACCTTGAGCGTCTGATACACGTCGCCGGGCCCGCCGTCCGCCTGAGCGACCAGTACGCGCCGGACCTCGTTGTAGAGCTCCGGCATCAGCATCTTCTGCAGATGCCGGTGATACGTCTCGAGCGCCACGTCGGCGACGAGGCCGTGTTCGAAGTACGGCGTCGCCATCCCGCGCCCGGCGTCTTCCGCCTGCGCCTGCGCGTAACGCATCTGGCTTGCGACGTCGAGCAGTGCCGAATCGCCGTCGGTTCCGTACGACACCTGGGCCTGCGCGAGCCGCTTCGCTTCGCTGAACTGCGCCCATACGTCGTCCAGATAATTGCGCTCAGCCAGATAACCCCAACCGAACCACAGCAGCGACAGGATCGCGAGGACCGGCAGCACCGTCCAGCGCAGCGCATGGCCGATCCGGCTGCGCCAGGACCGCTCGCCGCTCGGCCGCACCGCATCACGCTCCAGCCCGACTTGCCGGAACAGCGGCGTCCAAAGTTCGCCCAGCGGCCGGGTCTGCTCGGGCGGCCCCAGCAGCGTGCCGCCGGGCTGGACCACCGCGAGTTCGGCCATCGATCCCATCCACACGCCGCGCAGTCGCGCGGCCGAATGCAGCTCGCCCGGCGCAATCGCGATCTGCAGCCAGACCAGCAGCACCTTGTGCAACTGGCTAAGCGTCTCGACGAAACGCAACTGCGCGTAATTTGCCGCCACCTCAGTCGCCGCCGGTGCGGAAAACAGCACCTGCTGCTGGACGCGCTGCTGCAGGTCCTGCAACGCGCCCTGCCAGCTCGCACCCGCCTCTGCCGCACTCTCGTCGCGCGCCTGCTCGGGCAGACAGAAGCCCACCCCGCCCGCCCAGCGGCCGGCGTCCACGAGCGACAACATCGAGATGGCTCCGTCGAGCCGGTCCATGCCGTTCAGCGCAACATAGACCTGCACCTGTTGTCCGAACACCTCGCGCATCTCGACCAGCCTGCGATGCACGGCATCGGCGAGGCGCTTGCGAACTTCCAGCGGCAAATTGACCATCGACGCACTGTCGATGCACAGCACCACGCCGCTGACGGGTGCGCTGCCGCGCAGTCGGCGCAGCCCCTGCAGCAGTTTCTTCCATGCATCGAGTGCTGCATCGTCAATGCCGTCGCGCAGGTTCCAGCGCCCGCCGATGTCGAACCAGACCGCATCGCTGGCGATGCGGAAATTGAAGTCGTCACCGCGGCTGTTGAGCGGCTCGACCGCAAGCGTGCGCTCGATGTCGGAGCCGGCCGCGTTCACCGCCTTCGCGACCAAGTTCGTTTTGCCGCTGCCTTCCGCGCCGAGCACGAGATACCATGGCAGCACGGTCCGATGCTGGCGCCGCAGCACACCAATCCAGTGCTTCCAGCGGCTACGCGGTTCGCACAGCCAGCGTGCCTTCAGTTGACGGTCGAGATCGCGCAGGCGCTCGTCGACGAAGTCGGCCCGGGCCGACGGTCGCGGCGCAGACGCGCGGCGCGGGCTCATCGCGAGCCTCGACCAGAGACGAACAAGCGCCGGCCACAGCCCCCATACGAGCACGGCCGCGACCAGCACCTCGCGCACCCAGACCGGCGCGAATGGACGGTAGATGCCCAGCGCGAACAAGGGCCCCACCCACCAGATCACGAGTGCGGCCAGGAGTGCGACAAGGATCCGCAAACTGGTTCGTATCATGGCTGCTTACCCTCCGCTGCATATGGCAGTTGACCGCTGGGCGCAATCTCCACACCGTCCGGCATCGCAGGCTGCGCCGCTACGTCGCGGTTCGGGGCGGCGGAGGCATTCGCCGCGCGCTTGCCCCCTGCCGGAATCACCTTCCACAGCACGTCCACCCGACGATTTCGCTCAAAGGCGGCAGGCGTCTGCGCCGGGTCGATCGGCTGCGTGTCGCCGCGGCCCGAATACGCGATGTCTCGCTGCACGGCGTTGGCGGGTGCCTGTGCGCCGCCTGGCAGCGCGGTCTTGCGCAATTCGTCGGCGACCGTACGCGCGCGCGCCTCCGACAGCGCCTGATTGCTCGCGAATTCGTGCGTGCGGATCGGCTGCCGGTCGGTGTGGCCGATCACCTCCAGGTCGCCTGGCCAGGGCGCGAACGCGAGGCCGAGCCGCTCGATGTTGCGTTCGAAATCGGCGCGCACCTGGGCCTTGCCGACGTCGAACGCTCCATCGCTGCGGAACACGAGCAGCCATCCCTTCGGATGCTTGTAAGCCGTGAGCCAGCCTTCGGACAGCAACTGCGGCAGGGGCGGTGGCAACGTCTCGGCGAGGTTGATCGTCCGGATCGGCGGCGTCCACGCAGCAAGCGCGTTGCGTATCGGCCGCCCCTGCGAGTCGAGCACCGCGCTGACGATCCCGTAGGTCAGCAACACGGCCCCCAGCGCGGCCGCGCCCGCCTTCGCCGGTGTCCACCAGCGCTGCCGCGGCCGCGTTGGCGCAATGAGTCCGGTACCGAGCGGCTCGGGCAGCACGTGATGCCAGATCAGCGCATGCAGTTGCGAGCGCAAGTCCTGCAGTAGCACGTCGCCGCGCTCAAGAACGCGATAACGGCCCTGCCAGCCGAGCGACAGGATCAGCTCGTAGAACGCCAGCAGCGCGACGGGTGGATCGTCCGCCTTCATCCAGCGCCCGAGATCGGCGAACGCGTCCTCGCCGCCCCACGCGTCATCATGGAACTCCACCAGCAGGCTGCGCTCACCGTCGTAGAGCACCTGCGACGCAGCACGAGCCGCATCGCTCACGTTCTCGTCCAAGTACGTGCACAGGAGGTACGACGCATCGCGGATGTGCTCCCACGCGCAGCCCGAACTCGCGAGCCGCTCCCGGTAGAGTCGCACTTCGAGACCGAGCTGGGTGCGCACGGCCGACTGGTCGAGCGGCCCGTCCACGAGATGCCTCCGCAGCTGCAGCACCGCGGGCAGCGCATGCGACACGAATGGATTGTTCCAACTCGCCGATTGCTGGCCCGCCTTCAGGATTGCGACCTTGTCACCCTGCTGGGTGTAAACCACGGGCGACGCGTCGGCATCGTCGTGCGCCGCCCGCCCGCCGCCGGCCGGCACCGGGAATTGCAGCACCGCATGCTCCTGGGCCCGCACGGCCTCCTGCGGCGGCGCCGGCCGAGGCGAGGCTTCGCCGACCGAGACGGCACCGGCGGACGACGCTGCGTTGGTCAATGACGACAGCGACGGCATCTGCGTCGCCAGATCCTGGTTCGTCATTGCCCGGTCGAGCAGGTTAGAGGCCGATGACGCGTGCCGGATGGCCGATGAGATGTTTCTAAGCAGGTTCATAGTAGGTAGCCCTTCATGTCAGGAATCACGCGACCTTGCCGTCCCTCAATCCCCAGGCTTCGAAGCGCAGGTCCGGGAAGTCGCCGACGATGCGCAGCGCCATCGCCGAGCCAGCCATCGTCTGCGTCCAGAACGGATCGGTTGATTCGACCTCGAAGTACGTGCTTTGGGCGTAAAATGGAATCTGGCGGGGCGGATTGGGCAACGGAATCAGGCGCGCACCCGGCAATTGCAAGTCCACCAGCTTCTGGATCTGCTCGACGGCGCCGAGCTTGGTTTGCTGCGGCAGCAACTGGCGCAGCTTGTCGGCCGGCATCGCGGCCGACACCGCGAACACGAGCTTCTTGAGGTTCCATTGCTTGTCGACGACGCAGATGTGGACCTGATCGCCGCGATCCTCGAAGCGCAGCGGCAGCACCGGAGTCTCGATCACCCGCGCGAGCGCGTGCCGCAACGTCGCCACCAGCGGCTCGAAGCTGCCTTGCAGATCGTCGTGGCGATAGCTGAACTGACGGTTGGCCAGTTCGTCGTCGACGCCGGGCAGCACACTCAGGCGTCCGAGCAAGCCGATCAGTTCGCGATACAGCATCGCGGGCGGCAGCGGATCGATAGCGTCAAGATGGGCGAGCCGCATGCGGTACTCGGCGATCGCCTGCCGTAGCAGTAGCTCGATCAGATCCGCGATGCCGCCGCCCGCAGACAACACCCGTTGCCCGGACGTATGCGCGAGCCGCACCCCCAGCGTGCTCTGCAGCTCGTCGATCAGCGAATTCAACACCGCGTTCGCCCGCGTGTCGAGCAGGGGGGGAATAAAGCGAGAGTCGAGCAGCACCGAACGGCTCGCGCTACGCCCCAACACGCGCGCGATCGGCAATGCGACCTCGTCCGAGCGCAGTTGCCCTTTCCAGCAGAGACGTGTCATCAGTTGCCCCGTCTCGATCGTCAGGTTGCGAGGCGTGCCCGGCGCGTCGAGGCCGACGGTCAGGTCAGGGACATCGGTGGCCGCGGCGCGGTAGCGCGACGCGGCCACCGAGTCACCGAACACCATTTCGGGACCGCCGCTGCGCGCGGCCTGGATCGCGAGGCAAGCAACGTCGCCTGCCTGCGCATGCTCGGTCTCGAGCGGCGCGGGTAATGGGTCGTGAGACGCCAGCCAAAACGCTGTGCCATCCTGGAACACGCCACGGGCATGCCGCAGCCCGAGCCGGCCGAGCCCCAGCCCGTCCTGATCGACATCCAACTGCGTGAAACCCCAGCCGTGATTCACGGTCTGCTCGAGCCGCGATGCAACTTGGTGGGAAAGATAGCGCTCCAGCTGCTGAAAATGCTGCGTCTCGATCAGCATGCCGTCGCTCCATGCGACCGGTCCGACTGGCAAACTGCTCATTGCCTGATTCTCCTTGTGTCCGCTCCGCGGCGTCGGGCATTTTTTTCTGTTGCACCATCGGGCGCGTCGACTACGAGAGGCACTGGGCCCGGCAACGACGCGTTGTAGATGCCGCTGCGATCGAGCCACACCGCGAGATGGATCACTCCGCCTCCCTCGATGCGCACGCGCAGCGGCGCGTATTGGGCTGGCCGCTGCGCGTAATCGGCATCCGTGACGAGCCAGATCTCGCCACTGCGTGGCACCTCGACCCAGAATTGCAAGACTTGGTTTGGCGCGATCACGTGACGCGACACGGTCACCACCGTGCCATCCTGGTCCCGGCCTGAACACGACGAATCGCCGCTCATCATCGGCACCCAGTCGGCTGAGCGCACGATGTACACGCACGACTGGACCGGACGCGGCTCGCCGCTCGCGCCGACGTTCAGGCGACTGCCACCGATCAGAGTCACGTGAAGCTGGCGTGGCTCGACCGACCTCGACGAAAACAGCGAACAGCCGGACAGCGCACAAAACGCGAAGGCTGCGGCTAATGATGTGATGACCTTCATTAGCGAAGTATCAATACGATTGTTTGCGACGGCACGACGGTCGTGCCGATCGTGTTGTGGTTGTTCGGCGCATTGGAATCCGTCAAGCGCGTCTGCCCCGCCCCCTGAATGATGACAAGCGTCGAGAACGTCACGTTGATCGAAAGCGCGGCCACGGTGCCCGACGCGACACCGCCCATCGAACCCGGTTCGTCGGAGTGCGTAATAGGTATGATCGTCAATGCATTGTGAACACATCCACCGCAATACACGATGGTCGTCACATTCGTGCACGCCCCGGTCTTGTACGCAAAATTTGGATAGGGAATCGGAATGGCTAGCGGCGGAGTCTTACAAACATCCGCCGGTGCTATCGCCATTCCTGCTGCAGAACAATCGCCGAACATAAAAAACTCCTCCTCGCACGTAGCGGGGTTCAACCCATATGAATCTGGCCGGCGTCGATCTTGAGCAGCGACTCCGACCTCAAGGCTGCGCTTTTGGCATTCAGTCCGATGTGCCGCTCGGTATGGATGAAGGTGTTTCCCGCATGGGTGACATCTGTACCGCCGACATGCGCGTGACGTTCCGCCGCCGCCTGCGTGATCACATTCGCCCGGCTTTCGAAATTGACGGCCTCGAGATTCAGTCGGTCACTCGCCCGCACATAGATGTCGCGCGCCTGCAACCGCACACTATTCTGACCAAAATCGAGCACTACACCGGACGTCTTGTCGCTGCGTTCGAGGATTGCCATGACCCAGCATCCGACCGGCGTCCGATAAATCTGAACCAGATCGCCGCACCGAGGCTTGACGACGCAGCTGACCGCCACATGAGCAAGTACCGGGTCATTGGACTCCGTGACAACCCACCAGGCGCCTTCCGTTGCCGCCGCGCCGATGCGGCCCATCATCAGGCGTCCGTCGAGCGTCGCCGCGTCAGGTCGCTTGAGCAACATGGCCATCGGTTCGGACGATCCATCGTCACTGCCGTACGTGGACGTCGCGGAGGTGCGATTTGATTGCAAAACCGTCATTGTTAGACTCCTCTGGCACCCGGTTGGGTGCGTTGCCGCCACAGACGATCGTCCTCGTCCGCCGCTTCATCGAAAAGGGACCCACGGGTATCCGAAGCAAGCCACGCACGCCTCGGTTGACCGATCAATAGCCCGCTGCGACAGTCGGCGCCAATCAGGCCGACGTCTTCCAGTACGGCACCGCGTGCATCCAGTCCGAATAGTTCGGCACCCGACAGTTGCACCCGTACCAGCCGTGCGTGGCGAAGTCCGATGCGCGGCGCACGCAGCCCTCGAAGATCGCTATCGGCCACCGTTGCATGATCGAAAATGGCCTGCGTCAGCTCGACATTCCGCACCGCCAGATGGCTCACCCGAGCGCGGTCGAAGCTCGCAATCGGCAACCGGCTCGCGATGATCTCTCCGTGCTCCCACGTGGAGTTCGACCATGCTGCCTGTTTCAATTCGCAGGAATGTATCGTCATCCCGTCGACCCGCGAATTGAGCCAGCGCACGTTGCTCCCTAAACATTCCGTGACTGACCATCTGCTGCAATCGCTCGTGCCGACAATGAAGTTCGCCAGCTCCACGCCCCGGACACTCGCGTCGCTCATCCGGGCACTGATCCAGGATGCGTCCGACCATTGGCCGCCGCTCAGCGCGACGTTTGTCAGTTCACACTCGACGAACGACACGTGAGTCGCGCGAACCCTGTCGAAGCGACAGCCCGAGCCGATCGTCTCCGCGAAGTTCGTGTCCTTCACCACACAGTTCGCCCACGCTGAATCACGGATTTCCCCGCCGATCAGGCACATTCCCGTCAGGACGCAGTCGAACCATCCCGCTGCGCGAACAGTGCAGCCTTCGAGGATCAGGTTGCCGAGATGGCAGGATTCGAAGCGGTTTTGATCGAACCTGCAATTCACGAAGCGCAAATCGGCAAGCCGGCAATCAGACCACGTCAGGTGATCGAAATGACAGTCTTCATAGATCGCGCCGGACAATTCGATCCCGCGATGAGACGTTGTGTAATGCCGTCCCTTGATCACCTGAGGAAGTGCCGGCGCGGAGACCGGCTGAAACGGGGCCGTCATTGCACTCTCCTCGGAAAATCCAGCCGGCCGGCATTCAGATTTCCGCGCCATTTATCTGTTTCCCGCAGATGCGCCCACGACGTGCGCGCACGGATCAGGTTGCAGTCCTTCATCCGGGTATCGCGCATGTCCGCGCCATACATCGTCGCCTCCCTCAGCGAGCATCGGTCGAACGTCGTAGCGACCAGATTCGCATGGGCCATGCTCGCGCCATCAAGCAACGCGCACGTCCAGCTTGATTGCTCCGCTTGAAGATTCTGGGCACTGAGCTGAAGAAACGAGCAATGCTCGACGACGACACCGTGCGCGCGAAGATCATGAAAATTGGACGTCTTGAATACGCAATCGCTCATGCGAGCGCGCTCGATCGACGTACCGTACGACAGCACCGCCATCGACAGCGTGCTGCGTTGCCAAGCGCTACCAGACAAATCACTCGACAGTACGCTCGGCTTCGCGAGCGAGCATTGCAGAACCGCCAGATCCACCATCTTGCAGTCGACAAGACTCAGGTCGTCGGCCGCAACGCGTTCCCACGTCCAGTGCCGCGCCTCAACGCCGTTCCACGTAACGCCTTCCCAGGCCACATCGCGCACGTTGCCGTGCAGGCCTCCACCCCCGTGGACAGATACCATTGCCCATCGTCCGCCAGTTGCAGCGAGATCATCGAGCCCGCTGTCCTCGATATTGAACCGCTCGAGCGTCACATCGTTCCACGAATGGCGCTGCATCCGACTGCGCACGAAGGCGCCGCCTTGCCAAACGCAATCTTCCATTTTTGCATCAGAATACGAACAATCAACGATATTGGAATTGATGAATTGACAGTTCCTCCATACGCTGCGATCGAGCTTGCAGCGTTCGAGCCGAACCTCTTCGAAGTGCCACCCGACGAACTCCAAGGCGGTAAGATCCGCGTCTCGGACGATGGCCTGCTTGAGTTCCGCATGTCGAGCCGCACTGAAATGCCGCCGCCAATCGCGACCGTCCGACGGCGCGACCGGCAATGCTGATCGATGCGCACTCTTTTGAAACGCCTGAAGTCGCTGGAAGCCTTCCCATGCTGCGGCGAGATCCAGCCGTTGCCGTTCGAGCCGCGCGGCGGCTTCTGCTCGACTGCGAGGAAGCGGCGCAAATCGAGGATGGTCATCGGCCTCCAGGATCACCTCCCACGCCCAGCCCCTGCCGACATCCGGCATCAGCACGTGATCGCACAAGTGCGTCGGATCTGCATCGGTGCGGTCCGCGCGCCGCGCGGCAAACGCCATCAGCGCGTCGACATCGACGCGTTCTTCTGCGCCTTTTAATGCGGTCACCAGCATCGACGGATCGGCGTCGAGAATATAGTCAAGCGTAGTCGCGCCGTTCCACCACATCACCCCAATGCCCCGGTCGGGTAGGAACCAAATGGTCTGCTGCTTGAGCGTCAGTTGCTCGACGCCCGGCCGATTCTTGCGTGTCATCAGCGCTACGGCCGACAAACGGGGTAAAGCGTTGACGTAACCATTACCGTCGGCGCCGAACCCGCAGAGCTCAAAGCGAGCGCCTGATGACCAGCAGTCGTGGCGGGACCACTGGTCCGGGGCGGCTTGCTGAAACCAGCGCAAGTCCGTGCTCGCCGGCCAACCGATGTGCGTTCCGTCCCGCTCGAGCGCCTCAAGCGAGCCTGAACGGTCGGGCATCCATTTGCGACGCTCCGGCCAGTCGGTCGCGAGCGCACCCATTGCCGCGAGTGGTTCCGGCCCGACGCCGAACGCACGTACACGCTGCAATGGCGCAGTGGCAGCCTTGATCCCGAATGGATTTTCATTGCCGCCGCCCGCCACGGCTTGTGACGGATCGATCACCAACCGTGCCAGCAAACCGGATTCCATGCTGTTTTCTACCGGTGCCCGACATGAAACGGTTTTGCGTACCCCATCCAGTTCGACCCACGCAGCCCAATCGACGGGCCGACCAACCGAACCGGCTGAAGCGCGATGCACCGATCGGCCGACGAGCAACCACTCCGCATGGCGCTTCGGCATCCCGAATTCAGCGAGCGGAACCGATTGTGTGACTTCCTTGAGCGCCTCCCATACGGCGGTCTCGTGAACGAGGACAGCGGGATCGCTGAGCCTGAAACCGACCCCCATGCTGATGCCGAGCATCGGCCGCGAACCGATCTGGGTACGTGTCGTCGAGACGAGCGTCGCCTGAGACTTGATATGGTGTATTGACATCAACTTTTTATCTGCATACCGAGTTTCTTGAGATCGATCCCGGTATCCGAATATTCAGCACCGGTATACGCATACTTGAAACCCTTTTGATTAATCTTGCTGCCGGTGATCGAGACGTTTGATCCGGTGCTGGACAACTTGCTTCCGGTGCTCGACATGTCCATTCCGGTGACGCTTGTCGCAGCCCCTTTTATCGAGGTCGACACACCTGTCATATCAGTCGACGTTCCGGTATTCGAGAGTTTTGTACCGGTGATGCTGGTCGACGTGCCGGTCACCGACGTGCTCGTCCCGGTCATGCCCGTCGACGTGCCGGTGTATGACAGCGACACGCCTTTCATGCTCTGCGACTGCCCCGTCGCCGACGTACTGACATCCGTCAACGACGACGAGATACCCGTCATGCTGTTCGAGACGCCGGTCACCGAATTGCTCGATCCCGTCAGGCTGGTCGACATCCCCGTGAACGACGTGGATACGCCCTTGAAACCGGTGCTCACGCCGGTGAACGACGTACTGGTTCCGGTGAAGCCTGTCGATACCCCCACAAACGACGTCGAGACACCCGTAAAGCCTGTACTGACGCCGGTAAACGATGTGCTGAGCCCGGTGAACGATGACGACACTCCGGTGAAGCCCACCGACAAACCCGTGTACGACACCGAGATGCCCTTGTAGCTGACCGAGATCCCGGTCACCGATGTCGATGTGCCTTTGACGGAGACATTCTTGTCCTGGCCAACCGATGTCGAGCTGTTGCGCTCGACGGTTTGCTGCATGTCCCGCTCGGCGTGGAGCATCACCCGTTCGGCGCCATGCTGATCGTCGAACGTAATCTGACTCGCGTTCTGCGGCTGGCCCGCCTGCTTGATCGAACGCGACACCAGTCCCGTGTAGCGGACGTCCTTGGGCAGATCGTACGGCGTCGGATTCTCGCCGTTGTAGACAATCCCCGTCACCAGCGGCCGGTCGAGATCGCCGTCCACATAGGTCACCAGCACCTCCTGCCCGACCCGCGGCATCGCCAGCACGCCCCAACCCTTGCCCGCCCACGCCTGCGACACGCGGATCCAGCACGACGCGTCCGCTTCCACCGTCTTGTAGCGGTCCCAGTGGAAATGCACCTTGATCCGCCCCAACCGGTCGGTGTACACCTCCGACACCTGTGGCCCCACCACCGTCGCGCTCTGGATACCCGGTACCTCTGGACGCCTCGTCACGAGCAGCGGCCGGTACGGCTGGTCGTCGGCCAGCGCGCGGAACTTCACCCCAACGTTGCGCCCTTGCGACGTGCTGTCCGGGCCGTCCTGGATAAACGTCAGCTCGCTGCCGATCACGTAGTAGCGCCGATTGCGCGTGACCGCTGGGTAGCCCGCCAGCGTGAACGCCTGCCCCGTCGCGATGCCACGTGCGTTCGCCTCGCCGACCAGCACATGCGCATCGGCCTGGAACGCCTCCAGCCTCAACCGTGCAAGACGCTCCCCGTTCTGCTCGTCCTGGTAGCCTGCCGCATAGTCGTAGTACTCCAGCTGTACGCCCGACAACGCCGGCTCCGGCGGCGTCTGCGCATCGCTGTCCAGACGGTTCGACGGCACCAAGTAGTTGAAGTCCCGCAGCGCGACGTTGTTCGAGCGCACCCTGCGCGTGCGCTGCAACCGCTGTATCCCCTCGCGTCCCTGGATCGCCCGCGCCTCCTCGCCATCCGGCAAGTACCGAAGCTGTCCGTACGGAAACGGTAGATCGTCGAAGCGCTGCGTGTCGGACAGTACCACCACGTGCCGGTCCGCCTCGTGCTCGACCCAGAAGTAGATTCCTTCGTCTTCGAGCAAGCGCTTGACAAAGTTCAGGTCGCTTTCCTGGAACTGCACGCAGTATTCGCGCGACTCGTATGCGCCTTCCAGCTCGAAGCGGTAATCAGTGCGCTGATGCCCCTGAAAGACCTGCTCGACGATCTGCGGCACTGTCAGGTTTTGGAAAATCCGGCTGTTCTGGTTTTCTTCCAGAAACGACAGCCAGCTTCCCAGGTCCAGCGTGTACGTGTACTGCCCGCTCAACTGCCCGGTGTCGAAACCACCGAACACATAGGCACTGAAAGTCCGCACCGCTCCGTTGCCCAGGTCGATGTCGGCCAACAGCGGCGTGCCCAGCAGGGCGTCCAGGTCCAGCTCCGGATCGCGACTCAGCACGTCGAGACGATACGACGGCTCCTGCGAGAAGTTCTCGTGAACCGTCAACGCGAGCGCGACACTGCTCGGGTCCAGCACGTCGCTGCGCAATTCGATCAGACGCATGCAGGCTCCCTCATCAGTTTTTCACCTGCATGCCGAGTTTCTTCAGGTCCACACCGGTGTCCGAGTAACTGGCGCCCGTGTACGAATAGCTGAAGCCCGTGGTCGATACATCGCTCCCCGTGTTCGAAACACTCGAACCCGTCATGCTCACCGAGCTGCCCGTCGTCGACATGCTTGCCCCCGTCACGCTCGTCGAAGTGCCGGTCGTCGACATCGATACACCCGTGATGCTGGTCGACGTTCCTGTATTCGAGATTGACGTACCGGTGATGCTGGTCGACGTGCCGGTCACCGACGTGCTCGTCCCGGTCATGCCCGTCGACGTGCCGGTGTATGACAGCGACACGCCTGTCATGCTCTGCGACTGCCCCGTCGCCGACGTACTGACATCCGTCAACGACGACGAGATACCCGTCATGCTGTTCGAGACGCCGGTCACCGAATTGCTCGATCCCGTCAGGCTGGTCGACATCCCCGTGAACGACGTGGATACGCCCGTGAAACCGGTGCTCACGCCGGTGAACGACGTACTGGTTCCGGTGAAGCCTGTCGATACCCCCACAAACGACGTCGAGACACCCGTAAAGCCTGTACTGACGCCGGTAAACGATGTGCTGAGCCCGGTGAACGATGACGACACTCCGGTGAAGCCCACCGACAAACCCGTGTACGACACCGAGATACCCGTGTAGCTGACCGAGATCCCGGTCACCGATGTCGATGTGCCTTTGACGGAGACATTCTTGTCCTGGCCAATCGATGTCGAGCTGTTGCGCTCGACGGTTTGCTGCATGTCCCGCTCGGCGTGGAGCATCACCCGTTCGGCGCCATGCTGATCGTCGAACGTAATCTGACTCGCGTTCTGCGGCTGGCCCGCCTGCTTGATCGAACGCGACACCAGTCCCGTGTAGCGGACGTCCTTGGGCAGATCGTACGGCGTCGGATTCTCGCCGTTGTAGACAATCCCCGTCACCAGCGGCCGGTCGAGATCGCCGTCCACATAGGTCACCAGCACCTCCTGCCCGACCCGCGGCATCGCCAGCACGCCCCAACCCTTGCCCGCCCACGCCTGCGACACGCGGATCCAGCACGACGCGTCCGCTTCCACCGTCTTGTAGCGGTCCCAGTGGAAATGCACCTTGATCCGCCCCAACCGGTCGGTGTACACCTCCGACACCTGTGGCCCCACCACCGTCGCGCTCTGGATACCCGGTACCTCTGGACGCCTCGTCACGAGCAGCGGCCGGTACGGCTGGTCGTCGGCCAGCGCGCGGAACTTCACCCCAACGTTGCGCCCTTGCGACGTGCTGTCCGGGCCGTCCTGGATAAACGTCAGCTCGCTGCCGATCACGTAGTAGCGCCGATTGCGCGTGACCGCTGGGTAGCCCGCCAGCGTGAACGCCTGCCCCGTCGCGATGCCACGTGCGTTCGCCTCGCCGACCAGCACATGCGCATCGGCCTGGAACGCCTCCAGCCTCAACCGTGCAAGACGCTCCCCGTTCTGCTCGTCCTGGTAGCCTGCCGCATAGTCGTAGTACTCCAGCTGTACGCCCGACAACGCCGGCTCCGGCGGCGTCTGCGCATCGCTGTCCAGACGGTTCGACGGCACCAAGTAGTTGAAGTCCCGCAGCGCGACGTTGTTCGAGCGCACCCTGCGCGTGCGCTGCAACCGCTGTATCCCCTCGCGTCCCTGGATCGCCCGCGCCTCCTCGCCATCCGGCAAGTACCGAAGCTGTCCGTACGGAAACGGTAGATCGTCGAAGCGCTGCGTGTCGGACAGTACCACCACGTGCCGGTCCGCCTCGTGCTCGACCCAGAAGTAGATTCCTTCGTCTTCGAGCAAGCGCTTGACAAAGTTCAGGTCGCTTTCCTGGAACTGCACGCAGTATTCGCGCGACTCGTATGCGCCTTCCAGCTCGAAGCGGTAATCAGTGCGCTGATGCCCCTGAAAGACCTGCTCGACGATCTGCGGCACTGTCAGGTTTTGGAAAATCCGGCTGTTCTGGTTTTCTTCCAGAAACGACAGCCAGCTTCCCAGGTCCAGCGTGTACGTGTACTGCCCGCTCAACTGCCCGGTGTCGAAACCACCGAACACATAGGCACTGAAAGTCCGCACCGCTCCGTTGCCCAGGTCGATGTCGGCCAACAGCGGCGTGCCCAGCAGGGCGTCCAGGTCCAGCTCCGGATCGCGACTCAGCACGTCGAGACGATACGACGGCTCCTGCGAGAAGTTCTCGTGAACCGTCAACGCGAGCGCGACACTGCTCGGGTCCAGCACGTCGCTGCGCAATTCGATCAGACGCATGCAGGCTCTCCTTCCGATCCGGCATCGATCGACGCATCGCGGTCGCGCGATTCCGCGCTGTCATCGGTCGCGACCGGCTCAGCCACACCCGGCACCGCCACGGCGTCCTCCTGCGTGTCCTCGTCATCTTCGAACGCGAGCGACAATCTATCGGTTGCCGACAGCCGCACCGTTCGTAGCGTGCGACTTTCCGCGCGGGCGGCCAGCACGCCGCGCGCGACAGTGGGCATCACGTACTGACGCAGCATGTCACGCACCGCTCGTCCGTTTGCCGGGTGCTGCGCGACCGCCTGCGCGATCCAGCCCGCGACATCGTCGTCGACTTGCCAACCGAGGCCGGTTTGCGCAAGCCGCTCGCCAATCTCATCGAGCGCCTGATGCGCGATGCCCGTCAGCGCGTCGAGATCGAGCGGCCGGAACACGACGACCTGAATCCGCGCCAGCAGCGCCGCGGAAAAGCGCCCTTGCAGCCGCTCGCGTACCAGCGCCTCGAGCTTCGCCTGCGACACCTCCGGATCAGCCTTGCACGACGCCTCGATCTCCGCATCGCCGAGATTGGTGGTCAGCAGGATCAAACTGTTGCGGAAGCTGATGCGGCGCCCGTCGCCGTCCTCCATCCAACCCTGGTCGAACACTTGATAGAAAACTTCGTGCACGTCCCGATGCGCGCGATCGAACTCGTCGAGCAACAGCACGCTGTATGGTTTCTTCCGGATCGCCTCGGTCAAGCGCCCCCCTTTGCCGTAGCCGACATAACCGGGAGGCGCGCCCTTAAGCGTTGATACTGTATGGGCTTCCTGAAATTCGTTCATGTTGAACTGCACGAGATTGCGGTCCCCGCCGAACAGCAGTTCCGCGAGCTTCGCGGCCGCCTGGCTCTTTCCCGTGCCTGTCGGCCCCGCGAGCAACATCACACCGAGCGGCCGTTGTGGATCGCCAAGACCGGAATGCGATACGTGCAGCGCGTGGGCGATCGAGCGCAGGCCGCCTGCCTGACCATGGATGCACTCTCCAAGCAAGCGCTCGAGATCCACGACCCGTTGCGCCTCGTCTTCCGCGAGCTGAGTGACCGGCACGCCTGTCCATTCCGCCAGCACTTCGGCGATCACGTGCTCGTCAACCCACGGCCGCACCCGGCGATCGGCGCTGATGCGCGCTGCCATCGCCCCGTCACCGTCCACGTCCGCCGCCGACGTCTCACGCATCCGGGCGAGCCAAGCGTTCACTTCCTCGCGCTGCGTCTCGACGACGCCTTCGAGCGTGCGAGCCTGCCGCGCGAGACTGTCGCGCCGCGCCTCCAGATCCGCTTCGTCACCCGGCGTCGGCACCCCCATCCGACGGTCGTTGGCACGCCAGCTGAGGGTCTGCCCGATCGCGAACGCCTGCTGCGCGAGCCGCTCCAGTTCGGCCGGCGCGCAGCTCTGGCTCATCGCAACCCGCGCACACGCCGTGTCCAGCAGGCTGATCGCCTTGTCCGGCAGTTGACGTGCCGGCAGGTAACGGCGCGACAGCGCGACGGCGCTGCGCAGCGCCGCATCGACGATGTGGACGCCATGGTGCTCCGCGAAGCGCGGCGCGATCGTGCGCAACATATCGACGGCGACGGTGTCGCCCGGTTCCTCGACAGGCACCGCCTGAAAGCGCCGGACGAGCGCGGCGTCCGGCTCGATGTACTGCTTATATTCGGACCAGGTGGTCGCCGCGACCATCCGCAATTGGCCCCGAGCGAGCATCGGCTTGATCAGGTTCGCGGCATCGCCAGTTCCGGCCGCGCCTCCGGCGCCGACCAGAGTATGCGTCTCGTCGCAGAACAGGATCACCGGATGAGGCGCGGCCAGCACTGCATCCATTACGGCCTTGAGCCGCTGCTCGAATTCTCCGCGTACGCCCGCGCCCGCCTGTAGACGCGCCAAATCCAGCGCCCACACCTGCGCACCCAGCAGCCCGGGCGGCACCGCGCCCGCGTGAATCTTCTGTGCCAGCGCCTCGACCACGGCCGTCTTGCCCACGCCCGCCTCGCCGACCAGGATCGGGTTGTTCTGGCGCCGTCGCGACAGGATGTCGATCACGGTCCGCAATTCGTCGTCTCGACCCACGACCGGGTCCAACTCGCCGCGTGCCGCCTGATCCGTCAGGCAGGTCGCCCATTTCGCCAGAGCATCGCCTGACGGCGCCCCGTCGGCACGCAGCTCGTCGTCGCGTTGCGACGGACTCTCGGTCGACTCGGGCCAACCCGAAGCCAGTTCCTCGTAGCGCTTCGCGATCTCGTCGATCGTCGCGGACGCGATGCCTTGCGCAATACGCTGCTGAAGCCAGCGGCGCGTGACATCATCATCCATCCACGCGAGCAGCAAATGGCCGGAGCGCACCTTGCCCGACGGTACGGCGACCTGGCTCCAGATAACGGCCGGGCCGACGCTACGCTCGAGCGATGCAGAAATGTCCTGCAGCGACTCGCCGCCCGCGGCGAACGTATCGAGCGCCTTCTCCAGCCGCCGCTTCACTTCGCCGACGTCGTGCCCCCATTCGGCGAGCAGCTTCACGAGATCGCTCTGATCGCGCTGCAGCAAGCACAGCGCCCAGTGATCGAGATCGATGAAGGTGTGACGCCGCGACCGGCCCAGCGCCGCGGCGTCGACAAGGGCCGCATAGGTGGTGCGGCCGAGACAGTTGAAGATACGTTCGCGATTCACGTCGAGTCCCGCAAAGATTCGTAGATGGTTAGAGTGCGCAACGCGTCATTCGGTCGAGACCATGCATCTACGCCGATTCGCATGCGTCCAACTTTCCCGGCCAGTTCTGGGCGCGTGCGCACCTGAACCTTGATGACCGGGTCAATCATCCCGTCGACGAAATCCGTCGCGACTGCGCATACCGCCATTGCAGCCGCCGAGCGACGTTGCCAACGGTAAAACTCGTCGGCCTCGATGGGGCCGATGACGATCTCCATCGAGTGCTGGACGTCCCAGATTCGTGTGCCGAGCCGCCATGCTCCGAGCCGGCGGCCGCCGCTACACACTGGCGGCACGGAAATCCAGCGCCCGTGGCGCGGCGTGACCCGAAGCGGCACGCGAAAGTAGCGGGCCAGCATCCGCTGCAGGTCAGCCAGCGAGCGGCGCGGCGCGCAATAGATGCCCGGGAACGCGCGCCGGCATACCTGCGCGTGGCGCGTCGCCACGTCGTCGCCTGCCGGAGCATTCGCGTTCGCCAGTGCGGTAACCCGCTCGACGAACGCATTGCGCGCGCGCTCGTAGCCGAGCACAGGGTGCATTGACGACCACGCCAGGTAATGCAGCCACGCTAGGTCGCCACAAGCGACGTTGACGAAGCGCTCGAATGCCGCGTTGCGCTCGAAGCGCTTCTCCTGCATCGCATGCTCGGTCACATGCAGCGGCAGCGGACCATACGGCGCGAACAACCCGAAATGTCGCTGGACGATGTTGACCCGCGGGTAATCGTCCGTCTCGACAAGACGGGTTTGTTCGATCCGCACGCTCGCCACTTCCGTGCTCGCGAAATGCATCTCGGCCGACTGCTCGATACGCAGCCACGGCGGACTGCGCTTCGTGCGCCGCACCGCCCCCCCTCGTTCGCGCTCCAGCACCTCGACACGGCGCATCAGCTCGAAGAAGGTGCGGTTCGGCGTGAGTGCCCGCTTGATGCGTTCCAGTCTCACTGAAGCCTCCCGTCGCCCGTGGTCGTGTTCGCGTGAAAGCTAGCCATTTCGCCGTCGAGCTTTACGACCACCTCGACGCCGTCATTGAGCGTCGCGGCCTCGGCGAGCGCCTGCGCCAGCACACGACCAAACAGCCAGCCGCCGCGGTCTGAGTGCGCTGATTCGGCGATATCGATCTCGACGCGCGCCGCGCGCACCAGCGCGAGCG
Organism: Burkholderia territorii; assembly: GCF_001718335.1. Classification (NCBI taxonomy): domain Bacteria; kingdom Pseudomonadati; phylum Pseudomonadota; class Betaproteobacteria; order Burkholderiales; family Burkholderiaceae; genus Burkholderia; species Burkholderia territorii. The sequence goes on from NZ_CP013367.1 coordinate 443,204, forward strand.
GCGTCGAACGGCCCGCCGCGATGAACCGCGCCCCAAGATGAACCGAACGCAAACTGTCGATCCTCTGCCGGTCGAGCACATCGTCGCGATCGGCCGCGAGCAGCAATTGTCGGATCACGCGCGCAGTCACGTCCTGAGCCGGTCCTGCGCGCAGCGCGAGCGGGTTCTGGCCGAGGTGCGATGTTGCATCCCAGCACGCGTCGGCAGGCGGCATGCCGCGCGGCGCGCTCGCTGGCCACAGGCATTCGATGCGCCTCACCGCAACCGGGTCGAGTAGGCTGAACTCGGCATCCAGCAGCGCCGACGGCCGCCAGTCGCGGTCTGCCACCAGCGCCTTGCCGGCAATCGACGCGATGTCGTCCAGATCGACGGTATCGTTGAACGTGGACACGGCAATCAGGTCGTGGCTCGCAAGCGGGTCCGAGCGGTCGCGCCGCGCGCCTTCGGCAAACAGCCCGTTCTCCCGGCGGAGGCTGTAGCGGATCGACTCGCAACCCTCCTCGTATCCGCCCGTCTCCAGCACTGAGCGCGCCGTGTGCGACTGACCGTTGCTTTCGCACACGCGCACTTCAGTCAGCCCCCACAGGTGATGGGCGGCTGGCGACATCCGGTCGACCGGAATCCATTGCTCGGTCCGATTGGGTTCGTATGGCACCGGATCGAAGCGCTTCGGATACAGATTGATCACCGGCGTCGCGAACAGGCGGAACTGATGCGCATCCACTTCCCCGACGAGGCCGTTCGGCACCTGCTTCAGCGCGAAGAACAATTCGAACGATCGGGCGGAGGGATCAGCCGCGGCAACGGGTGCGAGGGCATCGAGATAGACGCCGAGCAACCGTGTCGGCTGTGCGAAGTACTCGCGCAACACGCGCAGGCCGGGAAGCCCACCAAAGTCCAGCGGCAAAAGCGCTTCGGCGTCGCCGATACCGGACATCCGGATACCCGACAACGGCAGCGTCAGCACCTCATCGCCACGCGGGGTCGGCACAACCGCATACCACGCACCGCTGGACGCGAGCAGTGCCTGATGGAGTGCGTACGCCCGCGGCAGATCGCCGGCCAGGCTCAAGTGCAGCGGTACGAAACCGGCATCGCAGCGCCCCAATTCGCCGACCGTCGCGATACCCTCCAGCTCGAAGCGAAAATGCAGCACCGCCTGCGACGACGCAAGTTGCTGCGCGAGCAGCGCAGGCAAGCCGTTCACGCTCCGGCTGCACTCGACCTTCGAGATCCGCAATGGCAATAGCGTCACGTCGCGCGCCGTGGCGAACGTGACTGGCAGCTTGCGGCCGGGCATGCGTGCCGAGACCAGCGTGCCGCGCGGCAGCACACTGCCCCGAAAGGCTTCCGGTGAATCCAGATCAGGGTGAAAGGCAAAAGTCGAAATCGCGGGCGTAGCCGCCATGAACAAAGGGCAGACACGCCCGAGCGCCTGCTGCGCAAATTCCGCGCATTCGCGATCGAGGCGCGTCTGCACCCGCGCCGACAGGTACGCAACACCTTCAAGCAACCGCTCAACGAACGGATCGGTCACTGCATCCGGATGCAGCCCGAGCGCCGATGCGACTTGCGGGTGCTCCTTCGAGAAACGGGTCCCCGAATCGCGCAACTGGCGCAGTTCGTCGTTGTAATGGTCCAGGAAGCTCATGATCATTCGCCGTTCATCAATCGCCGACCAAACTGAAAAAACCATCCAGATAGTCAAGCGCGAGGCTCACCCTGATTTCAGCGCCATCGTCGCGAGCCGTCGTAAAGATGTCGAAGTACACCGTCTGCGGTGCCTGATTGGCGCCGCCGCTCCTCGGCTGCACCCTGGTTCGCGTGCTCTCCACACGCGGCTCGAAGCGGCGTATCACTTCGCCAATGTGCGAAGCGGTATGCACCGGATCGATCCGGGTGGTGCCCGCAGCCTGCATCGGCGGGCAGCCGTAGTTCAGCACCGAATACGCGGCCGGACTGCTGTCCGAGACGCCGAGTTTTCCGCCGCGCAATGCACAGTTCATCAACTCGACCAGGTGATGTCCAACCACTTCCTGGAGCGAGTCGCGACGGAACCGCTTCGACAGCTTGCTATAGAGTGGATGCGCGCTCACATGCGGATTCCTGCGTGTCACGTCCTAGGCCGCAACACGTCCATGGTTTGCTCGAATTGAAGATGCGTTTCGGTTTAGATCGGCGCGTTCAGCTTCAGGTCATAGCCTGCCTTGATCACCGCGCCCATCGTGCCGTCGTTGCGCTGCTCACGGTACTCGAACTCGATCTGGGCGAAGTTGATCTTGATTTCGTCCGTCGGCAGCACGTTGTCGACTTCGCCACTGCCGTGGCCGAGCTGCGAAAACGGCATGTTGCCGAGCGTACGGAACGACGAAACCAGGCCGCTCGCAAACGAAATGGTGAGGAATTCCTGCTGCCCCTTGCCCGACTTGCGGCAAATCAGCTTGGCGCTCGCGATATGGTCGCCCGTCGCGCACATCAGGAACAGCTTCGGCGAGGCCTTGTTCGACACCATCCGAAACTCGAAATCCTTCATCTCCACCTTGCCCGCGCCACCACCACTGCCGAATCCCCACCGGCCCGAATTTTCTTCGGCCCATTGCCAGCTCTGAATCTGGATCAGGCCCGGGTACTGCTGATCTGTCGACTCGCCTTCAACACCGTCGATCTGCAGGAAATAATCCACCAAAGCATTTGCCATAATTAATTCTCCTAAGTTAATAAAACAGATTCAAACAACCACCGTGAATGCAACTGTTCAACGTGACGCAATCGGCTGCGATGCCATCACGAGACGTTTCGAAAGACGTCGTCCGTCGCGAGAACGGGAGACGAGACCGGCCGTGGCCGGTTAGGCTCCCGATTCCTTCCTAGTCGACGGCAGCTTCGAAACCAGCCGAAGGGACACGGTCAACCCCTCCAGCTGAAAATGGGGACGCAGGAAGAATTGCGCGCGATAATAGCCCGGGTTTTCCGGGATCTCGTCGACGACCACCTCGGCAGCCGACAGCGGGCGCTGCGCCTTGGTAGTTTCGCTCGAGATGGACGGGTCGCCGTCGACGTAATTCATTAGCCAGTCATTGAGCCAGCGCTGCGTGTCCTCGCGCGACTTGAACGAACCGATCTTGTCCCTGACGATGCACTTCAGGTAGTGCGCGAAACGGCAGGTCGCGAAAATGTACGGCAGGCGCGACGACAGGTTGGCGTTCGCCGTCGCATTGTCGTCTTCATAAATCGCCGGGCGATGCACGGTCTTCGCCCCGATGAACGCGGCGGTGTCGGAATTTTTCCGGTACACGAGCGGCATCAGGCCGGACTCCGACAGTTCGTGCTCACGGCGATCAGAGATCGCTATTTCAGTCGGGCAATGCAGCTCGATCTCGCTGTCCTGCGATGGCAACATGAATTTCGGCAATACCTCGACCGCTCCGCCGGATTCGATACCGCGGATCTTCGTGCACCAGCCATAAGTCTTGAATGCACGGGTGACGTTTGCGCCCATCGCATAGGCGGAGTTAGCCCAGCAGAAATCCTCCGCCCGATTCGGATCGACCTTCTCCTCGAAGCCGAATTCCTCGACCGGCTGCGTCTTCGGCCCATAGGGCACGCGCGCCAGAAAGCGCGGTAACGTCAGCGCCAGATAGCGAGAATCGTTGCTTTCCCGCAGACGTCGCCAGAATGCGTATTCGGTCGACGTGAATATCTTGGAGACGTCGCGGGGGTTGGACAGCTCGCTCCAGCTGTCCATCTGCAGCAACCCGGGGGCAGCTGCGGAGATGAACGGGGCATGCGCCGCCGCCGAGATCTTCGATATCTCGGTCAGGATCGATACGTCCTGCACACTGTGATCGAACTGATAGTCCCCGATCAGGCAAGCGAACGGTTCGCCGCCGAATTGCCCATATTCCTGTTCGTAGATCATCTTGAAGATCGGGCTCTGGTCCCACACCACGCCCTTGAAACGCCGCAGCGTCTTACCAAGGTCTGCCTTTGAGATGTTCAGGTAGCGAATCTTGAGATTCTCGCTGGTGTCCGAATTCGATACCAGATAATGCAGGCCTCGCCACGCGCCCTCGAGCGTCTGAAAGCGCGTGTTATGCAGCACCTCGGTCAACTGGTCGGAGATTTTCTTGTCCAGTTCCGCAACCAGTTGCTCGATCGTCTGCGCAACGTCCTCTCGAACCACCACCCTGCTTCGACGTGCATACGTCAGCAGCGTTTCGACCGCACTCTGAACCGCCTCGGCCGCCTCGCTGGTCCTCGGCCGGAACGAACGGCGGAGAATGTCCTTCAGATCGCCGTCTACGACGACGCGTTCGGCCACCGGCGCATGCTGCTGGCTGAGCGTGCTCATTTCGCCTCCTGATTCGGTACCGGGTCGCCGGAAGGGGCGTCCGAAGGGGGGGGCTCGGAGTTGGCGACTTCCGCAGCCACCCATTTCGGATTCTTGAGCAATTCTTGAATCAGATCCTCGGCCGCCGCCTTTCCGTCCATGTAGGTCAGAAGTTCCTTCAGACGATTGCGCGCCTCGAGCAGGGTCGACAGCTCCGGAATGCGCTTCACGACCTCGGCCGGCTCGAACGAATCCATCGAAGTAAACGTCAGATCGATCGGGATCACCGTCCCGTCGTCAGTCAGCACGTTTTTCACGTGATAACTCAGCGAAGGCGCGATCTGCGCCATTCGTTCATCGAAGTTCTCCACGTCGATTTCGGCGAACCGGCGATCCTCGACCGGACCCAGCGGCTCCACGTTGTCGCCCGACAGATCCGCCATCACGCCCGCGACGAAAGGAAGCTCGACCTTTTTCTGCGATCCGTAAATCTCGACGTCGTACTCGATTTGTACTCGAGGCGCACGACTCTCCCCGATGAATTTTTGCCCGTCCTTCTGACGCACCATGGCTGCCACCTCCTCAATAAGACATCTGATTTACTTGGCCGAGCCGGCCGGCCCTCCGAGCTGAGCTGCCAGCGCCGTGCCGTCTGGATAAAGTTCCGCCATCAGTTCCTCGAACCCCGCACCCAGCATGCGCTGGATCCGTGACAAGAAAATCGGCGCGGGATGACCTGGTTCGTGAACACGAAAATACTCGGCGATGCGTTCCAAGGCCACCGCCACATCTTCTCTCGTCGACATCACGGATCGGGCATTGAAATCCCCATCGCTCGCGCCACCGCTTCGAGTCGGCGAATCGGTGACCGACGTCGACTCCCCCCCCGTTGAACCAAGCTTCTCAAGCACCCTGTCAAGCAAATTCAGGACTCTCGAAACATCAACGCTGTGCCGTTCTGACGATACGGATTCCTCTATTTTTTTAAAGGAATCCTTAATATCGCGCAAAACATAAAATGTTTTTTCTTTGTAACCCTGATCCCACAGAGTAACTTCGGCATCTCCATGTGCCAGCGCGTCCAACGTAACATCCTGCCCGTCGAGACGGACGTTGCCGATCTGATGAAGGAATTGCGCCCCCGCGATCCAGCCCAGATGAAGTGCCTGGATCTCGCCAGACGACTCGCCAGGCTGAGCCCGAGGGTGGATATCCTCGGCAGGCAGGCTCATGATGGCGGCAAGGCGCTTGGTACCCTCGGCCAACCCGGCGACGCCTCGCCTCGCCATGCAGGCCCTCAGGTGCCAGATCGCCACCCGAATATCATTGGCCTTGTTCAAAAGACCAATGCAGGCGCTTTCTATCGAAACCCATTGAAATGTGCTTTCGCCTTTGCGTTGCGGTGAATTTCCGACCGAATCGTATTCGCAAATGGCCGCATCGACCTGAATGAAATCCTCGTCAAAGTCCAGAACATCAGGCTCGGGCGCACCTTCTATCAACGCTCCCACGTCCACGGCATCATCTCCCAATTACCACAACAGCCTTATTTCACTTCGAGACCAAAACGATATCGATCGCAATAGAATGAACCTCGCGACACTCCACCTACTGCAGCACATATAAACCGAGAACATCAACCACACGAGGCAATATAATCTGAAGGTTTATAATCCATGGAATTTACTTCCATTGACGAGCAAGCATCCCTCTCAGGAAAGCGTTGTATGGCAGCGGACAAACTGACAGAGGCCCGGGGAGCTTCGCCGCTCGACCTTATCCGGCAAGGCCTTCCACCAAAAATTCACCAACACACCCAGAATCGATCCGACACGCGCCGGACTTGCCACGGGCCAATTCGGCTTCGCCGCAACCAGTAGATCTTCAGATGAATATCCTCGCAAGAATTAGTACTCTACCCAAGGTACGTCAATATAATCCGCCGCCGCCACACAGCGCAAGTCAAATTCATAAAAATCAAGAATATTTCTGCCCACCAGAGCCACACCACCAAATAAAACTAACGACAAAATAGTCCTTTCTGTCACATAAAATACGGTTCGATTTATTAAATAGAACTGCCATAATTAAATAAAAACTGCACATTTATAATCCAACGCAAGATCAGCACTATTTACCGCTACTCGGCACGACGATGTAAATTGTACCGACTTCCGGCACATATTGCCGTTGGGTACCGCCTCGAGCGCCGACAATCTTGCCTTGAGGTGCTTTGTCAGCCGGGCCAGGAATGGCTTAGCCTTGTGGGGCAAGCAAAGTGAAGGCAGATGCCGGTCGCGCTCACATTCACACCGCGCCTGCGGAATCAGTAGTTGGTCGCGGGCATGGAACGACAAACTATGGCTGATCCAAACCGATCCACGTCGCAAGCCTTTGCATAGCCCCGTGATCGCGGAAGCCTCCAGCGCCCGCATGTAGTGGTCAAATGAATCCGGACACTGATTTAGGCGAAAATGCTCGCCATGAAGAGGCGTCTGATGAGCAAGCAACGTCGTACGTTTTCCCCGGAGTTCAAACAGCAAGCCGCCTGTCTGGTGCTCGGCCAGGGCTATAGCCATATGGAAGCAAGCCGCTCGGTCGGCGTCGGCGAGACGGTGCTCCGCCGCTGGGTGCGGCAACTTCAGATGGAACGCCAGGGCGTCACGCCGCAGGGCAAGACAATCACGCCAGCGTATTCCGGAACTCGAGGCGCGTATCGAACGCCTTGTTATCTACCGCTCTCGGGGGATCAGGCTAGCCACTTCTTCCAGATCGTCGCCAAGCGCTACAAGCGCGGCTCGATGATCCTGACCAGCAACCTGCCGTTTGCGCAGTGGGATGAAACCTTCGGCGGCAACACCACACTGGCTGCAGCTATGCTCGACCGCATCCTGCATCACGCCCACATCATCCAGATCAAAGGGGACAGCTACAGACTGAAACAGCAACGCTAAGCTGGCCACGTTTCGTCACCGAAGAGGTAACGACTGGCTCAGTTTTACTTTGCGCGATCAGGCGCGAAGTGGCTCAGATTTCAAATGCGTTTGACAACGCGGATCGGAATCGCTAGCAACACCCCCAATCAATCGCGGGAAAGCCCATGCCTCAGCCGGCAGGCGAAGCACCATCCGTGCGCCGATCATTGTTCAGATGGCGGCGCAACGTTCTTAGGTGAACCTGAAGAAGATCGGCCACCTCGGCCTCCGAGTGCGTTGCAAGCAGCACACGAGCCTGGTCGCGCTCAACGGGCGATAGTGCATGGGGGCGTCCCGGCTTGCTGCCACGCTGCCGCGCGCTCACGAGACCGGCCCGTGTTCGCTCGCTGATCAGTGAGCGCTCGAACTCGGCGAGCGCAGCAATCATGTGGAAGGTAAAACGGCCGACCGGCGAGCGCGTATCAATGCTCTCCGTGAGCGACACAAATTCGACGCCCGCATCTCCCAGACTGCCGACCACCGTAAGCAGGTGGCTCAACGAGCGGCCTAGTCGATCCAGACGCCAGACGACCAGCGTGTTGCCGACTGTCGCAAGATTCAGCGCATCACGCAAACCGGGTCGGTCGAAAGAGGCGCCGGAAATGCCTCGATCGGAAAAAATTTCCATGCACCCGTAGTGCTTCAACGCCGATAACTGCAAATCCAAGTGCTGTTCTTCCGTCGATACACGCGCATAGCCGATTTTCATGGAGTGCCCCTGTCGGACGCCGCAAATGTCTCTCAGGCTCATGGACGGCAGGGTGTGCAAAGCAATTCAACTCACAATCGGACGTGGCCAACTTCCAGCACAATCAAGCACCCGTGAATTGTAGATTATCGGTGCAATATCGAAATTAAATACCACCAATGTTGAAAGTGCATTTTTTTTTGCAATAAAAGTGCCTCCTCAACCAAATTAAAAAATTTTCATCATTTCTCCACGATTTTACAAATTCCCTTCACCGCAGCTCACCGAACCTATCACTTCAGGCCAATTGCGGCTGACATTGCCCTGCCGACGTTGAGTGATATCCATTTACCAAGCAGCGATTGGTCTGTGCTCACGAACAACGGGCATTCTATCCATCCAGTTACTTGATGATTGCGACCGGACAATTCGAAGATGCGCAGTTCCGGGTCCTCGCTGATTCCGTTGTCAACCAGCTCCTCGTACGAGTCGACCGATGCGACATCCACTACTTCCGACTGGCAATCCAGAATAAAGCTGGAAAGAACCGCTAGTTTCCGACACGCAACATCCCTGCTCTCCGCATGCAGGTAAACACCAATGCAATCTTTCGGAAATACCCAGACGGCTCGATAAAGCGTTTCCTTGCTGTACTGGCTCAATTTTATTGTCATTTTTATTTCATATATTCAATGCGCTCACGACTTGGAATCCACGCGGTCGTCCGGCAACCGAATCAGGAAACGGTCGAGGTTGTCGCCGACCAACCAGCGCGGCCTGCGACCGCGTCCCGACCAGGTCGCACCGGTGTCCGGGTTCCAATATTTCGGTTTGGGTCTGACGCCCCGTCGTAGCTCCTGCGCCGATCGTGTCGACAGTTGTCGCACATCCACCCCACTTTCCTCGAGCAGTTCGAGCACGCGTTGTGCAATACGCCGAGCCTCGTGCTCGCGCGCAATATCGATCTCCTTTCTCAACCGCTCCAATTGCTCCAGCAGTTCGCTATAGGACTTCATGACATGTTCCTTGAGACTTTCATTCTTGGCGCGTGCGCCGCCCGCCGGCAATGCAGATGCGTTGGTGTCGCTCTCGTTATTGGGGCGCGCCCCATCGAAACTGAACCTGTCGCCTGATGATCAGGCATGCGGGCGGTGTATCCACCAGCGTGACGGTCTCGCGCGGCCGACCGGGATTCGCGTAGACGGTCACCGCTTTCACCAGCGGTGTCCCCTTGTAGTCACGCAACTCCGACGCTGCAACCGCCTTACACGACATCGGCGCGCTCGACATGCGCTCGACGAGAATCGTGCACCCCCCCTTCGTCTCCGGCACCATCGTCAGCGACAGCGCAGCGGAGGAGTCTGGATACTCGAGACCGGCGATCGCAAAAAACGGCTCGCCGTCCGCATCGTGACGATCCCAGTCCAGCGCGACGTCGGCGCGACGCGTGCCTGCCAGCATGCGGGACGAGACCTGGTCGACCGCCGCATAGCAGCGCCGAACGCCGACCGTCTGTGCCGACTGCGCGAGCACGTTGGCTCTCGGCTGCGCCATTTCCTGCGCCGCAACTCCCCCCGCTGCCATTGCTGCGCACCCGGCCAGCACTGCGCCCAAATACGCGACCACTCCGTTGATTGCCATGTTTCGTGTCGTCCTGCCTGATATTCCCGACTAACTGGGCTACGCACGAGCCCCGCTTCGCCGCCGCCCGGGATTGTCAGTTTTGAAAAAAGGCCGTCACGATGACGCGACGGCCCGCCACGACCACTCGTCCCGCCGGTGCACTACGGGGGGAGTGACCGGGTGACAACTGACGAGCCGTCGGGAAACGCTATTTGCCTATTGCCGGTCGATATCGATCCGCACCTCGACGCGCCGGTTATGCGCCCGTCCCGCCACCGTGTCGTTCGAATCCACCGGATCCGCCTTGCCGTATCCGCGGCTGACGAACCGCTCGGCCTTCAGCCCGTGTTCCTGCAAATAAGTGCCGACGGCGCTTGCGCGTCGCTCCGAAAGACCGATGTTGTAGTCGTCAGATCCGACCGAGTCCGTATATCCGCTTACCGTCACGGTGCGAATCGTCGTCCCGCGCGATGCTGCGATCAATTGGTCCAGCCGCGTGCGCGCGATCGGCTTCAGGTCGGCACGATCCGTATCGAAATTCGCATCGGCGTCCAGAACGGTCACGGCAGGTGGTGCGATCACGACTGGCGGGACGGCCGCGACCGCTGGCGCACCGCAGCGGAACAGAATGGAACGGTCATCAGGTTGACCGCCGGACATCGCCCCCAGCCCGGATTGGGCTTCGAGCATCGTTACGGGCTGATCCTTGCAGATCGACGCCGCCTCCTTGCGGCAGGCGCCCGGCCCTTCCAGCAGGCCGTGGCAGGTGACGCGGTATGCCTGCGCTCCGTCGGGCAAGGCCACCGAATACGCATTGTAGGTGGGGCCCGAGGCTGCCGTGCAACCGGCAAGCAACGCAGCGATGAGCAACAATCCAGTTCTTGTAGTAGACATGATGGAACCTTTCAAACGTAGTACTTTTCGCAGTAAAGATGTGCATGTCGATCGGCGGTGCGCGCGGCCTTGTCGGGTCCGGCGCACCGCCGCGTGCGTCACCACTGATAGCCAATCCCCGCGCCGTAGGTATAACCGGCGCTGCTGCCGCTTACGCCGCCCTTCAGCTTCAGGTTCTCCGACAGCCGTGCGGTGAAGCCGACTGCGACCGCGCTATAGCCCTGGTAGCTTGCTCCGCCGATCCCGATCGCGAGCGTCTTGCCCGCATCCACTTCCGGAATCATCGTCAACGCAGTGGCGGCCGCGACACCGGCGTAAGCCTTGCGCGCAACGTTGTTGACGTCCTGCTGGACCGCTCCCAGTTGCGACACGTTCACCGCATCGGTTGGATTGACACCCGGCGCGACGTTGGTGATGCGCCGTTCGCTACCCGGCGCACCGACCGATACCGTGTTGGCTTCGCTCGCCACCGAATTGGCACCCAGCGCGACAGAACCTGCCGCCGACGCAACGGCATTGGATCCAATTGCAGTGGCGTTCCTACCCGACGCCAATGCATTCGCGCCGATCACGGTGCCGCCATCCGCGCTGGCGTTCGCACCGGTGCCAAGCGCCAGCGCGTTCGCGCCGGACGCAGCAGCATTCGGGCCGAGTGCCATTGCGTTCGAGCCAGTCGCGCCGCTGTTGTCATAGTTGCCCTGCGGCGTGCTACCGTCGTTGACGCTGTAGTAGTGCGACCCGTTCGCGATGGTCGTCGTCGACAGCCGGCTGATACTCGTCGACAGCGACGTGATCAATGCGCTGTCCCCGCCCTGGCTGGTCGACAGCGACGAAATGGTCGACATCGTCGACGTCGACAGGCTGTTGATTGCCTGGAACGCCGTATTGAGCTGCGATCCGTTGACGGCATCCGTGCTGGTCGACGATACGCGTCCCGCCGCCACGTTCGTGAGCTGGCGTTCTGCACCCGGTGCACCCACGCTCACCACGCTCGTCGGCGTCGCACCCGCATAGTTGTACGTCACGCCGCCGATCGTTCCCGACGCGGTCGGATTGGCCGCGGCAGTCACGGAACCGGCGCCCAGCGCAACGTCGCCCGCATTGGTCGCGATCGCGTTCGGACCGATCGCCACGCTGTCGGTGCCGAGCGCTTGGCTGTCCGGCAACGTAGAGTTCGCGTGGAAGTACTTGATCCCGCCGCCGTTCTCGATGTTGTTGACCGTATTGCCGAGATTGTCGACCGCCTGATTGGTCGCGTACAGCTGCGAGCCGTTCACGGCATCCGTACTCGTGGCCGACACGCGGCCTGCAGCGACGTTCGTGATCTGGCGCTCCGCACCCGGCGCGCCCACGCTCACCACGCTCGTCGGCGTCGCGCCAGCATAGTTGTACGTCACGCCATTGATCACGCCCGATGCCGTCGGATTGGCCGCCGCCGTCACCGAGTTCGAACCCAGCGCAACACTGTTCGCGATACTCGCCGTCGCGTTCTGACCGATCGCAACCGAACCCGCCGCGCTACTGTTCGCACCGTCGCCCACGGCAACCGAGCTTACGCCCGCCGCTGTTGCGTTCGTCCCGGCTGCCAGCGCGTTGATGCCCGTCGCGCCGTCGTTGGCGTAGTTGCCCTGCTGGGTGCCGTTGTCGTTCACGCTGTAATAGTGCGTCTTCGCCCCGTTGATCGCGGTCGACGTCGAAGTCGACAGCGAACTGATACTCGACGAGGTCGACGTGGACAGTGACGTAATCGAACTCGTCGCGCTCGACAGGCCCGTCGATGTCGAGGTCGACAAGGACGTGACACTACTGGCTGTCGACGACAAACCCGTCGACAGCGAGCTGATTCCGGTCGACGTCGACGTGGACAGCGATCCGATCGAACTCGTCGCGCTCGACAGGCCCGTCGATGTCGAGGTCGACAAGGACGTGACACTGCTGGCTGTCGACGACAAGCCAGTCGACAGCGAGTTGATTCCGGTCGACGTCGACGTGGACAGCGATCCGATCGAACTCGTCGCACTCGACAGGCCCGTCGACGTCGAAGTCGACAGACTGTTGATCGCCGTGTTCGTCGCGAACAACTGGGAACCATTGACCGCGTCCGTGCTCGCCGCCGTCACCTGACCGGCAGCCACGTTCGTGATCTGACGTTCCGCGCCCGGTGCCCCTACGCTCACCACGCTCGTCGGCGCCGCACCGGCAAACGTGTATGTCGTGCCTCCGATCGTGGACGACGACGTCGGGTTCGGCGCCGCCGTCACCGAGTTCGAACCGAGTGCGACGTCGTTCGCGTTGTTTGCCACCGCGCTCGAACCCAGCGCGATCGAGCCGACACCGTTCGCCGTCGACGTGTTGCCCAGCGCAACGGAGCCCTGACCGGTCGACGTGTTCGCATTGCCCAGCGACACTGCACCTTGCCCGTTGGCGGTGTTGTTCGCACCCATCGCCACCGCGCCCGTGCCCGTCGCAACGTTCGGGTCGCCGATCGCCACCGCACCGTCGCCGCTCGCCGTGTTGCCCACACCGATCGACACGGCCTGGCCACCCGTCGCCATTGCGTTCTGGCCGATGGCCACCGCTCCGCCCGAATTCGCGTTCGCGCCGTCGCCCACGGCAACCGAGCTAGCACCCGCCGCTGTTGCGTTCGTCCCGGCCGCCAGCGCGTTGATACCCGTCGCGCCGTCGTTGGCGTAGTTCCCTTGCTGCGTGCCGTTGTCGTTCACGCTGTAGTAGTGCGTCTTCGCCGCATTGACCGCCGTCGACGTCGACGTCGACAGGGAGGCCACGCTGCTGTTCGTCGACGACAGGCCGGTCGACAATGAACCGATGCCGGTCGACGTTGACGTCGACAGCGACGCGACATTGCTGTTCGTCGACGACAAGCCCGTGGACAGCGATCCGATCGAACTCGTCGCGCTCGACAGGCCTGTCGACGTCGAGGTCGACAGACTGTTGATCGCCGTGTTCGTCGCAAACAGCTGCGAACCGTTGATCGCGTCCGTGCTCGTCGCCGTCACCTGACCGGCAGCCACGTTCGTGATCTGACGTTCCGCGCCAGGCGCGCCCACGCTCACCACGCTCGCCGGCGTCGTACCCGCATAGTTGTACGTCACGCCGCCGATCGTGCCGGTCGCCGTCGGATTGGCCGCCGCCGTCACCGAATTCGAACCCAGCGCAACACTGTTCGCGTTGCTCGCCGACGCGTTTTGACCAAGCGCAACCGAGCCGGCCGCGCTGCCATTCGAGCCGTCGCCGACCGCGACCGCGCTTGCACCTGCCGCCGTCGCGTTCGTCCCGGCCGCCAGCGCGTTGATACCCGCCGCGCCGTCGTTGGCGTAGTTCCCTTGCTGCGTGCCGTTGTCGTTCACGCTGTAGTAGTGCGTCTTCGCCGCATTGACCGCCGTCGACGTCGACGTCGACAGGGAGGCCACGCTGCTGTTCGTCGACGACAGGCCGGTCGACAATGAACCGATGCCGGTCGACGTTGACGTCGACAGCGACGCGACATTGCTGTTCGTCGACGACAAGCCCGTGGACAGCGATCCGATCGAACTCGTCGCGCTCGACAGGCCTGTCGACGTCGAGGTCGACAGACTGTTGATCGCCGTGTTCGTCGCAAACAGCTGCGAACCGTTGATCGCGTCCGTGCTCGTCGCCGTCACCTGACCGGCAGCCACGTTCGTGATCTGACGTTCCGCGCCAGGCGCGCCCACGCTCACCACGCTCGCCGGCGTCGTACCCGCATAGTTGTACGTCACGCCGCCGATCGTGCCGGTCGCCGTCGGATTGGCCGCCGCCGTCACCGAATTCGAACCCAGCGCAACACTGTTCGCGTTGCTCGCCGACGCGTTTTGACCAAGCGCAACCGAGCCGGCCGCGCTGCCATTCGAGCCGTCGCCGACCGCGACCGCGCTTGCACCTGCCGCCGTCGCGTTCGTCCCGGCCGCCAGCGCGTTGATACCCGTCGCGCCGTCGTTGGCGTAGTTCCCTTGCTGCGTGCCGTTGTCGTTCACGCTGTAGTAGTGCGTCTTCGCCGCGTTGATTGCCGTCGATGTCGACGTCGACAGCGACGTTACGCTGCTGTTCGTCGATGACAGACCCGTCGACAGCGAACCGATGCCGGTCGAAGTGGACGTGGACAGCGACGTGATCGAACTCGTCGCGCTCGACAGGCCCGTCGACGTCGAGGTCGACAACGACGTAATCGAGCTGTTGGCCGACGACAGGCCGGTCGATGTCGAGGTCGACAGCGATCCGATCGAACTCGTCGCACTCGACAGGCCCGTCGACGTCGAAGTCGACAGACTGTTGATCGCCGTGTTCGTCGCAAACAGCTGCGAACCGTTGATCGCGTCCGTGCTCGTTGCCGTCACCTGACCGGCAGCCACGTTCGTGATCTGACGTTCCGCGCCCGGTGCCCCTACGCTCACCACGCTCGCCGGCGTCGTACCCGCATAGTTGTACGTCACGCCGCCAATCGTGCCGGTCGCCGTCGGATTGGCTGCCGCCGTCACCGAGTTCGATCCCAGTGCGACGTCGTTCGCGTTGTTTGCCACCGCGCTCGAACCCAGCGCGATCGAACCGACACCGTTCGCCGTCGACGTGTTGCCCAGCGCAACGGAGCCCTGACCGGTCGACGTGTTCGCATTGCCCAGCGACACTGCACCTTGCCCGTTGGCGGTGTTGTTCGCACCCATCGCCACCGCGCCCGTGCCCGTCGCAACGTTCGGGTCGCCGATCGCCACCGCACCGTCGCCGCTCGCCGTGTTGCCCACACCGATCGACACGGCCTGGCCACCCGTCGCCATTGCGTTCTGGCCGATGGCCACCGCTCCGCCCGAATTCGCGTTCGCGCCGTCGCCCACGGCAACCGAGCTAGCACCCGCCGCTGTTGCGTTCGTCCCGGCCGCAAGTGCGTTGATGCCCGTCGCGCCGTCGTTGGCGTAGTTCCCTTGCTGCGTGCCGTTGTCGTTCACGCTGTAGTAGTGCGTCTTCGCCGCGTTGATTGCCGTCGACGTCGACGTCGACAGCGACGTTACGCTGCTGTTCGTCGATGACAGACCCGTCGACAGCGAACCGATGCCGGTCGAAGTGGACGTGGACAGCGACGTGATCGAACTCGTCGCGCTCGACAGGCCCGTCGACGTCGAGGTCGACAACGACGTAATCGAGCTGTTGGCCGACGACAGGCCGGTCGATGTCGAGGTCGACAGCGAAGCCACCGAGCTGTTGGCGCTGGACAACCCCGTCGAAGTCGACGTCGACAACGATCCGATCGAACTCGTCGCGCTCGACAGACCCGTCGACGTCGAGGTCGACAGACTGTTGATCGCCGTGTTCGTCGCAAACAGCTGCGAACCGTTGATCGCGTCCGTGCTCGTTGCCGTCACCTGACCGGCAGCCACGTTCGTGATCTGACGTTCCGCGCCAGGCGCGCCCACGCTCACCACGCTCGCCGGCGTCGTACCCGCATAGTTGTACGTCACGCCGCCGATCGTGCCGGTCGCCGTCGGATTGGCCGCCGCCGTCACCGAATTCGAACCCAGCGCAACACTGTTCGCGTTGCTCGCCGACGCGTTTTGACCAAGCGCAACCGAGCCGGCCGCGCTGCCATTCGAGCCGTCGCCGACCGCGACCGCGCTTGCACCTGCCGCCGTCGCGTTCGTCCCGGCCGCCAGCGCGTTGATACCCGTCGCGCCGTCGTTGGCGTAGTTCCCTTGCTGCGTGCCGTTGTCGTTCACGCTGTAGTAGTGCGTCTTCGCCGCGTTGATTGCCGTCGATGTCGACGTCGACAGCGACGTTACGCTGCTGTTCGTCGATGACAGACCCGTCGACAGCGAACCGATGCCGGTCGAAGTGGACGTGGACAGCGACGTGATCGAACTCGTCGCGCTCGACAGGCCCGTCGACGTCGAGGTCGACAACGACGTAATCGAGCTGTTGGCCGACGACAGGCCGGTCGATGTCGAGGTCGACAGCGAAGCCACCGAGCTGTTGGCGCTGGACAACCCCGTCGAAGTCGACGTCGACAACGATCCGATCGAACTCGTCGCGCTCGACAGACCCGTCGACGTCGAGGTCGACAGACTGTTGATCGCCGTGTTCGTCGCAAACAGCTGCGAACCGTTGATCGCGTCCGTGCTCGTTGCCGTCACCTGACCGGCAGCCACGTTCGTGATCTGACGTTCCGCGCCAGGCGCGCCCACGCTCACCACGCTCGCCGGCGTCGTACCCGCATAGTTGTACGTCACGCCGCCGATCGTGCCGGTCGCCGTCGGATTGGCCGCCGCCGTCACCGAATTCGAACCCAGCGCAACACTGTTCGCGTTGCTCGCCGACGCGTTTTGACCAAGCGCAACCGAGCCGGCCGCGCTGCCATTCGAGCCGTCGCCGACCGCGACCGCGCTTGCACCTGCCGCCGTCGCGTTCGTCCCGGCCGCCAGCGCGTTGATACCCGTCGCGCCGTCGTTGGCGTAGTTCCCTTGCTGCGTGCCGTTGTCGTTCACGCTGTAGTAGTGCGTCTTCGCCGCGTTGATCGCAGTAGACGTCGACGTCGACAGTGACGTTACGCTACTGTTGGTTGACGACAAGCCGGTCGACAGCGAGCTGATGCCCGTGGACGTGGACGTCGACAGCGACGAGATCGAGCTATTGGCCGACGATAGACCCGTCGATGCCGACGTCGACAGGCTCGTGATGTTCGACGTCGTCGTGCTTGCAACCGCGTAGAGCTGGCTGCCGTTGATCGCGTCGGTGCTGGTTGCCGTGACGAGGCCTGCTGCGACGTTCTGGATGCGACGCTCGTTGCCCTCGGTGCCGACGCTGACGACGCCGTTGGCCGCACTTGCGCCGGCGAAGTTGCCGAACGTCTGGCCTCCGATGGTGGCGGAGGTTATCGAACTGGTGCCGCCGGTCGCCGTGTCTGCCGTACCAATCGTCGCCGAGCTGCCGCCGAGGGCGACGGAGTTTGCCACGTCGGCTGTTGACTTGAAGCCGAGGGCCATCGCGTTGCCGGCCGAAGCGGTCGATTTGTAGCCCAACGCGACCGCTGTTTGGTTGCCGCTGGCCGTCGCAAACGAACCGATCGAAATATTTCCGACCTGGGATGCCGTGGATTGTTGGCCGATTGCAACGCTCTGGACCGCGCTTGCCGTCGCCACGCCAAGCGCCACGCTGGCTGCGCCAGCCGCGCTAGCATTGACACCAACCGCAGTAGCATAATTCGCCGTCGCGGAACTTCCGCTACCAAAAGCAGAGGCAGGTGCCGACGCCCCCCCCGCAACCGCAGAGGCGCCGATCGCAGTCGAACCCGCGATAGCCGCCGTGGCGCTGCTGCCGATTCCGACCGAACCCGCGCCCGTCACGGAATTGGTGCTGCCGATTCCGACCGAACCCGCGCCCGTCACGGAATTGGTGCTGCCGATTCCGACCGCGCCAATACCAGTCGAGGAATTGGCATTGCCGAGTGCGATCGCGCCGGTGCCGTTCGCTGAATTGTTGGCACCGACAGCTACAGCACCAGTGCCAGTCGCGCTGTTCGGGTCGCCGATTGCAACGGCGCCATTGCCATTGGCAGTTTGCTGGCTGCCGATCGCGACCGCACCCGTGCCTCCTGTCACGCTAGATTGAAAGCCGATGGCCGTAGCACCTGCACCAGACGTAGCTGATACCGAGTTCGTATCGCCAAGGGCTACAGTCGAAGCCGCTGCTGCCGTCGAGGCATCTCCAATTGCAACAGAATTGACCCCGGACGCAGTCGATTTGACGCCTACCGCGACTGATTGTGAACCTGACGCAACCGCTTGCGTCCCCAGAGCGGACGCAAGGAACGAACTTGCGACAGCACCGTTACCAAGTGCGGAAGCATTATTTCCTGTCGCCGTCGCTTGGTTACCAACAGCTGTAGCTAGAGTACCTCCCGCGCCATTGGCAAGTGCTGATTGTCCAATCGCGATGCTAGCCGCCGAAACTGCTGTCGCCCCGTTGCCGATCGCCACCGAGCCCCCGCCAGAAGCTAGCGCGTTGAAACCGAAAGCGTTGCTTTGTGTGCCAGAGGCAGTCGCCTGCAGGCCAAAAGCCGCTGACTCAAATGCTGCATTTGCCCCCATACCAACAGCGACTGCGCCGTCGCCGGTAGCGGTCGTAAACGCACCATATAGTGTTACGCCGAGCAGGTTGCTTCCGTTGGCACTACATCCGGCTACAGTTGACCAAGTCCCATTGCCGTCAACTGGAGCGGCACCTGCACCATAATTTCTAACGCCATCAGGTCCCTTTCCGCTACCGGAAACACAATTCTGCCCCGTTGTAAACGGAATGGTATTCGCATATCCAAACTGTGCCGAGCTCAAAAGTAGCGCACCCACGACGAGCGTCGACGCCATAGATCGACTCGACTTGCCGCGCGCCGTCGCAAGTTCCGACGCCGCCACCCAAGCTCCAAGCGCTTCATTCCAAACAGTCCGGTATGTCTTGTTCATTTTCATCACCTCTTTGGCTGGCGTGCCGTCTCGCAACGTCTTTTCTCGCACAGGCCTTTCAATTTATTAATAGGATTGCTAATTATTAGCAATAGTTTCGTTTTTAATATGACTCCCCTCAATGACCTAACTGGGAACGCTCGCCGCTCGCCTTGATCCCGTGCGAGCCATCACTAACCTTCAGGGATGGCCCGCCTTCGATCAATCTCGAGCCTGATCGTCCGGCCATGCGTCTCGCCTGCCTGCCTGATCGCCGCCAGCAAGGGCGGTGCCTGATCGCGGGAAAAACCCAATGTATCCAGCAATTTATCGCGCGATGCCGATTGATCGGAGCTTTGGAGTCCCGATGCGATGCCTCGCTTGTATGCCGCCCGTGCCGCGCCTCGCGTCTCCCTGTCGACATGCCGCGCAATGAGCTCGAACACAATCGCCTCCAGCGATCCGACGTACGCATCGACATCCTCGATGCGTTCGAGAGACGACACACGCATCAGCACGGTAATCATGCGACTCGCCTGCGCAACTGCACCGTCGATATCCGGCCATTTCATTTCTTCAGCAGGTTCACCCATTTGACACCACCCACTCATTCAAAAAGCATCAATTCGTCCGATTTTTTGTTCATATATGAGGACGACCGAAAATTCAAAATAAGACCGAGATTCAAATCAATCAAATACTGATTCTTCTGAATATTTACTTTGGCCAGATATGCAATCTCTCCTCTGCCGCCAGTTCGGCATCAGGCACTCCAGAAACCGTCCGCCATGCGTTGCTGATCGACCACACGTTCGCTCAACCATCTGCGCCCCGTTACCGCTGGGTCGAAATGCGCAATATTTACCGCCTCCGACGCCGCCTTCTGCAAGAATAATTTAAGGTAAAACCCTAGTCCGGCCGTCCGTTCAAGGTATTTTTTACACTCTTACCTCTAACAAAGGGCCTGAACAAAATCGGTCCGTTGTATCAAATTCGTAGAAAAGCTTCTCGGTACCGGCGGAGGCCCGCCAGATCAAGAGGTACGATCGGCGTCCTGGGCCAGACAAAAAGGACCCATTTTGTCCAGTAGAATTGGACCTGCATCGCTCACATTTTCAATTCTTAACAATTGGACTCGCCTCCTGAACGCTCCAAGCGCCGTTGAAACGTTTGCGTGATGTCTTACCAGTGGCGTGGCGGTATCGAAGCAGATTCCGCAAATCCTTAGCGAATTAAAGAATGCGAGTAACAACGCCCGACGTTCAATACGAAACGCTGTTGAGAACGCTCTGTATCGGTGGCACTGAATCTCCGCGGACGTGATGCCGCGGCAGTTCTTCTCTGCGCGCCTATGGGCCAGATGGATCCGGATATTACGAGATTTAAAAATGTACGAATTTGATCAGACAACTAGAAGCCCTGTTCACGCGATATATGGTCGCCTGTTATTCCCGGATCAGCCTCACGTGCAGGATGTGCGCTTCGATTTCCCGTACGGTCGAGGTGCAGCATGATTGTCGGTTACGCACGAGTATCGACCGATGAGCAAAACCTCCAGCTTCAGATCGACGCGTTGAAGAAGGTGGGGTGTGACAAGATCTTCAGCGACCAAGGTGTGTCGGGGGCGGACTTTTACCGACCCGGACTAGATGCTGCGCTTGCCCACCTATCGGCGGGAGATTTGCTAATGGTTTGGCGCCTGGATCGCCTTGGTCGCTCGTTGGGGAAACTGGTCGATCTTATTACGCATCTTGAGGGACGCGAGATCCAGTTTGGATCCGTGATGGAATCGATCAATACGAAGTCGTCAGGAGGCCTTCTGATTTTTCATATGATGGCCGCTCTCGCACAGTTTGAGCGAAGTTTAATAAGTGAGCGCACACGCGCAGGCATGGCTGCTGCCCGGGCTCGAGGGCAAACACTGGGCCGCAAGCGTGCGCTTGACGCGAAGCAACGGTGCGAGGCTATCGATCTTCTGAAGGATCACTCTATAGCTGACGTGGCGAGGCGTTTTGGCATTCATCCTCGTACATTGAAGCGTGCATTGACTAATGAACCTTCTCAGCAATCTTCCCAGTAGCCGTCGGCCCATGTCCTTCAATCGATCACCAGGAACATCAAAGAAGCTGGTGTAATCCAGCGATGACAGGATTAGCATCACAAAGTATCCGGACCCGAAGACCGGTGCCGCATGGTGATGAAGCGTTCTATTGCTACGCCACTAAATTGATTTGCATATCGAATCGTTTTTTCTAGAACCTGCTGGAACTACGTTACACAAGACCGACGAATCACAATGATGAGTGGTAGGTCGCCATGTCAGGCATTACTACTGCGGCATTGTATGCCGGAGGGGCATATGCCACATACCTTGCAACAGCGGAGACGTTATGTTTAGTGATAAATATCATGCAGAGAGCATAAGCGTGCAGCAGCGGAAAGATGTCAATTTTCGGGATGATCTGCGAATCGGGTTACTGCAACGGGAGTTCTTTGTCGTGTATCAACCGGTTGTTGACGTCGCGTCGCGCATTGTGGGGTAATCGTCCTTTTCGTGCAAAATCTGGCGGTTTCGTTCGAAATTCCACGAAAAATCATGAGCTTATCAGGAGACCGATTTGGCCAAACCGTGTCCTCCGGATGCAAAATCTGGCGCTTCAACCCTCAGCACCGCCCAGACCTAACCGTGTCCGATAGGCAGCCAGCAGACACAGCTGGGCGTCGACCTGCGCCGCCAGCTTTGTCCGCTCCGCCGTCGCTACGCCGAGCGACGTACGTGCGCTTTCCAGTTCCCCGACTGTGAGCCGACCGTCGCACGTAGGGCATCGCGTTCGGTCTCGAAACGGACGTGATCGACACGTATGCGGTCAAGCGCCTCCCGTATCTGCTCACCGTGTGCGCGCGCTTCTCGCAGACTTGTACTCGCCGCGCCGGACTCGTCGACCAGCCGCGCGTTGTCCTTGTTCAGTTGGGTGATTTCGTTTTGCGTCAAGATAGCCGTCTGATTGGCATGGCACAGTTCGGTCCGCAGTTGCTGGACCTGCGTCTCGTGCCGGCGCGCTTCCTGTTCGCGCTGCTCGTGACTGGCGCCCCGGTAGGGTTCCAGCGCATCGTGCGATCCTATCGCAGACCGGTATTGGCGCTGATCGCGCTCGTCGACTTCATCGGATGGACGCCAATCCGCCAACCGTACCCATACGCCGTCCGTCTCTATCCGGCAGGCCTCATGATCCCGTGCCTCGCTGCCAGGGCGCGGCTTCCAGCAGGACGTCGCTGTATTGGTCGATGGGAAAGCTCAATGTGCCCCTGAAGTTCACGTGCGCAAAATGCGCAGGCACCATCCGGCGCAACCACTCGTCGTCGACCGGTCGTCCTTTACGTCGCCAGCCGTCGACCGTCGCCTGCATGCGCTGCGTGTTCCAGGCGATCACAAGGTTCGTCAACAGTGTCAACGAACCCGAGATGGCGACCATTTCATCACGACGTCGACCGCGCTCGGAGGCCACTCTGCCAGTGTAGATCGCGCGCTGGAGCTGGTGGACCGACTCGCCGCGATTCAGCAACGTATGCAGCTCTCGGCGGAACGCCACGTTGCTGAAGTAATCGCATAGGAAAAGCGTGCGCAGCAACTTGCCGAGTTGATCGGCGGCCCGATGCACCGGGTCGCCTTGTGCGGCGCTGCCGAACCGCTGCAGCGCGACCACCGCGCTGACGCGGCCAGACTGAATCGAGGCGACGAGCCGCAGCAGTTCGTCCCAGCCGTCGCGAATTGCCTTTAGCGAAACGTCGTGGGCCACGACCGGCACCAGTCCTTCGGAGACGGCAAATCCGCGCGGCACATACAACTTGCGCTCGGCCAAATTGCGCAGGCGCGGACACAGGTCGAATCCCAGTAGCTTCGAGACGGCCATCCCAACGCTCGTGTACCCGTGCGTGTCGACGGAGAGTCGCATCAGTCCGCCATCGTCTCGGTTTTCGTTATGCCGCAGTACGCCTTCGATGGCCACGCCCGCCTGCCGCTCGTTCAGCACGATCGGTTGGTTATAGACAATGCCATGCTGATCCAGCACGTGCGTATAAATCCCGACTGCGTGGGTTCGGCGCCGCGGATCGACGCGGGCATAAAAGAGGTGCGGCGAAGTATCCAGACTCATGGAATCGCTGGATGCGTGTCGCCCCGTTCCCCACAATTCGGTAATCGGATGCGTGCGCTGGAATTCAACCACGCGCTCGTTCGCGCGCGACAGTCGGCCAGGCATCTCGAGCGCCCGCATCGCCGTCGCGATGGGCGCCAGATCGAGTTGTGGGACCATCGCCACGACGCTTTTCGCGTCGAGATCCGTTCCGTGTGCGATCAGCCCCGCGTATAACGAGACCAGTTCGTTCGCATCGCGCGCGCGACGCGCCAGCAGCGTTTCGCTGAAACCGCTGTGAGCATCCATCTCGATGAGCAGATCGGCTAACTGCGTTGTGCCGATTTCCTTGAACATCAAGTCGCGCATCCGTCTCGGGAGGCCATCGGTGGGCAACGCTTCAATCGCTGACAGGTGCAATGCACCGTCCGTCCCGACAATGACCCGTCCGGCCACCAGCGCTTCTTCGAGTGCCGCCAGCCCCGCCTTAAGGTGGCTCAATAGCCGTTCCAAGAAGGGTTCCGCCGTGTGGGACAAGCCGAGCGATGACAGATGCCGATCACGCTCGCACTCCCACCGCGCCGGCGGAATCAGCAGCTGATCACGGGCGCGGAACGACAGGCTATGGCTGGTCCAGACCGATCCGCGTCGCAAACCCCTGCGCAACCCCGTGATCGCCGAAGCCTCCAGCGCCCGCATCGCACGTACCCGGTCCTCGCCCTCGACGAGGTCCCGCCAGCTTGCGCTTACTGGCACCTCGCAGTCGGAGGGGAGTTCGGTCACGCCGCGGTCGTGCAGCGAGCTGAGGAGTTCGAGCTGTCGCAGGCTCGGCTCAGCCTCCCTGCCGGACAGCTCCAGTTCGCGTAACGGCACCAGCAGGTTGCGGATGCGATGATGATCGTCGGTCAGCGTTTCGCGAACGCTGGCTGCGTGACTCGTCGGCGGCTTGTCTGACAGATCCTCGAGCAACTTGCCAATGTCGTCGAGCCGTTCTTCTGCGGAGCGGCTTGTATCGTTGACGAGCGCCTTGATCGACATCAGCTGCTGGCGGTACTCGACAGCGGACCGGGCCTGCTTGACCGTCGTCCGATCGTAGGCGTGCCGGACGAGATCAGACACGCGGCGACCCGTTTGGTAGAGCAGCGCGTCGGTCAACTCCAGCAGCGTGAAGTGCAAGAAGAAGATCAGCTCGATCGTGCGCGTCGACGCCTTGAGCTCACGAACCTTGGCGGGACGCCGGGCCTGTATGCGCTGTGCATAGGCACGCTGCTTCTCGATCGGCACCGCGTCCAGGTTCCACGTATGAGTGCCGAGTGACTTGAGGAAACGGACCTGCGAAAGTGTTTCGGTAATGGTAGACGGGCTGTGCCGTGCCGGTGGCGTCTTCAGCCATTCGAGCACGGTCATCCCTGACGTGCCGTGTTGCGTGGACAAGACCGCATCGGCGCGCATCAGTTCGGCGTCGCTGACGGTCGTCTGAATCGTGGCGAGCAGACCGCGTTCGGCCTCCGCCCAGATCGCTCGCCCCAAATCCCGCAGCGTTCGCTCGGCAGGAATCAACAGTCGCCGCTCGTACAGCCAGTAATGCGCATGCTGGACGAGTTCGTCGAGCGTCAGCGATTCGGCCGCATCCTGACGCATCCATGTTCCGAGGCCGGCCCACTGGTCGGCGCCGATCGACGTCAGGCCGAGGTATTCACACGCCCACACCTGGTGCTCGTATTGAGTCTTGTAGCGTTGGTAGAGCGTGCGCAGCGATGCGATCGACGGCGTCGGCAGACCGAGTCGCTCGCCGACATAGCGCAACAGTTGCCGTGGAAGGGTGCCAACGTGGTCCAGCGTGTGGCCGCTGGCCCGCAGAAAGACCAGTTGAACGGCGGCGCCCGCGCGACGATCGCGCCGGAAACGTTCGTTGATCGCAGCTACGTCGCTGTCGTTCAGCGCGAAGTAGCGCTCGACGTCGAACTCCGACAGTCGCGCGGGTAAGCGATCTTGCCCCACATACCGAAATTCCAGGCCTGGCATCTGCTGCCTCCCGTCACGGTCGCAATTAAAAATTGCGGGCACGTAGCTTACCGCAGATCGCGGCCGGGACTGCCGACGGTAGCCGGAATCGACCGCAAGGCCTTGCTACAGAAGGCTTTGCGGCGAAACCGCCAGATTTTGCACGAAAAGGACGATTACCCCAAGAATCAAGCCGACCTGTCGCATCAAGTCTTCGTCCCAAAAAAATGCAGGATCATAATAATTTTGCCGCGATCTTGCAGGGAACACCAGAATTCGTGGTGCTTGACACCCATCCGATCACGATGGCGTACACGAAAATATAGTTATCGCCGTTTGACAAGTAAAAGTATCACTTCGCCGGTCATTGTCAGCCCGGAAATGCGAAATGCTCGTGAATTCATGAAGTCGTGCGCAGCGCACCCATGTTGTCACCGGAGGCGAGCCACGAAGGTCGAGTGGTGTTCAGGTGCAACTGCAACAGGCTCGCAGCCCTATCCGTCGCCACCGCGGTCCGATGAGTGCGCCGTCGTGCTCTGAAGAATCGCAACTGCCATGCCAGGTTCTTGGCGGCCTTGCTCGATCACATTGCAATCATGGGTGTTCAAGTTGCACTCGTGGGGGTCTTTGCGCGCCGATGTCGGGTTCGACACGGGAAAGGGCTGGCGGCAACACGCAGGGTATCCGCCACATCGTGCACACGCATGCGCATATCGATCACGTCGGCATGACCGACCGGTTTCCGATGACAGCCACCGTCGCGATCTCGCGCCGCGAGCTCGAATTCGCCGCCTCGGGAATCATGGGCCCGCTGATGTACACCGCCGCCGATACGAAGCATCTGATCGACCGCCTGCACACGCGCGGCGCGATCCGTCTGCTCGACGTCGACGGTACGTTCGAGGAAGAGATCATTCCGGGCGTCGCAGTCCGCCTGTCCGGCGGTCACACGCCGGGTTCCCTGTCGGTGCTCGTCGAAACCGATGAAGGCATCGCGAACATCTGCGGCGATATCGCGTACAACCTGCAGGACCAACTGATCGACCCGATCCTCGATCAGGCCGCGCACGAACCCACGATCACCGCGAACCGCGCAATGTCGACGCTCGACGAAAAGCGCGCGATCAAGCGCGCGCTCGCGACGAGCCGGTTTCTGCTGCCGAGCCACGATGCGCCTGCGCTCGTCGAGGGCGGAAAGGTCGTCGGCGTGATGCAAAACGCGATCTCGAATCCGCAGGCCGATGTCACGAAGGCCGCCGGTTACACGTCGTTGGCCGCCGGTTGATACCGATGTCATACCCGCTACGTCGAGCGCTCGGGCTGCTGATCTGTGCGGCGGGCGCATGGCACGTCGCGGCCGAGCTGGTGCTCCACGCATTTGGCAGTTGACCGGCCGCCCCTGTGCGCTTCCACCCGGCTTTCCGGAGCGCACGCTTCCCAGGCTCGAAAGGACCCACCATGACTACACCCTTTTCAGCGCGCACGACCCGCGCGCTTCGCATCTTGAGTCTCGCATACTTCGTCCAGGCGACGGGCGCGCTCTCCGTCGTCGGCAGCCTCGATGCGATCTCGCATCAATGGGGGCTCGCGGATTCGCAGAGCGTGTACCTCGTGACCGTGTTCGGCGTCACGTTCGCGCTTGCAGCGCCGCTGCTGCAGGTCGGCTTCGGCCATCTGCGGCGCCGCCGCCAGGTATTGCTCGGCCTGACGCTGTTCAGCGCGGCCGCCTTGCTGCTCGCAGCCGCGCCAAATTATCCGGTGCTGCTGCTGTCGCGCGTGCTGATGGGCGTCGGCGCAGGGTTCATCGGCCCGGTGCTCGGCGCGTTGGGCTCGAGCCTCGTCGAACGTGATCAACAGGGCAGCGCGATCGCCGTCGTGCTGCTCGGCCTGAGCGTCGCCGGTCTGGTAGGCATGCCGCTGTCGGCGTGGATCGCGCACGCATGGGGCGCTCGCGTGCTCTTTCTCGTCATTGGACTCGCAGGCGCGGTAACCGCCGCGCTGACCGTTCGCGCAGTCCCGGACACGAGCCAGGGGGAAACCATCGAATTCGCGACGATGGCATCGCTGCTGACGCGCACCGATACACTCAGCGCGTTTCTGGTGGTCTTCTTCATTGCGGCCGGCATCTATTCGACCTATGCGTTCATCGCGCCGATCATTCGCGACGTGTTCCACGCCGGCGCCGATACGGTGTCGACCGCGCTGATTGTGTTGGGCGTCGCGGGCATCGCGGGCAACCTCTTCGTGACGCGCGCCGCGCGCCGCTATAGCGCCGAAGCGATGCTGTTTGCCGGCCTCGCATTGCTTGCGCTCGACCTCGTGTTTCTCCGCTTCACGCCGCCGAGCCTGCGCTTGCTGTTTGTCGCGCTCCTCGCGTGGGCGTTCGCGACCGACCTGCTTTGGCCGTCGCAGCAACGGCGCATCGTCGAACTGATGCCGCAGTGGCGAGGTATTGCGCTGGCGTTGACCGCGTCGTTCGTGTTTTGCGGCATCGGCGTCGGCTCGGCCGTCGCCGGTTGGGTCTATCCCGTCTTCGGCCTGACAGGCTCGATTGGCAGATCGCCCGCGTTTCTCACGCTGGCGACCGGCAGCCTGCTCGTGTCGCGCGCCGCGGTCAACGCAAGACTCAGCGCCGCCACGTGCAGTGCATCGCTTCAATCGTGAACCCGGCGACGCACTCCATGCAGCCGCGTCGCGTTGCGGGCCGTGCGCATCCGCGTGCGCGTCGCGGTGATCGAATGCCAGGCCCGCCGCACCGGGAGGCGCCCGTTTCGTTGCGCTCGGCATCCTGATCTGGAGGGAGTGCCATCGTCGGATCTCGAGAAATTCGGCGACGACCTGCTGTCGTGGCTCGCGATGCTCTTCGTGCCCGCCGCCACCGGCTTGATGACCGCATTCGACCAGTTGACGACGGACTGGTGGCGCATCGCGGCCGCCATCTTGATCTCGACGTTGCTCGGTCTCGCGACAACCGGATGGATCATGGAGCGACTCAGCAAAACGCTCGCTGCCGAAACTGAGACCGAACATGACGCCTGATCTCGCGTCCGCGTGGGCCATATTGCAACACCAACCGCTTTGGGGGCTGCTCGCAACACTGGTCGCCTATCGGATCGGACTGTTCGCGAACCGACCCGCGCACGGACACGTGCTCGCTCATCCCGTTCTCGTCGCGGTGCTGCTGCTCGTCGGATTGCTGTCGATCACGCATGTGCAATACCGCGACTACCTGGAGGGTGCGCAGTCTGTGCACTTTCTGCTCGGGCCGGCGACCGTCGCGCTCGCAATCCCGATGTTCCGCAGTTTTCACCACATACGCAGAACCGCTCGCGCGCTCGTCCCGGCGCTCGTCCCGGCGCTCGCGATCGGTTCGATCGTGTCGGCCGGCAGCGCCGCATTGATCAGCAAGGGACTCGGCGCCGCGCCGGTGGTCACGGCATCGCTGATCGCGCATTCGGCGACCACGCCCATCCCGATGAGCATCTCCCGTCGCATCGGCGGCGACCCCTCGCTGACCGCGACCTTCACGCTGCTTACCGGCATCGCGGCCGTGCTGCAGATCGGCGTGGCGATGAAGGTGATGCGCGTCGTCGATGCCCGCGCGCACGGCTTGGCTGCAGGAACTGCGGGCCACGGGCTGGCCACCGCGCGAATGCTGAGTATCAGCGAAACAGCCGGCGCGTTCGGTGGGCTGGCGATCGGAATGAGCGGCGTGCTAACCGCACTTGTCGCGCCGGCGCTCGCCGCGCTGGTCCGATGAACGACGCTGCGAGGCGATCGCCATCGCGACCGGGGAGCGAAACAGCGGCGGCAGGGAATCCCGCGCGCCGCCGCTGCTTGACAGCCAGAGTCGGCAGACTCAGATCAGCTTCTCGAGCAGCACGACGTCGAGCGTCGCCTTGCCTTCGAGCGCACGCGACAGCGTCTGGAACGCGGGCGCCATGCCGTGCACATTCAGCGCGTGCTCGTCACGCCATCGTTCGACCATCGTGAAGCGATGAAACGCGGCGCGGTGCCGATGCAGTTCGTACTGCTCGCATCCATCCTCGGCGCGAACAGCCGGAACCGCGGCCACCAGCGCCGCTTCCACCGTCGCGGCGTGCTGCGGATCTGCCGTAATCGTGGCAACCACATACTGCGTGGACATTGATACCTCAATTTTCGATTGGACCGATCGGACGCGAGCGGGCGCGTTGCCCGAATCGCGACCGCCTTCGTTGCGCGACTTCAAACGGTATCCGCCGCCTGCCGTCCGCCCGACATGCACGTACGACGACCCGCGCGACCGCACCGGCTCGCGCGCAGCGTCACGCAATGAAACGTGCGCCGGATACGGCCATCCTCAGTCGACAGCCGGAAAGTCGAGCGTCGTGTCGTTCACGCGATTCACCAGATTGGTGAACGTAATCGACGTGACGACGAGGATCGTCTCGATCACCTGGCGCTCCGTCAGCCCGGCTTCCAGCACCGCGTCGAGAACGGCGGCAGGCACCGTATCGCGGCTGGTCACGATCGCGCGGACGAACGCGAGCAACGCATCGCGGCGCGCATCGCCGGACGGCAGGCCGGCGCGGATGTGCTTCATCGCGTCAGGCGCGAGGCCGGCCATCCTGCCGATCATCGTGTGCGCCGCGACGCAGTAATCGCAGCCCGACAGCGCGCTGACCGCGAGGCGCACCGCTTCGACATCGGCCTGCTCAAGCGAGCTCGCGGCGATAGCGGCGTCGACGTTCAGCATGGCCGCCAGACCGGCAGGACTATGCGTGCCGATGGTCGCATACGCATTCGGAACTTTGCCGATCGCGGCCTTGATCTGGTTGAAGACGACAGCGGTTTCCCCGGTCGCTTCCGACGGTTTCAGAGTGGTCAGGCGTGTCATATATATCTCACTGGGCTGGATAATCGGGCGCCGGCCGACAATGGCCGACGTGATTAGGGAGTGCGGATCGATGTCCGCATTCCGGGTCTTATCTAAGGGTCAAACGCGGCAAGGAGCAAATGCGCGCAGTCGCGCAACGAATGCGATCAGCGGCGACATTTTTCTCCATTCTTTATCGACGAAATGAATTTCGATTTCGGCACCATGGGCGCACCGAAAACGGCATTCGAATTCCGACGCTTTGAGGAAAATGCTCTACACGGCTCTCACGGCTCCGCGGAGCCGTCAATGGTTCCAGTGTGCTTCGCACAGCAGCGCGCGCATGGCATCGACGCGCGCGCGAAATCACCGGCCCTGCTCGCCTGGCACCAGATTGTTGACGACCGACGTTACGCCCGCGACGCGCGCTGCGCTGTCGCCGGCGAGCTGGACCTGCTCGCTGTCGGGCACGTAGCCGGTCAGCGTCACCACGCCATGGCGCACGAGTACCCGCGCATTGATCGCGTTCAGCCCTTTCGTTTTCGACAGCGCCCAGACGATTTTGCGCGACAGTGCCCGATCGGCGGTACGTTCGGCCCGCCTGTCGGCCTTGTTCACTTCTTTCTGGCTGACGACCGCGTCAGAAGATGCTGCGGCATCCTGTTCTGCCGCATGGGCGGAAACGCCAAAAGCCAAATACGTTACGTACAGTACCGACGCAATAATCTTTTTCATCACACGCTCCTCAAAATACATCGATGGAAATTCGACAAGGGCTGAAACCCGATCGAATGGTAGACAACCGCCTACCCGCGCTCAATGGCGCATTTCCAAAAACAGCTTTAAAGCCGCGCAGATGATCATGTCCCGCGGCGGCGCCCGCGGTACTCGCTATACCTGCGTATAGGTGAATTGAATATTTCCGACTAGAGCGTGTTAGGCACTTTTGCTAAGGTCTACAAAGTGGACGAGCATAAGCACGGCGAATACGATGAAGTGAAGTCCGGCCAAGGTTTCGGGCAATCGCTCGTAGTCTCTGGTCAATCGCCGGAAGCGGTTCAGCCAGCCGAAGCTGCGCTCGACCACCCAGCGCCTGGGCAACAGCACAAAGCCTTTCTTCGCCTCTGACAGCTTGATGACGTGAAGCTCGATACCTTCGTCGCGGGCGGATTCGGCGGGTTCCTTACCCGTATAGCCCTGATCGGCAAACGCCACCTTCACCGTCTGGCCAGTGGCGCGCTGAACCTGTCGAGCAAGTTCACCCACTTGCGCACGTTCCTGTTCGTTGGCTGGTGTCACGTGTACCGCGAGCAGCTGCCCCAACGTGTCCACCGCCATGTGCACCTTGCTGCCGCGCTTTCGTTTGTACCCGTCGTAGCCCGCACGCGGACCGCCCTCGCATGTCGACTGCAGCGTGCGGCCGTCGAGGATTACCGCGCTGGGCTGGCCCTGCCGATCCTGCGCAACACGAATTACCGAGCGCAGGTCGTTCACCATCGCTTCGAAGCAGCCCGCCTGTATCCATCGCTGTGTCTGCTGGTACACCATTTCCCATGGCGGAAACTCGTGAGGCATCAGGCGCCACGGGGCACCCGCACGCACAATCCAGCGCAGCGCGTTGAACATCTCGCGCAGTTCGTACCGCCGCTGCGGAGCGTCCTTTGTCATCAGCGTCAGGTACGGCGCCGCAAAACTCCATTCTTCGTCGGACACATCCGTCGGGTAAGGCTTCCGTTCTTTCATCTCAATACAATAGCAGTCCTTAGCGAAAGTTCATAACACGCTCTAATGCCGATGATGCAGCCGTCTGGCGTTGGTTCTCGGCACTTCTTGAGGAACGCCGAATTCGATGGCGGTTCATGTTTGACACTTGGATCGTCAGCGTCGACCGAACCCAAGTCGCCACTGAAAGTAGCTTCGATCGTGCGATCCGTGCTGCAAAGGAGACCGCAGAGAATCGAGGGCTCGGCTTGCTTCTAGCACATCGGAGAAAGACCGCATAGATTTATGCAAGCCGTTTAGGTCAGTCCCCCAACAGGGCAGAATGGCCTCAAGTTTTACTTTCATTGACCGCTCTTGGAATTCGATTCATCCATGCCTCCGTTTCTCGATTTTACGAAACGTTGGCTTCCATTTTTTCCGACCGGCCTCACTCGCGCTTCCCACTCGGCGCCGAGACATCAACATCATTCAAAACCTACCCAAACGATCGATCGCTAATCACCGCCTCTAATGATCGGGAAAGCAATTGCCAGCTCTCGTGCGCCTGTCCCGGCTCCGCCGTCCTGAGTTGCCGCTCCACTACACTACATTGCTGCGCAAGCTCATGCTGCTGCACAATGCCCAACGCGCCTTTCAGCGAATGCAGTTCCGACAGCATTGCCGCCACGTCACCGCGAGCATGCGCCCTCCTCAGTATTTCGAGCGACTTCGTGCACGACTTGTGAAACACGTCGACTAGCGAGGCCGGCATCGCGTGCTCGCCCAACAATGCACCGCTCGCGTCGTCACCGACTTCATGCGCTGCCCCGCCCGTGGCCTGCGTCAGCACGCGTGCAAGCCCGTCAAGCGATAGCGGTTTGGAAATAACCGTTCGAACGCCGAGTTCGGCACATCGCCGGCGCTCGTCGACCGTTGCGTCCGCGGTCACTGCGACGATCGGCATCCGCGGCCAGCGCGCACGCATGATCTGCGCAAGGACGTAGCCGTCCATCCGCGGCATGTTGAGATCGGTGAGCACGACGTCGAACGTTTCATCGGATAGCGCCCGTAATGCATCGACACCGTCCGCGACAATCTGCGCCGTACAGCCGAGGAGTGTCAGTTGCTCGTCGAACAAGCGCTGATTAACCTCATTGTCTTCCGCAACCAGGACATGCAGGCCAAGCCGCGGCGCCTGGGCATGGCTATCCGCTGAGGCGCCGGCGGTGCATGCCACGTCGAGCGGTTTGTTATTCAGCAGATGGTCAAGCGCGGCGCGCAGCCCAGCCGGCGCATAACACGATACCGTCACCACGCGACCGACACGCACGGGCTGCAACGGGCCGCTAACGCCACAGTTGATCACAGCCTGGCATTCCTCGACGATGCGGTTTTCGCTGTCCGCTGACCACCCGTTGCGATCCCCGCAGATGACAAGCACTCGACCGCTGACCTCCAGCAGATCATCCGGATGACGGACCGCATCGATCTCAGCGCCCCATGCTTCAATCAATGTCGCGGCATACGTATGCCACTCATCCGCCTCCGCCAGCAACATCACGCGCTTTCCGGCAAGGATGCGTGCGTCTGCCATGATCGACGTGTCTGCTGACTTGATATGATCAAGCGGCACACGTACTGTAAAGCGGCTACCCATGCCGACATCGCCGTCGAACTCGATCGTTCCGCCCATGCCGACCGTCAGACGCTGGCATAGCGCAAGACCAAGCCCGGTGCCGCCAAAGCGTCGCGAAATCGACGAGTCCGCCTGCGCAAACGCCTTGAACAACTGTGCGCGCTGCGCGGCATCGATACCGATGCCGGTATCGGTCAACGTCACAACGAGCGTGCCGCTGCCGGCTGTGTCACCGACGGCGGGCTCATAAGCGATGCTGAGTGTAACCTTGCCTTCGTCGGTAAATTTGATAGCGTTGGACAGCAGATTGTGCACGACCTGTGCGAGGCGAACCGGATCGCCGTGCATCGTCTGATCGATCGACGCACCGAAAAAGCCGTACAGCGCAACGCCCTTTGCATGCGCGACCGGGGCAAACATCGTAAGCGCCCGCTCGATCACATCGGCTACCTTGAACTGGATGCGCTCGAACTGCATTTCGCCCGCCTCGATCTTCGAAAAATCGAGCACGTCCTGGATGATTGCGAGCAAACCATTGGACGATGTGCGGATCGTGCGCAGCCGGTCGCGCTGAAGCGGATTCAACGACGAGTGCGCAAGCAGTTCCAGATTGCCCAGGATCGCGTTGAGCGGTGTGCGGATTTCGTGACTCATCGTGGCAAGGAAGGCAGATTTGGCTGCACTCGCCTGATCGGCGGCGACCTTCGCGTCGCGCAGCTGCTGTTGCAGTTCGCGGCTCGCGGTCATGTCGACAAACGCGGTAACGATTACGTCTTCGCCCAGGTACCGCCCCAGGGCGAAGCGCGCCTGCAGCGCGATTTCGCCGCGGTCCACCGTGGGCAGCAGCACGTCTTCATGAAACACTTCGTCGGATTTGCTGACTCGAGCCGCTTTTAGTCGAACATATCGCTTCGCCAACTCGCCCAACAACCGGTTCATACCGCCTTCGATCAGGCCGCTCAGTGCATGCAGCGAAGATCCACCGTATAGCAGGGCGCCGTTTCCAGCGGACACAAGTCCGATGCCAACCGGTACCGTTTCGATGACCGTACGGCTCAGGCGTTCACTATCGAACACTCGTTCCGAGCGCGCGTACATGGGACGGAATACACGACGGTTGAGCTGGTACAACATGAACCAGATGGCCACGAGCACAGCCAGTGAAATGGCGGCCGCACCGAGCGCTTTGCTCCAGATGGCTGCAGCGATATCACGCCACGAGTAACTATAGACGAGCGAATAGCCCGTGGTACCGATTCGTCGCGCAAGCAAATACCGACCACCGTCGCGATACTCGACTACCCGGCCGGCTACCGGCCCGTGCGCGCGCTGCCACTGCGACACATCGTCGAGCACTGCCGGATCCGGCTCTTCTTTCGCCGCCGATGTGATGACGTCACCGCTATCATTGACAATCGCATACACGCCTTTGTACGCCCCATCGGAGATCGGCCACACGAGATCAGCGGGATCTACTTCGTCCACGAGCACCGCTTCGACCCTGCCATGGTGAACGACAGGTGCCGCGAGTCGTAGCACCTCTTGACCATCGGGCAGTCGGTAGCGATGCGGCGACCAGTGCACCGTCGGTTGCACATTGTGAACGCGCGGCGGCGCCGCATCGGACAATGCTTCGGCGCCGTCAGTAAGCTCCTGCACGAATGCCGCACGACCCGCTACACTGGTCAGCCGGGCCGGATTATCAATCGACGACGTAGGCAGGATGCCGACGATCTGGCGATCGGGGCTGAAGAAAATCTGGGTCGCCTGCCGCTCCAGCACTTTCGACATCGCGATGTTCGCACGGCCAATCTGGGTCGCGAATTGCATGTAGTGCGCAATCTCCTCGTCGGTAAGCTGCGCACCTGGTGCCGCCGCGATCAGCAATTCAAGCCGTTCGGCGGGAAACGGCTTCCAGGACAGCACGTTGCCGCGGGCGCGGAAGCGCGCAATAAGACTAGCCGGCACTTCGCGCTCGTCGCTCCATGAAAGTTCCGCACGAACCAGCCCGTTCAAGAACGAATGCTCGTTCGCAGCGACGCGTCCACGTACAAGTCGGTGCGCGATCGTGAACATCTCGCGCTCGTCGTCGATGTAAGTACGTACCAGCAACGTCACGTCGGCGAGAAGCGCAACGATCATTACCAGTACCGCGGCACAGCGTCCGCCTATCATCAGAAGGCGGTGATAGCGGCGCAATTCACCGAGTGTCTGGCGCAGAAGAGGCATATTAGGGTCCGATCTAGCGGTACAACGATGCGCAAAGTGTATTCTCGTTGAAAGCCGTAGCATACGGCTCACTACAGGAAATGCTTCGGTTACACTAACCCCGCCTTATCTCTAAATACGCAGTGCCACCCGCATCCACCGACTCGTCATGAACATCCGCATCATCCTGGCCGACGATCATCCCACCGTGCTGTCCGGCGTCCGTTATGAACTCGGGCGGGTGCCGACGATCGAGATCGTCGGCACGGCAGCGAGTACAGACGATCTGGTCGCACTGCTGTCGCGTAACGCGTGCGACGTGCTCATCACTGATTACGCGATGCCCGGCGGCAGCTTCGTGGACGGTCTGCCATTTCTGCAGTACCTGCGGCGCACATGGCCCGACATGAAGGTAATCGTACTGACGACGATCGATAACCCGGCCATGCTGCAGGAAATGTCGAAAAGCGGCGTGGATGGCGTGCTCAGCAAGCTCGACGATATCGATCACCTGATCGCGGCAACACATACCGTGTACGCTGGCGCGACATACTACTCCCCCAGCGTGCGAGCCAAGACCGCAGCAAGCGCGATCGCGTCCCGCAGCGCGCCAGCGTTGACACCCCGGGAGGCGGAAGTCATCCGCCTCTATACTTCTGGTCTATCGATCAGCGAGATCGCCGCGCAATTGAATCGTGCGAAGCAGACCGTCAGCGCGCAGAAAGTCAAAGCGATGAAAAAACTCTCCATCGAACGCGATGCCGACCTGTTTCAGTACGCGTACGAAACTGGGCTCGTAGCGTCAGGTGCCAAAGATGCAACTGACGCCTGACGCCGCATACCGATCCGCCGCCGACGCATCCAGCGCTCCGCGCCGGTTCGACCGCAAATAAGACTTGTCCTATTTATTTTAACGAAAAATAGGACAAGTCATCGAGACGACATCGGGGCTCACCGCTATATTTTGATACTTGATATACATCAATCAATGCGGAGAGACCGATTCATGCTTGCAAACACTACATTCAACGTGCTGATTGCGGATGATCATCCGCTTATCCTGGCTGGTATTGACGCAACGTTGCGTAGTTTGCGACAGCTGCAAATCGTCGGTTCGGCGTGTAATTCCACTGAGATCATCGAGTTGCTCGAGAAACGACGATGCGACTTGCTGATCACGGATTTCGTGATGCCTGACGGAAAGTTCAACGACGGAATCACAATGCTCACGTATATCCGGTCACATTATCCGAATCTGCCGGTTATCGTATTTACCGCCCTTGACAGCATTGTACTGACCGATAGTCTGCTGAAATTGGGTGTGAGGGGAATCGTCAGCAAGGTCGACGACCTCGGACATTTGATATCCTCGATCTACTCGGTACGCTCAGGCAACGAATATTTGTCCCCCAGCGTGAGCCGCAGACTCAAAAGTACACGTGGCGGCCGCCGGACAACCGATCTCACAAAAAACGAGATGGAAGTGCTGCGCCTATACGTGTCGGGCATGTCGATCACGGAGATCGCTGCGCGGCTGCACCGCACGAAGCAAACGATCAGCGCGCAAAAGCTTAAGGCAATGCAAAAACTCGGTGTCGAGCGGGACGCGGATCTGTACCAAATGGTTTACGAATCGGGACTCGATACTGCCGCAATCTTCCAGAATTGAGTCGCCGTGTAGTGGTCAGCTAACCCGCGTTGAATACAGTATGTAGTGGTCAACTAATCCCGGACACTGCGTTAAGTTTTTCTTCCGCAACCGCCGGCGCCAGTCCGTCATTGAACTGATGCGGCCGTATCCAGTTGTACCGGTGCATCAGGTAGTGGCTGATGTCCCGGTGTGCCTCCTGCGCCGACATGTAGCCCACTGACGGTAGCCATTCGGTCTTGAAGCTGCGGAACAGCCTCTCCATCGGGGAGTTATCCCAACAATTTCCTCTACGGCTCATGCTCTGCTGTATCCGATAGCGCCAGAGGCGCTGGCGGAATTTCCGGCTTGCATATTGGGTGGATTCAACCGGTCGTCGCAACACCTTAATCCAGGAGGTGTTTCATGGGTCGTCCATCGAAGTGGATACAACAGTTGACGAGGCGAGGAGCGATGCGCTCGCCAGGTGCACCATCGCTTCGGCACGAGGTTGAGCGCCAGTTTTGGGAGCAGGTTGCGACCGGAATCACAAGCGAGAAGGCTGCTGCGGCAGTTGGCGTGTCCCAGGCGGCAGGGACACGCTGGTTTCGCGAGCGTGGCGGTATGCCGTTGTTCATGGCAAGTCCAATATCCGGCAGGTACTTATCGTTTGCTGAGCGTGAAGAGATAGGATTACTCTCAGCCGAAGGCGCCGGCGTACGTGAGATCGCTCGCCGTATTGGCCGCAGCGCGTCAACGGTCTCGCGAGAGCTCAAGCGTAATGCTGCAACTCGTAGTGGCCACCTCGATTATCGTGCATCAGTTGCGCAGTGGAAGGCGGAATTGTTTGCCAGGCGACCGAAACCAGCAAAGCTTGCGACAAACCCGAGGCTGCACCGCTATGTGCAAGAGCGCCTGGAAGGCCAGGTTCACGACGCTAAAGGACGTAAGGTCGCAGGGCCTAGTCAAGCGGCGTTCATCGGGCGGAATAAACCAGAACGCAGTGATCGCAAATGGGTCAATGGCTGGTCGCCGGAACAGATTGCCAATCGATTAAAAGTCGACTTTCCAGATGACGAAACCATGCGCATCTCTCACGAAGCCATCTATCAGGCGCTTTACATTCAAGGGCGTGGTGCTCTCAAGCGCGAACTGGTGACCTATCTGCGCACCGGACGAGCACTGAGAGTGCCAAGGGCCAGGGCGCAAGCCAAGGCGTGGGCGCATGTCAGCGAAGACGTGATGATCTCCGAACGTCCAGCGGAAGCTCAAGACCGTGCTGTACCGGGACATTGGGAAGGTGATCTGATCATCGGCTTGAACCGGTCTGCGATCGGAACGCTGGTCGAGCGATCAAGCCGATTCACCATGCTCATCCATCTGCCTCGCGAGGAAGGCTACGGGTTGATTCCCAGGACGAAAAACGGTCCCGCGCTGGCCGGCTATGGGGCTGTCACGATGGCCAATGCACTCAAGAAAACCGTGACGAGCATGCCTGCCCAGTTGTGGCGATCATTGACTTGGGATCGGGGAAAGGAACTGTCCGACCATGCTCGCTTCACAATTGAGTCTGGTGTGAAGGTCTTCTTCGCCGACCCGAACAGCCCATGGCAACGAGGCACGAACGAAAACACGAATGGCCTTCTACGACAATACTTTCCAAAGGGCACGGATCTGTCCCGGTGGAGCGCTCGAGAGATTCAAGCCGTTGCTAATACGTTGAACACCAGGCCCCGGAAAACACTCGGCTGGAAAACGCCTGCTGAAGCTCTGGACGAGTATCTCAGGTCCGTTCAACAATCTAGTGTTGCGACGACCGGTTGAATCCACCTTGGCCGCCTTGATCCGAGTGAAACAGCAAGCCTTGCGGTCGACCACGTTGCTCATAGGCCATCTCCAACGCCTGCACGACCAGATCGGCATCAGGGCGTGTCGAGAACGCCCAGCCAACAACCCGACGCGTGAACAGGTCGAGTACTACGGCCAGATAATGCCAACGTCCCTGCACCCAGACATACGTGATGTCACCACACCACACCTGATTCGGCGTACCAACCTCGAATTCGCGATTGAGATGGTTCGGGATATCGATCCGCTCGACCGTGGCCTGCTTGTAGGCATGGCGACCCGGCTGCTTGCAGATCAACCCGAGTTCTTCCATCAAGCGGCTGACCTTGAAGCGTCCAATCGCCGTACCTTCCTCGCGCATCATGCCCATGATGCTGCGACTGCCAGCAGAGCTTCGACTCTCGATGAACAGCTCGTGTACCCGGCTACGCAGTGCCATGCGCTCGGCATCAACGCGTCGGGCTCGCCCTCGGTGGGCATACAGGCAGGACCGCGACACGTCGAATACCGCGCAGATCAGCTCGACCGATTCGCTTGCGCCAATCTGATCAATTACTTCGTACGTTCGATGCCTTCCGACATCAAGAGCGCGGTAGCCTTTTTTAAAATGGCCTTCTCACGCTCGAGGCGTTCGATACGCGCCTCGAGTTCCTGAATACGCTGTTGATCCGGCGTGATTGCCTTGCCCTGCGGCGTGACGCCCTGGCGTTCCATCTGAAGTTGCTGCACCCAGCGGCGCAGCACCGTCTCGCCGACGCCGACCGAGCGGCTTGCTTCCATATGGCTATAACCCTGGTCGAGCACCAGACAGGCGGCTTGCTGTTTGAACTCCGGGGAAAACGTACGTCGTTGCTTGCTCATCAGACACCTCTTCATGGCGACCATTCTCGCCTAAATCAGTGTCCGGATTCATTAGACCACTACAGTACGCGACTCACTTGACCACTAAGAGCTACCTATTCGCAGCGCGCGTCCGCCTCCTCGTACGAGCTGTTCGCATCGAATCGCGTCGGGACCGCGTAGGTGACCCGGCAGCGATTGCCGTCCGCGCCCACCAGGACCAGCTTCTTGCCAATCTGTTCATTCATCAGCATGACGTTGCCGTTGCCGACGACGACGCCTAAGATGTCTCCGCCTTCGCCGTAGACGGTAGTACCGAGCGCGGATGCCTTGCCATTACCGTCCCGGATGGTCAGCAACAGTTGACGCACTTCGGCCGAACCGATGTGGTAGATGCCGACGCTCCCTCGCGCCTGCATCAAGTTCAACGTGGTCGTGTCCAGACGCGTGTTCAAAGCCATGCTGCGCGTGTCGACCTGCAACTGCCCCTTAACGTAAGGCATGACGTTCGGGATGACTGCGGTACCATCAACGTTAGTCTTGGACGCGCTGCCCGGCGATCGCATACGCAGCCCTGCCTGATTCGGCACCTTTACCAGTGCGAAAGTATCAGCAACCGGAGCCGGCGAGCTACCTAAGGTGCCGCCTGCGTAGACCAACGCCCCACTAGCGGACGCATACAGCGAACGGAAGTTGCTCGTCGACTGGCTGACGCCAGCGGAAAACGTGCTGTACGCAGAGCTGATGCTGGTCGACGCGCTCAAGCGCTTATCGTCCTTGTTGCCGGTTATACCGACCGA
This sequence comes from Burkholderia territorii, assembly GCF_001718335.1. Lineage (NCBI taxonomy): Bacteria > Pseudomonadati > Pseudomonadota > Betaproteobacteria > Burkholderiales > Burkholderiaceae > Burkholderia > Burkholderia territorii. Next base: position 483,828 of record NZ_CP013367.1, read on the forward strand.
ATAATTCTGGTCATTCCCTATCTGGCCATCGTAGCTTGTACTTGCCGAAATCTGTTTATCCGCAGTGCGGTATGCGTTGATGCTCACGGCGCCCTTCCCAAGCGGCATCCGTAGGTTGAGAAAAGCTCCGAAATCTTCTCGCGGCCTCCTCTGCAGCGACAGCGTGACATTGGCCCTGCCGAAACGCCGCCCTAGATTGACGTTATGCGAAAACCCGCTCGTTCTGCCAACCTCCGAGTAGCGGTTGTAGGTGGCCGTGTAAGAAATTGCACCCCAAAGGGGATTGACCCAAGATACCGTGGCGGCAGCGGCTTGCCTCAGGCGCAGCTGCTCGTTCAGCCGCTCGGCCGACTCGAAGGCTTCCGTAGCGTCGGCATAGTCGGCAATACGCGACACCCAGGACAGCGATGTGGATAAATTGCTCCCCAATTGGAAGGTACTGAGCGCGCTCAATTCCGCGCCCTGACCGAAGCCACGGGTACGCGCGACGCGTGCGCCAGCGGTGAGCCAACCGGAATCAGACGCCGTCCAGTTCGACTCCACGCCGATTGCCTGATATGGGGCCGAGAACACAGCCGCCGACGTAACGCGCAGTATATCGGTGGCATTTAGCGCCAGTTCGCCAATCGCCAATGAGGCGCTTCGATTGGCCCCCCCTCCGGAACCGCCATAAGCGCGATAGCGACCCAACGCCAAAAACCATGAATTGGATTGCTGCCCCATGCGCGCTTGTGCCAGGGCCGGCACTGTGAAACGCGTGCGCTCTCCGCTCTCTTCAATCACGTCTACGTCGAGGTCGGCGCCGCCGGCCATGCCGCCGATTTCGCTCAACACGAATGGTCCCGGCTGAACCACCGTGCGGTAAAGCAAGCGCCCGCGTTGGCGCACCTCGATAGTCGCCTGACTGCCGGCCAACCCTTGGATCGGTATCGCGAGCGCGGTCGCACCGAGTTGGGCCTGGTCGGTACCGATCTGCGCCCCGACGATCGGCAACCCGCCGAAGGTTTGGCCGAAGTTGCTGATCTGACCTAGTTGCGCCAGTGCAGTCAGCGATTCGACTGGCCTCTGCACAAAGACCTCCTGCTGTTGATAGCGCCCCCCTTTGTCGCCGTAAGTGTATAAGCCTCGCGAACGTACGCTCCAACCATCGGCGTTGAATCCGGGCTGTAGCTCAGCCTGAAAGAAGTTGTAACCTGACGACTTCGAATCGATCCGCTGGCCGAACAGGTTGTAATTGAGCAGTGCGGCGGACCCGCCTCGCTGCAAGCCGTCGTCGCGTCCGTCGGGCAAGAAAGCTTCCTCTGGCAAAGTCAACTCGACGCGGTACTCGCCCGGAAACAGCCGCACCTTCGCCTCTGGCCAGATGGTGCCAATTTCCGCACAGTCTTCCTGCTCGCCGTTGCTTTTCAGGCGCAGCGTTGCTTGTAGCGAAGGAGTCACACAGAGGTTACCATCGTTGTCGAAGCGAGCCTCGGTATGATATTGGCGGTTCGCGTTGACACTAATTTGCACCGGATAGTTACCGGGGAGAAAACGGGACGCTCGGCCAAAATAGTCCGCCAGATCAGCGGAAAAACCACGAGACTCCAGCTGTCTGATGTCGAACTTAATCGATTCGTCTACCTTTGCAGCGGCATCGCTCACATACACCATGCACAGTACCACTATCGCAACCGGCGTGAGTCTGCATAATATGTACAATGGTTATGTCCTCCTATTCCATCTGGAATGGACTAAGCATTCGTCCTGCCTCGCGATATTGAATCGACCAGCCTCATTCGGAAAATAGCGACCCGCTTCTAACAAAGTTTTTTATCAGAACTTTGAATTACTTAATTCCAATCACTTTTTCCAAACAGGTTAACTAGCACGCAATTCATCGCTTGAACTTAGCTAGACTAATGAAATTACGTTTTAAATTCCGCATACGTCCATTTTAAAAGCGCTCGATGCAATCGAACACAACTGACCTGTCCGCATCCCGCGTGCGGTAGACGCTCCAATTAACCCGCTCCGTTGTAACGGATGCTAAATAGGCTCTCCATAGCAGCGCTATCCCAGCACTCGCCTCGGCGACTCATGATGCAAGTAATGCCATCCTGCTTGAGCGACGAATTCCTCGCTGGTATACGGCCGCCCTGGTCGCTGAGGTGTATCAACTCGGCGGGTCGGCCAAGCCGCCAGACTGCTATCGGCAGAGCGTTCGCAAGCATCTTGGTCTCCATCGTATCGATCATTGACCAATCAACGATGCGACGCGAGAACCGGGCCATGACTGCCGCGACGAGCAAACAATCTTCGGCCGTCCAGATGTGCATTAAGAGACGATTTCAAAAACACACATAGCTACTGTTAAATTTTCTCTCGACTTGTTAACCATGTTCCGTCGTTACACCTGGATCAGGGAGATGGACAAGCCGATGATTGACGACGAGTTGTGGAAACGAGCTACTTCTACCACCTGCCAAGCCCCGTCGGTTCAAGTACCCGGGTCGCAAGCCCGTGCCGAATCACGCAGCGCTGAAGGGCATTCTGTTCGTGCTGAAGACCGGCATTCGCTGGCGCGATCTTCCTGCGGAAATCCGATGTGACTCAGGCGTGAGTTGCTGGCGGCGGCTGCGGGACTGGCAAGAGGCTGGTGTGTCGGACACATTGCATGCGTTGCTGCTAGCCAAACTACGCGCGGCAAACCAGATCGACTTCTCATGTGTGGTCGTCGACTTCTCGTCGATTCGTGCGGTGGGGTCGGGCGAAAAACTTTCCCGACCCCTCCGATCGAGCGCGACCCGGTTCCAAACACCACCTCGTCACCGACGCCAACGGCACACCGATCGCGGCAGTCTTGATCGGTGCCAGCCACAATGACGTCACGCAACTGATCCCCCTGATCGAGGCGATCGCGCCGATCAAAGGCGTTCGCGGTCGGCCACTGAGCCGGCCCAAACGCGTCTATGCTGATCGAGGCTACGATCACGACAAGTACCCGTCAGCGTCAAACTGAAGTTGCAGATGGTTCGGTGCGACGCCACGTGGTGTTGATATGCAAGTGTTCTTCGGCATTCGTCGTCGCTGACGAGCGTGCAGCCCCACCAGTTTCATCAATCGGGCCACACAATTCATGCCACACCCTTCGCCTGCAGCGCGCAACTCATGCCAGACGCGAGGGTTCTCGTTTGCATTCGCCAGTGACGTGCCCTCTTGTTCTGCTCATTTCGTCCTCTTGGGTCTACATCAGCGTAGCTGATGTGTCTGGGAGAACGACTGAGGTCGGAACCGAGATGCTTCGATCCAATAGCACGATATCCAGCAACATCACGGCGGCTATATCGCATTCGACTCGGCGATTTTCCCGGCTGGCCTGTACATTGACTACCAGACAGTGCCGAATGTCGATCAGCCCATGACCGAGATAGCTTGGGAGCGGTGGCGCCACATTGCTCTTTCTGTACAGGCGGCTGTCACTGTCGCCCTTCGATTCATGCATTTCCTTGCTGTGCTGTTGGCCGTGTCAGGCGCCTGGCGGCAGGTCGCCATCGCTGCGCGCTTTGCGAAGGATGCTCCCTTGGCTAGCCTAGGCCTACGTCAGTGTGCCATCGACGCTCAAATTATCGCCCGAGACAGAAGGCCTTGTTTCCGCCGTCTCGTTAAACAGCTCCTTCACGACGTCGAATTTAAACAACCGATTCCGCTTCTTACTGAAGATCGAGTAATTTAACACGACACCAGCGATCGATAGGATTACTACCAACTTAAACAGCCGGTTGCACGAGTTCTGTTCGACCAGATGCAGCTCGCTGCGGATGCTGTATAGCACTTGAAGCAGTATCGCCTGCGTCAGCTTCTCAGGCGCGATGCTCAATCTGCCTCCCTCTGCGTCCACTTCTTACATCGCCGAGAACTTCGCGCCCATCTTCGGCAGTACTTCGTTCAGCCCCATCGGAATCTGGCGCAGCGGATACGCCAGCGGAGCAATCTCTTCAAGCTTCATCATTGTAGCCGTCCGCGCCTCGCATTGGACTGCTCTTCCTTGATCTCGGCAACCTACATCGTGTAGGGCGGACCGAAGTGGTGCAGCGGCTTACTAAGCGAACGGACTTGCATTAATCATCTCCTTGGATGAGACATGATGGAAAATACGCGCGGCATCTCCGCGCGGTAGCCCTCATACGTTTACCTTCATTAGGGCGTAGACTGAATCAGAAAAACGATCTTCCGGAGTGCCGGGAACGCAATTGAGCTACGCTCACACCAAGATCGATACGGGTGGAGTAACGAGCACACGCCCAACGACGCCGCTGTTGTCAAACTCGCTGAGCGTGATGATCTGCGCCTTACAGGCCGAACGCGTAGTTCAAGGTCAGCGAACCGTCGAGGTCAACTACATCCTTGATTGCGCCGTTCATGGTGGTGGTGCCGGCCAATACGGGGGCAACCTCCAAGTCAATCCCGAACACCTTGCCGGGCTTCAACGCATTTGACACGGCCCAGCCGTGTGTGTTGCCTGCAGTAAGAGAAGCAGTCGTGGAAGCATTCACCGTCGTGTTGGCGGTCGTGAACGTGGAGGAAGTCTCGCCATCGACGGTCGGGTTCGTCAGCTTCACCGTGTAATAGCCAATCTTGCCGGTACCGTTGACATTACCAAGGCCGAAATTGCTGGTGCCGGGCGTGGATGTCGAGCCAGCGCGGTTATCGACTACCGAGAACGTTAGATAGGTGGAAGCATCGCAGTTGACCTTCCAGGATTTAGAGAGCGGCGATAGCGGAGTCGTGGTCGCGCCGGGCTTGATCAACGTGGAGGAAAGTTTGCCAAAATCGTAGACACCTCCCTCGGGGCTCTCAACGGTACACGCGGGCACGCTGAGCTTGCCCTGTACCTTCAATTCGGCGGTCGGACCCGCTGCATGTGCGGCGGCAGCGCCCAGCGCGCCCGCGGTAACGGCGATAAGCTTAAGCGAACGGATTTGCATCAATAATCTCCTTGGGTGAGACATGGTGGGAAATAGAATGCGCGGCATCTCCGCGCGGTGGCGCTCATTCGGAAGTGCCCACCGGCAACTCCACGGCGTCGAGCGTGTAGCCGAAGCGGCTCAAGGGCAGAATGACAACCGCCGTCGGTCGCGAACCGATCCTCAAACGTTTGGTGCTGCCGGGCAGTATGTACGCAGCGTCGAGGTTCACCGCTTCTCGCCCCGGCATCAGCGTTAGGGATCGCCCTAAACGAATCACGTGCTTGCCAGGGTTATGCAGCACCAGTTCGCTGGCTGACGCGCTCACTTTCAGATCGCTCCACGGGTTGTTAACTTTGGGCACGGTGGCAGGCTGTATCAGGAGCGCGATCTCCTGGCGCACCGGAAAAACCATCGAGCTAAGCTCGCTCTGCTGAGTGACGCCCTCAAAGGAGGCCTTCAGCATGATCTCGCGCTCCAGCCGCTCGCCCTTCTTGAGCACAAAGTTCACCTGCTGGCTCTGACCAGGATCGATACGCGTGAGCGGTGGTGTCACAAGCACACGCCCAGCGAAACCCCTATCATCAAGATCGTCTAGCTTAGTGACTAGCAGCATGGGACTCTGACCGTCATTCTTAACGTTGAACGACACGCGTGAATCCTGCTCGGGCAACACGACCGTTGTGCTCTCCAGCGTGAATGTGCCGGCCTCGGCCAGAGTCGGACTGAATGTTGAGCCCACCGCCATCGCGCAAAGCACAAGGCTGAGAAGATACGTTTGTTTCAGGAGCGTTACCTTCGCCTTCATAATTACACCTTCTATCTCTCAAATTAATTACAAGAATGAGCGCGCGAAAGCAACTAGACAATCTTCGGCTCCCAAAATAGGAAGCCAAATCCATGCTCAGCCCTCAAAAAAACTCGCGTTTTACAAAAAAATAATGCCGATCAAGCAAGGATTTTGGTTTTCGCACGAACCCATCATAGAAATCGAATCCCTCGGCACCCGGATTAGAACCGAACGCTATCTGGGTTCGCGAATACCGCACGCCGAAACCGTCAACCAAGGCATCATTGACCAGTTAAAGCAAGCATAAAACTTGATAAATTAATCTACCTTTTTAAATTCCTGAATTCCAAATAAATTAGTTGCCGCGAGTGAGATGCTTAATTTTCAACAGCAGACAAAATCGACCATCTGGCGTCGGCGATCTATCGAATATTAAAACTTCTCCGCACTTCGCTCGACAGTCTTTAAAACGTCGATGCGCGATTATTAATCCATGGAGCGGAATTAGTCTTCTTTAACTTCCGAATCGATTTCCGCCGTGCACGTGAACAACGCACGTGATCAGCTCGATATCATTCTTCACACCGAACTTCTTCATTGCATTTAGTCTATGCGCACCAAATGTCTGTTTGCCCCTGTTCAACTGCGGTGCGCTGATAGTCAGACCTGACAGGCACAATTGGTCAATGTCAGCCTTACGTAGCGACAACTTCTATCCGCGCCGGCCGACGTTTGCCCTGATCTCGTCGAACGCACGTGTGATCGTCGGAGACAGGTAGTTGCCGTCGGCATAGCTCGAATAGATCGCCGTGACGATATGGCCGACGTCGTTGCACTTGTTTTCGACACTCGACCGACCATGCGCAAGTATCAAGCGAACCGTTATCAGGCCCTCTGACGCCGCGATCACGGTGAGGTTTATCGTCGGAAACGTGTGAAACAAGTAGCTGAACAGCGCAAGGCCTTCCTTCTTCCTGTGCCTGCGCAGCGCGGAATCGGTGAGCAAAACGCCGCACTCCTGTGCGGCCAAAATATGAGATAAGTCTTAAATGCGACATGTTTTGAATTTTTTGTAACCCGCCTCGCATAGGACTACTCTTCCTTGATCTCGGGAACCTACATCATGTAGGACCGAATGAGGTAGTTCAACGGCCGGTTAGATGTTAGGCCTCGCCGCGAGGCAGTGGCGAACCTAGTAAAATTCCAATTGTGAAAGCTTACAGAATCACACAACCCGCGGGAATCTGACTAGTATGATTTTCGATGCTGACTGACCCGCCCTGGAATCTTCGGACCAGTTGAAACTTGAGAGAATGTAGTGGTCTAACAGGCCGTTGAAATACCCCCGCCGATCCGTCACGATATAGCGAACCCGATCCCAAGGCACGAAGGCAGCATGCGAGGCACCGACAGCTACAACGAACCCCTGTTCAGTACAGTCAGACTGGAGGAGTTCGTACCGCAAACGCATCCGCTGTGCCCGATCCGGACTTGTATGAACGAGGCGCTGTCGAATATGGATGCCAAGTTCTCGGCGATGTACGAAGCGGACATCAAAGGCGGTCGGCCGAGCATTGCGCCGGAGAAGCTGATGCGGGCGATGCTACTTCAGGTGCTATACAGCATTCGCAGCGAGCGACAACTGGTCGAGCAGATCTCGTACAACCTTTTGTTCCGTTGGTTCGTCGGCCTGTCGATCGAAGACGCGGTGTGGAATCACTCGGTGTTCAGCAAGAACCGGGATCGACTGACCGAGTTCGACGCAGTGACTGACCTGTTCAACGCGACGGTGGAAACGGCTCATAAACGCGGCTTGCTGTCGGGCGAGCACTTCAGTGTGGACGGCACCTTGATCCATGCGTGGGCCAGCCACAAGAGCATCCGGCGCAAGGATGGCGGGGACGATGATCGTTTGCCTGACAATTGGCATGGCGAATCGCGCAGTAATGAAACGCACGAATCGAAGAGCGACGGTGAGAGCCGGCTCTATCGCAAGAGCAATGCCGCGCCAGCCTTGCCGAGTTACCTGGGCCATGTGCTGACGGATAACCGGCACGGTCTGGTCGTGAACGTTCAAGCCAGCGAGGCGAATGGCCGAGCGGAACGCAAAGTGGCGACGGACATGCTGCGCGATGTGTCGGGTTCGGACGTGCGTATTACGGTGGGCGCAGACAAGGCGTACGACACGCGTGGATTTGTGAAGGCCTGCCGCGAATACAACGTGACGCCGCACGTCGCACGCAACACGAAGCGCACCGGCGGAAGTGCAATCGATGGTCGAACTGACCTGCCCCCTTCAATAGAGCCAATGGGCTTCTAGCAAAGTTCCTTTAAACCAACTCCTGGAAGGCGGCAGGAGCATCCGCGGTTGCCCGATGTTTCGCCGCAAACTCTGACGGCGCACGGTAGTTCAGTGCGCTTTGCGGCCTTTGCTCGTTGTAGTCATAACGCCACACCGCGATGACTGTTCCTCTATGCAGTCAAAATGTTATCAAGCTTCTTGCTGTACGTGGAATTGATATGGGTTCACACATGATTTGTCCCATAAAAAATCGTTGAAAATAGGACGAGTATTAAATACCAAATTGATATATATCGCTATATTAAAAGGCGGCACAACTCTAAAGCGAGACACACCTAAATGCTGGCGACTACCACTCTCAATGTCGTGATTGCCGACGACCATCCAGCAGTGCTAAGCGGAATCAAAGCCATCTTGTGCGGTCTCTGCGCGGTTCGCGTGACCGGAGCGGCCTGCAACTCAACCGAAATTGTTGACTTGCTGTCAAGTCAGCCATGCGATTTGCTGATTACTGATTTCGCGATGCCGAATGGAAAATACCACGACGGGCTTGAGATGCTGTCGTATCTGCGCACCAATTTTCCCGACGTGCAGATCATCCTAATCACTGCACTAGACGGTGCCGGGTTGGCAAACAAACTGCTCAAGCTCGGGGTCAAGGCGATAGTGAGTAAAGTCGACGATGTCGCACACGTGATTTCGGCGGTCTATGCTGTACTGGCAAATGCTGAATATCTGTCGCCACGGGTATCGGCGGCTCGGCGCAAGCAGCGCATTGGGCCCCCGCACATGAACCTCACACAGGGCGAGATCGAAGTGCTGCGGCTCTATGCCTCCGGGATGTCGGTCAGCGAGATCGCGGCACAGCTGCGGCGTACGCGCCAGACCATCAGCGCGCAGAAGAAGAAGGCAATGCAGAAGATTGGCGTTGAGCGGGACGCGGATCTTTACCAGATAGTCTTTGAGTCACGAAGGGGATTCAACGATTTCTTCACTACTTGAGCAGCGCGATCAGTATCGCGAACCGCGACGGCGCGCACCCGAATTCACACACGCCTCCGACAAGCTTTCTATCAAAAAACTATCGAACTTCTTGCTGTACACGGAATCGAGGCAAGATCACAGGTCGTGTTCGGAAATCGCATCGCAGGCGCGTTCAATAGCGATCGCGCGATGCACGGCCGTTGTGCGACAGCATCGCGATCAGTTCCGCATCATTGCTCACACCGAGCTTGCGGTACGCGGACTGCTTCTGCGAACTGATGGTCTTGTAGCTGCGCCCGACGCGATCGGCTATCTGCGTGATGGACAAACCGCGCAGGTAATATTCGAGCACGGTCCGTTCGCGCGCGGTGAGATCGGGGCGTGAGATGAGTGCAGGTACCCCGTCGGGACCAGGCGGCGGGTGCGCGAATGTATCGGTCGTCGGCTTCGGTCTCATGATTCGCGCGCTGAAGTATGTGTTGCCGGCCGCGACCTTGCGCACGGCCTCGACGTGATCGTCGAGCGATTGCGTGCGGCCGATGAAACCGTTGACGCCCAGCTCGAATAGCCGCGCGATCGTATCCGCGCGCTCATACTCGGAACAGACCAGAATGCGTGTCGTCGGGAAGTTCGCGCGCAAGGTGCATACGAGATCGAGCCCATCGTTCGTATCGAGCACATGGTTCATGAGAACGAGATCGAAACATGCGCCGTCCGCGAGCGCGTCGAGCAACTGGGCCGCCTGTCGGAAGACGCCCGACACCGTCCACGCCGGCTCTTGTTCAATCCGTGTGCGCAAGGCGTAGCGCACGAGCTCATGTGAGTCAAGCAATGCGATGCGCAGATGTGTGTTGTGCGGCGGCGTGCTCATACCGTTCCCTTTAGCCAGCGGATCAACTCGCCCGCACTGCTCAACTCGCGAAACACGGCCTGATAGCCGTCGAAACGCGTCGTGATTTCGTTCACGCGATTGCCGTAATGATCGCTTTCGGCTTGCAACACATCAAGCAGCGTGCGCTTGCCGAGGTGATACCACTGATCGAAGAACGCCTTGCGCACGCTATCGGTCTCACCGACGAGGTTGCCGTAAAGACTGGCCCGGTTGAGCAACGTGCGTGCGTCCTCGTCGGCCGCGCGAATCGCATACCCTAGGTCGAGCCGCGCCTGCTCGATCTTCTGCTCACTCGCGCGCGCGCGCTCCAGCGCGGCAATTTCCGCGGCCTTCGCCGATCCGCCCTGGAACGCATTCCAGTTGAGTGTCAGCATCGACTGGAACGGTTGGGTGCGGTCGATCTCATCGCGACCGATCGTCTTGCTCACAATCCAGTTGATCGAAGGCCGGGACGACACGCGCACCGCTTCTGCCTGCAACTGGGCCGCCTGTGCCTCGGCCCGTGCCTGGCGGATCTGCGGATGCTTGTCCATATCCGACAGCAACAGCTCCAGTGGAGCCGGCACAATATTCCATGCCGACGCCAGCGGCAAATTCAGCGGCCGCTCGCCCACCAGCTTGCGCAGCGTCAGCTCGGTGTCGCGCGCCTTCGCGGCTACCGCATCACGCGAAGCCTGAGCCTGCAATAACCGCGCCTTCGCCTGCGTCAACTCGCTCGCCCGCCCGCGATCGACCGCGACGATCTGGGCGAGCATCGTGACGAGTTGCTGCATTCGGTCCACGAACTGCTGGCTAACCGTGATCAACAGCCGCTGCTTGGCCAGTTCGGCCATCGCCGTCGTGACCGTATACGCCGAATTCTCGAGTTGCCCATCGTAGTATTCCTTGCCCGCGTCAGCCGTCTTCTGACGGCTCTTGATCGACTTCGACAGATAGCCCCAGTCAAAGATCGACGTTGTCACATTTGCTGTGATCGCCGTGCCGTGCCCGGCTGAATTACGCGTCGAGCCACCGAATTCGACAGACCTCGAACGCGACGAGAATTGCAGTTGCGGCCAGCGCCGGCCCTTGACTTCGTCCACGTCGGCCATTTGTGCCCGATATGACGCATTTGCAAGCTGAATCTGCGGACTGCGATCAAATGCCGCCTCGACCGCCGCGAGAAAAATCGGACGCAGGTCACTCTGCGGCGGCAAGCGATCGCGAGCGTCTCCATCGACAGGCGCCGCCATCCAGTCGCGTGCGAGTTCCGCCTGCGAACGCGTACCTGGCATCGCGGCCAAGCCTACAAGGTTAAGACGCGGATCAAACGCAGCGGGATAAACCCGCTCGCGCCGCTCGGCATTGATTATCTCCGCGAGTGTGACCCGACCATTCGCAGCCGATGCCAGCGACGCGCCACCATTCGGCAACAGCGATTCGGGCTCGCTGGGGTGCGCCGTGAGCGTGCGGGCGCGCATCCGGACCGCCGCCTGCCGGGTCACCGCATCCCAGCCCGGCTGGACGGACGAAGCCGACGCACCTGCCAGATCCGGCGGTAATGCACCGATATCCGGCCGGATCGCCGCCGACCGACCGGCCGCACCTCCGTCCGTCGGTGCAGGCCGCGGTATTTCCCGCAGCGCGCCTGTTGCCGTACCGGTCGCCGACGGTGCATCCGAGCGCGTCGAGAGACCCGACATGACAAACCCTGTCGATACATCCTCATGCACGCCCCGCTGGCTGACATCAGTCCACGCCCGTCCGCCCGCCGAACCTCTGGCCGATCGCGGCGGCGGTGCGGCGCGACTGCCCGCGCCGATCGACGCGACTTGGCCGTTCGCCCTGGCCGCCCGCTCGGCTTGCAGCATGGACGCAATGCGCAATGCGCGCGCGGTACGCATTGCCTTGCGTGCCTCGAGCCGCTGCGTGCGCTCCGCGCGGGCTGAACCTGTCAGGCTTTCGGCGCCTTCACGGTCGTCGGACAACGAAATGGTGACGACTTTCTCCGACGGCTCGGCGTGCTTCGATTCGTCGCCTGCAACTGGATCGGCACCACCTGCCGATCCGACCAGGGCGGCCGAGCTCGAGTGCGAGACGGCCATCATGCCGGTTGCGAGCAGCAGCGACAGCGTCGTGCGTCGAAACGGCAAATCGGAGAAAACCCCGCTGCGCAAGGCTGCATCGGCGCACTGGAAAGTAGGTTGCATGGCTTATCGCTCCCGGAATGCTTCGCGCGCTTTGAAAATCGGCTTGAGCAGGAAATCGAGAATGGTCTTTTCGCCGGTGCGGATCTCGACGTGCGCGATCATCCCCGGCAGGATCGGCAAATGCTTGCCGCCGGCATCGAGATAGGCCCTGTCCGTCAGAACCTGTACTCGATAAAAGGTCGCGTCCTTGCCGGTCGCAGCCTTTGCGTCGTCCTTCAGCGTGTCCGGACTGATGTACTCCACCTTGCCCTTGAGTCCGCCGTAAATGCCGAAATCGTAAGCGGTGATCTTGACCATCGCAGCCTGTCCAGGCCGCAGAAACGCTACGTCCGACGGCTTGATCTTGCCTTCGACCAGCAACTGATCCTCCAACGGCACGATCTCGAGAATGTGTTCGCCCGGCTGAATCACCCCGCCGATCGTATTCACACGCACATTCTTCACCGTACCGTACACAGGTGCGACGATCGTCGTCCGGGACAGCACGTCGCGCCGACCGATCAACGACTCGTTCGTCTGCGCAAGTTCCAACTCAAGCTTGGTCAACTCCGAGTTCGCATCGGCTTGGTAACGGTTACGGCGTTCGACCATCTGGGACTTCAGCTCGTTTGCCGCCCGCCTCATCCGCAGCAGCTCGACGTCGGACATCAGGCCTTTCTCCGCGAGCGGTGCGGCGAGCGCAATTTCCTTCTGCTGCAGCGCATAGCTGCGCTCGAGTGCCGCGATCGACTCTTCGAGTGCATGCCTGCGCGCGTTGTACGCCTTCGTCTCCATCTGCACGACATCCGTCTCGCCACGCACCTCTGGCGGAAATACCAGAGGCTGCGAGAATGCCTCGGCGCGAAGCCGTGCGAGCGTTGCCCTCAGGCCGATCGCCTTCGAATACGCTTCACGGTAACTCGTCTGTGCGCGTGTCGGATCGATCTTGAGCAACACCTGCCCCTTCTTGACGATGTCACCTTCGCGCACGTTCATCTCTTCGAGAATCCCACCCTCCAAACTCTGGATGACCTGCTCGCGAGAGCGCGATATGACCGTCGCTTCGCCCTGCGTGATTTCCTCGACACGGGCGATCTTGGCCCAGATCACAAACACGGCCAGCAGCGCCGCGATGACGTACAGAATTACCTTCGAGCCCGGCGACGATTGCGTGAGCAACGCCTCGCGCATATCGCTCATGTACTCGCGCTCGGCCTTGCTCATCGTCAGCTTGCGGCCCGGCCGCCGCGCCCTCCATTTCGCGATCATGTGCTGTGCTCCATCCTGTCGGCTGCGCTCGCTGGCGCGGCACCCGGCACGTCGCCCGGCACGTCGCCCGGGTGCGCGGGCCGCATCCGTATCGTGCGCGCGGGCCGGCCGCGGACGGCATCCTGCGCGCCCGCCTCGCCCTGGCCGGCGAGCCGTGCAAGAATCTCCTCCTTCGGGCCGTCCGCGACGATCCGCCCATCTTCCACAACGACAATGCGATCGACGAGCGAAAGCAGCGACGGCCGATGCGTGACGACGATCAGCGTCTGTCCTGCCGTTGCTCGCGCGAGGTGTTCGATGAAGGCCGCTTCGGTCTGCGTGTCCATCGCGCTCGTCGGTTCGTCGAGCAGCAACAGTTGCGGATGCGTCAACAGCGTGCGTGCGAGTGCAACGAGCTGCCGCTGTCCACCGGACAATCCCGCCCCGCCCTCACCGATCGGCAGGTTGACGCCCATGGGATGTCGAGCGGCGACATGATCCAGTCCGGTCAGCTTCAACACCCGCAGCAATTCTTCCGTCGTCGCGTCAGGCCGCGCAATCATGACGTTTTGACGCAGCGAACCGTAGAACAACCGTCCGTCCTGCCCGACATAGCCGACCGCTCGGCGCCAGTCGGCCGGATCGATCTGCTCGACGGCAAGCCCGCCGAGAAACATCGCACCTTGCGTCGGCATGTACATGCGCCCCATCACGCGCAATAACGTCGACTTTCCGCTGCCAATCCGGCCGAGCACCGCCACGCGCTCGCCCGGCTCGATCGCGAGGTGGATGCCTTTCAGGATTTCCGGGTTCGGCTGCATCGGCGGCGCCGGATACGAAAAGCGCACATCCTTCAGTTCGACGCGCCCCACGAGCGGCGGATTCGTGAGGTATTCCCGGCTCGGATCGCGCTCCGACGGCATCTCCATTAGTCGGTTCAGCGACTCGAACGCGGCCTTCGCCTGCTGAAATCTCAATGCGAGACCCATCACCGCGTTGAGTGGCGCCGTTGCACGGCTGGCAAGCATCACCGATGCGATCAACGACCCCTGTGTCAAGCGCCCCTCGGTAATCAAATAAACGCCCGTGACGACGAGCACAATCGTTTGCACCTGCTGAAGGAATTGCACGATCGTCATCGCGCGCGACGACAGCGTCTTCGTACGCTGGGACGTTGCCGACTGCATCGCGCTGAACGTTTCCCAGCGCTTCTGCATGTAACCTTCTCCGCCGACAGCCTTGAGCGTCTCAAGGCCCTCGATCGACTCGATCAGGACTCCCTGCTTGAGCGATGCTTCACGCAGACTTTCCTTCATCGCACGTGCCAGCGGCCACTGGATCGTCACACTGATGCCGACGATGACCGGGATCATCAGCGCGGGAATCCAGCCAAGAGGGCCGCCCACCGCAAAAATCACGCCCGCGAACAACAGCACGAATGGCAGGTCGGTTACCGCAGACAGCGTCGCCGACGTCGCGAAGTCGCGCACCGATTCGAATTCGCGCAACTGGTTCGCGAACGATCCGGATGACTGAGGCTTATGCTCCATCTGGATCGACAATGCCTTGCGGAACAGGATCGTGCCCATCACCAGATCGGCTTTCTTGCCTGCCGCATCGAGCAAGTGCGAGCGCGTATAGCGTGATATTCCCTCGAATGCCATCGCGACCGCCACGCCGATCGCCAGCGACCAGAGCGTGACGAATGCCTGGTTCGGCACGACGCGATCGTAGACATTCATCGTGAAGAAAATGGACGCTAGACCCAGCACGTTGATCAGCACCGCGCCGACCGCCGCACTGTAGTAGAAACGGCGATAGCGCCATACGGTCTTGAACAGCCAGTGACCGATCGGCTCGGGGGTTACTTCGCCCGCACGCGTGTCGACCTTTGCCGCCGGCTTCACGAGAATCGCGAAACCGCCGTAGATCTCGATCAGCTGTTCGTCGCTGTATTCAACGGCCCCCCCCGCGATCTCGGGCATCCAGACCTGACACAGGAGCGCCCCGCGCCGCTCGGCGTCCGGATCGCGCCGCACGCCGAGCAAGATGCAACCGCCCTTGTCCTTGCGCACCAGCAACATCGGCATCAGATGGCCGGGCAACATCCGCAGCTCGCGTTCCACTAGCCCCGCCTGCATCCCGGCGTTCGCGAATGCATCGAGCGCCATCGACGGTGACAGAAAGCCGAACTTGGGCAACCCGGCCGTGATCGCGTCACGACTTTTGCCGAAACCGTAGCGCTCGCACATCCACGCGACGCAGTCCATCAAGCTGTCCTGGTAAGTCGTTTCACTGCTCTTCCGGACATCCTCATTCCGGTCTGCCTGGTCAGGCGTGGTACTTGCACTCATCCTTCGTTTTCCTGCTGCTGTGGCACGCATTGGAGCGGCACGCGTGGAACACGCGACACGCATCGAATCCGGGCTCGACGGGGAATGTGTCTTGCACGTTTCCGCCATTGCCGGCCTCATATATTCTCGAATGCCGAATATCGACTCAGAAAATTCTAAAGAGACGGTGCGGCAGTTGAAAGATGACGAGTCAGATAAGTGGATGGGCCAAGCGCGGCCCGCTCAGGGCCGACCGTGCCGGTCAAGATGAGCCGCGCGCACGCGCGACAACGCTCCGGCGCGATTCGTCGCCCGGCTCGGTAGCGCACCTGTCGCACGTGCGCCTTTGACTGCTCGTTTCATACCATCGATGCATCGAGCACGATGGGGCGTCCGTCTGCCTCCGTGCCACACGTCTCGCGCGCCCAGATTGCGCGATACAAGCGTTCGAGCTGGTGAGCGAATCGTGCGGGATCGAAGAGCGGCCCATGGTGCCGCCGCTCGTCGAGCGTCGCACGGACGCTTGCAAACCGGGCCGGATTGGTGGCGAGCGCGCGCGCGACGTCGCGATACGCGTGCAGATTGTCCGTCACCAGTTCCCCGAGCCCGACACTTCGGAGCAGACTCGCGCCGACGCGGCTCGCGAAGGTCTCGCCGATACGCGTCACCATCGGCACGCCGGCACGCAATGCGTCGCTCGCCGTCGTATGCGAGCCGACCGGATACGTATCGAGCGCAAGATCGGCGAGACGCAACCGGGCGAGATGTGCATCGCGCGCCAGGCGCGCCGCGAAGATCACGCGCGACGGATCGACGCCATGTGCCAGCGCGGCATCGCGCAGACGCGTCTGCGCCTCGGCGTCATCTGGCCGGGCAAGCCACAGCACACTGCCAGGCACGGTGTTCAGGAGTTCGCACCAGACGGCAAACATGTCCGGGTCGAACTTGAATGTCTGATTGAAGCTGCAGTACACGAAGCCGTGCTCGGGCAAGCCCGCATCGGCCCGCGACGGCGTTGCCGTATCGCGCTCCAAGACATCGTTCGGCTGGTAGCAGTCCGGCATCAACGCAAGCGTCTCGCTGTACGCCGCACCGGCGTCGATCGGCGTCACGACCGCGTCGCCGATCAGATAGTCGGCCAGCCGCGGCTCGCCGAGGGACCCCGGATAGCCGAGCCAGCTGACGATGACAGGGGCGGGACGCCGTGCCGGGATGCCCGGCCGCGCCCCCGTCGTGTACCCCTTCAGGTCGACAAGGATCTCGATCGCGTCGCGCGCAATGCGATCGGCCGCATCGGCATCCGACAGCGACCGGATCTCGTGAAATTCGGCCGGCATCCGCGCGATGCGCGCGCGGTACGCATCGTCACCTGCCGGCCCGTACGAGTACAGATGCACGTCGACGCGGGCAGGATCGTGCCGTTCGAGCACCCCTGCGAGCAAGTGCATCGTCGCGTGATCCTTGAAGTCCGCGGACAGGTAGCCGATGCGCAACCGGCCCCCGCCGGCGCGGGCACTGCCACGTGACACGAGCGGCGCGGCCGTCAGTTCCTTCGCCCAGCGACTCGCGGCAAACCGGCGCGCGGCATCCCGCTGGCCGGTTGCCGAGACGCCGGGGAGGTTCAGCAGCACCCACGGTGTCATCGCCGGCGCACGCGGCTCTGCCAGCGCCGCCGCCACGGCCGAATCGAGCGCCGCCAGATCGTCCCAGCGCGCGAGCTGGCGACGCACGTGGCGCACGGACTCCCAGCGTCGTGCACGGCGATAGGCCCGCTCGGCTTCGGGAAGCCGGCGCAACCGCTCGAGCAGGCTGCCATAGCCCAGCCACGCATCGGTCAGGTCGCCGTCGAGTTGCAATGCTTGCTCGAACGCGGCAAGCGCATCAGCGTGCGCTCCCGCCTCGGCGTACACGATCGCGAGATTCTTGTGCGCCAGCGCATAGCGCACATCGACGTCGATCGCCAGCCGGTATTGCTCGATGGCACCCTGGCGATCGCGCATCCGGTTCAGCAGATTGCCGAGGTTGTTGTGCAGGCGCGCCTGCCGCAAGCCCATGCCGATGGCATCGCGGTAGGCCGTCGCGGCTTCCGAATCACGACCGAGCGCACCAAGCGCAAGCGCGAGATCGGCGAGGAAGGCGGCCGAGCGACGGATATGCAGCGCCGCGCGTATGTGATCAACGGCATCGTCGTGGTGTCCGGACAGGTGGCACGAGACACCGAGCATATGCAGCGCGTCCGCATGACGCGGCTCACGCGCCAGCACCGCACGAAACAGCCGCGCCGCGCCGGCCGCATCGCCGGCCTCCAGATGGCGCACGGCATCCATGAAAAGCGCGGCGCGTTTTCCGGGGCGCCCGACGGCACGCCCGGGGAATCTAACAGGTGACATTGCTATTCAGCCGAGTATGTCCGTCGCCGCCGGCGACGGGCATGGATGACGGCACGCCGGCACTCGGCGACGCGCCCCAAGTTGCGGCGCCAGCGTCCGGCGGCGCCGCAGGCGCGCGCCGCACCGACCGCACGCGTCCGCGCGTGTGGATCGACATCATGTGAAGTGCGCATCGATGCCATGCTGAACCAGCAGCTCCGCGTGGTGCGCCCCGTTCTCGTAGACTGTGTATGCGACTCCGTCGATCACCGCATCGCCGTTTGCGGCCCAGTCATGCCCGCCAATGTCGAGGTCCGACAGATCGAGCACGTCGCCCACTTCGCCGTTGACCCGCAGTTGCGCATGACCGTCGTCGCCGAACAGGTCGGGCGCACCGTCCTGCAACACGTCGAGCAGCGACAGCTTCAACACGCCGGCGTCACCGATGGTCAGCATGTCCGCATCGGTCTCGTGCGCGGCGCATTGCGCGGACGGCTCGCCTGCCGTGTCGTGGCGCGCCATGCCCGACGGCGCGCGCGCATCCATGCCCTCCTGCGAAAGCGCTGCGGCAGGAGCGGGTCGGTCAGCCGCCGGGAGGGCGTTCGTATCGCCGCCATCTTTGTCGACCGACGCGTCTACCGCCGAGGTGCCGTCGCCGTGACGATGGGCCGACTCGCCGGTGTCGCGCTGCACCTTCGCGTCGCTCGTCGCGCGATCGGACCCATCGTGTTCGGGATCCGTCTCCTGCGCGGCATGCCGAGGCGTTGCCCGGTTCGTGACGTCACGGGGCGCCGAATGCTGCGCCGCCTGCGCGACGTCGTCTGCGGACGAGGCGGCAAACAGCGAATCCAGCCGATACCATGATTCCTCGATCTCGATCGTGTAGCTGTTGCTTGGACCGTAGGTTTCGCCGTCCGGCCCCTCCGAGATCGCGGAAAAGGCATGAACCCCGCCATCCAGGCCGTCATCCGGCCGGAACGACCAATGCCCCTGCTGGTCGGCCACCGTCGACCCCATCAGGTCTTGAGCATTCTCGTAAATGTAGATCGTGAAACCCGGTGCGGCTTTTCCGACGATGCATGGACGCACCGCATTCGTCGTGCCGTTCGGATCGACGATGTGGCTGGCATCGTCGTAGATCGCCGTGATTTCCGGCGCGCTCGGCGTGGGCGATACGGCCGCTTCGACCTTGAATCCGAACGCGTCGCTGGGATCGCTCAATACGCCGGTCGCCCCTTGCACCCGCGCCGTGATCTCGTGCTTGCCATCGACCAGTTCGCCGCCCGGCTCGAACAGCCACTTGCCGCTGGCATCTGCCTTCGTGCTGCCGATCAGGGTCGGTTCGCGGCTAGTCTTGTCGTAGATATAGACCAGCGCATACGCATCCGCCGTGCCCTTGATCGTCGGACGGGAATCGTCCGTTACGCTCGTGCCGTCGTGATTGAGCGGCCCCGTCACCGCCCCGACCCCATCGACCACGTCGGTGATCCACGGCGGGCGCGGCAACGTCGTGTCGATCTGGATCGTGCAGGCCGGAGACAAGTCGCTGACGTTGCCGGCCCGGTCGGTCGCCGATGCGCTCACATGGTAGATGCCGTCATTCAAGTCGTCATCCGGCACCACCACCCAATTGCCACGCTCGTCCGCCTGCACGGAACCGAGCACCACCGTCCTGCCGCCGGACTCCGCGTACAGCGTCACCCGCGCGAACGGTTCGGATGTGCCGCCGAACATCGGCTTCGAATCGTCCGTGATGCCGGACTCGATGACATTCCCGACGAGCGAGCCGACATCGTCCATGATCTGGGTAATGACAGGTGGCCGTGGCGCCACGGTGTCGACATTCACGACAAACGCGTCGCTCGCGACGCTCGCATTGCCGGCCGCGTCGCGCGCCACCACGGTAAAGGCATGCTTGCCTTCGCTCAGCGCCTGCTGCAGCGTAAACGTCCAGCGGCCGTCCAAGTCCGCCATCACGGTACCCAGTACGTGGGTGCCATCGAGAATCGTCACGCGGGAGCCGGCTTCCGCGTGCCCCAACAAGGCCGGCTTCGTGTCGTCCGTATAGCCGTTGTTCTCGATCGGGCCTTGCACCGGACCGACATTATCGATCACGGAGTCAACCGTTGGTTGATCAGGCGGCATCGTATCCACGACAATCTCGTACAGCCCGGACGGTTCGCTCTGCTGTCCGCTCAGATCGACCGACTGCGCCGTCAGCGTGTGCGGGCCGTCCGTCAGCTCATGAGCCGAATCCGGCGTGAATCGCCAGGTTCCCGACTCGTCCGCCGTCGCGGTGCCTATCACCGTGTCACCATCCCGAATCGTCACCGCGGCATTCGGCTTCGCGACGCCCTGCAGGGTCGGGCGCACATCGTTCGTGAATCCGCCATTCGCGACCGTCCCCGTCTGCGGCTCGACATCGTCGATCACGGCGACGATCGTAACGGTTCCCGGTCCCGTCGTATCGACGGTCACGGTATGGGTCTCGCTGGCCAGACTGCTGTTGCCCGCCGCGTCCATTGCGACTGCCGTGAGATCGTGCCGGCCGTCCGCCAGCGGCAAACCGGGCATGAAGACCCAATTGCCATGATCGTCCGTGGTGGTCGATCCCAGCACGTCGTCGCCATCGTAAATCCGCACGACTGTGTGCTTCTCCGCCTTGCCCGACAGTACCGGCGCCGCGTCGTCTGTATATCCGGGGTTGTCGACCGGACCCTGCACCGGCCCGATGGCGTCATATACGGAATCGATCGTTGGTTGCGCGGGCGGCGTCGTATCGACGGTCACCGCGTACGCACGCGATACAGCACTCTCATGGCCGAAGCGATTGATCGAAACAGCCGTGAAGCTGTGTTCTCCATCTTCCATGGGATGCGCGAGCGTCAACGACCACGTCCCGCGCTCGTCGATCATCGTGCTGCCGATCGGATCGCTTCCGCCGTTGTCGTAGAGATAGACCGTCGTACCGATTTCGCCGCGCCCCTGGAGCGTCGGCGTCGCATCGTTGGTGACGCCGCCCCGGTTCACGATGCCGACGTGCGGCTCTGCGTCGTCGATCACCCAGTCGAGCAGCGGACGACTCGGCACGGCCGGCCCCGCCGTGACCTCGAAGCGCTCGGATGCCGCGCTTGACTGCCCGTTGGCGCCCACCTCGACCGCGTGCAGCCCGTGCGTTCCATCCGGCAATGGCCTGCTCGCCTCCAGCCGGAACGACCAGGTGCCGTCTGCGGACACGGTCGTCGAACCAACCAGCGTGTCGTCCACGTACACGAGAATCGTGTCACCAGCCACCTTTCCCGTTCCCTCGACCGTCGGGCACGGATCGTTCGTCGTCCCGCCATTGCCGACCCAGCCGATCACGGGTTCGACATCGTCAACCAGATAGCGGATGGCCGGCGCCGGTGGCCGCGTCGCGTCGTCGCTTGAGGACACGGTGCGGGGCGATTCCGCCCCATCGCCACCGCCACCCGACGCCGCGGCCACCGCGCCTGCCGTGGCGGCGGCCATGCCGAACGCGCCGAGGCCGAACGTGGTCCAGTTGACATGCGGTGCGCCCGGTTCGGCGGCCGCCGCGCCAGGTACGGCAAGCGTGGCCGCCTCGCCGTCCGCCAGCGTGGCCACGCCGCCCTCGGGGTTGTCGTACGCGAAGTACTGGCCGCTTTCGCCTGCCGCGAGCAACTGCCCGCTCGAACCGTAGTAATCCTCAATCACGATCTGCGGCGATACGTTGCCATCCGTGCTCAGCAACAGATCGTCGCCGTGCCGCTGCACCGTGATGCCCTGCAGGGGTTTGCCCGTTTCCGCATCGGCAAGGATGTAGCGCGCGTTCGGCGTCGCCTCGATCCTGGTCGTCGCAACGGGATCCGTGCGACCGGGATCGACCACGCGCATGGCAGCGTGGTCACCGGCAACAGTTATCTTGATCACGCTCATGTGAATGTCTTGATACTCGGAATACAGAAAAAAATGCAAAGAGCGCCCCGGATCCGCGGGCCGGCATGCCGGCCCGTTCACCCGAGGCACTGCTCCTCCGCTTACATCAGATGCGTGGTCACGCCGTGCTGTACGAGTAGTTCAGCGTTCTGCGCGCTGTTCTCGTAGACCGCGTACGCGACACCATCCACCATCGTCTCGCCGTGCGCGATCCATTCGCCGCCGTGATCGTCGACCGAGCCGGACAGATCGACCACATCGTGCGCGTCGCCCTTCACCATCAGTTGCGTGCGGCCGTCGTCGACGAACAAGTCCTTGCTGCCATGCTGAAGCACGTCACCAAGCGACAACTTCAACGTGTTCGCACCAGAACCTGACAGGTCGATCGCATCGATTGCACCGGGCAGGGAGGGGCTCAACAGCGTCGAGAGGTCGAGCGTCTGGCCACCACCGTCCACGGCGAGCACGCTGTGCTCGCCGTGCGCGGGCACCCCGTTAGCCGCCACCGTCCGCGATTCCTGAGCCGTTACGTCGAGCGAGGCTTCATGCACCTCGCCGGCATTCGCCGCATCGCGCCCTTCATGCAGCGCCGGGCTACCGCCCGCATGCGACGCCACATCGTGCTCGCCGCCAAACAGCGAATCGGTCGACGCCTCCACGTCGTTCGAATACGCCGACCCGGCCTGCGAAGGCTCGATTTCGATCGTTACCTTCGTCGATCGGGCGCTCGGGTTGCCCGCCGCATCGGTTGCCGTGACGGAAATCACATACGACCCATCGGCCAGCGCGGTATCCGGCATGAACGTCCAGTGGCCCGTCGCATCCGCATGCGTGGTGCCGAGTACGCCGCCGTGTTCCGTCATCACCGTGATCGTCGCCCCCGCCTCGGCAAGACCGACGATCTGCGGCCGATGGTCCATCGTCGTCCCGCCGTTCGCGCCGAGCGACCCGGTCACGCCGTCGACGTTCACAATGATGTCCGTGATCGTCGGTTGGTCGGGCGCCGTCGTATCGACCTCGAGCAGGTACGGTTCTGACGGTGCGCCGACGTTGCCGGCCTTGTCGGTCGCCGTCATCGTGATGCGATGCACGCCGTCGTCCATGTCCATTGCCGGCACGATCGACCATTCGCCCGTTGCCGTGGCACGCGCCGAGCCCAGCACGTACTTCTCGCCCTCGTAGTCCGAGTAGAGCATCACGATCGAGCCCGGCTCGGCCTTGCCGCTGAACATCGGCATTGAGTCGTCGGTCAGGCCGACCTTGAACATGTCGCCGGTGGTCGGACCCACGTCGTCCATCAGATGCTCGAGCTTCGGACTGTCTGGCGCAAGCGTATCGACGTGCACGGTGTACGTACCGCTCGTTTCGCTTGAGTTACCGGCCGCATCCCGCGCGATCACGGTAAAAACATGCTCACCGTCGGTCAGGCGTGCGATCGGCGTATACGTCCACGTACCATCCACCGCCGCGATGGTCGAGCCGAGCACGGTCTCGCCGTCGTAGACGGTGACGATCGAGTTGGCCTCCGCCTTGCCGGACAGCGTGGGGGTCTTGTCGTCGGTGTAGGCGCCGTCGGCGATCGTGCCTTGCTGCGCCCCCACGTCGTCGGTCACCGCATCGATCGTCGGTTGCGCCGGCGGCGTGAGATCGACCGTGAGTGTGAACGGCTCCGTTTGCGCACTTTCACCGGACGCGTCCGTCGTCGTCGTTGCCGTGATCGCATGATCGCCCTCCGTGAGCGCCGTCTCGAGCTTCAACGACCACGCACCGTCCGCGCCCGCGATCACCGATCCCGCGACCTTGCCATCCACGTACACCCTCACCAGCGAATCCGGCGTCGCCTTGCCCGTCACTTGTGGGTGTACGTCGTCCGTCGTCTGGCCCGGCTGCAGTGCGCCCGTCACCGTCCCCACATGGTCGACCACCTCGTCGATCGCGATCGATACGCCCGCACCCTTTGTGTCAACCGTGAACTCGGTCGACGCGCTATGTGCACTCGTATTGCCCGCCGCATCGGTCACCGTCGTCGACAGGCTATGATCGCCATCCGTCAGCGCCTCCGTCGGGCGGTAGCGCCACGTGCCGTCGGCATCCACCACCGTCGAGCCGATCGCCTTGTCACCGTCGAAGATCGTCACGACCGCGCCCGGCTCCGCCTTGCCGCTGAACACCGGCGCCGCATCGTCCGTCACGCCGCCTGCCTCGATCTGGCCCGTCACCGCACCCACGTGATCGGTCACCTTCTCGTTCGTTGATACCGCCGGCGGTGTCGTGTCGATAATCAGGTCGAAAGGCGCCGTATGCACGCTTTCGCCGGATGCGTCCGTCGTCGTCGTCGCCGTAATGCCATGGCTACCCTCCGTGAGCGCCGTCGTGATCTTCAACGACCACGTGCCGTCCGCGCCCGCGATCACTGACCCCGCGACCTTGCCGTCCACGTATACCCTCACCAGCGAATCCGGCGTCGCCTTGCCCGTCACCTCCGGATGCACGTCGTCCGTCGTCTGACCTGGCTGTAGCGCGCCCGTCACCGTTCCCACATGATCGATCACCTCGCCGATCGCGATCTCGACGTGGCTCGTGTCCACGGTGAAGCCGATTGACGGACTCCGTTCGCTCATATTGCCCGCCGCATCGGTCACCGTCGTCGACAGGCTGTGATTGCCGTCCGCCAGCACCTCCGTCGGGCGGTAGCGCCACGTGCCGTCGGCATCCACCACCGTCGAGCCGATCGCCTTGTCGCCGTCGAAGATCGTCACGACCGCGCCCGGCTCCGCCTTGCCGCTGAACACCGGCGTCGCATCGTCCGTCACGCCGCCCTCTTCGACCTGCCCCGTCACCGCACCCACGTGATCGGTCACCTTCTCGTTCGTCGATACGTCCGGCGCGGTCGTATCCACCGTCAGCGTGAACGGCTCGGTCGGCTTGCTTTCGCCCGATGCCGGCGTCGTCGACGTCGCCGTGATGTCGTGCGCGCCCTCGGACAGTTCAGGCAGCTTCAGGCTCCACGCTCCGTCGGCATCGGCATACGTCGATCCGGCCGGCTTGCCGTCCACATAAACCGTCACCAGCGAGTTCGGCGTTGCCAGACCGTCCACCACCGGCTGGCGATCGTCCGTGCTCTGGCCGGGCTGCAGTGCGCCCCGTACCAATCCGACGCTGTCCATCACCTCGTGGATTGCAATCACGCCCGCACTTGACGTATCGACCATGAATTCGGTCGTCTCGCTGCGTTCGCTCGTGTTCCCCGCGGGATCGGTCACCGTCGTCGAGAACGCGTGCTTGCCATCGGCGAGCGGCTCGGCCGGATGGAAACGCCATGTCCCGTCCTGCTCCACCACGGTCGAGCCGATCGCCTTGTCACCATCGAAGATCGTCACGATCGCACCCGGCTCCGCCTTGCCGCCATAGGTCGGCGTTGCATCGTCGGTTACCGTGCCGTTCGTGATCGCTCCCGTCAGCGCACCCACGTCGTCGATCAGCGATTGATCCGTCGAGGCAGCGGGCGCCGTCGTGTCCACGATGATCGTGTATGCCCCGGTCTCGACGCTCTTCTCGCCGCCTTCGGTTTCGGCAATCGCCGTCCACCGGTGTTCGCCATCGGCCAGCGGCGCATCGGGGCGGAACCACCAGCGGCCACTCGCGTCCGCCTTGACCGACCCTACCTCGTTGGCGTCGATAAACACGTGCACGATCTGCCCAGCCGGCGCCGTGCCGGTGACCGTCGCCTTCGGGTCGTTCGTCACGCCCGACTGGCCGATGTTGCCGACGTGCGGCTCGACCGCATCGAACACGCCCGAGATCGACGGTGCGGTCGGCACACCGCCCACCAGGACCGTGAAGTCGAAGCCCGCGCTCTGCGCGCTTTCGTTGCCTGGCGCGTCGGTCGCCACCGCCGTCAGGTGATGGTCACCGTCGGTCAGCGGCGCAACGGGCGCATCCGGACGGAACGACCAGTGGCCGCTGGCGTCGGCCCGCGCGCTGCCGATCAGCACCCGCGTGCCGAATACGGTGTCGTAGATCAGCACCAGGCTGTTCTTCTCGGCTGTGCCGTTCACCAGAGGTTGCGCGTCGTCGGTCGTATCGTGTTGGTTCAGCGGTCCGGTCACGTCGCCCACAGCGTCAATCACCTCCATGATCACCGGCGGGTTCGGCGCCGACGTATCGAGATGAAGCGTGAAGCCCTCGCTTGTCTGGCTCGTATTGCCTGCCGCATCGCGCGCAGTCACCGTGAACACGTGTGTACCGTCCGTCAGGGGGCGACTCGGCGTAAACGTCCAGTTGCCGTTCGCATCCGCGAACGTCGAGCCGATTGCGCGGCTCCCGTCGTAGATGGTCACGAGCGAACCGCGCTCCGCATGCCCCTTCAGGGTCGGCGTGGAATCATCCGTATAGCCGTTGTTTTCTACCCGGCCTTGCACCACGCCGACATCGTCATGCACCGAATCGATCGCCGGCCGATCCGGCGCCGTCACGTCTACCGTCAGCTCGAACGGCTCCGTCAGCGCGCTCTCCACCCCGTTCGCCGTCGACGACGCCGCAATCTCGTGCGGCCCCTCCGACAGTGCCACCGGCAGCTTCAGCGACCACCGCCCGTCGGCTCCGGTCTTGAGCGATGTGACGAACTGTCCGTCGACATAGATCTTTACGATCGCGTCGCCGTTCGCCTTGCCCCTGATTTCCGGTTGTTGGTCGTCCGTCGACTGCCCCGACTGCAAAGGCCCCTGCAGCGACCCGACGTGGTCGATCACCTGGTCGATCGCGACCACGACATTGCTCGTATCCACCGTAAACTCGATCGGCTTGCTATGGCCGCTCACGTTGCCGGCCCGGTCTGTCACCGTCGTCGACAGCCTGTGCGCGCCGTCGGCGAGCGGCGCGGTCGGATGGAACGACCACGTGCCGTCAGCGTTCACCACGGTCGAGCCAATCGCTTGGTCACCGTCGTAAATCGTCACCAGCGCACCCGCCTCCGCCTTGCCGCGATACGTCGGTGTCGCATCGTCCGTCGTCGCCCCATTCGCGATCGGGCCGGTCGCGGGGCCGACATCGTCGATCAGCATCTCGCCGGTCGACGCGGACGGCGCAATTGTATCCACCACGATCGGATAGTCGCCCGTCGGTTTGCTGGACTGACCATCGGCGCCTTCCGCCGTA
The DNA here is from genome assembly GCF_001718335.1 of Burkholderia territorii. Taxonomy (NCBI): domain Bacteria; kingdom Pseudomonadati; phylum Pseudomonadota; class Betaproteobacteria; order Burkholderiales; family Burkholderiaceae; genus Burkholderia; species Burkholderia territorii. Next base: position 510,953 of record NZ_CP013367.1, read on the forward strand.
GCGCTGAAGGTATGCTCGCCATCAGGCAAGGGCATCGTCGGACGGTAGGACCACTGGCCGGCAGCCGTCGAGATCGTCGTGCCGACCTCCTTGCCATCGATAAACACGTGCACGATCTGTCCCGGCAGCGCGGTACCTTTCACCGTAGGTTGCGCGTCGTTCGTCGCACCGTTCGGCTCGATGTTGCCCACTTGCGGCTCGACCGCGTCGGTAACACCCGTGATCGACGGCGCGCTCGGCACGCCCTGCAACACCGTGATTTCATAGGCGCCGCTGATCGCGCTCGTGTTGCCGGCCGCGTCAGTCGACTTTGCCAGGAATGCGTGCCTGCCGTTGTCGAGCGACGTGTCGGGACGGAACGACCAGTAGCCGCTGAGGCTGACGTGCACGGATCCCAAGAAGACGTTCGTGCCGTTGACCCGGTCGAAGATCAGCACGGTACTGCCAGGCTCGGCAGTACCGTTCAGCGTCGGACGCCGGTCGTCGGTCGTTTCACCCGGATGCACCGAACCGGTCACATCGCCGAAATTGTCGATCACGTCGGCAATCACGGGCGCGTCAGGCGGCGTCGTGTCGACGTTGACCACGAACGATGGCGAAACGTCGCTCATCGTTCCGCTCGAATCCTTCGACTGCGCGGTCAGATCATGCCGGCCCTCCGCCAACGCATGGGCCCAATCCGGCGTAAAGCTCCAATTGCCCGATGCGTCCGTCATGGTCGAGCCCAGCACCGTGTCGCCATCGCGGATCGTCACGATCGAACCCGGCTTCGCCGTGCCGTACACCGTCGGACGCGTGTCGTTCGTAAACCCACCGTTCGACACCCAGCCGGTTTGCGGCTCGACATCGTCGAAGACATAAGTGATAACGGTCGTGCCCGGATCCGACGTATCGATGTGGATCGTGAACGACTGGCTTGCGTCGCTTTCATTGCCCGCCGCGTCCCTCGCCGTCACCGTGAAATCATGCTCGCCGTCCGCGAGCGGCGTACCCGGCGTGAACGACCAGCCGCCCGCCGCGTTCGCAACGGTCGAGCCGATCGCCTTGCCGCCGTCGTAGATCGTCACTACCGCGCCCGGCTCCGCCGAGCCCCTCAGCGTCGGTGTCGTATCATCCGTCACCCCGTGGTTCGCGATCGGGCCCTGCACCGCACCCACGTCGTCATACGCCGACTCGATCGTCGGCCGATCCGGCGCCGTCACGTCCACCGTCAGCTCGAACGGCTCCGTCAGCGCGCTCTCCACCCCGTTCGCCGTCGACGACGCCGCAATCTCGTGCGGCCCCTCCGACAGCGCCACCGGCAGCTTCAGCGACCATTGCCCGTCGCTGCCCGCCTGCACCGAGCCAACCACCTCTCCGTCCACGTACACCTTCACCAGCGAGCCAGGCTTCGCCTTGCCCGTCACTTCCGGCTGACGGTCGTCCGTCGTCTGCCCCGGCTGCAGCGGACCTTGCACCGTGCCGACGTGATCGATCACCTGGTCCAGCGCAATCGACACCTTGCCGGTGTCCACCGTGAACTCGTGCGAATCCCCTCGCTCGCTCGTGTTCCCCGCCTTGTCCGTCACCGTCGTCGACAGTCGATGCGCACCGTCCGACAGCGGCTCCGACGGCCGGAACGTCCACCGTCCGTCCTGTCCCGCCACCGTCGAGCCGATCGCCTTGTCGCCGTCGTAAATCGTCACCACCGCGCCGGCCTCAGCCTTGCCGCTGTATACCGGCGTTGCGTCGTCCGTCGTCGCCCCGTTCGCGATCGGGCCCGTCACGTTACCAACGTCATCCAGCAGCGTCTCGTCCTTCGACGCATCCGGCGCAATCGTGTCCACCACGATCGAATAGTCGCCCGTCGACGGGCTCATCTTGCCGTCCGGCGACTCGGCCTTCGCGCTGAATGCGTGCTCGCCTTCGGCCAGCGGCGTCTCCGGGCGATACGACCAGCGGCCGTTGTCCCCAGCGATGACGATCCCCACCTCCTTGCCGTCCACGAACACGTGCACGGTGTGGCCCGGCTGCGCCGTGCCGCTCACCGTCGGCCGCGTGTCGTTCGTCTCGCCGTTCGGCGCGACGTTACCCACCTGTGGCTCGACCGCGTCGAACACGCCCGTGATCGACGGCGCGCTCGGCACCCCGCCCACCTGCAGCGTGAAATCGAAGCCGTCGCTCGGCTCGCTTTCATTGCCAGCGGCATCCTTCGCGATCACCGACAGCGTGTGCGTCCCTTCCGGTAACGACGAAGCGGGCCGGAACGACCAGTGGCCGTCCACATCCGCCCGCGTGCTGCCCAGCAGTACCTTCGTGCCGTTCGCGACGTCATAGATCATGACAATGCTGTTCTGCTCGGCCGTGCCTCGCAGCGTAGGCTGCGTATCGTCGGTCGTATCGTGCGGATGCAGCGGCCCGGTCTCGTTGCCGACGTTGTCAATCACTTCCACAATCGACGGTCTGGCCGGCGCCGACGTATCGACGGTGACGTTGAACGACTGGCTTGCGTCGCTTTCATTGCCCGCCGCGTCCCGCGCCGTCACCGTGAAATCATGTTCGCCGTCCGCGAGCGGCGTACCCGGCGTGAACGACCAGCCGCCCGCCGCGTTCGCAACGGTCGAGCCGATCGCCTTGCCGCCGTCGTAGATCGTCACTACCGCGCCCGGCTCCGCCGAGCCCCTTAGCGTCGGTGTCGTATCATCCGTCACCCCGTGGTTCGCGATCGGGCCCTGCACCGCACCCACGTCGTCATACGCCGACTCGATCGTCGGCCGATCCGGCGCCGTCACGTCCACCGTCAGCTCGAACGGCTCCGTCAGCGCGCTCTCCACCCCGTTCGCCGTCGACGACGCCGCAATCTCGTGCGGCCCCTCCGACAGCGCCACCGGCAGCTTCAGCGACCATTGCCCGTCGCTGCCCGCCTGCACCGAGCCAACCACCTCTCCGTCCACGTACACCTTCACCAGCGAGCCAGGCTTCGCCTTGCCCGTCACTTCCGGCTGACGGTCGTCCGTCGTCTGCCCCGGCTGCAGCGGACCTTGCACCGTGCCGACGTGATCGATCACCTGGTCCAGCGCAATCGACACCTTGCCGGTGTCCACCGTGAACTCGTGCGAATCCCCTCGCTCGCTCGTGTTCCCCGCCTTGTCCGTCACCGTCGTCGACAGTCGATGCGCACCGTCCGACAGCGGCTCCGACGGCCGGAACGTCCACCGTCCGTCCTGTCCCGCCACCGTCGAGCCGATCGCCTTGTCGCCGTCGTAAATCGTCACCACCGCGCCGGCCTCAGCCTTGCCGCTGTATACCGGCGTTGCGTCGTCCGTCGTCGCCCCGTTCGCGATCGGGCCCGTCACGTTACCAACGTCATCCAGCAGCGTCTCGTCCTTCGACGCATCCGGCGCAATCGTGTCCACCACGATCGAATAGTCGCCCGTCGACGGGCTCATCTTGCCGTCCGGCGACTCGGCCTTCGCGCTGAATGCGTGCTCGCCTTCGGCCAGCGGCGTCTCCGGGCGATACGACCAGCGGCCGTTGTCCCCAGCGATGACGATCCCCACCTCCTTGCCGTCCACGAACACGTGCACGGTGTGGCCCGGCTGCGCCGTGCCGCTCACCGTCGGCCGCGTGTCGTTCGTCTCGCCGTTCGGCGCGACGTTACCCACCTGTGGCTCGACCGCGTCGAACACGCCCGTGATCGACGGCGCGCTCGGCACCCCGCCCACCTGCAGCGTGAAATCGAAGCCGTCGCTCGGCTCGCTTTCATTGCCAGCGGCATCCTTCGCGATCACCGACAGCGTGTGCGTCCCTTCCGGTAACGACGAAGCGGGCCGGAACGACCAGTGGCCGTCCACATCCGCCCGCGTGCTGCCCAGCAGTACCTTCGTGCCGTTCGCGACGTCATAGATCATGACAATGCTGTTCTGCTCGGCCGTGCCTCGCAGCGTAGGCTGCGTATCGTCGGTCGTATCGTGCGGATGCAGCGGCCCGGTCTCGTTGCCGACGTTGTCGATGACTTCCTCGAGCGACGGCTTGCCCGGCGGCGTCAAATCGATGTTCAACTCGTACGGCTGCGACGGCGCGCTTTGCGCGCCAGCCGCGTCCTTCGACTGCGCAGTCAGCGCATGCTTGCCCTCCGTCAGCGCATGGGCCGAGTCCGGCGTGAAGCTCCACTTGCCCGACGCGTCCGTCATGGTCGAACCCAGCACCGTGTTGCCATCGCGGATCGTCACGATCGAACCCGGCTTCGCCGTGCCATGCAGCGTCGGACGCGTGTCGTTCGTGAATCCGCCGTTCGATACCGAGCCGGTTTGCGGCAACTGGTCGTCGAAGGCGTCCGTAATGACGACCGTGCCAGGCCCTGAGGTATCGACCTTTATCGCGTAGACCTCGCTTGCGCCGCTCTCGTTGCCCGCCGCGTCCCGCGCCGTCACCGTGAAATCATGTTCGCCGTCCGCGAGCGGCGTACCCGGCGTGAACGACCAGCCGCCCGCCGCGTTCGCAACGGTCGAGCCGATCGCCTTGCCGCCGTCGTAGATCGTCACTACCGCGCCCGGCTCCGCCGAGCCCCTTAGCGTCGGTGTCGTATCATCCGTCACCCCGTGGTTCGCGATCGGGCCCTGCACCGCACCCACGTCGTCATACGCCGACTCGATCGTCGGCCGATCCGGCGCCGTCACGTCCACCGTCAGCTCGAACGGCTCCGTCAGCGCGCTCTCCACCCCGTTCGCCGTCGACGACGCCGCAATCTCGTGCGGCCCCTCCGACAGCGCCACCGGCAGCTTCAGCGACCATTGCCCGTCGCTGCCCGCCTGCACCGAGCCAACCACCTCTCCGTCCACGTACACCTTCACCAGCGAGCCAGGCTTCGCCTTGCCCGTCACTTCCGGCTGACGGTCGTCCGTCGTCTGCCCCGGCTGCAGCGGACCTTGCACCGTGCCGACGTGATCGATCACCTGGTCCAGCGCAATCGACACCTTGCCGGTGTCCACCGTGAACTCGTGCGAATCCCCTCGCTCGCTCGTGTTCCCCGCCTTGTCCGTCACCGTCGTCGACAGTCGATGCGCACCGTCCGACAGCGGCTCCGACGGCCGGAACGTCCACCGTCCGTCCTGTCCCGCCACCGTCGAGCCGATCGCCTTGTCGCCGTCGTAAATCGTCACCACCGCGCCGGCCTCAGCCTTGCCGCTGTATACCGGCGTTGCGTCGTCCGTCGTCGCCCCGTTCGCGATCGGGCCCGTCACGTTACCAACGTCATCCAGCAGCGTCTCGTCCTTCGACGCATCCGGCGCAACCGTGTCCACCACGATCGAATAGTCGCCCGTCGACGGGGTCACCTTGCCATCCGCCGTTTGCGCGGAGGCCGAGAAGCTGTGCGAGCCCTCCGTAAGCGGCGTCTCAGGCCGGTAGTTCCAGCGGCCGAATCCATCAGCTGTCACGCTCGCGACGATCTTGCCGTCGACGAAGATGCGCACGATGCTGTTGGCAGGCGCGGTACCCGTTACGGTCGGTTGCGCGTCGTTCGTAACCCCGTACTTCTCGACGTTGCCGATTTGCGGTTCGACCGCGTCGAACACGCCCGTGATCGACGGCGTAACCGGCACGCCTCCGATCTGCAGCGTAAAGTCGAAGCCGTCGCTGAGCTCGCTCTCATTACCCGCAGCGTCGCGCGCGATCGCGCTCAGTTCGTGGTCGCCCTCCGGCAGCGGCGATGGCGGCCGGAACGACCAATGGCCGTCCGCATCTGCGCGCACACTGCCGAGCAACACCTGTTTGCCGAAGACCGTGTCGTAGATCAGCACGACACTCTGTGCTTCAGCGCTCCCCTTGATTTCCGGCCGCGCGTCGTCGGTTGTATCGTGCGGCTCCAACGGCCCGGTCACGTCACCGGTGTTGTCGATCACGTCCGTGATAGTCGGCTTGGCCGGTGGCGTGGTGTCGACGTCGATCGTAAACGGGTCGCTCGCTTGGCTCGTGTTGCCCGCCTTGTCCTCTGCGCGCACCGTCAGTACGTGCTCACCGTCCGCGAGCGGCTGGCTCGGAGTGAATGACCAATGTCCCTCCTGGTCGGCAACGGTTGAGCCGAGCTTCGTGTCACCGTCGTAGATCGTCACGATCGAACCCGCTTCGGCATTACCCGACAGCGCCGGATTCGGATCGTCAGTCGAGCTATGATTGTCCAGCGCCCCCTGAATCGGTCCGACATGATCGACGACCTCGCCGATCGTCGGTTGCTCGGGTGGCGTCGTATCGACGGCAATCTCGTATGCACGCGAAGGCGCACTCTCGCGGCCCAAGCGGTCCACCGCCTTCGCGGTGAGACTGTGATTGCCGTCCGCGAGCGATTCGGGTACCCGGAATGACCAGGTCCCGCTGTCGCCGATAGCAACGCTGCCGATCGGCGTCGTGCCGCCGTTGTCGTAAATGTAGATAATCGACCCGATCTTGCCGCGCCCTTCGATCGTCGGCCTATCGTCATTCGTCACGTCCTGGCGGTTGACGATGCCGACGTGCGGATCGGCGTTATCGATCACGCGGTCGATCAGCGGACGGCTTGGCGGCGACGTGTCGACCGTGAGCGAATAATCGATCGAATCGCTGGCACGACCGGATGCATCGATCTCGACGATCGAGAACGTATAGTTTCCGTTGGAGAGCGGTTCGCTGAGCGAAAGCGACCATGTGCCGTCCGCGCCGACGGTGGTCCGGCCAACGATTTCGTTACCGAACCGGATTTCGATCGTATCGCCGGCCGTCTGCCCAGTGCCTTTGAATACCGGGGTCTCGTCATCCGTATACCCCCCGTCTGGAATCGACTTCAACTCGGCGCCATTGTCGTCGTAGACCCCGGTAAGGGACGGTGCAGCGGGCGGAGCAGGCTGGTCCTCCTGTTTCAATTCCGGCTGATCTCCGCTCGAGCGCCCGCCCGCGCTGGCCGCGATTCCGCCCGCAAACGCCGCCACCGGCACGGCAAATACCGCGCCTAGCGCGCCCAGCGTGCCGAGACCAAGCGATCCAGCCCCATGCACAGCCGCCATCGTTTCGGCAAAGCCCGGCACCAGACCGGACTGGCTCAGTCCGACCGGCGCATCCACGTTCGCGGTGAGCGCACCCAGTTCCGCTCCCCCATCCGCGCTCGAGGAAACGACGTAGTCGTAGTACTGGCCACCCTCTGCTTCGCCGACCAGCTGGCTGCTCGATCCATAGTAATCCTCGATGATGACCTGCGGCTCGTCCGCGCTCGCACCATCCAGGCCAATATGCAGATCCTTACCGATGCGTTTGACCGTGACACGCCGGGGTGCCAGCCCGGTCGATTCGTCGATCAGCACGTATTTTCCGTTGGGAACCGCTTCGAGGACCTTTGGTGCCCCCGCCACACCAGGATTCAGTTCGACGGTTTTATTGATCGCCTTGCCGCTGACGACGGCGAGTTTGATAACACGAGTACTCACAAGCGCTTCCTTGTTTTATTGTTTGCCAATGAATTGAAAAAAGACGCAAACGGCATTCGTTCCGCTTCCCCAGCGAAGACACAACCATCCACGTCTAAAACAACAGTCAATTCTTGCCATGAACCCGACTGCCATCAAGCTGACTCGTCAGAAAATCAAATATTTTTATAGATTACCTTGCACCTCAATAAATTACCAAGCTATCCTACATTTATTCCTCAAAATCCCAAGAAAAATCTTAATTTTTCAATTCACGAAATACGAAACACGGTAAATCAAATCTCCCCGTTATTATCCTGAAAGAACTTCCCCGATCCCGATCTTCTCGTGAATATCTCGGAATAAGAGCATGAAAAAAGCCGACGCGTCATGCAATGACGGCCGGCTGTCGAATCACGGCCGCCGCGACGGCCTGAGCAAATTTTCCTATACGGGTTCGGACGCGCCCGCGCGCATCACGTCGATGCGCAACTCGCCCTTCTCGAATGCATCGATCAGGAAGAACGGCAAATCGAGCGACCAATGCCCGTCGCGTATGATCGCGTCGTAGCGAAGCGGCCCGTCTGCCCCGCAGGTCATGATGACGGGCTGCGTTTCACCGTCGCCACGCGCGCTCGGGCCACCGATTCGCCGGTAGCTTGCATTGCTGCCCACATGAAATTCGGCCGTGCGCCAACGCACGGGAGGATGCGGAGGAAACGGCCGGGCGTCGTGAAAACCAAACAGTTCATCGTGGTTCAGCACGCTGTCGCGAATCGTCGGCCAAAGGACTTCACGCAGAAAGTGCTGGTCGGTAAAGCGGCGCTCATCCGGATGTTGCCGTACATAGTCGGCCATCAGCTGGGCCACGGGCGGGAACACGCCACCGCATCCTGCCCACATGCCGGCGAGCAACAGCTCCGTGTGCGTGAAGTAGTCGCGCATGTGATGAAACCAGCGGTCGCTGCCGATCCATGCGGCAATCGCCGATGTCTCACGCTCGGACAGCAGCGCGTCGGCATCGCGCACCATGAAGCGAGTCACGGACGGATCGTCGAGCACGAGAAAGCGCCACATCGTGCCCGGTATTGCACGGCGGGTCACGGCGTCGACGGTCACCACCTGCGCCCCTCCATCGCGTAGACGCGTTCGTACGTGATCAGGCACCGTGTCGTCGAGGTACACGCGACAGATCCAGCCCGGGAACAACTCCGCCGCCGTTCGTACGTTCATCACGGCCGACTCGCCGTAGCGCGGATCGGCACCGTATAAACTGTAGGCGATCACGTTGCGAGCAGGTTCGCTCGCATCGAAGGGCGGCGGCGGTGCAACGGGCACCGCCCAGCGACGATTGACAGAAAAACGGGCATCCGCGGCCGCGAGCGACCGATATCCGTAATGACGCAGCTCATCGGGCTTCTGCAACCAACCACATACCTCGGCCAATCCGTCTATCCAGGTCGGAGAGACGAGGTTCTGTCGCGTCGGCGGCAGCGCCTCGATGCCTCGATAGACGCGGTAGGCCGCATCATGGCGCCCTTCGCGCATCAGGCACAGTGCGTAATCGCCCAGCACGGTCGGGTTGCCCGGCGCAATCGCGAGCGCGCGCTCGGCGAGACGGCGCGCCGCGCCGTAATGGCATGCGGCCATCGCCGCACGAAATTCGTTGGCCAGCGCATGCATGCGCTTTTCGGCCGCGACGGGGACGCTTGCAGCCCGCGGGCCGCGTCCATAAGGAATAGAGTATCTTCTGCTCATTGCACGAATCGAATGACTGGTCGTGGTCTCCGTTACGCCGCATACGCGACTGGAAATGGATGCTTGCGGCAGTATCTCCGCTCGCAACGCACGAACCAATCTGACTAGTCAGATTTTCACTGCACCGCCTGCGTCAACGCCTCGTCTGCGTACGCATAGCGTGCATACAGGCCATTGACCCTCACGACGTAGCGTCTCGTTTCGTCGTAGGGCGGGATGCGGCCGCCGTAGCGATCGACGGCCCCCGCGCCCGCATTGAAGGCGGCCAGCGCGAGATCGCGCGAGCCATAACGTTGCAGCAGGTCGCCCAGAAAACGGGCACCGGCCACAATGTTCTGCCGCGCATCGAACAGATCGGTCGCGCCGTATTCCGCGCCCGTGGCCGGCATCAACTGCATCAGGCCGGTCGCGCCCTTGGGTGAAACTGCGCGCCGATCGCCCGCCGATTCGGCGTGGATGACCGCCATCAACAATGCCGCGTCCAGCCGAAACGCGTGCGCGATCTCCGCCACGAGCGGCGCCAGGGCCAACATGCGCCGGTGTGCGTAAGCCGTCACCATCGTCCTCGGCTGCGCGCCGGCGACCGCGAACGTAAGCACCACGCCGCGTCGCGCGGCAGTGCCCGGCGCCGCCGACATTCGCGCTCCGCCGAAGATCATCGCTACGCCGTGCGCCCTTACGTCGCCGGCGGCAGCCGCCGGCGGAGCCACGGCGATCATCGCAACCGCCACGCAGCCCCGACACAGCGCACCGACCGGCCGCGCACCCTGCCTATGCGGGAGAAGCCGCCATGCATGCGGCGCGCTCATCGATCCATGACCTGTCCGACCGCACCGCGATAGGCCGACTGCATCCGCACGACGACTTCCGACTCCAATGCGATCGGCCAGCGCCCCGTCGCGCGCCCGTCCTCAAGCTTGCGCCTGCACATGAAGTCCGGCGTGACAGGCGCACCGTACGGATCCTGGTTCGAATCGACGGGCTCGGTCGGTGACAGGCCGTCGCGCGACACCGCTCCGATCCCGTTGACCGCGTAATACACAGCGCGATTCACGAACGGCACGACCATGTCATAGCAGTAGTGCACGCGAATCTTCAGCAGGTTGGCGTCTTGGATGTCTGCGCCCGACGCGCGGCCGATTTCCGTCCGGCGATAGCGCAGCAGATCGTTCGGAATTTCAACGACCGTCTTGCGCGTCTGCGGGTCGTAGCGGGCCTGTCCGAAATCGTCTAGTTGCGCGCGCGTCGGATTGACAATCGCGATCCGCGCATGCGCCAGCACATCCTCCCTGGCGCGCGCGAGCGCATTTTCAGCACCTTCAGCGCTCGCTTCGTGTGAGTAAAGGGGCGCAAGGCCGCGCGCGAGCGCGCGTTGCATCGGCGCGAGTTCGGCATGGTTGACCGCGCCCTCGCGCGCGGCTTCCAACGCCGCCGAATCAAGCGTCGCCTTGGCTTGATACATCAATGCGTATTGCAGCAGGCCGAAGCAGAAGAACAACAATACCGGTGCAACGATCACGAACTCGACGAGCGACTGACCGCGCTCACGCGCACGTTTAAGACGAATCGCCATCGCGTCACGCATCCCACTCTAGGTCCATGCCGACGCCGACCCCATGACGTGCGGCGGCACCGGACGCCATCTCGAGCGTCTTCGCGCCGCGCCAGTGCATCAGGATGCGGCCCGCGCGCACTCCACGATGGACGGCGACGACCCGGTTTGTCCGGCTCACGAACAACACGTCGATCGCAAAGCGCATCCCGAAGGTATGCACGGCCGCGCATCGCGCAAGCAGCAATGCTTCGTCGGCGCCGAGCGCATCGCGCCCCAGCAGGCCCTGCATACGCTCGCGCGCCGATTCCGTAACCGCCACGCGCACGCTGGTTACTCGGCCTCCCACGACAAGTACGCGTTGCCTCACAGAAATCCTCCTTGCATGAACTTCATCGCGATCGGGAACCCGAGCACGACGAACGTCACGGGAAATATGAACACCATCAACGGAAACACGAGCTTGACAGGCGCTTCCATCGCCTGCTTCTCGGCACGCTGGAAGCGCTCCGCGCGCCGTTGCTCTGACTGGAAACGCAACGTACTCGCGAGACCCGCGCCCATACGCTCGGCTTGAATCACGGCACCAACCAGATTGGTGATCTCCTTGATCCCCTGCCGCTCATCGAAGCGACGCAGCGCATCGGCGCGATTCAAACCGGACTTGAGGTCGCGCAGCACGTGTTCAAACTCACGCCGCAGCGGCCCGTCCGGCCCCTTTTCGACCGCCTTCTGAATCGCGCCATTGATGTTGAGGCCAGCTTCGACCGCGAGCGTCATGAAGTCCAGGTAAACCGGCAGCTGCTTCTGGATCGCGGCGATCCGCGCGCGCCGTACGTCGCGCATCCAGATGCGCGGATAGTAATAACCCAGGAGCGCGGCAATGGGCGGCGCAAGGAGAGAAAACACCCCGAGCGCCACCATCGCGAACAGCACTACCGATGTCGCGACGACGGCCGACACGATGCTCAGCGCCACGAACTGACGCGCCGACATCAGGAAAATCAGGGGCGTAAGCCGCAATTGCAGATCGACCTGCTCAACGTAGGCGGTACCGAGACGGTCGCCCATCCAGTGCTCGACGACATTGACGAGCGGCCAGATGACCCTCAACCCCTTTGGCAACGGGTCGAGATACGCACGGTCCTCTTTCGGCACTGCCTGTTGCACTTGCAAGGCAGATCGCGTCAGCAAGAACAACACGAACATCGCACCGAATCCGATGAGCGTCGATATAAACAGAATCATCACTTCACTCCCAGATGACGACGCGGCACGCCCGGCTCATACGTCGATATTGGTGATCTTGGCAATCGCCTTGTAACCGAGGAACTCCATCACCCCGATCACGCCGAGCGTCATCCACCCGATCCGTTCGTGGAACAGAGGGGCCATCGCCTCCGGCTCCATGAAGTCGAGCACGAACATGAGCCCGACCGGCAGCAACGTCATCACCACGCCCTGCATCCGGCCCTGCGACGTCAGCGCACGGATCTTGCCTTCCATCTGCAACTTCGCACCCAGCGTCCGTGCGACCGATTCGAGGGCCTCCGCGAGGTTCCCTCCCACTTCACGTGAAATGGTGACGGCCGCCGTGACCATCAGGAAATCGGGCACCGGAATGCGTTTCTCGATGTTTTGCATGGCGATGTCGAGATCGATGCCGAGACGCAGCTCTCGTACGAGCAGTTCAAGCTCCTGGGAAATCGGCGCCGGCGATTCGGACACGACACTTTCGAGCGCGACCGCGAAGCTTGCTCCCGCGCGCAATGCGCCGGCCATCATCAGCAATACGTCCGGCAGTTGGCGTTCGAGTTGTGCGGTGCGCCGCTTGCGCATGACCGCGAACACGCGGCCCGGCGCCATCAGCGCCACGACGAGCCCGAGGCCTGCGAAGAACACGCTGTCGAACAGCTGATAGGCAAGCAACGGCAGCAGGACGATGCCCAGCAGCGACAGAAAGGCGACGCGCTGCCGGTTCGCCAACACGAATGCCTCCGCAAGCGATGCCTCGAGCTCGTTGACCACGCGCTTCGAGCGCGTGGTGACGGCACGCCGTCCGAGCTTGATCGCCACGACCAGGAAAATCGCAAGCCCGGCGAACACGGCCGCGAGCAGCACGACGATGTTCATGGGTGCGTGAGCTCCGCGCCGCCGGTGAATATCGTCGTATCGACCGGAATGCGCCGGCGGATCAGCTCCTGGTAGAAGTCGGGGACGTAAGCAGTCGGGCGGAACGTGCCCTGCACCTTGCCGTCCTCGCCAAACCCGTCCTGCTTGAATACGAACACGTCCTGCAGCTGGATCACGCCCGACTCCATTCCGCTCACCTCCGTCACATACGTGACGCGCCGGGAGCCGCACGAGAAGCGCGTCTGCTGGACGATGATGTCGACGGCCGAGCAAATCTGCTCGCGGATAGCCTGTACCGGCAAGTCCAGACCGGCCATCAGCGTCATCACTTCAAGTCGCGCGATGCAGTCGCGCGGTGAGTTCGCGTGCGCGGTCGTGAGCGAACCGTCGTGGCCGGTGTTCATCGCTTGCAGCATGTCGAGCGCTTCGCCGCCACGGCATTCGCCCACCACGATCCGGTCGGGACGCATCCGCAGGCAGTTTTTCACGAGATCCCTGATATGGACCGCGCCCTTGCCTTCCATGTTCGGCGGACGCGCCTCCAGCGACACGAGGTTCGGTTGGGACAACTTAAGCTCTGCTGCGTCTTCGACCGTCACGATCCGCTCATCATCCGGAATGTAACTCGACAGCACGTTGAGCAGCGTGGTCTTGCCCGACCCCGTGCCGCCCGAGATGATGATGTTCGCACGCTGCTCGACGGCCGTTTGCAGGAACTCGAGCATATCCGCCGACATGGAGCCGAAATCGATCAGGTCCTCGCCCGTCAACTTGCGCTGCGAGAATTTTCGGATCGTCATGCTCGGCCCTTTCAGCGCGAGCGGCGGAATCACCGCGTTGACACGGGATCCGTCCGACAGACGCGCGTCGACCATCGGGGAGCTTTCGTCGATGCGGCGTCCGATCGGCGCGACGATGCGTTCGATCGCACCGAGCACCGCACGATCGTCGGTGAAGATCACCGGCGACCGCGTCAACTTGCCACGCCGCTCAATGAAGATCTCGTCGTGGCAATTCACCATGATTTCACTGACGTCCGGATCGGCGATCAACTCCTCGAGCGGCCCCAGCCCGATCACTTCGTCGAATACACTCTTTCGCAACGCATCGAGCGACACGTCGGGCGACCGGAAGCTCGGATCTCCGTTCAGAATCTCGTCGAGCGCGCTGCCCACCGTGCGCCGCAATTCATCCTCGTCCATTCTCGCGACGTTGAGACGGCGCAGATCGAACTCGGCGATCAGGCGCATATGCACCTGCTTTCGCAGTTCGATGCCGGCACGACTGTTGATCGACGACGTCCGTTGATCCGGCGCGGCTGACGCGCGACGCGCCGGGCGCCGGTCCCGCCGCTCGGCACGTGTGGACGACGGCGAGTCTGCGTCGAGCACGGGGGCGGCATCGGCCGCCGGTCTCGCTTGTGAGGATGGCGCGGCCTGTGGCTTGGCTTCCTGGCTTGTCGCGGCCGTGGGTTGCGCCGGAGCGTCCGGCGCACCACCAGCTGCACGGGGCTGCGTCTCCGTCACCACGCGAATCCTCGTCGTTCCTACCTCGATTTCGTCGGCATCCGTCAGTGGACCGAAATTCTCGACCGGTGAGCCGTTGACGAGCGTGGTGACGATCCCGCCCTGATCCTCGAGATACCACGCGTTGCCGTGTAGCGCGATGCGGGCCTGGATTCGGCCGATCAGCATCCCCTTGACCACGATGTCGCAATCCGGTGACTTGCCGATCGTGCAGACATCCTCGACCTGCACGATCCGCGGCGCGCCGTGACGGGCCTGTACTTGCAAACTCAGCATAACGTTCTCTCCTTTCGAGCGGTCGTCACGGCGCACCGGCAGCCGCCGCGCGGCCGGGCGCCTCTGCATCGACAGCGGAAGCCGGCACTGCCGGACGCCACGTCACCGGCGTTGCGAGAATTGTGTGCAACGGCCGCGCAGGACGCGCGGCCTCGTCCTTCGTGTCGAAGTCGCCCCGCGCGTTCTTTAAGTCCCGCTCGCCCGTCGTCGCTCGTTCGTCCGCCGTATCGGCCGAAGTCGGCCTGGCGTCGGCGCTACCGTCGCCGCGCCCGGCCGGCCCCGATGCGCCCGCCTCGTCGCCGCCCGGCGCAGCATGTAACGGTGCCGGCTGCACTCGAACGGGGCCGAACTGCTGCGGCCGGGTCGGCCCGATCGGATTCAGCGTGCCGTTCGAGCCGCGCGAATCGTCGGCAAGCGGACTCGGATCGCCGTGCTTGTCGTGGAATCCGCGGTTGATAAGGTTGGCGCGCGCGAGCATGTCCGTATTCGGTGCGAGCGTCGGATCCGAGATGAGCGGCGTGACCAGGATCACGAGATCACTGCGCTTCGAACGAAACTCGTCGGACCTGAACAGGCGCCCGATGATCGGTAGCCGCCCGAGAAAGGGCACGCGGCTCGCATTACCAATCGCGTCCGCATTGATCAGGCCGGAAATCGCCATGGTCTCCCCCGCTCGCAACGAGATATCGGATCGCGCGCTACGCGTCAGAAAGCCCGGGTAGCCGCCATAAGACACGGATGGATCGATCTGGCTGATCTCGGTGTCGATCTGCGCGGAGATCACGTTGTTCGCGTCGACGACCGGTTTGATATTCAGTTTGATCCCGTAGTCCTTGTATTCGACGTCGGTCGTACCCAGCGCGCCGGCGCGCGGAATCGGCACCTGCCCGCCCGCGAGGAAGCTCGCCGTGCCGCCGCTCTTCGTATTGAGCTCGGGGGCCGCCAGCACGTAGGCATCGCCGTTGTTGACCATAAGGTTGATCATCGACGTGATCTTCGTCGATATTCCCGCGAAAACCATGCCCGCCGCCGTGGCGGCCTGGCTTCCGATGAACCCTTGCGCACCCGCCTGCGGCCCGGCAATTTTCTGGTCCCACTGAATGCCGAGGTTCTCCTGCGCATTCCGCGTGAGTTCCATGATCTGCACCTTGAAGTGGATCGTCTTCTTCAGCGCATCGCCCTCATCGACGATCGTCGCATCGAGCAGATTCGGCACGTCGACGGTCGCTGCCTTGATGCGGCCGAGCATGTCGCGGTGCACCGTGCCGGTCAGCACGATGTTCGGGCCGGATTCCACGACCTGCACGCCGGGGACACCGACCAGGACCCGGCGCAGCTGCGCGGCGGTTTCGTGCACGTTGCCCTTCGCGATGCGCACCGTCGTATTCACCGCGACGCCGTTCGTCGTCCAGACGACGAGCGACGTGATGCCGGGCTTCTCCGCCAGCAACATCAACCGGCCATCGACAACGTTGGCCGTCACCAAGGTGCCGTCACCGATCGCGATGCGCTTGATCTGGCTCGGTACGTCGATCATCCGGATCTCGCCGCGATACAAATCGAGTACGGCGGCACGCGCCGGCGCGACGTGCTCCTCGTGGTTGATACGTGGCGCGGCGAACGCTTGTGGCATGCCCTGGGCAGCAAGCACGCCGGCCAATGCGCACGACAACACCCTGCTGCGGCGCTCCGCCGCACAATCTATGACTTTCATGAACAACCCGTATTGCGTTCTCGAACGTTACCGCGGCGCGCTGGACGCACCCATTTCGGCTTGCAGGCGGTCTGCAAGCGCGTTTGCCTGCTGATAGGCTCCGCTCGCCGCCCGGGGCCGTGCGGCCGGCTTCGACACCGGAGCCGGCACTGGCGCGCTGCCGGGGATACCGGCATCGGCCGGCGACGCAGCGATCCGCGACAACGTCGCGCTACCTCTGCCGCCGGTGATGATTTCGACGACGTCGCTTTCTGCGACGGCACCGTCCGGCGCGGCCGCGAACAATCCCGGTTCATCAAGCCGCTTCGGCGGCGGCGCGGCACGATCCTCGCTGTTACGGAGGATCAGGCGCAACATGCCGACCTTCTGCGCGAGCACGATGCGTGCGGCCTCCGCGACCGGCACCTGTAACGTGACCGTCGCGTAGCTTTCGCGCTGCGCGCCGTCGGCCATGTCTCGCGCTGCCTCGCCTGCGTCGCGCGGTCGCACATCGTTGCCGGTCGCGAGCACGAGCACATCCGGCATCAATAGCAGAATGGACTGTGCGCCGCCAGCCGCGTCGTTGCCGCCGCTCATCGTCGAATCCGGGTTCTGGCCAATCCAGTAGAGATCCACGTGGTTGCCGGGACGCAGCATCGCATCGGTCGAATTGACCGTGTCGATCTGCAAAGTGAGCGCGCGCGTGCCGGACGGCAGGATGTCCGAGAAGTCGCGCGCCTGCAGCGCATCAATATCCTGCGCGCGCAACGCCCGCCCGCGCCTGACTGGCTTGACGAGCGTCGCGAGCCGGAACTGGTTGAAATCGGCCGCGCGCAGCATATCGTCATAGACGAGATCCGCCGGAATGTCGCGAGCAACGAACACGTCGCTCGTCAGCGGCGTACCGGCCGGTACGTCGGCACGCGGCACGACCACGGAGATGCCGCGCCCCTGATGACGTGTCTCGGCCTCGGCCTTTATGCGGGCCTCGCTGGCCGTGATGTAGCGGTACGTCATCCAGGTGATGCCGCCCGCTGTGATCACGGCAATGCTGACCAGCAGCCAAGTGTTCGCAAACAGCGAACGATAGTTGATTCGACTGAATATCACTGGACTATCCTGACGCGCTTAGGGCAATGACAACGCATAGCTGTATGCGCCGAAGAACGACTTCATCGCGACCAGAAGCGTATTCATGACCGACGTATCGCCGCCCACGACGAGTCCTGCAATAATCAATCCAGCGACCACGAAGTACTCCACGTAGGCTTGGCCGCGTTGACGCCGCATGCGGCCAGTCAAACGTTGCATATCAACCACTCTCCATCACATTGATCACCGCCGTGGCTTGTCCAGCCTGTCCGGAAAACACGGCGTCCAGCTTGTACCTACCCTTTTGCATCGCGAGCCCGACATCGGGCGCACGCCGCACGTTCGACTGCGCAACCGTCGTACTCGACATCGTCCGCCATCCGGCACGCACCAGCGCGTCGCGATAGCGCGCGGCATGCTCGTCGGCGCGACCCGGCAACGCGATCACCCATGTGCGTCCCGCTCGCCCGGGATCGCGGCTTTCGAGGTCGGACAGAACACGGCCGGCCGGCAGTGCAGCAACCGACACCGGAATTGCATTCCGCGCCCCGGCAGAGTCGAGCTGCATCACGCTCAGGACGCCGCGGGTCGTGTCGCCGTGCTGGCCGGCCGGCAGTTCGAGCACGTATTGGCAAACGCCGTCGAGCCCGCTCATCGTCCGGCCGCGCGGGCCCGACATCCCGATCGCTGGCAATTCCGCGCGCTCCCAATAGGCGCGGAACGCGCGCTCGACCTGCTCGACCGTCATGTCGAACGTCAGCGCCCAGACCGCGGCCGGCATGCCGTTCAACAGCATGTCGCCGCCGATCGACTGCGCGCGAGCCGCAGGCACCGGCATTCGGTCGCAGGTCTGCGCGCTCGCGTGCGTTCCCGCCCAGACGGTGCCCACCAGCACCCAGCACCGCCACCATGACGCCGCACTCACTTCAGCACCCCCGCAGGCACCACGTCTGCCTCGATTCGGCCCGGCTTGAAGTACGCCGGCCCCAGCACGGTGCCTACACCGTCCATGGCCTTGACGAGCGTCTGCCGATCACGCGTCTGGAGCATCGCGTCGAGCTTTGCCGCCGGCGCCGCCACCTCGGGCCCGATCGCCGACACCAAGCCGAGCCTGCCATCCGGTGTCCAGGTATTGGTCACGAGCGTGGTCGTGTCCTGGAACGTCAGCTGCGCGAGCGACGGCCACAGCCGCTTTGCGCTCTCGCCGCGCAATCCGACATGCACCGATACTCGCCCGTCCTGAGCCGTGCGCGACGCCATCTGCAATGCCACCTCCTGGCGCACGCGCGGCGACTGATAGACGCCGATCGTCTTGTTTGCGAGCTTCGTCGTGCCCGCAGTCAGTCGATCGGTCGCGCGCGTGGATACCGCGATGTCGCGCGCCGATTCGACGAACGCCGCGCCACCTGGGTCGCGCCACGCGGCCGGCAACTCCGCCGACAGCGCGACACTGCCGTCGCTGCTTGACAAGGACGTGCGACGCGGCGCAACGACCCGCGCAAGGAACTCGTTCAACAGCACGTCGTCCGTTTTGGTCACGGTTTGCGCACCCGCGCCGAATTTCTGGTACCACCAGCTGTCGGAGCCCGTGCCCGCGTCGTCCGGATTCGTCCATACCGTGCGCTCCCATGCAACGTAGCGCGAGCCAACCAGCACCTTGTTACGCACGTCGTTAAGTTTGCCGAGCATCGCCATCGCGAGAAGCCCGGCGATGAACACCAGCCCGAGCCCGGCGACCATTTCGACCATCGCCTGCCCGTGTTGACGGCGCACGGAAGGCCACCTGTACCGACGGCTCATCGCCCCCCTCCACTCGCCCGCGCATCCCCTACTCTGGCCCGCGCTTCCTCCGGAACCGCCGCCAGGCGCGCTTCCCAGTACGGACTGAATAAGCTCGGATACTCGGCTCGCCGGTCAGTGCGCGACCAGTTGGACGGGTAACGCAGCAATCCGTAGATAGACCGCAGCCCATTCTCGTCCGGCCTCACGAAATATGCCTCCCCGGCGGCGACGGCCATTAGCGGGCGCAGATCGTGCGAGAGCGCGAGCCGCCCGCCGCCGAGCAGGCGCGAATCGCTTATCGTCGAGCCCTGTTCGCGTGCCAAGCGAATCGTGATGCGTGGCGCGGCGCTCGCCACGCCTTGTCCAGCCAGATCCCGATAGGGTTGCAAACCGCCATTCATGCTCATCGTCACGCCCGGCCCCGCTGCGTACTGCGATCGCATTGCCGACGATACCCATCCTGGTGAACTGCTTGGATAGCCGAAATTCAGGTACCCGCCATAGCCATACCAGCTCTGATAGCTCATCGCATTGCCGTTCCCTGCGCCCGCTCGGCCTTCCGTACTCGTGTCATCGATGCCTGCCTTGACAATCGTCACTTCCCGGGCCTCCCAGTGCCCCTTGGACACCGGTAGTTCGCCACTCACCCCGCTCTCAGCCGGCGCATCCTCGACCCATACCCATTCCGTGTGAATCTCGATGCAGTCGTGTGCGGTCCAGACGCGCGTCATCGCGCCATCGATGGCCTGCCACCCACGGCGATCGGGCCGCAATTGCGTGCCGCCATCCATCCGCGAACGACGACCTACGCTTCCCCAGCATCCCGGCACAAACCCGCTTCCAAACTCTTCCACCGGCCGACTGCGCACAAAGTCGCCGAGCGTGCGGGCGTCAGCAACGACTTCGGCAAACCGATCGTCGTAGCCCGCACGCGGGTCGAACGTTGTCGAATGCGTCCGCCACGCGGCGAATTCCGTTCGCGATAGCTGATCGTCGAACGATCCGCGCACGACGCGCGTATTGGGTTCGTTCGCACGTGCGATCTCGTCGGCGAGGTTGGGCGCACCGGCAAGCGTTGCTTCGTGGTACGCACGCTGCGCGCTGCTCAGCGCCGCAATGATCGTGTCGAGATTGCGCGCCATACCGAGAAGATCGGCATCCAGACGCTGCCGCACCGGATGAATCATTTCTCTCGCCCGGCTCTTTTTCATGAACCAGTCATCCGCGCCACCGCTGTATTGATCCGCCAAACGATCGGAACGCGAGCTGGGTGCAACATGTTCGTCGAGCATGTCGACGAATGACTTCAGACTGACCATCTGCGCGACTGCGGCTTGATTTGCAACCATGGCGCGATTGGTATACGCGGAAAAGTTGTAGTCGCGCGCCTGCATCAACGCAACCGCGTACGCCCCCGCGTCCGCCGTATTCTGCAACTTGATCTTTGCACTGGTCAGCTGGAGCGAATTGAACGCAAGGTTGAGTGCAACGCCGCCCACGACCAGAAACAGCAATGCCGGAACGAGTGCCTGCCCGCTCTCGCGGGCAGGCACTACTTCACCCGAACAGGCACGAAAGGTACGGAACACCATCGCTTATGACAGACAGCGTGTGCTAGTTGCCACCCGAATTGGTGATCTTCTCGTTGTCATAGCTGCCGAGGCCCTTGGTCGTGTCCGCCTCCTGCCCAGCTTCTTGCGCGGCCTTCTGCGCCGAGGTGATGTTCCCACTGGCACTCTTGCCGGACAGCTCGATTGCGAGACCCGCAGTCTGATTGCGCACCGTCTTGCCGAAGAATGAATACACCGCAATCGCCGACACGGCGATCAGCGCAACAATAATGATGTACTCGGTCATCCCCTGACCCAGCTGCTTGCGAATTCGACGATTATTTTTCATATTAATTTTTTCCATCAGAGGCATAAAATATCTTCCAGCTAAAAAAAATGACGACCACCGACATAGCAAAAAGCTCGCCGCACACGAAAGCGCCAATGCGGCAATTCCTGCGCCCGGAACTTGACCGGCAACTAGCGCCGCACTTCCCAAGAGTCGCGTGATGAGAAACATCGATGCACACCAACGGCGTCGATCGACCAGCGCAGTTCGGACTCGGCGCCACCGCGGCCACCCGGCACGCCTCGCCGGCGCGGCTGCCAAGAACAGCAAATGCTATCTCCGCGATCCCTTGAATGAAAGTTGATTAGTCAGATTTTTTGTCTCGATAAAAATTCATTACCCCCGCGAGACCGCATCTGCCTATACGTGATAATCTCATTCATCCAACCGACGATAATTTTTTCGTCGCTATTGAATTCACAAATTTCTTAATTGTTCACTTACCGGTTTAGCTTGTTCAAAACGATCCGCAGCCATTCGACCGAAGAATCATTTTTCGAACCGCTGTCGATTCGCGATCGCGGCAATATCCCGGTGCCATCGCAGGGACAGACACATCCCAGGCATTGGCGTCCGTCCAAATGAGCTCCCCATGACGTGGCTGCTTTTCATTCTGCTTGGCGGTGTCTCGGGCCTGCTGGCGACATTCGCGGTTGCCTATCTGCCAAGTGCCGTCGAACGCGATGGTGTACCAGCACCCATTACACCCACGCACCGCGCACGTTGTGACCACTGCGACCGTATGCTGACACCACTGGAGTGCGTCACATCAATCCGACTGCTGCGTCTCGCGCCCAGTTGCTTTCGCTGCGGCGAACGCCTCACGACGCTGCTGCCGTGGGTCACCGCCGTGTGTACGTTTTCGGCGATTCTCGCGCGCTTCGCTTTTGGTCCGACGTACGCGGCGGTGGCCGCGTGCGGATTCAGCGTGTCGCTCGTCGTGGCGAGCATCATCGACGTACGGCATAGGCTTCTGCCCGACATGATCACCTTGCCGCTATTGTGGGCCGGCTTGATCGTGAATCTCGCTGGCGTGTTCACGACGCTGTCGAGTGCAGTGATCGGCGCAGCCTGCGGGTATCTTGTGCTGTGGACGCTCCACTGGCCGTTCAGGCTGTTACGTGGCGTCGAAGGAATGGGATATGGAGATTTCAAACTGCTGGCCGCGCTCGGTGCGTGGCTAGGATGGGCACCACTCCCATGGATTGTCGTCATATCGTCGGTTGCCGGCGCCGTCGTCGGCATCGTACTAATCGCCACCGGGCGCAATCGCGCCGACACGCCGATTGCATTCGGCCCGTTTATGGCCCTCACGGGCGTGGCGGTGCTATATTCAGGCTACCTGCCGGCATGTTGATGTCCACGAAGGCCCGCTGCCCTGGAAAGTGACCACCCCGGCATCGTAAGGCGAAAGTGCCGCTGGCTTCCCGTTCCACGGCGATCAGATGGCGAAATCGTTCCAGCGCTTTACCCTGCACGTGCAGCTTCAACACACCGAGCCGCCCATCTGGCGCCGGATCGAGGTCGAAGGAACCGAGTCACCGCGCAAGCTGCACCATATCCTGCAGGCAGTCTTCGGCTGGGAAGACTCTCACCTGCACGACTTCCTGATCGACGGCATGACCTACACCACGTTCGAGGTCGATGACGTGCTGGACTTCGCTAATCCGGGCACGACCGCCGATGGCCGTAAGGTTCGACTGCAGAAGGTGCTGAAACCTGGCTCACGCTTCCTCTACCGGTACGACTTCGGGGACGGGTGGGATCACGCCATCGTTGTTGAGAAAGTGGAAATCGTTGAAAGCGAACCGTGGGGCGCGGCCCAGGTCATCGATGGTGCTCGCGCGTGTCCGCCAGAAGATGTGGGCGGCCCGCCTGGCTACGACGCGTTCCTAAACACGCTATCTAGCGATCCGAATAGCGAAGAGGCAGAACATTACCGAAACTGGGGTGGCCCCGGCTTCGATGCCGATTGATTCGATCTGCGTGCTGCCAATGCCACACTGCTGCGCATGGTATCCAATCGTTGGGGAAACCGGTAACTCACGCCGTCAAGACGGTATCGGCCCCACGCTTCCGAAACAACTGCCACTGAACCCGTAGCAACTTAGAGCGTGTTATGAACTTTCGCTAAGGACTGCTATTGTATTGAGATGAAAGAACGGAAGCCTTACCCGACGGATGTGTCCGACGAAGAATGGAGTTTTGCGGCGCCGTACCTGACGCTGATGACAAAGGACGCTCCGCAGCGGCGGTACGAACTGCGCGAGATGTTCAACGCGCTGCGCTGGATTGTGCGTGCGGGTGCCCCGTGGCGCCTGATTCCTCACGAGTTTCCGCCATGGGAAATGGTGTACGAGCAGACACAGCGATGGATACAGGCGGGCTGCTTCGAAGCGATGGTGAACGACCTGCGCTCGGTAATTCGTGTTGCGCAGGATCGGCAGGGCCAGCCCAGCGCGGTAATCCTCGACGGCCGCACGCTGCAGTCGACATGCGAGAGCGGTCCGCGTGCGGGCTACGACGGGTACAAACGAAAGCGCGGCAGCAAGGTGCACATGGCGGTGGACACGTTGGGGCAGCTGCTCGCGGTACACGTGACACCAGCCAACGAACAGGAACGTGCGCAAGTGGGTGAACTTGCTCGACAGGTTCAGCGCGCCACTGGCCAGACGGTGAAGGTGGCGTTTGCCGATCAGGGCTATACGGGTAAGGAACCCGCCGAATCCGCCCGCGACGAAGGTATCGAGCTTCACGTCATCAAGCTGCCAGAGGCGAAGAAAGGCTTTGTGCTGTTGCCCAGGCGCTGGGTGGTCGAGCGCAGCTTCGGCTGGCTGAACCGCTTCCGGCGATTGACCAGAGACTACGAGCGATTGCCCGAAACCTTGGCCGGACTTCACTTCATCGTATTCGCCGTGCTTATGCTCGTCCACTTTGTAGACCTTAGCAAAAGTGCCTAACACGCTCTAAACCAACCAGCCTCCACGATTCTTGGGGCAGTTCATTACGTAGACCATGACACTGGCGAGGTTGTGAACAAGCCAATCAGACGCGCTGCGTTTCTCGAACATTTCGCGAACTGGTCCCCTTGCCTTATCGGAATGGAAGCATGCGGCGGAGCGCATCACTGGGCACACAAGCTGATGCCAGGGGAATTCGTAAAGGCGTTCAACATCCGCAACAAGAACGACGCGGCGGATGCCTCCGTTTCATAATTGTACGAAACGTTGGCCTCTATTTTTTACGACCTGCCTCACGTTGATACTCGTTCACTTGATCGGCAACGATGCGATCAAGCGCATCGACCGTCTCGGCCGGCCCGGTGCCCAGCGTGGGGCTGTACTTCCCCTGTACAACCAACATCGGCACCGCGCGCACGCGGTACGCTTCCCACATTTGCCGGTCCGCCTGCAGCGCACGTTGCGTCGCCGGCGCATCGACCATTGCGGCGAAGCGCTGCGGATCGACGCCGTGTGCGGAAACGAACGCCATCTGTTGTTCCGTGGTCAGCAACCGGTTGCTACCCCCGTGAATCGCATCGAACGCGGCCGGAATCAACGCCTCCTGGTGCAACGCAACCAGCGCGTGATAGAGCTTCGCATACGGGAGCAATTGCGGAACTGGCGCGACCGGCACACGTCGGAACACGATCCTGTCGCCCTGCTTTTCCCGCCAGGTCGCGAGGGTCGGTTCGAGCAACCGGCAGTACTGGCAGCCGAAATGAAAGAATTCGACGACTTCGACCTTGCCAGCCGGCACGCTCACCGGTACCGGCGTATCGAGCGTTCGAACACCCGCCTGCGCCGCCTGCACATCGAGACCGCCCTGAAGTACAACGACCAGCGCCGTGATCAACGCGGCCCGCACCCACTCTTTCTTCATCGTGTTTCCCTTGTGCCGGCAACCGGCGCGAAACGTGTTGGACACTCCCGCCGCACCGATGCCGGATTTCTATTTACGGGGCGCCGCGGCAACGCGCGGCACTTCTTCGTCGGTATGCTCAACTCCCCTGCATATCCACAACCGCCGGCCCCTTCCCCGCTTCCTTGCGCCCGTTGATGCTGTACAAGTACTTCGCGAGCGCATCGACCTGCTCGGCTGGCAGCGGGGCGCCGTACGACAGCCGCATCTTGTTGCTGATCGTGGCCCACTCCTTTTCGGTCAAAGGCGGCTGGCGCGTCACCATGCCCGTCGAGTGACAAATCAGACACTGCGCGTTCGCGATCTCCGAGCCCTGCCCAGGCGGAAACCGCTCGGCGCTGACCGGCAACACCGCATCGACCGACGGAATCTTCACGACCTGCTCTGGATGCCGCCGCCAGTCGAAGCCCCCTTCTGGCATCCATGCCGCCGCCATCGTCACACCAATGACGACCGGAATGCCCCACATCAAAGCCAGACGAAACGCTTGACGATTCATGCTCTGATCTCCCGCGATCAAACGACTTGCAGCGCAACGGATTCGACGCCGTTGCGCATGAAACCCGAACCGTTCCAGTTCGACTGCATCGGCTGGGCGAGCCCCGCCGTATTGGTGGCACGCACCATCAGCACCAGCGGGCCAACCGCGGGCGGCGTGAAGCCGAACGACCAGCGCCGGAAGCTGTACTGCCCGTAGTCGCGGTCGAGCCGGGCATCGATCCAGGTGTGCCCACCGTCCGCCGAGATCCGTACGTTCGCGAGGCCGCAGTCACCGCCGAACGCAAACCCGCGCACCTCGACGTGCTCGTTGCGCCTCAGTACATCGCCGTCCTTCACGTTCGTGATGAACGAGCGCGGCACCATCTTGTTGATCGGAATCATCTTCATGCCGGTCTGGCCGGGCTTCACGTTCGCCCCCGGTGTATCGGGAATCAGGTACGCACTCTTGCTCCAGTAGTTGT
Organism: Burkholderia territorii; assembly: GCF_001718335.1. Classification (NCBI taxonomy): domain Bacteria; kingdom Pseudomonadati; phylum Pseudomonadota; class Betaproteobacteria; order Burkholderiales; family Burkholderiaceae; genus Burkholderia; species Burkholderia territorii. Next base: position 536,959 of record NZ_CP013367.1, read on the forward strand.
CGTCAGGTTGGTCGAGCACTTCGAGATCGCAGAGCATCTTGATCCAGTACGTCGCATACCACCCTGGCACGATCATGCGGATCGGGAAGCCGTTCAGCAGCGGGAGAGGTTCGCCGTTCATCAGATACGCGATGATCACCTCGCCGTCGAGCGCGTGATCGATCGCCAGTGATTTCTTGAAGTACGGCGTCTGCGGCGCGGCCGGCGATTCGAGCCCGTGCATGCGCACCTGCACCGCGCCGGCCCGCACGCCCACGCGGTCGAGCACATCCTTGAGCCTCACGCCGGTCCAGCGCGCGTTCCCCATCGCGCCGTGGCCCCACTGCGCACCCGGCACGCGCGGCGTGTAAAAGCCCCGCGAATTACCCGAACACTGGTTCACGGCCGCCACCTCGACCGGTTCGAAATCGTGAATCAAGTCGTCCAGCGTAAGGGCCACGGGTTGCCTCACGTGGCCGCGCACGTTCAGGCGAAACTTCGCGACATCGATGCTCGAAGGAATGTTCGCCATATGCCAGCGCACGTAGAACTTGTCGTTCGGCGTAAACAGATGCCGGTCGAACACGTCGAACGGCGTTTCGAGCAGCGGCGGCCGCGTGCGTTGCAGGATCACGTCGTGCTTTTGCGGAAAACTGTTCGTGATCGCGCGACGGCCATTGCCGAACGGCAGCTCGATAGCCTTCTCGACCGCGCCCCACGCATCGGCACCCGCCAGCCCAGCCAGGCCGAGCCCGAACGTCCGCTCGAGGAACTTGCGGCGCCCCGTAGCGGAAAACTGCGACGTCTTCTTGTTCATTGAGTGCAATCCTGTTTCGAATGAAATTCCAGTGAAGTGCCCGATGACCTGGCCTTGCGTTCCAGTCGGCGCGCCGGTAGGGTGTTCAACCGGCACGCGTTGAGCGTGACGGACACCGAGCTGAAAACCATCGCCGCTGCGGCAAGCGCGGGAGATGCATAGCCACAGATCGCGACAGGCAATGCGATCAGGTTGTACGTTGCGGCCCAGCCGAGGTTCTGACGCATCACGCGCGCGATGCGCCGGCCGATCGCGATCGCATCGGCCACCTGCCCGACATCGCCACGCGACAGCACGACGGCTGCGGCGGCCGACGACGACGCGCATGCGCTCTGGACGGCGATCCCGTAATCAGCTGCCGCCAGCGCCGGTCCGTCGTTGAGCCCGTCGCCGACGAACGCGACGACCCGATGCGCGCGCTGCGTGCTCGCGACGATCTCCGCCTTGCCCTCGGGGCTGACATCCGCCCTCACGCACGAGCGCGGGAGCCCGACGGCGTCGGCCACCGTGATCGCCGGCCCGGCACGATCGCCGGTCAGCATGCCAAGCTCGATGCCGCGCGCGCGCAGTTCGGCGATCGCCGCCGGCGCATCGGCACGCGGTGTGTCGGCCATCAGCACATGTCCGAGCAAGCGGCCATTGCGCGCGACGAACGCTACCGTACCCTCGTCGCCCGGCTGGTCCGACGCCGCGATCCCCTCGCGAGCAAGCAGCGCGCCGGATCCGACGACAATGCGCGTGCCGTCGGTTCCCCGCCACACCACACCCAGGCCGGGAATGGCTTCACTTTCGCCCGCGCAGGCGTTGATGTCGTGCACGCAGTATTGGCGCAGCGCACGGGCGAGCGGATGCTCGCTTCCCTGCTCGGCTGTCGCGGCCGCAATCAGCACTGCCGTCTCGCACGAATCGGGTTCGGCATGCACGCGCACGATGCGCGGCTCGCCGAGGGTCAGCGTCCCGGTCTTATCGAAGAACACGGCATCGATCCGGCCCGCGCGCTCGATCGCTTCGACATCCTGAAACAGAATTCCGGCGCGCGCGGCTCGGCCCGCACCGACCATCAGCGCTAATGGCGTTGCGAGGCCGAGCGCGCACGGGCAGGTGATGACCAACACGGCAATCGCATGTTCGAGCGCCGCGCCCCACCCGGCACCCGAGCCTACGCCGTAAGCGCAGGTGGCAGCCGCCACCATGAAAATGAACGGCACGAAACGCCGCGTGAACCGCTCCGCGAGCGCGTCCGTCGCGGTCTTGCGCGCGAGCATGCGCCGCAGTGTGCGTGCAATCGCATCGGCGCGGCGTTCGCCAACGGCCGATGTGACCCGCACCGTCAGACTGCCGGTACCGTTCAGCACACCTGCCTCGACTCCGTCGCCGGCACTCACGGCCACCGGCGACGACTCGCCCGTCAGCAGCGCGCGATCGAGCGTCGACGTGCCGCTCTCGATCTGGCCGTCGAGCGCCGCTCGCTCACCGGGACGCAGCACGAACCGCTGCCCAACCACCGCGCGCTTCGCGAGCCGCTCGTGCCGGCTGCCGTCCGCATCGATCATCAATACGGTTTCGGCCGGCAGCGCCAGCAACGCCTGCATCGCGTCGGACGCCCGCGCGCGAATCGTGTGCTCGATCAGCCGCCCAGCCAGCAACAGCGTGACAATCATGGCCGACGAATCAAAGAACACGTCGGCGCTGCCGGACAGCAATCGCCAGACCGACAGCCCGAATGCGATGGTCGCCCCACAGGCGACCAGCACGTCCATTCCCGGCGCGCCCGCGCGCAACGTGCGCCACGCCGCGCGCAGGAACGGCCATCCGCTGAACGCCAGGACCGGTAGCGTGGTCGCGCCAGCGAACCACGCGAGCCCCAGCCGGATCGATTCGGGAATGGTGTGATGCGTGTCGAAATAGAGTGTCCATTGCGCCGGCATCGCCCACATCCCAAACACGACGGCCACGATGAGTCGCAGTCGTACGCGGGCGGCCTCACGGGCGAGATGAGCGCGCCGGTCGCGCGTCGTGCCTTCGAGTGTCGCCGTGTAGCCGAGACGTGCGACGGCGTCGAGCAGCACCTCGAGCGTGGTTTGCGTCGCATCCCACTGCACGTGCGCGGCCTCGGCCGCGAAACTCACGCGCGCCTCGAGCACACCGGGCTGCCGGGCCAGCACCCGCTCGACGGCGTTCGCGCAACTCGGACACCACATGCCGCGCACATCGACCACCGCGCTGCCGGCGGTGTACGCTGCGACGTCGCGTTGCGGCACGCTGGGGGATGTCATTCAAGACTCCCCAGTTCCGCGCCGCCGCTCCACGACTTGGTCCGCCCCTTCAATTGCTCGCGCTCGGCCTTGAGCATGGGCGCGTCGAGCGGCGGCTTCGCGTCGTTCCCGAACTCCGTGCGGATGTGATTGGCGACGGCCACCAACTCGGCGTCCGACAGCGTGGCACCGAATGCCGGCATCGAGCCGTTGTATTGACTACCCTTCACGCCGATCGGGCCGTCGATTCCCAGCAACAGGATGCGCGCGACCATGTCCGGCTTGCCGTTGACCCACTCGGAGCCGGCCAGCGGCGGAAACGCGCCGGCTACGCCTTTGCCGTCGGCCTGGTGGCAGGCCGCGCAATGCGCGGTATACAGCACGCCGCCGTCGATCACCTGCGGCAGGTTGCCGGACGCCAGCGACTGATCGGGCTCCCGCCCCGCGCCGTGATAAAGCGTGAAGCTGCCCCAGGCCGTGAGGCAAGCGATAATGCCGACGAACAGCCAGGGCACCGGCCGCACGCCCTCGGTCGGCTCGGCCTTCTCGCGCCGGGCCGCTTCGTTGTCGCGTTCGATGCTCATTTTGCGCTGCCCTCCTGTGCGGCTTTTTCTACCGGGTAGGTGTGGTTCAGCCCGACCAGGTAGTCGACGAGGTCGAGCGCTTCCTGCGTCGCTACGACCTGCCCATGCACGGGCGAAAACGAGGGAGGCAGCTTCACCACCGTGTCGCCCGCGGCCGGCGTATCGACGATCTTGAACAGATACGGAAAGGCCGGCATCACACTGCCCGGCATCACCGCGCGCGGTTGGTACAAGTGGGCGAGATGCCAGTCGGCGCTCGGCTGACGCGCACCGATGTTGAACAGGTCCGGCCCCGTACGCGACGTGCCGAGCTGGTGCGGATAGTCGTACACGTAGTCGCTCGGCACCGCCGCGCGGCCCCAACCACGCAGTGCATCCGGGCCCATCGCCGCCGGTCGCGGCTGCTGGGAGTGGCAGGTCGCGCAGCCCAGCGACACGTAAGTCGCGCGCCCGCGCAGTTGTGCGAGCGTATAGGGGCTAAGCTTTTCAGGTGCTTTCTCGCGTTCGAGTTCGCGATACGGCATCGCGATCAGCACCACCATCGAGAGCGCGATAAGGATCAGCGACCCGATGATGACGGTCATGATTCGTTTCATGTGATGTCTCGTCGATGATTAGGCCTCGGCCGTGACGGCCGCAACTGCCCGACGGTCCGTACGCATCGTCAGAAGTTTGCAGAAGTGATACGCGAACACGCAGTGCCCGAGGGTCATCAGCGTGCCGCCAACCGTGCGGGCCGCAAGATACGGCAGCGTGACGGTAACGGACGCCATGAACGGCTGTTTCGGGTCGAGCATCGCCAAGCCTTGCAGCACGCCACCGATGGTCAGTGACACGAAGTAGATGCCGATGCCCGCGACGACCAGCCAGAAGTGCCACGCGATCAGCTTCGGAAACGGCCATTCGCGCCCGGCCACGCGTGGCATCAGGAAGTAGATGGCGCCGAACATGATCAGCGAATAGAAGCCGTACACGCCCAGATGCGCATGGCCGATCGTGTACTGCGTGAAATGGACCACGCGGTTGAACGATCGCACCGCTTCGAGCGAACCCTGCATCGACACCAGTGTGTATAGCGCGGAGCCGAGTGCGACGAAGCGCAATGAATACGATTGCCTCAGAATCTCGCCATGCCCCTTGAGCGTCATCATGTGATTGATCGCCACCGCAATCACCGGCACGATCATCATCACGCTCTGCACGATCGACACCGTTACGACCCATTCAGGCACCGGGCCGCCGATCAGGTGGTGCACGCCGGCCTGGCTGTAGAACATGGCCAGCGCCCAAAAGCCGATCAGCGACAGGTTGTACGAGTAGATCGGGCGGCCGACGATCTTCGCGATCAGGTAGTAGGCGGTACCAAGGCCGAGCGGCGTGAGCCACAGGCCGAGCACGTTGTGCGCGAACCACCAGTTGACAATCGCCGATTCGACGCCGAAGTGCACGTGCGGCACTTTCGCGACCACATACAGAATCGGGAACCACAGCAGCGCGGCGGCGAGATACCATACCGACACGTACAGGTGATCAACCTTGCGATGCCGCAGGGTCAGCAGCAGCGGCACGGCCGCCAGCGCACCCGCGATCGCGAGCAAGATGCCGATCTGCCAGGGAATCTCGAGCCATTCGAGTCCATCGCTCCAGCCGAACAGGATTGCAGCACAGCCCATCGCGACGCCGAGGTTCCACAGAACCGCGCCGACAATCGCGAAGCGCGCACCGACCAGTTGCGTCTTCAACAAGCGAGGCAGCAGCCACAGCGCAACGCCGATGCCCGCCATCGACGCCCACCCGTACGTCACGATGTTCAGGTGCACGATGCGCGTGCGGCCGAACGTCAACAACGGCGAGCCCGACAGCCAGTCAGGCACCTGGAAGTTCAGCGATGCAAGCAGGCCGAACAGCGAACCAAGCAGCAGCCAGCCCACCGACGACGCGATGAAGGCGAGCGCCGGCGCACTGCTCGACCGGTCAGCCAGCACGCGATCACGCAGTTCAGCGGGGTCGGGCTGCGCACCAGCGGCGGCACCGCCTTCCGGCGAAACGCCCGCGAACGGCTCCGCATGGCCGATCTCGCCTTCGGCGAAGATCACCGTGGCGGCCGACTGCCCCATTTTCAGCAAACCGCTCGATTGCGCCCAGATGAAGACGAACAGTCCGAGCACCGTGATGATGAACGACAGGCTGAGCAGCACGCCCAGTGTGAAATTCATGAGTTCTCCCTTGTTGCGTTGAAGCTAGATCGATGCGCCGACTACGCAGGCAGCACGCCCCGTCTAAACGAAAGCGGGCTCAGCTCGCACGCCCCTGGCAACAAATCGGCATGACGATCGGGAGATCGTTCGACGCCTTCGCGAACGTCATGAAAAACGGGGCATTCGCCGCATGCGCGTTCGCCGCCAACGCGCAAGTGACAGCGACGGTCGCCGACAGTGCGCCTGCCACAATTCGGCGCCGGAATCCGTCTCGCGCTAGGGTCCGGTTCATTGCTTCGTTAGCCTGAATCTGATTCGACATGACTGCTCCATTGGAAAGACGGGCGATGTTCGCCTATCGGCACTAAGAGATAAATTTGAAAAGTCAGAAAGTTCGCGAAATTTCGCTGACCTGCGCCACAAATGCCCTTGAGGGCGCTTGGTCGTGGACCGGCATATCAAGGCCAATCCGTCGACGTCCTGACACCTGCCGTTAACACTCGGCGAACAACGCATCGACGGTGGCCACCTCGTCCTGCAGTTCGTGCACCGAGCGGTCGATGCATTGCCGCGCGAATGCATCGATATGAATGCCCTCGACTCGCTCGTAGCGGCCGTCGTGACAAATCACAGGCACGCCGAATATCAGCCCCCGCGGAATGCCGTAGCTACCATCGGACGGCACGCTCATCGACACCCAACGGCCGTCGCTGCCGCGGATCCAGTCACGCATCTGGTCGATCGCCGCATTCGCGGCCGACGCCGCAGACGATGCGCCGCGCGCCTGGATCAGGGTCGTTCCGCGCCCCGCAACTTCCGGGATGAAGGTCTCGCGGTACCAGTTCTCGTCGTTGACCAGATCCTTAATCAGGTAGCGGCCGACTCGCGCATACCGATAGTCGGGAAACATCGTCGGCGAATGGTTGCCCCACACGATCATGTTGCCGATCACATTGACCGCGATCGCGCAGCGCTGGGCCAGCATCGATACCGCGCGGTTGTGATCGAGGCGGATCATTGCCGTGATCGCATCCTCGGGCAGGTCGGGCGCAAAGCGGCGCGCGATGGCCGCATTGGTGTTCGCCGGGTTGCCGACGACCAGCACCTTGACGTCGCGGCTAGCTGACGCATTGAGCGCCTTGCCTTGCGTGCGAAAGATCGCCGCGTTCTCCGCCAGCAGATCGCGGCGCTCCATGCCTCGCCCGCGCGGCTTCGAACCGATCAGGAACGCGCAATCGGCGTCGCGGAACGCGACGGTCGGGTCGGTCGTCACTTCTACCCGGCGCAGGAGTGGAAACGCGCAATCTTGCAGCTCCATCACGACGCCCTGCATCGCACCATACGCTTGCGGCAAGTCGAGCAGTTGCAGGATGACGGGCTGGTCGTTGCCGAACAGGTCGCCTCGCGCGATTCGGAACAGCAGCGAATAGGCGATCTGCCCAGCGGCGCCCGTCACGGCGATACGCTTAATATCCGGCTTTATGGCATCCATTTTGAATTCCTCAGTATATTTTCTGGATTAGCGATGTGGTACACGTGATCGGTACTCCTATCAGGTTTTCAGCTCGCGATTTGGCTATTCGGCGCGAGGCAGGGTGCATGGAACAGCCGGCCCTGCATCACACCGCTCAGGGTGCGAGCCGCCACCACGCTCCAGAAACAAAACAGCATCAGCGCGAAGGCAGTACCCAGCACGGCGAACACCATCATGTCGGTCGCGCGATACAAGCCGATCGTGGCTGCGGTGTACACGCCAAGCGGGAACGTGAAACCCCACCAGCCGAGATTGAACTGCATCCCTTCCTTGCGATAGCGCAGCGTGAACAGCACGGCAATTACGAACCACCAGATGCCTGCGCTCCAGAGCAGCAGCGCGCATGCCATGCCGAGTTCGTTTGCGAGCGCGGCGAGCGGCGCGAACGAACTGCCGTCGAACGCTGCCGGCGCCACCCGGCCGAGACCGAGAATGCCGAGTGCCCCTGTTCCGATCGGCCCCAGCGTGAGCCAGCTCGACGGTGCGAGATCGCGGTGCGGCAGCTTGTGGATGACCAGTCGGAAAAACACCAGCGTGAGCACCGCGAACGCCATGGCTAGCGAGACGGCCCAGAGTGCGTAGCTGACGCCGATCACCGCTTGTGCGCCGTCGATCGACAAGTGCGGCGCGATCACCGCGCCGCTCGACGCGGTCACTTCCGGGCCGACGAGCGGCAGCAACAACACGGCGCTGACGCGCTCGAATGCATGATTCTGCTCGGTGAACATCAGATACGGCACCGCAATGGCCACCACGACGGCGAGCAGCGCATCGATCCACCAGAGGACCTGCGCGACCGAATGGGCCACCGGCCCGATCGCCGGCGCCGCGAACAGCACGCAGCCGTTGATGATCGGGACGAGGCCCATCGGAATGGCGCCGAGGAACATCGACTGCAGCGGGTGCCGCAGCATCGGCCGGATTGTGTCGGGATACCGGATCGCACGCGTCAGCAGCATTGCGGCGAATACGGCATACAGCACGACATCCGCGCACCATAGCGCAGCCGCGATGCCCTGCTGGCCCGGAAAACGAAACGGCAGCGTAGCGAGTACCAATGCGACGATGCCGTTGCCCATGGTCACCGCGAACCAGTTCGGCGTGAATTGCCGAATCTTGTACGCGAGAAAACCGGCAGATACGGTGCCCGTGTTTGCATTTGAATTGAACATTGCGATCTCCATCAACGACCCATGGCCGCTACGATAGCGATGCGCTTGACATATTAAAAATACATATAGATGATAATATCCATACCTTTTCTATATACATCAGAATGAACTTTACCCATCTGGCGGCCTTCCTCGCCGTGGTCGAGGCGGGTAGCGTAACCGGCGCATCCGCGCGCTTGCACGTCAGTCAGCCAGCGCTGACCCGCGAAATCCGCGAGCTCGAGGAACGCCTGGGCGTCACGCTGTTCGACCGGCGCCCGCGCGGCATGAGCCCGACCGAGGCAGGGCAACTGCTGGCCGACTATGCAGTGCGAATCTTTTCGCTGTCGGACGAAGCCGAGGCGATGCTCGATGAATTCTCGGGTCTCGTGCGCGGTAGCCTGAAGCTAGCGGCCAGCCGCACGATCGGCAGCTATCTGCTGCCGTCCGTGCTGCATGCTTTCGGCGAGCAATACCGGAATGTATCGATCGACGTGGCAGAGATGAATACGGAGCAGGTCGAGGCCGCGGTACTGGCCTACGATCGCCAGCTCGGTTTCGTCGAAGGCCCGTATGACACGAGTTCGTTCGACTCGGCACGGTTCGGCCAGGACCCGCTCATCCCCGTCGCCGCGCCGTCCCATCCGCTCGCGCGCAAGCGCAAGATCCGGATCGACGACATTGCGCGCCACGACGTGCTGTCGCGCGAGCCCGGCTCCGGCACACGAAATGCCGTCGAAGCGGCGTTCGCCGCATGCGGGCTGACCTTTTCGCCACGCCTGTCGGTCGGCAGCGCCGAAGCGATGAACCGGCTGCTGGTGCGTGGCACCGCAATTGCATGGGTCTCGCGCATGACGATCGAATCGGAACTGACGACGGGTTTGCTCGTGCGTCTGCCAGTCGAGGGGCTGATCATCGAACGCGACTTGACGATCATCTGGCGAAAAGACAGCACGTTGAGCCCGAGTGCACGGCGATTCCGCGATATGCTGATCGACCATTGCGCCCCGGCAACCTGATCGTGTCGCGCCGTGGCAGGCACGAAACGCGCGACGGCTCCGTGATTTTCGCGCCATGCCTCGAAGTTATGGCTGGTGTTTGAAACATGTATTTTTCATGATGGATCGCATTCCCTAGACTTCAGTCCATGCAGACAGTGAATCGCACTACTGACTGTATGAATCGAAACAAGGAAAAGGCAACATCATGAACAAGAGCATCCGTCACATTTCTTACGTCCTGTCGGCACTCACGCTGGCTGCTTCCACCACGGCCGCGTTTGCTACCCCTTCCCCAGGAACGACTTCGCCGGCCAACCACTCAGTCCCGCCTGTTATTCAGCAGAATGCGACGCCTGAAGCCCAGCACGCGCTGACGCGCCGCGAAGTGATCAACGAGCTGATCAAGGCCGAGCAAGATGGTACGCTGCAACGCCTGAACGATACGATTTACCACGGCTCGTAACGCCAGAGCTCGGTGGCGCGGATGCAGTGGCACAATTGTAGGAGTTCACAATCAATGCTAGCCGTGCCCATAAGGCCGGTCGGAAAAAAATGGAAGCCAACGTTTCGTAAAATCGAGAAACGGAGGCATGGATGAATCGAATTCCAAGAGCGGTCTATACGAAGGAGCTTCGCGACGAAGCGGTCAAGTTGGCGTTGGCCGAAGGTGTGGGGGTATCGGAAGCTTCCCGGCGCTTGTCGATCCCAATCAAGACGCTGGCAAACTGGGTGCGCGCGGCGAAGGCCGGTAAGCTGAAAGATGTCGGCCGCCACCAGAGGCCACTGACGGAAATGGAGGCCGAGCTGGCGCAGGTCAAGCGCGAACTGGCCGAGGTCAAAATGGAGCGCGATCTGCGAAAAAAGTTCGCGACGTACTTCGCGAAGGAGTCGCGGTGGGAGTACGGCGTGATCGAACAAATGCGACAGGACTATCCCGTGCCGCCGATGTGCCGCGTGCTGGGTGTATCGGTGAGCGGCTACGTCCGAAAGAACGCAGCAGGAGCCTCGCCTGGAAGCGGAGGTACTTGCGGCACATCAGCGAACTCGGGAAAGCTTCGGGCCCGAGCGCCTGAAGCAACATCTCGATGAACGTGGCGTGCGAATCGGCGTGCACCGGATCAGGCGACTGCGCAGAAAACTGGGACTGCGCTGCAAGCAGAAACGCCGGTTCAAGGCCATGAAGAATTCGAAGCACGACCTGCCTGTCGCGCCGAATCTGTTGAACCAGGATTTCTCAGTGACCGCGCCCAATCAGGCCTGGTGCGGTGACATCATCTATTTCGCGACCGACGAGGGCTGGCTGTATCTTGCCGGCCTGAAGGACCTGTACAGCGGCGAAATCGTCGGCTATGCGATGAGCGAACGGATGACGAAAAATCTGGTCATGCAGGCGCTGTTTCGCGCTGTCGCAACCCGACGACCGCCGCCTGATTCACCATAGCGACCGTGGGTCGCAATATTGTGCGCTGGCTTATCAAGCACTCATCGGCCAGTTTGACATGCGCGCGTCGATGAGCCGCCGTGGCAACTGCTACGACACTCAGTCTAAGATCGCTTCTGAACGTCGCTCCAATCTGACCCGTGCTACGACTGGCCACGATGCCTTCGCATTGACCTGTCGCTTGGATTCGACGTTCCCCGAGCATTGCTGGGCCCAGCGTCTGTGACCTAATAGGAGCTTCGTACCGCGCCGTGAGTGTCCTGTCCTGCGAGTGGGGTTGGTGATGCGCCCACTACATGGAAATCACGCATGGAACAAGCAGAAGTGATCTTGGGCGTCGATACGCATCTTGATGTCCACGTTGGAGCGGTCATAAGCGAAACAGGAAAGTTGCTGGGAACTCGTTCTGTCTCAGCAAACTCGAGCGGATACATCGACTTGCTCATCTGGGCGAAGTCGCTCGGCAACCTGCGCCGCGCCGGTGTGGAGGGCACCGGGACATATGGCGCGGGACTAGCACGCGTTCTCCTAGATCACGAAATCGAAGTCTGGGAAGTGAACCGCCCGGACCGCGCGGACCGGCGCTTTCGTGGCAAGTCTGATCCAACGGACGCAGAAAGCGCAGCACGAGCGGTTTTATCAGGCAGGGCAGCGTAGACCGAAGCAAAGTTGTCACCGTTTGCGAAGTAAAAATGTCACTTCAGAGGTCGACACCGACGCGGAATCGGAAAATTGCCAAGAAATCATGGATTTGCGTACCGCGAAATAAAATCGTCACCGCGCGTGGTGTCGCGAAGACCGGCGTCAATTCCCCGTAGTGCCTGCTGTCGCAGTCACGCGATGTTCAACCCTTGCGTTTGAACAGGCGATCGTTGATCGCGCGTGCAACTTCCGGATCTGCGCCCTATCCCAGGTGACGTTCGTAATAGCGTCGCGTCAACGCCTTGCGGTACGTAGACTTCATCGGACAAGCCTTGTCTGGCGACCAACCGCCGCCTCCGTAACTGCCACCACAGATCGCGCATCGATACGGCGACTCGAGCAGGCGAACATTCACGACGTAGGGGGCCTCATAGCCGCAGCGGCGACACGCAGTTTCCAACTGCCGATAATGCGCCGGACAGGTGTTGAATTTCAGCATCTGGTGCACCACGCTATGGTAGCCGCGCGCAATGCAGCTGCGGCAGTGACGAAACAGTGGACTGTACTGGCGCCGCTGACTCGGGTGCAGCAGTCCAATCTCGAGCGACGCATAGGGAATACCGAGGATGCTGTGTAGCCGCGCAACACTGACGATACCGAGTTGGGGTACTACGCCCTCGTACGGATCGACATCGGGGCCCATCACCCGCGCCACAACATTCCCAGGCAATGCATTTACTTTCTCGAACTTCCACAAAATCGACACGAGCGATTCGCAGGGGTCCAGCCAGCGCTTGTTGAACACGTAGCCCATCGACGGTGTCAGCTTTTGCTCGTCGAGCGTCAGAATCGGCAGGCGCGGCGGCTGGAGCGACGCTCCGCTACGCTGTGGCGAGGACCTGGCCGGTCGCATGGCGAGACTGAATGTAACCACATTGATGCGCCGCGTGCGTCCACAAGGTCGGCTCGGGACAGTAACCCGGCGCATCCATTAACTCGCTGTCCTTCAAAACGATTTCCACCGCGCGCGCGAACGACTCCATCGGAATCTCGAGACGGCCCGGCAAACGGGCCTTGTGGTGGGCCGCCTCGAACGCCCGCCAGAGTTCACCCGCGTCGTCGAGCAAGCGATAGCCGGCGTCGAAAGCCTGCGGCAGATAGAATCGCGTAAAGCTCCAGTCGCTCGTCTCCGGATACGCAGTCTGATCGTAGCCGTTCAGACAGCTGGCGACATCGTCGCCGTTGCGAATTCCGTAAAACGGCAGTTCCTCGACCATCAGGCGCGCGACGATCTGCGTCTTGCCGGCAATCTGCAGGGCGGTTTTCTGGGAGAGCAGTTCCTGTTGGCCGACGAGGAACGTGAACAGCTTAATTTGCTGGCGATCGAGTGCATCGTGAACGTCACGCAACCATTCGTATTCGTTTTCATTGTACCGCTGCGCCTCGTCGCAAAACAGCAGCACAGTACCGCTGCCGGCGCGGGCGGCCGCTTCGCGAATGCGCAACGTCAAACGCATGCGCTTGGCCGAACCGACACCTGCGTTCGGGTTATGGTCTCCGACCGCCTCGAGCAGGTTCACGAAGAATGGGCCTTCGGCGTGCCGAGGCTTGTGCTCGCACTGCGCATGGTAGCTGGTAATCTTTGGCAGGTCGCGAGCCAGCAGTAGGCGCAGATATTCAATTGCCCGGGTCTTACCAATGCGCGGCGGGCCATAGATAAGCGCGCCCATGATGCGATAACGCAAACATTTCGTGACAAGATCGTAGAAAGCCTCAATGGCGGGCGTAGCGATCCGGTAATTGCCGGTCGCCAAGGGATGCAACGCCGGATCGATGGGACGTGGAACCTCGACTGACATGGTGTCCTCCTCTCGGAAACGTTGGCTCAACCTACCTGACCAGTGCCGATCTTCAGCTTGCGCGGATGCGCCCGGACCTGTGGGACTTCGGGCTGCACTACACTGGTAGCCGGGTAGACTACGGCGGTCGACGTGGACATCGATGTCGACACCGGTCCCGGCGGCGTCCGAACGATTGGCGCGGCCGCCAGAATGCGAGCCGCTTGCGCCAAATCGGACGCGGCTCGGCGGGTTTTCCCCGCTTGCTCGAGCTTGGCGCGGATGTACTTCTCGATCCCGCTGGCATCCAGTGATGCCCGCAGACGCTTGCGGCTTTGGGCCTTGCGAATCTCCTGTCGCAAGGTCAGGTTGTGCGGCACGACGTGCCACGCACCTTGCGCGTCGAGGACACCTAATTCGGTGCCGTCGAGCAGGAACGCGCGGACACTCCGCAAGTCGTCCGCGTTCAGGTAGATGAGCAGCTGCTTACCGATGAGCCCAGTGCTGCAAGCCAGTACGGGACTCGAATACCGCACACCGTAGAGGTTGATATGCGGTCGGGTACCCTGATTCAGATAGGCGTGGACACGACAGCGCTTCGCCGACTGCATCAGGCACAGCGTGCGACGGCGGGGCTCCGGCAACCAGTTCACGAGCGTGTGTTTGCCACGGACGAAGGATTCCATTGCCTCGAGCGGCGTGACGTTGTTGAGTCCAGTGTGCGGCGCACCGTTGTAACTCCCAATCGCATATTCGACCAACTCTTCGAGCTCGTCGAAGGACACGAACAGGCGCAGATTGCCCTTTGGGTCCGACAACGCGCGACGCAGATCCCGAGGATGGCTGCCAGTGTAGCCCGGCAAACGCGAGGACAACCGACTGGCGATCGTGCCAAAGAACCGCTCGATGTAAGGGCGCTCATCCGGACTGTGCTTCGGTCCGGCCGCGACCTGACAGCCAACGAACTCGCATAAGGCGGCCAGTGTCTCGGTCGCGAGATTCGCCTTCGCGTTGTCGAGCTTGATGTGCTCCCAAGTCACGTAGGCGAGCTCCGGCATGCGTTGAGACGGGTAGCCATCCATGGGACCGTGGCCGAGTTCGGGAATCGTGAAGGACCGGACCCGATGCGGCTCGAGTACTGTTTCGATCACTTTGATGACGTCGTAGCGACTGTATTCGCGCGCCAGGACGAGGTGATGCCCGAGCACCGCGCGTGTGCAAACGTCAATGATCACCAGCAACCAGACGCGTTCGATTTCGAACTCGTGCGTAAAACCGAGCGGATCGAGCATCACGACCTTGAGACGGATATCGAGCCGGTGTCCATCGAATTCAACGACCTGGTAGGGGCGTGTCGCGGCGGGCGCAGCGAAATCATCGCTGCGCGGCAGGCCTTTCAGATGCGTCGCGCCGGCGGCACGCGCAGCGGTGCCGAATCCGCTCAGCAGTTCGCTTTTCACGCGGGCCGAGAGCGAGCGGATCGCGTGGCTCGCCGTATTGAACGGATAGTCGGCAGCCACGAGGCCGCACTGACGACATTGCTGCAGAAAGCCCGCATGCAGTCCTTGCAGGCCGCGTAGGCGTGTGCGCAATTCTCCGCCGGTACGGATCTCGATCAACGCGACGCGGTGCTGCTTGATTTGCAACCGCAGCCACGCCGCGAGCACCGGGAAACGCTCAAGCAGTTGCGACAACGCGCCGACGGCGCCGCGGCTTCCGCGTTCGCCGTTCAGTTTCACCGGACTCAAGCGGACGTAATCGGCAACGCGTGAGTGCAAGATCAGCGCGCGAAAGCCACAGAGGCGCCCGTCTGGATGTGCCGTGAGTGCGCGCTCGAGCAGGCGATAAAGTTGTCGTCGGTTGACGCCCGTGCTCTGCTCGATCTCCTTGATCGGCGCGCCGCGCGCATACTGCTCGATCGCTGTCGTACGCGCCCGGATCGATTCCCGTTCGGCAGCATCGAACTCGGTCCACGCGACGGTCGGCCAGGTCGACGGATCCAGCGTTTGAAATTCCGCCTTGCGACGTGCCATCATGTCGCCTCGGTTGCGGCGAAGCGCGTCAGCAACGACAGCGGCTCGGTACGCAGGTCAACCGCGTCGACGTGCCCTGCATGCAAGAGCCCGAAAACCGCCGCATGGACCAGCGCCGGATCGCCGACCGAGAACTCGCGCTCGATCTCGAGCAAGGTATGCGGTATCGTCACGAAAATTTCGACTGCGCGTAGGAGCGAAGACGAGACCAACCCGCGCGCCGCGACTAGACAGGGCAGCATGTGCCGCCAATTATCGATCCAGGCGCGTGCGGCCGCGAGGTCGGTTGATGTCACCAAACGGATGGGTATGCCCTTGAGTTCGTCATCAGGGCGCGCAGCTGGTTGCGGCTTTTCCGCTAGCGAATCGGACAGGATGACCAACTCTTCGCGGTTGGCATAGCGGACCCAAAAATCGGCGAGGTAGCGCTGTCCGCTGAGCTGCGCGTAACCCGGCCGCTCGCAAAACGATTGGACCGCCGGATCCGCTTCGATCAGCAGCCACAGTTCAGGCGCGCCGCGTTGGAACATCGTCAGTCGGCGATTGAGTTTGAGGCTGAAGGCGTCCAGCCGGGGTGCACCGCGCGGGCGCGGCGTCGTAACCGGCCGCATCGCGTGCCGGGAATCGTCCATAAGATCAGAGCCTTACGGTCGGGCTTCGAAGTCTATGACGGGAGTTGACAAATTTAATCCGGACATATGCGAATTGACGACATTATTTTGGTGAGACTGTCAATAAAGTCGTCAACTCAGGTGCCAGATGCCTTGAACCGTGGGGATTCTGGAGTGACAGAATTAATTTGCTCTACGGATACCGACGGGCATTTTACACACTGCTAATTTTCTAAGAAGACATCCCGGCACACTTATGGCTACCTATCTCGAACTGAAGGCGCAAGCCGAAGCGCTGGCACAACAAGCGGAAGAAGCGCGGCTTGCAGAGCTGGACGCCATCATTTCCTCCATCCGCGAACAGATTGCCGAATACGGGATCACGCCCGAACAACTTTTCGGTCGACGTCGAGCCGTTGCATCGAGCCCTCGTGCCCCGATCGCGCCGAAGTATCGTGATCCGAAGACCGGCGCAACGTGGAGCGGCCGCGGTAAAGCGCCGCAGTGGATTGCGCAGGCCAAGAATCGCAGTCGCTTTTTGATCGAACAGTGAGCCGAGTTGACAGTTGATCACGATGTCCCGCCTCTGTCCGACGGGCAATACTGGACGACATGTCGGGAGCGTACGATTGTCGCGGCAACGGCAAACGGACATCGCGACGTATTTCCGTGTGCAGAGATGATCGTGAAAGATGGATGGGCTACGTTCACCCGTGACGGCGTCGAAGTGTGGAACTGCAGCGCGCGTTACGCCGCTGCGCACTTCGACGTTCAGTCCGCTTAGGAAGACCTGCCGATGAGCCAGCTTGTTCAGATTGCGCCGGGTGTCGTGTTCTCCGCCGATGTACTCGGGGCCGACTGGGCACGAAAGTATCAGCAGATCACCGAAATTGAACTTCCAAACGGGCGTGCCCAATCTGCAACTCGGCGGATCCGGCCCGCTAAGGAAGCCGATAAGGCGATCGCCGAAAGCACTTCGATCCAGATGTCGTTGTTGTAGACGACGACCGGTCCGCCAACCTATGCCCGTCCACCTCGCATAGAGAAGACCAAGCGGCGCATCTTCATTGTTCGGCGAGCCGTTCGAGCTCGTCGAATTCACCAAAGAAGTCCTGCTGCCCTGGCAGTGGCGCCGGCGGCCGACGTGCCGCTCGCGGCCGCGAATGGCCCGCTCTCTTCAACGTGCGCGCAATCGCATGGAGCTGCGCCCAAATCTGATCTGCTTCGGCGCTCGACAAAGTGTCGGCCGCCACTTCGAGCGCACCAACAAGCCTCTCGAGTTGTTCGGATGCGCTGGCCAGCACGGGGCGCACTTGATCGCGCGCCTTGCTTTCCCGATAGGCTTCGAGCCATCGCTCGAGCAGCTTCCGCTCGTCGCGGGACAGAGTGTCAAGCAACCCAGTCGGGACAGGTTCGTCGGCACGAAACGTACCGATGACACATTCGCGCATCCGCGCCCTGATGGAAGGCCGCTTTGGAGGCTCGACCCGAAGCAACTTGATGAGGCGCCCTTGTTCTCGAATGAGCATCGTTCGTCTCTGATTCCATGCGATCACACCGGAGCATAACAAAACAGTACGTCATGAGCGATTGAGCAACGGCTCATATCCTATCGCGTCATTGTCCGCCAAAGACAATCTCACTGAGCTGAAACGCGCCGGCGCGTCGCGCATCCGGTTGAAAAGCTCACCTCCCGACTGCTTCATGTCGCCGCTTGCGGCGAGTCCTTTCGGTTGTCGTGATACTGATGAAATAACACCGAGCACACCAGTGGCCACGTCGAATCGTATTCGGTGTGGCGAGCCATCGATGGCCTCGGGCGCATTCCCACTCAAGTCTGGTTGCGCTATTCACATAAGTCGCTGAGACGCACTTCCCACCACGCTCAAGCGCAATGTCTTTCATCAGATCAAGCCCAAGCGTGGACGCGTCGCGGCTACACACTGGGCACCAGTGTCCCCGAACAACTGCCCCAGGAGCAGCCTCCCAGCGATGCCCGTGTTCGCACTCCCATTTCAGGGGCGTCGCCGCGTTTCGGTATGTTTCGGACAAGCACCGACCGCCCAGCTGCGTCGCCCGCTGGCGCATGTGCTCGATCCCAAAGCGCATCGAGTCCCGTGGACACTCCGGGCACCAAGCACCACGAAAGATTCTCGCGCCTTGTGTTTCCCACTCGTGATCAGCACCACACCGGAACCTGTAGTAGGCTTTGCTGCCCTCGTAGACCTTCGAGAGACAAAGCCCACCATGACTCTTCGCTCGTTCACGTAACCTTGCGAGGCCGTCCTTGTGACGATATGCGTGCACCTTCTCTCGGTCCGCGCAAATGCGGCACCACGCGCCCCGCACGATCTCACTACCGGAAGTCTCCCATTCGTGCCCAGCAGCACATCGGAAACGATAGCGCCCTGTCAGTTTCGTGTAGCCGGTCGACAAACACTTGCCGCCTCTCGCTCTCGCCGCGGCTCGCATGCGCGTCATCCCATCCGGATCGGCCATGCGCCTCGAATGTTGCGCCCTCGCGCAGAGCACGCACCAAGAGCCTTTTCGCAGATTCTCGGCAGTTTTTTCGAAAACGTGCCCTGCCTTACAGACAAACTGGAGTGGTAAGCCTCGGCCCGCGTACTGCTCCGAAAGACACCGCCCGCCGGCCTGGCGCGCAAGTTGATGGATCTGACGAAGTACCTCGTCGACGCGACATGCCGGACACTGGACCATCGTATAGAACAGATAGGAGCCGCATCGGCTCGATTCGTGTCCCTTGCGACATCGAAATCGATACTGCGCGTGCCAACCTTTCCATTCCGATTCCAGCAACTTCAGTCCGTATGGACGAAGTGCCTCTCGCATTCGCTTCAACTGATCGAGTGACAACGCTGCTGCTCCGCAAAATTCCTTTCGTCGGCTTACCCGCGCAGAGAGGCCAAGAAGTCGACAACCTCCGACGTATGATTCTCAGAAGTTACTCTCGTGAAATCACGGCCACCCGCGCCATGCCCTGACCAGTCACCGGGAGTTGCGAAATCCTATTTTTCAGATTGCGAAATAATCTCTCCAAAATCGAACCCTTTCAATTTATTTTTCTCCACAAGCTCTCTAAAATGCTCGGATACAAATACTGTTGCAGGGCTTTCTTTTAGGCGAAATATATCAACCCCTTCGACACGACTTTTCAGAATAAATATTTTATTAAAAACCGTCGCCTGAGGATAGACTTTGAATTTTGACGCATCCATATCGACAGCATTCTCTATCACCCGGGTTACATGAAATCCGAACATGTCCTTTTTCGGGGCCTCGACCTGCAATATCTCCCCGCTGTCACGAAGTACTGGCGCCAATACATCAAGTGCCCGCTGACTGAATACTAGAAACGGAGATAGCATCGTATGAACGTCGCTGGTCTTTTTTCTGCGCGAAGTGCCCCACGTAAGCTTAACGGGCTCATAGTCTTGCCCAAACCCTCGCCCGCAGAGAGCGGTTGCTCGTATAGCTACGCTCTTGTCATATGCGATTTCACCGTCATCATCGACTTGAACGAGAGGCTGAAATGCTTCATCCTGCCTCATGCCATAAATATTGCCCATATAGCCTCACAATTCAGAAAGAACGGACTTCCACGGCGTGTCTCTGGATGCGTTCTGCAGCGTTTCTCTTATCGCTTGCAACTGGTCAAGAACCGCTTCCTTGCCACCCAGATCGGCCTGTTGCAGGAGTTGGTTGACCTTCTGGAAATAAACATCAGGATGTTTCCCGTTATGCAATATACCGCCAAGATTGTCGGCATTATTCCTATTAGGCAAAAACACCCCATTCAATTCAGAATCAACGTCAATACCATATTTGCTCAAAATAGCACGCGCAGGAGCAGCTTGCTTCGAAGTATCACCAACGATATGGTGTGCGGCAGAGTTGGCCGGGCGAGTTATGCCCGACTTCTCCATATTGTTACTCAGCTTGACTGAGCACCAACCCCATGGGTCGGTCCATTGCTGCGAATTCGGACCATAGGCATATAAATTTCCACCTCCGTATAGCCCAATCGGATCCTGATTGATAAACCGCCCCACATCCGGATCATAGAACCGGAACGTGTTGTAGTGTAGCCCCGTACTTTCGTCGGCATACTGACCGGCATAGCGCAGCGGCTGATCTGTCCGCGCGGTCGCGAGCTGCCGCTTGCTCGGCTCGATTTTGCCCCACGCCGTGTATTGCCCCGCCCAGACCAGCTCGCCAGCCTCGTCGGTGACCTCTTGTGGCGCCCCTGCCAGATCCGTATGGAAGTGGTAGATCCGCGACGCGCGCTTCGCCGTATCGATCGCGGCCGCGGCCAGGGCCTCCGCGATCACCGCATCGACGCGGGCAGCCGGTGAGTACGGATCATCAGGGCTGTATACATAGCTGCTCACGCCTGTCTCGCGCACTTCCTGCGCGAGGCGCAAGCCTTCCCATACGAACCGTTTCGTCTCGCTGCGCAGTTTCACACCACGCACGTCAAAAGTGGTATCGGTCTTCGAAATACGCCGACCCAGCGAATCGTACTGGAAGCGCGTTTCAACCACGCCACGCGCGTCCTGCGTGCGCACCGCGATCAGCCGATCTTGCCCATCGTATGTGAAGCGCTGCTGCTGGTTGGCTCCGCGAAGCTTCGTCGCCAGATTGCCGAACGGATCGTATTCGAAGCGGATGTCCTGCCACATCCGCAGACGATTGCCTTCGACGTATCCGCGACTCTTGCCCTGTGCGCCGTCGAGCATATTGCCAGCGGCATCCCAGGCAAATTCCTCTAGCTCCCGATCCATGGTGTTCACACGACGTGTCAGCTGTCCGGCCGGATCGTAACTGTACTGCGTGCTGCCACGCAGGCAGTCGCTGATCTCGATCAGTTCGCCCGCTGCGTCGTAACCGTAGTTACGCCACAACTGCCCGCGTCCTCGACCGAGAGCGTCCGGTTGGAAACCCGCGGACTGCCAAACTCTTCGGCCAAGCGGATCGTAGGCAAAACGCTGAGTCAGCCTTCCCTGCGTTCTCGCGATCTCACGATGCAAGTCGTCACGCTCGAAGTCGCTCACCACCTGATCACCACAGCGGATCTGGTGAACGTGACCGGAGCCATAGCGCAGCATCTGTAGCGTCTGGTCGTTCGGTAGTGCAAGCGATATCACGTTGCCCAGTTCATCAAGGTTGTATTCGACGTCGCCATTCGCACCGTGCTCGGCAACAAGACGACCAACCTTGTCGTACTCGAAACGCACCACGTCCGCCGTGATGCCGAGTGCTGTACCGGCGGCCGTCGGTGTACGTTCGACCTTCACCAGTTGGTCATTCTTGTTACGCTCGTAACGTGTAACGTCGGTCGGCGTATGCTGGACCTTCAGGTTACCCATCCGGTCGCGTTCGAATCGGATCGTACGGATCGGACGATCCGCCGTCGCATGACCGTCCGGCGAGCCCACGATGTCCAGCCCCAGCAATTCACCGCCTTCGCCATACTCGAATCGCCGCTGGACACCGTCGGGCCTCGTTTCGGTCAACAGACGGCCGCCGGCGCTGTACGTGTACACGTAGCGTGCGTGGCCCTGCTGGAGTTCGCGCAGGCGCCCCGCTACATCATAGTGATAGCGGGTCCGTCGTCCGGCAGGATCGATCGCTTCGACAAGTTGACCGCGGGCATTGCGCAGTGACTGTTGCATCCGGCCTCCGAGGCCGACATGCCGCACGACGAGCCCAGCCGCGTCGTATTCGAAAGTCTCCGTGCTGCCATCGGGATACGTGATGCGACGTGGCTCGCCGGTCGGACGTATGTCATATGCGACGCGCTGCCCCAGGGCATTCTCCCGTGCAAGCGGCAGTCCAAACGCGTCGAAACTGCTGCGCGTGGTTTTACCAGAGCAGTCCGTATAGGCAACCAACTCTCCGAGACGATTCCACTCGAGCGTCTTGCGTCCGCCACGCGCGTCGATATGTGCGATCGGCAACGCAGTCAATCCCTTCGGATACTCGTAGCGATTCTCGTGGCCAAGCGGATCCTTGGTCGACAGCAACCGGCCTTGCGGATCGTATTCCGCGCGCCAGGCACCGCCGTCGGCCCCGACAACTTCCACGGGCCGCATGCTGTTGCCGTCGTAACGAGTCCGAGTCGCACGGCCCAGCGGATCAGTCTCGGCGACGATCCTGCCTGCGTCGTCGTACTCGAACTCGGCCGTGCGCTCACCCGGCAGCATCAGCATCACCGGCATACCGGCGTCGTTGTACTTGATCCGGTAGAGTCCGCCATCGAAGTCGGTGTACTCGACGATCTGAAACTGTGCGTCGAAGCGCCAGTGCGCGGTGCGGCCATCGGCGTGCCGGACGCGCGTCTGCCGGCCGTCGACTTCGTATTCGAACGACCAGTCCTCACCCTCGCTGGTACGCGTCGCCACCACCCGCGGCTGCCCTTCGATCGTCGACCACACGTAACTCGACGTGAAACCCAGTGCGTTCACATGACTCGCCATGAGGCCGTTGGTATATGCGAACCGCCGCACGACCGCTCCATTTGCATCCGTCACCGACGCCAGCTGGCCGTTCTGATCGTATCCGTAAGCGACGGCCAGTCGCCGCTCATCGCCATGAACGAGCGTGACCGTGCCAAGACGTCCGTGCTCCTCCTCGTAATCGAGTACAGCATTCAAGCCGCCACACGTCAGAATCTCGGTGACGCGGCCGCGGCTATCGCGCTCGAACTGGCACCACTGTCCCGCCTGATCCTCGATGCGGCGCACCCATGCGATGCGGCCGGAGTCCGGCTCGTATCGGCCGAAGTCGTAATACGTCTCGCCGATGTCATGCAGGATGTAGCGGCCGTCGGGCGTACAGGTCAGATAGCGTTGCTCTGCCTCGCTGAATGCGGCTTGCCCGGCGCGCAGCAACGGGAATCCGCTCTCGCGCCCTTGCGCGTCGGTGTACCAGAGTCGCCCTTCGCGAGCATGGAGACGAAGCTCCCACGGCGCCACCCAGCCGCGGCCAAGCGTCCCTGCATAGTCGATACCGCTCGAATAGAACCGCTTGATCGCGACCGGCATCGGGCTCGGGATCACGAAGTCAGTTTCCGATTCGGCCAACAGGATCTTTCTTCCGGTCGTGACGTCGACTGGGTTGCCGAACATCCCGCCGAGCGCCTTGTTGATCGCCGGCGCGGCAACGTACCGCCCGAACGCTTCACCGAGCACGTACCCGCCGATGAACTTCGCAGCGCACGGCAGGACCGCGCGCGACAGCCCGCCAGCCTGCTTCAACAACCCACCCAAGCCGCCGACCAGCCCCGCCAGCACGAACGCCCATTCCGTCGCCGTTCGCAGCCACGGCGGCACTTCGTCGTCGACCGGTAGGTATGTCTGCGTGCCGCCGTGAAAGAACGTGTCGTGAGAACCGTCGCCGATCGTCGCGCCGCAGGTAATCTTGTCGTCCTTTCGCGCCGCGGGCCGCCCGTTGATGAAGATGTTCGTCGATCCTTGCGCGACAAGCGGAATGGGATTGTGCTTGCTGCATGCCACGCCGCTCAGCGTCGCATAGGCCGCCGACAAGGAATTGACGTAGACGTCCGGTGAACCTGTAATGATGTTGCCGGATTGCGAGCTGAACATCTTGCCGATCGACTCGCCTATTGATAGGAGAGCCTGCGCTCCGATACCGGCCATCATGCCCGCCAGCAACGCCACGCCGAATCCGCATGTGAAAGTGGCGAAGGCGACTGCGGCGATCAGGGCAATGCCCAGCACGGCGCCGACCAGAAAGCCCGCAAGCGCGCTGGTGTGATCGATCGGGTCAGTAACTCGTGCGGCTTCGTACACGATGATGGTCCTTTGCTGTTGTTATGCCGACTCTTGTTCTGCCGGACGATAGCCGTCGAGCCAGTTGCGCCACAATGCGTCGAGCGTTTCGCCGAAGCTCTTTGCGCTCGACGCGGTAAAGATCAGCACGCGTCCTGGGGCAACAATGAATGCGCCTTGCCGTTGAAAAACGGTCTTTGGACCGTTCCGATAGGCAGCGTCGATGCGCTCCCCGGGCATTCCTTCAGTTTCTGGCCCAAGCCGTTCTGCCTGACGCGAAAGCACCCGGTGTCCCTGCAGCCTCGATTTGAGCAGCGCGATCTGCCGATCGATATACGGCGCAAGGGTCTCTCCGTCCTTCAGCCAGTCGCGTGCGACACTGAGGTTCGGCTGTGCGGCCGTATCGGCCGGCACGAACAGGTTGGTCGTGCGATCCTCGAAACCGTTCGGCAGAACGATGCTGCCTTCGTGAATCCGGATACGGTTTTCGGAATCCGTCATGCTGGTTCTCTCGTGATATGTAGTTGTTGGAATGAGTGGAAATCAGCGCCCACTCGCGCCACCACTCATTTTCCTTGCAGCGCGACGGCGCTTTCCCGGCGCAAGCGCAAGCTGCCCGCGAGCAATACGACATGTGCGACGAGCCACGCGTAAAACGCAACGCCGTAGCCGGATATCGGCGTCGCATCTGCTTCGTTGAAGTACCACTTCGTCGTGAACAGTGAACAGAGCGCACACGCGAGCGCAGCGGCCGAAAGCTGGCTCGCGCGGGTATATCGGCTCCGAGCGAGCTGGACGGCCGCGGACACGTAGAGCGGATTGGCCAGCCATGCTGGATTGAGCATGAACAGTCCCAACCAGCCCTGGGCGAGAACCGACAGCCCGCTGAGCGACGCTTCCTTTTCGAAATGCATCGCCGGCATCGTCAGCGAGAGGAGGTACAGCGCCCCGGATACGCCGAGGACCGTCTCCCGCCTGATACGCGGCGTCGAATCAAAAACGTTCATCATTTCCCGAATCCATTGCACGACGCTTCAACCGTCACGCGTGCGTTCAATCCGTCTGGCCGGCCGGCGTCACGACCTTCTCGCCGCGCGCGCGCATCGCTGCACGTTGCGCCTTCGGATCGAGCGGCGGCCACGGCGCGCCGGCCGTTACGATCTTTCGGCGGATATCTTCGATGCGCGTACGCGCTGCGGAATCCGCAGCCGTATGGTTCTTTAACTCGTTTTGCAGCACCCACCCGTACGACACGCCGAGCTGGCTGGCAATCTTCGGATCTGCGCCGTGCGAGAGGAGGTAGTCGACGACGTCCCACTGCTGAATCATCGTCGCCTCGAAGAGTGCTGTCTTTCCGAGCGAATCGCGAGCATTCACGTTCGCCTTGTGCTCGACCAGCAGCTTCAGCTGGGGCAGCAACCGGTTCTCTGCCACTGCAAAAATCATCGGCGTGTCGCCGTTGTATTGCCAGTTGGGATCGAGCCCGCTGTTCAACAACACGCGCAGGAGGTTGGGCGTATCGGCCCGCAATGCGACGTCGACCACCGATCCGCCGCTGGCACCGACCGGCGCCTTGGGATCCGCGCCGTTCTTCACGAGCACCGAAATGATCTGGTAGCGCGGATTGGACGCGTCGTTCTTGACCGGGACGATTTCCTGCACGGCATACGACAGCAGCGTCGTATTCTTCGCGCCCGGCGCATTCAGATCGGTCTTAGGCGCAAGCTGCTGAACGCGAGTAAGATCGCCGTCATGAATGGCCTGAGCCAACGTGAGTTGCTGCCCCGAAAAGAAATCTTCCGGTGCATAACGCTTAAAGCCAGTCATGTTCGTCCCTTGGGCTTGAGTTGGCCACCAGAGCGGCGAGGACACTCCAACGAGTGCGGCAATCGCGCCGGCGGTTATCGCTTTTTTGTATCGCATCAGTGAGATGAATTCAGTTGGGAGACAAGGTCGAGTTGATCCTTCGCGACCTGCTGGTTGATCCCGTTCGTCACGTCACCCATCAGGTGACGGCCGACCGTGGTCACGCTCTCACCATCGAGCGTGACGGGGCTACCAACAGCTTTGGGCATCAGCGCCGCCGTACCGTCGCTGATCGGCCCGAGTCGGCCTTCCTGCAGGCCAGTCAGGATATCGCCGTCGACGCGGTAGGCCGTGATGTTGGCCGGCTGGGCGGTCCCGCCGTATTGTGCGACGGTTTCCGGATTGAGGCCGGCAGCATTGAAGGTCACCGCCGAGCCGCCGCTGGCCTCGGCTGCAGCAGACGCCAGGCCACCGCCGAGCGAATGCCCGGTGAAATCGACGCCGGCCGACGCGCCCGTGGTCTCGATGTTCTTGCCGATCGTGACCGCATTGCGGTAATACGGCGCATCGGCGCCGAGCCCTTGCGCCATGTTGTTGCTCATGTCTTCGCCGAAGAGCTGCTGGGTTCCCTTGAACGCGACCGTCGGCTTCATGCTGTCGCCGAAAACATTCGGATCCGGGACATACATCTGCGACCCGAAGTTGCTACCGCTTTTCTCAAAGTCGCTCGGCTTGAGCCCGAACGCCTTCAACGCCTCCGGATCGTTCGTCGCCATCTTCCACCCGGTCGGCGGCGGATCGTTCGGGTGATACACGTGATCCGCGAGCTTCGCCAGTTGCTGCGCCTTCAATGAGCTCGCCAGTTTGGCCGCCGCCGCGCGCGTCGCCGGATCGGGGCTCGCCAGCCCCTTCGCGATCGTCGCCTGCTCTGCCGCCCACTCGAGCGCAAGCGCCTGTTCCGCGGATTGCGCACTGCCGCGATTCAGATGGATGACCGGCCCGTCGAGATAGATGCCGTTCGCGTTGATGACGATCGTTGACGGACCGAATGTCAGCTTGATGCTGTCCGGCGTCATCGTCACGACGCCATCGCCGACACGATGCTCGATGCCGTCGCTCGCCTGATGGCTTTGCAATCCGGGCCCGGCCTTGCTTGCGATGGCCTTCGTATTGATCACGTTCGCCGTGGTGTCGCGCGTCAGCGCGATGGTTTCCTTCAATCCGCCCTGCGCGATCTGCTTCGTCTCGCTGCCCTTGAGCAGCGACACCGTGCGGCCGCCGGCTTCAACCGTATGCGTTTCCGAATCCTTGACGACCGTGTTCATGTCTTTCTGCGCGTGCAGAAAGACTTCTTGCGCGCCGTTCACGTCGGAGAACCGCAGTTCGTTCGAGCCGGCGCCCTTGTGCGTCTGGCTCTTGATCCCCATGGTCTGCCCGGCGGCCCCGTGATAAGGATTGCCTTGCTCGCCGTTGTAGACGCGGCCCACAATAACCGGATTGTCGGGGTCCCCTTGATTAAACGCGACCAAGACCTCCTGATTGATCCGTGGGATGGCGGCCGCCCCCCACCCGTCGCCCGCCCAAGGTTGGGACACGCGGATCCACATCGAATCCGAACCGTCCAACTTGCCGCGCCGATCCCACAGAAAGTGCACCTTCACGGCACTGCCGTTCGTGTGAATTTCTTCGCCCTTTGGGCCGACCACGATTGCCGACTGCGTGCCGTGAATGACGGGCTTCGGCGTACTTCTGGGCGAACGATACGGAAACTTCTTTGGGAGCAGAGAGAATGTATTGCGGTACGGCAGTTTCGCGTTGTGTTCCGTGTAATCGTTCACGGCCTCATGACGAACGTGCAGGATGGCGTATTCCTGATTATTGGCCATGACTGGATGGTTGGTCACCGTCACACTGCCTGCAGCGCTCATCCGCCACGCATAGCCGCTGCCCGTATACCGATGTGCGCTCGCTTCTTCTGCTTGCATCGCAATGCGTGCGTAACGGTCACCGTCATCGCCGTGGTCGAACAACGATTGATGTTCGAAACGCTCTGTCGTTTCGAGCCCCGCATGCCGGAGATTCTCCGGCTCAGCCTGCGCCAGCATCAGCGGCGACGACGGGTTTTGGTGATTGAAGTCGCGAAAGGCGATCTTGCCGACACCAAAACGCCGGCCTTCATGCAACTGGTCGATACCGTTGTCTTCACTCGCCGCGCTGGCGTTATACGGCAAGCTGGCCAGCCCGTCGATCGGGCGGAAAACGAAATTCGTATCGCCGATGACAAGAAAGTGCTTTTCCTTCTCGTAGCGGTGCGTCCAGATCAGGCCTTCCTGCTCCATCAGACGCGCACAGAAGTTGTAATAGGACTCCTGGTACATCACGATGTATTCGAGCGGCTTCTGCGCGGTCCGGATGTCGAATTCGAAATCGGTGAACCCGTGATCCTGGAAAATCTCGGTGAGGATGTCCTGAGCGGTCTTGTTCTGGAAAATCCGGCAGTCGGTCGAGCGCGTCAAAAACCAGAACCACGGCGCCACCGTCATTTGATATTGCGTCACCTTGCCCGGGTTACCCGCCCGGTCAAACGACGTGACGTAGCCGTCGAAGTAACGGATGCTGTCGGCCCCGCCTGATGAGACGATGCGCTCAAGCGTGGACTGCCGCGCGCTCTGGTCGAATCGAATCTTGATCGGTTGCCCGATCAACTGATCAGGCACCAGGTCATGCTGGTGTGACAGCAAATCGAGGTGAATCTCTGGCAACCGATTGACATGTTCATCGATGACCGCGGTGCTGACCAGCAGCACGTCCGGACCGAGCGGCGAGTCGATGGTCACGTATCGATTTAGCTGAGTCAGCCGAGCAACGCCACCCGCCGCATTGTTGAGCGCGTCCGCAATCGCGGCCGGCGTTTTGTTCATCAGCGAGAAACCGGTCTGCGCAAGCTGAACCGCGCGTTGCACGGTGTCGATATGACTTGCGACGCCGGCGAGCGGGCCAATCTGTCCTGCCACCGTGGATGCGACCGGCCCGGCAAGGCCGCCAAGCGCGCTCAGCGAGCCCAACAGATTCCCGCCGGAACCGGCTGGAATACCGCCATTCGGGGCGAAACTCATTTGAATTCCCTTTATTTTCGTCTCAGGTTCTGTCCCCAATTGGCTCACCAGCTTGAGGCCCCGCTACTGTAGGACAAAACGTTTGCCAGCGAAAGATACCTGAGATTCCTTTGCAATTTCCCTGCTGATACCTTTTCCACCCGCCAATCAAATAAGCGGTTGGGATCCGGCGCAGGGTTCACCGCGTCGCAGTACCGCACCGGTTTCTGCCGAGACCAATACGATTTGCACGAAGCTGGTGACTGGAACGTACGGGGAAAATAGTCGATCCATCACGCGCGCCAATCCGGCGAGACTGAATTGGACGAAACGCTGCTCGTCGATCACGAGCCGGACCTCCAATCCTTGGACGAACGCTGAAGCCGGCTTGCCTGGCATCCAGCGCCGCACCCGTTCAGTCGAGAGGGACACGAGCGCGTCGAATCGCCGGCCGGCGTCGGGAGCAAACATGCCGAAGCGGACGCACAGCCGCTTGAACTCATCGAGGCCATCGGCGTTTAGCCGCGCTGCCTGCGGAACCAGCCACGATACCAATTCCCACAGGTCGCCGCGGCGAAGAATCGGCGCGGGACTTGCACTGGGCTGAGCCAATAACTCGATCTCGTCACCCGAGTCCCCATCACGCACGGCCAACTGGCTCTCGCGCACGTCCGCCAGATTGCCATTTGTGCAAGACAGCACGATGTCGAGCTGGCGCTGCGCCACCGGATCAACGGGCTCGCCGCGGGCGTTCACAAGTGCAAGTTCCAAGCCACGCAATCCGTCTGCGCGAGCTCCAGTTGCCTGTACGCGCAGCGCTTCCTGTCCCGTCTTGCCGGGCTCGGAAGGCGGCTTCGGCGCACGCCGGGCTTCGTCGCGCAAAACAACCCAATACGGGCCTGGCGCTGCGCCAAGCGCGTGCTGCAAAGATTCGAAGGGCGGCAGAACCGCGGCACCCTGGGCGGTCGTTATACGGACCTGATCAACTGACCAGATCTCGGTCGTGGCCGCGGTCTTCAAAGAAAACGGTTTCAGCGCATAGTACGCTTGCCCAGCCTTCGTTTCGATTGGCTCCGCATTGCTCGAGAACAAGTTGACTACAGGTGTGCAAAACAGCCGTAGATTGTCGGCCGACGCTGCAATCAATCGTTGGGCGCGACGTGAGTCAGGGTGGACGCCGGCAAGGGCCAAATGTAACGTGATCCGGCGCGCACCGCCCGCCAACAGTTTCAACCGCGCCAAATCTAGATCGAGGTTGTCAAATCGAGCGGGAAAGGCGCCGTACTCCATCAACAAATGAAACGGAGCAGTCGTGTTGTCGCGAGGCGGCGGATGCAACGCGTCGGCATCGTCGAAACCTGCGGCCGCCAGCGGCATGTCCACCCGACGCCAGCGCCCGTTGCCGTCCAGTTCAACGAAGGCACGCGTGGCGTGCATCAGCACGCCGTCGGCGAGCGCAGCCACCACCTCCCGCTCCCCCGCCAAATGTATCCGCAGCATATCGGGAGCGATGGAGAACTGGGCTGACGGTGCCGTGAGCTCAAGGGTGAAAGACAAAATCCCCGTCGTGTCGGACGGCAGTGTCGTTTGCATCGGCGCGACGGTCGACGTCGCGTAACATACAGCGGAAACGGTCAACGGCACCAACGTGACGTCGGCGGCAGTGCGGAACACCAAGCGGCTATTCGGCGCCACCAATTGGGTGCCGCGTGGAACTATTCGCGGCTCGGTCTGCTTGCTGTCTCGATCCACGCGGAATTGGGCGATCGCACAAGATGGAAACGGCCGCAGGAACGCTCCGTGGATTGTGTCAATCAACGCGTGAGTAAACTCCGGCACCTCATCTTCGAGTCGGATGTCGTGCCGAGCGCACATCAACGCGAACGATTGCAGCAGCCGTTCGACGTGTGGGTCATCCGAGTGCTCACCGGACATCGCAAGACGAGCCGCGATTTTGGGGTAAAGCTCGGCGAATGCGCGCGTCGAGCGGCGCAGCAGACCCAACTCGCGCTCAAAATGCGGTAGAAGATCCTCGGGTTCGATGGCCATACGCGTTTCAGATGGTCACGCCGATCTGTCAATCGGTACCGTGCTCATGGGTAGACGCAGCGATTCTAACCGGGCGTCGCGCACGCTTATCTCGAATTTATCGAGCCGAGAGCGAATCAATTATAGCGTTTGAAATACGCAGGCCATGAGGCATGCCGTGAAACGAGGGCCGCCACTATGGCCCTCGTGACAGCCCTCTGGGCTTCGGGAGGTTCGGTTGCCCACCACCAAGCGAGCAAAAGCGATGAGCACGCTCTCGAAACTTCTCTGCATCGTAGCAGAGCAGGTTCGTTCGCCGACATGGTTTAACGATTGTTCACCGATTGCCAGCCATGCGCTCAATATCGCTCGTCCGCAGGCACCGATCTCGGAACGGTTTCTACGTCGACACAACTGCCCAGTGTGGCAAAACGACCATTGCATCGCGTACGTCCCCGTTCCTCGCACCTCCAGCGGCCGGCACCTTCGGCCAACCACTCAGTACGCGCGATATGCGCCGGCCCAATCCAAAAATAGTGTGCTCTTGCAGAACGAAGCTGGTTCGCCTATACCGTACTCGACACGGCACCGGAGGTCATCGTGATCGTCCCTTTGTTGATGCCACGCTTGTTCTGTACGGCCTTCGAGTTGGCCGGCGCAATCTACGATGGCGAGGTGTTGGTCGACGCTCGCAGAGTTTCGAACATTCGCGGAATGCTGATTGCGTTCTATGGAGCGGATCCTGGCCCCTACGAACTTGCCCTCGCGACCGTCGCAACCGATGTCTTCTCGGACGAAAACACGCGAGCCTGCTTCCTCGAACGAGTCGACGCGTTCGACCGATTGCTTGCGAATAGCGGCCTGATAGACGCGTGGGACAAGCACGGATGGGTGCGACGCTCCTCAACCGATTCGGATCGCTTTGCTCCCGCTCGATTTGTTGTCGAAGCCGCGGCCATTTGCCCCTTGAACACTTTTCGCCGAACGTTCGACCTGCAGGATTTTCACGAAGCGGCGTACAAGCGAGCTGACGCTAGAGGCGTCGAATTTTGGTGACACCCTCACCTCCGAGAATAGACATCTCAACTTCGCGGCTACTTCCTTCCCTCCGTTGACTTTCGATCGACGCGCGTCGCAGACAACGACGCGCGCGCCCGCGGCCGACTGAGAGCGACACGTTGCTGGATTTGCCCCTGTATCTCCGGACACGCGCCAGAACGAACTCATCAATGTTGCGAATCAGGTATTCGACAGATGTCCGTAATGACGCCATCTGCGAAGACCCCGCCCTCCCACATCTGGATTTCTTTCCCGACTGCCAGAAGTGGGGCAACCAGGGCGAAGGACAGAAACTTTACCGGTACATCGTGTTCGTGACCAAGTTCGAGAGCTCGACCGTCCACCAACCAGCGGCAATCGAAGTATTGGCCGTCGATAACCAGCGGGCAACCGAAGTGCATGCCCGGATTTATGAACACCGGCCCATTTCGTCCCCCTTCGGCCGTGGTTCTGAGGCGGAGACGTAGTACCACATCAGGTTGCATCAGATTCCCTCCCGGGCCAAGGTTCGCCTGAACTCACGTGGAGAGCGATACCTCAACGCGCTATGCGGACGCTTCTCGTTGTAATGCTCGAATGCGATAGCGAGATTGCGCGCTGTGCTCGCGGCGTCTGGCTTGGGCATGAACGCCACGTAGTCACGCTTCATCGTCTTCACGAAGCTTTCTGCCATGCCGTTACTTTGCGGGCTGCTGTAGGAGTTCACAATCAATGCTAGCCGCGCCCAAAGGAGTGCTAGCAATGTTCACTAATACTGCTAGCGTAATGTTTTGCTCAGCCTGAGCGGTGGGCATCGATAACGTGATATCGCCCGCAGCGCGGCGTCGAAATTCGGAGCTCTGGCGAAAATCGATTGCGGAACAGTCTCGAGCAGGCTGTGGTGCACCCGGTAGTAGTCGGCTGACGGATCGAGCCACTCCCTCTTCCACCGTGATGCAGTGACATCGGCGTCGTTCAGAACACTCAAGCACAAGATCAGTTGCAGGATGCGCAAGGTGCCGCTGATTCGGGAGCCATTCGTGCACGGCCTCGTCGATGACGCGTCCGACGGCGGCGTCCAGTCTGCCCCCGGTCGCCCTACCCGGCTGACTTGGCTCTAATGTGCTGGCGACCGGATCTGCGAGGAAACGTCGACGCAGGCGATATACGGTGGTGCAGTGAACGCCTAATAGCTGTGCTGCTCGTTCTGCCTGCTTTCGGGAAAGCACGCCGTTGCCAAGCGGTCGAAGCACGGACGCAATCTTCGCTGCCCGAGCGGCCCGCTCTTCGATCGAAGCCATATGGATCCCTATCAATCCACGCGACACGTGCGCTAGCAGCATTAAAGAACACGTGCAACGTGCTAGCAACGTTAGTGAACATTAGCCAAGTTTCTGTTGCAGAAACGCAACGGCTAAGCCGCCGCCAGAAAACTTCAAAAAGTCCCTGTTCGCCGAGGCTTCTTTGAGAATTTCCGCTAGCAACGTTTCTGAACACGGCTAGCGCTAATAATGAACGCCTACACCTGCTGTCCTCGCCGAGCGCATGGAGATGTCCGAGGAGAAAGTGCGCAGCATCCTCAAGATCGCCAAGCAACCTGTGTCGCTCGAGACCCCGGTGGGCGACGATGCCGACGCGACGCTCGGCGACATGATCGAGGATGCCTCCGCGAGTTCACCGGCCGAGGCCGCGATTCACGCGAACATGCGTGCGGCGATCGACGAGGCGCTCGACGGGCTGTCGCCGCGTGAGGCCACGGTTCTTCGGATGCGATTCGGGCTCGACACGGCCTCTGATCACACGCTCGAAGAGGTCGGCAAGCAGTTCGACGTGACGCGCGAGCGGATCCGTCAGATCGAGAGCAAGGCGATGCGCAAGCTGATGCACCCCAGCCGCGCGGACAAGTTGCGGCCCTTCCTCGAGCGTTGAGCCAAGGCGGATGCGGGTGCCGCCCACTCTTTCGACGCCCTGCTCCAGCCAGCCCCGCAGCGTTCACGCATGATTGATCCGGGATGTCGTCGCATGATGGAGCGAGGTCAGACGGATTAAGGAGGCGATATCATGTAGTTCGGAGTGCATACAGAAAGGCATCCGGCTATTCGTCGAGATGGAGGACCGCGGTCGTTGATTGCGTTGGGACACCCAGCGGTTTGCGGAAATTTGTGAGCTGCACTCCTGACATGTGTGATTCACAGACATCGTTTCAACTAAGATGGGACGATGGAACGCGAAATCTCGATGCGATTACGTTGGGTTCTCATGTATCAAGAGAATGGCAACGCCGGTCTCGTATGTACGCGTTGTGGCATCTCTAAGCCAACGCTTCGCAAGTGGCTGCGCCGCTACCAGGAAGCGGTAGAAGGAGGTCTTCGCTCGCAAAGCCGTCGCCCTCTGACCAGCCCGAATTGAAAGGTCTCGGACGCCGATCGGGCAACGACTCTTCGCGTGGCGTAGACCTAAGCAAAGCTCTTGCCGAGCCCAGAGTCGCGAAGAGCAGTAGCAACTTCCCTGGAACGCTGGCAGCAGCAATCACGCGGTGTACGGAACCTCAGTTTGACTCAGCTATCGGTCCATAGTGATAAGGTTCCCTATGTTGCTGGCACGCTCATCCCGACGATGGGATCGGCACGCGACAGCAAATGGGGGTTCTTGGGCAACGCGAACGCCAGTCAACGCGCGCAATTTCGCGCCAGCAGCCTGTCGAAGAACTCAGCAACACACAGTTGAGCGTGTGGACCAACCTTGCGCTGTTCCAGGTCGACATCCAAGAACTCGTGCCCGCCTAAACGGTAGACCGCCTAGCCTGGCAGCCCCAGCCAGCGCTCCTCCGCTGTCGTCTCCGCGTAGCGCTCCGATCCGACGCTAGGGGAAGGGGATCGTCACGACACTTTCGCAGACCATGGGGGCTACGGCCTCGCCGGTTCGGTTGCAGCCACATTCGCCCTTTCGTGCGCTATCCTCGCGGCGCGAGTGTTCCGCGGCATCAATCGGCTCAGGCCAAGCGTATAGCGTTGTACCTTACTGAACCGCTCCCTCTGAGAGTAAGACACATGACCATGATCACAGGCTATCACTTAAAGAATGGAGGGTTTCTCCAGGCAGACATTCTGCTCACCGGTCCCAAGAGCACCCGGATGCGCCCTTCGCAGATTCCGTCGTTTAAACCCGATGCTGACGGCACGACCCTGAAGGCTCACACCGTAGTCGGGCTTTGCCAAAAGATCCTGGTAGTCAACGAACACTTCGCCGTCGCTTTTGCCGGGAGTGTTGCCGCCATCCAGGATGCTGCAAGGCTGATTGATTCGCTCCTTGCGCAATGCCCCGACTTGACCGGCAAGCGTTTCGTGGACGCGCTCCTCATTGACGAGCAACTAAAAGACGCTCCGTTGAGCGCAATCGCACTCGGTGTCGAGGGCGATGAAATCCAGATCACGAAACACCGAGCGGAGTTTGGATTCTCAAACGAGCACTTCGAACTATACGTGGGCGGATCGGGGTTACAACACGCCATTCAGCACTATGAGCAGTACCCTCTTCATGTATTCGATGCTTCTTTGGAAGACATCGCTGCGCAAGGCACCTGCATGGCTCTCCATCAGTTCGCAGGTCACGTGATTGACGAGTTCGAAAACAAATTTGAGTCCGAGACTATTAGTGACCTGTTCGGAGGCGGGTACGAGGTAGTGGCATACCACGGAGGCCAGTTCCACAAGATCTCAGACGTGGTTTACGTCTATGCAGAGGCAGAGGTCGACGCCGATGGCATGCTTCAGGTCGAACTACCAAAATTCCTGCTCAAGTCCACCTATCGCGGCGATGACCTCAAAATTAGGAGCATGGAAATTCACTACGACGAGGATGAGGATCATCACACAACCCAAAATGACCGGACGTTCACCATTGCCCCGATCACCCGCTACCATGAAACCCACGTTGAAGAAGGCTGCGAGGACATCGATCTTTCAGGGGAATTTCTTTGCTTTGTGATCAAAGTGAAGCTGCCAACTGGCAGCTTCACGATTCCCTTCATCAGGAAGTACGATGGTCCTATTGGCTTTGCGGCCAAAGCCTTCCGTGCCATTGCACGCAGCAACAATGTGTATTTTTTCTACTCGGATTCCTTCAGGAGTGAGCTACAAGCTCACGTGCTGAAGTACATGCGCCTGCACCACCCCTAAGAAAGTAGACAGGCCCTGCTTATCTTTCGGCTGCCCATAGGCCACTGCTCGAGCTGCGACAAGGGCTGCTACAGAACGCGTTTGAGCGCGTCGATGACGCCCTTGTGAGGGAGATAGCCAACAATGCCATGAGCGTTGAAGGTCTTGTTATCAACGGTGCCATCGTTATCGATGTTGCTTGCGAAATTTTCCTCATTCAACGGCTTTCCAAGCGCGACAAAGTCAGATGGGTCATAGAAGTTTATCCACTGCTCCACAAAGGCTGGCTTTCGCCGCGGCGTGCCAAGTTTCGCCTTGAACGCATCCAGGCCCAGCGGCGATCCCATGGTTATAAGAAGTGGAATATGAACTTCAGTGCCCTTCACTTCCATCTCGCGCAGCAGCTTGAATGCAATAACGGTTCCGAGCGAGTGAGTAATCAGCACCTGAGGGCTTCTTTGCAAGAATGGTCGCACAATGCTATCGACCGCCTTTGCTGCCCCGGGCGAAGAAAGATAGGTATGCCCCTGCCTAATGACCCGAAGAAGAAGCGAGCCTTTGGCTGGAGAGACCTTCTCGACCACGCGCAGTAAACCGACAAGGCGCCTTGCGATGAAGTTGTCCATCGGTACTGCATTATTCCCCGTCGCCTCTATCGCAGCCTCAATCTCAGCCTCGCTGATGCCATGGTCGCTGGCGAACTCATCCATTACGGCGCTGAGGAATTTCAATTCATCAGCATCACCGACGTCAACCGCCGTGGACTCAGCACCCATACCGACTGCATTCTTTGCCTTGCCATTTGTCCAGTCGGAAAGCGTCGTACCGTAATACGCCATTTCGACCGACGCCCCATCAAGCAAGCCTGGCTGAACGGTGTAGAGGGACTCTGTCCATTTCTTGAGGAGTTCATCCTTAATGGAAGCCTCTTGACCAATTCCATGAATCATCAAAACGTTCATTCGCTCGCCTCCAAGTTAAATCTATCTATCAGTATCCTCGCCCCTTGCTCTCTAAATGCAGAGAATTGCGAGGGCAACAGAAATTTTGCGACATCACGCAATCCTTCTGCAGCCGCTTTTTCTTGCGGCGCTGGATCCTCCATGAATTGCCATCCCTGGCGGAGCCAAGGCCAAAAGCCCGCAACTTGCCCCGACTTTCCACCGGTTGCTCTCGTAACCCAGTCCGGCAACTTACCATTTGTCCGCGACTGCGGCCTTGCTGGAATTGGCGGCACGTCCACCACAATGCCGTCCCGTCCCATATCTTTGGTTGAGAGCAACCCCATAAACGCCACGTCGAACGGCATGGGTTGATAGTAATGGCAGTAAAAGAACGCCATGCGACGTATGCTATCGATGTCCCCTGTGTAATCGTACAAATAGCTCGCGATGGCACCCAAGGTTGGATTGATGTGTTTTGCTTCTCGCAGTTTTGCCGCGATATCGTCCACTCGATCAGCAGAAAGATTTCCCGCCTGAAGATCCTTCATCACATCGATGGACGTGTTCAGGCCCCTCCTGAATTCAGCCCATTCAGAAACACAAGTCCAATTTATCTCGCCCTTTTCGTCTCGACTTATCAGCGTGATGAGGTTCTCATATACTACTGCCGATGCGAACACGCCATCGTCAAATTCGACGAGGATTTGGATTGCACCATCTTCCGTACCTCGTACTCGGTAGGCTGCTCCATCAGCATCGATCAAGCCTTTTTCAACTGGAGACGTGCTCCATATCTTCTTCGGCACCGCACCGCGGATTGCGAGGTTGAACCTCCACGGAGAGAGATAGGAATGCAGCGATAGGCTGGCTCGGAAGTGCCACTTGAGAGGTCGGAATTCGATATCGGGCGGACTCGCCTGCAGATCCTCGCTGGTGTTATCCGGTGCTTGAGCCAGGGGGGAAGGCGGCGCGGGCCATTGAGGAATGGGTAGGTCGGTCGGATTCTCGCCGCGCCTGAAATAAATCGCGTGCTCCCTGGGGATGCCGGGATGGCAATCGGGAGAACACTT
This sequence comes from Burkholderia territorii, assembly GCF_001718335.1. Taxonomy (NCBI): domain Bacteria; kingdom Pseudomonadati; phylum Pseudomonadota; class Betaproteobacteria; order Burkholderiales; family Burkholderiaceae; genus Burkholderia; species Burkholderia territorii. The sequence goes on from NZ_CP013367.1 coordinate 574,992, forward strand.
CAGATCGTATGTCTCAGCAATTTCCTTTAATCGCTCCATCGAGAACAACGCAAGCGACTCGGGAATCACACAATCTGAATTGTACTTGTCAAATGCCTCATCCTTGAGGCCGCACAGCCCTTCGACCAAGACAGTGGAAAAAACGCACCTGGGCGGGGCAACGTCATCTCCTTTCAGCATGTACGCCTGTTGACCATCCCCAACCGCGTTGAAGCGATCAATGATGGGAGCCACTTCATCGTACGGCCCCCTCGGGAGTACAGGGTCTTCGAAAATATCCGCAGTGTCAATGTCCATGGGTAACGACCGGCAGGCGTCGCTGAAGATCGACAGGCTCTTTATTCCATGCCTGTAAAGCCGCCTTTTCAGCCCTTCCACAGATATGGCGCGCGTTTCCTTGTACCAGTCACTGGGGAGCCAGACGTTTTGTTCCGCGCCAGATCGAAGCCCGTGCCCGGCGAAGTGCAAAATAAAGAGCTCCACCTCGTCATTGGTTGGGAGCATTCCGAGCAGAGCTTCACGGATACGTGCGATCGTGACGGGAGTTTTATTTTCATCAGTGATCACTTCCGTGACGAACCCGGCCTTTCGCGCCCAATCACCCATTTCGTTAGCGACTGTAATAGCCCCCGGCAAATGCGAAAGTGGTGGCGCCTCCGAAACCCCGATGGTCAAAAACAGCTTCATAATTTCCCCTTAATTACAGCGCCCGTTGAATAGAGCGCTATTCTTTTTTTGTGTATGCCCCAGCGCTGCCGCGCCAAGCCCACGGATGGCAGTGTAGGCGCAAGGGCGACTCGGTGCAGCACATCGCTCGGTTATTTGATCAACCCCATTCCTCGGTACAACGGATTCTGGAGGAAACAGGCGGCATGCCGCCCCGGGGCTTGAACGCTAGTGTTGATGTTGAGGTTCGTAGGTACTGCTAATGGTGTCAGTCCGCTCGCTAATCGCATGTTCTCTCCGAATCTCAATGGTCTGTAGTCCTACTATTCATTCTTCATAGCATGCCACTGAGCGATCGATGACATTGCACATTCGACCATCGGATTGACGCTGATCAGAAGCGACGTGGATAGCGTCGTTGAAGCATCCAGCGAAGCGCCAGCCACTCCGCACGGGAACGAATCGTGCGCGTTGTCCGGTATTGAATGGAGGACACCGCAATGAAACCCCTGACAATTGCAAACCGCCGGATTCTGGCAACACTCGTGGTGAGCAGCGCACTCGTCACGGCCAGCGCAGCTCTCGCGCAAGTCTACGTGGCACCGCAGCCGAGGCATGAAGAGCCGTCCCCGGCGCCCGATGTATCGGTCACGATAGGCATGCACGGCGACCGCTACTGGGACGGCCATCGCTATTGGGAACACGACGCATGGATGCATCGCCACCCGCACGAACATGACCCGTGGCGCGAGCATGAGCACGAACGCGAACACATGCACGAACACGACTATCGTGAGTAATGCAAACTCATCGCTAGATACCACGCAAACCGCTGTTGCCTGAAGACCGTCCAGGAGATGGCGTGCACCATCTCGCTATGCGATGACGCAAAACGAGCCTGCGGGATCAAGAATCTCCCCGCCGGCCCCTTCACGCCGAGCCTATCTGCCCACCACTCGTCACCGGTCGTACTCGAAGGACTCGGTAAAGACCGTGTCGACCGTGTCCGACCAACTCAGGCTCACGAACGAGAAGTCGGTGACGCCCGTCCAACCGGCCACGGACGGGAACGCGACGCCCTGATCGCCTGGCACATTGAGCGTCACCGCCGCTCCAGGCAGGACCGGCGCGGCCTGGGCCGAACCGCTGACGAACGTCGCCACGCTCTGCCCCGACGCGGTCGCGCGAATCTGCACGTTGCCGCGCTTGGCGAACGGCAGCCCCGCGTTCGACGTCCAGCTCAGCGGGAATGTGCGGCCGCCCGCGAACGTGCCGGCGCTGCCCGGTGTCAGGCTGTCGCGCGTGGACTGCGCGAGATCGTGCCATGCATACTGGCGCAGCGCGTCGGGCGATGGCGACGGCGTGCGGAGCCGGACCGTGTAATGCCTGGCCGGCGCCGAAGTGTCGCCGTTCTGGTAGATGTCGATCGTATAGGCGCTGAATGGCTTGATGTCGGCCAGCTCCATAGCGCTCAATCGCGGCTTCGCCCACGCGGTGTTGTTTCGTGGCGCATCGCCGGGCCACGTGAACAGGCCCTGGTTGGCCGCGTCCTGCGCGACGCCGGCCAGGCGGAAATTGTTGCGGCACAGTGCATTCTTCGTCATCGCGGCGAGCTGGGCCGGCGTCTGTCCGCTCGCGATCTGCGCGCGGATGTTCAGCGTGTCGCACGTGCCGCTCGACGACTGAAGGAACACGCCGTTGCGCAATCCCGGGCCATTGACGATCGCGAAATCCACCGGAGTGCCGGACGCATCGACGGTGCCCACCTGCAGGTTGAGCGAATCGACGAACGCATTGGTCCCCGTCGATGGATTGGCCGAGTTCAGCCAGTCCCATTTCTGCGCGTTCGCGTTGACCTTGCTCAGCACCGCGCGCTGATTGCCGACCACACGCCAGCCGGTATCGCCGCTCGCGCGGCTGCTCGCCATCACCGCGAGTTGCACATGCTGCTGCATGCCGTCGCGAATGCCGTCGGCGCGCGTCCACGCGAGCTTGACCCACATCGTGTCGCCGGCGACGACGCGGATGACTTCCGGCAAGCTGAAGCTGGCATTGTTCATTGCATCGTCGGCCATGATGCCCGGCGTGCCTCCGGCATGCGCGCCGAACTCCTGGTCGACCGACATGCCGTTGTTGAGGTACGCGGCGGGCACGCCCGCGTTCAGCGCACCCGACGCGACGCCATCGACGAAGATCCGGCTGCACGCCGATACGTTGCCGGCCGCGCGCGCCGCGCCGGTCGAACCGGCGAAACACTGATTGAGCGCGTCTCGCAATCCCGCGAGGTCGCTCGCATTCGGCAGGTTCGTCACCACCGTGCCGTTGAGCGTCGCGGAGGCCGGCAGGCTGGCCTTGTCGCCGGGCTGCGGCGCGACACCGGGCGCGAGCTGAAGCTGCACCGGCGTATCGCTGGACGCGCCCGCCACCGAGCTGATCTGAACGCCGCCATCCGGCAGCACGTTGACCTTCACCTGATCGAGCAGCCGGTCGAGGCCCGGGCCGCCTGCGACCAGCGGGCCGGAAATCAGGTCGACACCCGTATTGCCGGTTGCGGTCAGCAGGTCGCCAAGTGCCGACGAGTAAGCCTGCACCGTGCTGGCCACCGTCTGAGCCGTGACCTTGCTCTGCAGCAGCGCGGTGTCGGCAAGCAGCTTCGTCGGGTTGTCGCCAACGATCGTGGCGGCGATCGCATTCGTGATCGGCGTGATGTTGATCGTCTGCGTGCCGGCCGTGGCGCTGAGTGCGACCAGCGTGGCCTGCGAATCCGCGACGTTGCCGTAAGCGGACAACGCGAAAGGCGCAGTCAGCCCGGTCACGGTGCAATGAAACGCGCCGGTCGCGGCATCGGCGGGACAGTCGACCGATTTGCCGGTAGCGTCGACCAGTTTGACCGTCGCGGCCTGCATGGCCGCACCGGCTGCCGCGACGCCGCTGACCGTCTGTGCGGCGGGCTCGGATGGCGATGAAGAAGAACCGCCGCCGCCTCCGCAAGCAGACAGCGCCAGCACTGCGATACCCCATGCGACAGGTTTGAGTTTCATTGTTTTCCCCCCGAGAGTCTTCTGGATATCAGGCGCGATACGCAACGCGCATGCACGCTGACCGGAATTCTCGCAAAGTCGATTTCTTCGATCATCGTTCAGGTGAATGAAAGTCCGTAACAATGCGGTACGAAAAGCAAATGACCTGTGCTAGCCTGAAAACAATTCAGGCGTTCGAATCAGTATCGTCAGACAAAATCCGCATACGAAATCATTACGCGGCGGGGGCAGCATGGAACGGGACCAGCTCATCGGGGACCTCTACGAGGCCGCCCTGTGCCCGGATGGTTTTCTCGAGGTATTCCATCGGGTATCCGAATCGCTCGGCGCAAACGTCTTTCATATGTTCAGCTGGGACGCAGTGCGCAACGCCCCGAAATTCTCGATCTATTCGCCGCGCGCTGAACTGGATTCGATCGTCGCACTCTACGACCAGTATTACGGCGCACTCGATCCGCGCCGCGGCTTCGTCGAGAATGCGCCGCTCGGCGAATTCGTTTGCTGCCAGGATCATCTGACCGAACGCGATGTCGAGCGCAGCGAATTCTTTCAGGACTATCAGATTCCGTCGGGCATTCGCTATCTGATGGGAATGCGCTTCGCGCGCCCCGGCAGCGACGACATCCTGCTCGGCTTGCTGCGAGCGTACGGGCGACCGCCTTATTCGTCGGAGGAGCGCGCGAATCTGACGGGCATGGCCGGGCATCTGCAACGCGCAATCAATCTTTGGCAGGATGCAAGCGTGCTGCGTCGGGACGCCGCGCTCGGCAACGAATTGATGGAAGAACTGGGCTTGTCCATCTTCACGCTCGACCGGCATTCGCGCGTCGTATACGTCAACACGGCGGCAGAAGCGTTGTTGCGCGCCACCACGTGCCTCAAGCTCGAGCATGGCCATCTGAGCGCGACGAGCGCGCCGCAGAACGACGCACTCAAGGCAGCGGTAACACGTGTCGCCAGGACCCGCAAAAGCGAGAATCTTGCGCTGGCCGGCACCGTCAGCACCGCGCACGAAGTCTTTCTCGGCATTGCTTCGTTATCCGGACAAATCCGCGGTGGCGCACTCGGCGACGCGGCGATCCTGATCACCGCGAGACGCCGCAGCGCCGCACCGCTCGTCGTCGCGCGACAGTTGCGGCAGGCATTCGGCTTGACGAGCGCCGAAGCCGCCGTCGCCGAAGCATTGATCGGCGGCAAGACCCCCGAGGAATGCGCGGCCATCGCGGGCGTGTCGCTCTCGACAGTTCGCACGCAACTGCGTGCGATCTACGAGAAGACACATTCCCGAAACCAGGCCGAAGCGGTTGGACGCATGCTCTGGATCCTCCCCCGGCACGCGCGTGACGAGTGATCTCTCGAAACCGCGCACCACCGGCGTATCGAACGCGGCGGACATCCCCGTGCCCGCCGCGTTCGCCTTTTAACGCCGTTGAGCCCCGATCAGAACTGGTAACCGGCCCCGACCACCGCACCAAAGTCCGACCGCGCATTCCCCGTCACCGACGCCTTGACGACCCAGCGATTGTTCTCGGTCACGTACGAATACCCGGCCGCGAATCCTTGCTGCCCGTGATAATTCGAAGTCGCCGCCGACACCATCGAACGCCCCGCACCCGTCGGCTGCGGCAACCCGGCCACCGCCATCGCCGATGCCACGCCACCGTACATGTCCTTCTTCAGGTCGTTGAACGCGTTGTACACCTGGCCGATCCGCTGGTCGGTGTAGCCTTTCGCCTGCGCCGACGCGGCGCCGAGATTGTCGTTCAACTGCTGCACGTTCACCGCGTCGGTCGGTGCCGTGCCGGCCGCCACGTTCGTGACCTGGCGCTCGCTGCCCTTCGCGCCGACCGAGAACGAGTTGTCGCGGTCGGCAACCGAGCCCTGGCCGACCGCCACTGCGTTCTTGCCCGTGGCGGTCGCCGTCGAGCCGATCGAGCCCGCATCCGCGCGGGCGATCCACGACGTGTTCGCATCCGTCGCCGCCGCGCGGACCTTGTCGTTGATCGCCGCGGTCTTCAGCGCGTCGTTGAACTGCGCCATGTTGACCGCATCGTTGGCGTTCACACCGGCCGCGACCCCGCTCAGCACGCGGTCGCCCGCCGTGCCGGAGAAGTTGACGCTGGTGCCGCCCGAATCCTTGCCGACCGTGATCTGGCCGTTCGGATCCTGCTGCTGCACGAGGCCCGCCTTGCCGTTCGCGATGTCGGTCACGTTGTTCTGGAGGTTGGCGATATCGGTCGTGTTCTTCGATACTTGCTGGTTCGTCGCGTAGAGCTGCGAGCCGTTCACGGCATCGGTGCTGGTCGCGCCGAGCGTGCCGGCCTTCACGTTGGTGATGCGTGTGCCGCCCGCACCGCCGAGCGTGATCGCGCCCTTCGAGCTGTCGTCGTACTGCACCGCGAGCGCGCCGAGCTGGTCGAGATTCGACTGCACCGACTTCAACTGCTTCACGTTCACGGCGTCGGTATCGTCGGTGCCGGCCGCGACGTTCTTCAGCACGACTGCCGCGCTCGCGTTGCCGCCGATCAGCGACACCGAGTTCAGCCGGTTGCCGTTGCCGTCGACGTCGTACTTGACGACATTCTTCACGGCGTCGCCGGCCTGGTTCGACACCTGCGTGATGCGTTGCTCGAGGTCGGACTTCACGCCGTACAACTGGCCGCCGTTCACCGCATCGGTGCTGCCGGCGGCGACGTTGCCGTCGGCGACGTTGGTCAGTTTCGTCGGCGCGCCTCCACGGGCGGCACTGTATGCGCCGAGCGTCGGATCGAACTGCAACGCATCCTTCTGCAGCCCCGCGATCGCGGTCGTATTGCCGGCGATGCTGGTTTCGGCGTTGCCGATGCGCGTCTCGTGATTGTCGAGCGTCGTGGTGTTGCCGGCGACGCGGCCATCGAGGTTCGTCAGCGCGTCGCCGACATTGTTGAATGAATCGCCGCCGACCTTGTACGAAGGCGCCGTGATCGAGCCGTCAGGATTCGCCGTCGCGCCGCCGCCGAGCGCGGCCGCCGTGCCGTCGATCGCCCTGCGCAATTGCGCACCGTTCACCGCATCGGTGCTGCCGGCCGACACGTCGCCTTGCGCGACATTGGTCACGCGCACCGGCACCCCGCCGTTACCGGCGCCGAGCGAAACCTGCCGCTTGCCGGCATCGTCGTATTTCACGGCAAGCGCGTCGAGCTGGCTCGTGCCGTCGTGGATCGCCGCGTTCAACTGGTCGACGTTGACCGCGTCGGTGCCGTTGCGGCCGGCCGCGAGGTTGCCGATGCGCTGCGGGCCGTTGCCGCCGTGGCTCGCATCGTAGGTGCCGAGGCTCGCGTTCCATTGCAGCGCATCCTGCTGCAGCGCCGCGATGTTGCCCGTGTTCGTCGCGACCTGGTCGCCGAGCTTCGTCACGCTGTTGCCGACGTTGGCGATCGACTGATTCAGCGTGTCGGTCGCCTTGCCGAGCTGGCCGACGTTCACCGCATCGTTCGCTGCCACGCCATCCGCGACGTTGTGCACGCCAACCGGTGCCGGCGCGCCCTGGCCACCGAGCGTCACGCCGCCATGCGCATCGTCGTCGTACTGCACCGCGTTCTTCGTCGCGTTGCCGATCTGGCTCGTGATCGACGTGCTCAGGTTGCCGATCGTCGTGCTGACGCTGTTGGCCACGCTCGTGCTGAGCGATGCGAGACCGCCGCCCAGCTGGCCGACGTTCACTGCGTCGTGCGCATCCTTGCCGTCCGCGACGTTGTGCAGCGTCGTGCCGTTCGGGCCGGCGAACGTGACCGAGTCGAAGCCGCTCTGGCCGTCGTATTTCACGTTGCGCGCATCGGCGGCCTGCAGGCCGCCGATGTTCGATGCGGCCGTGCTGAGCGACGCATTGAGGACGGACACGTTGTTCTGCAGGTTCGTGATGTTCGTGGCGACCGTCGACAACGACGTCTGCAGCGGTGCGACGCTACCCTTCAATTGCCCGACGTTGACCGCGTCCGTATCGGCGACACCGGCGGCGACACCGCTGATGGTCGTGCCGTTGCTGCCGTCGAGTGCGATCGCGGCATGCGAATCGTCGGTGTATTTGACGACGTTCTGCGTCGCGGTCACGATGCTCGTGCTGAGGCTGTTGCCGACGCTGGTCACGCGCTGGTCGACATTCGCGATCGACGTCGACAGCGCATTGCCGACGGAGGTCACGCGAGCGTCGACGTTGCCGATGCCGGTGCTGAGCGCGCTGTTGACGTTCTTCAGTTGCTGGACGTTGACGGCATCCGTATCTGCCGCGCCGGCCGCGACGTTCTTGAGCTGACGCTCGTGACCGAGCGAGCCGAACGAGACGGCGCCGCCGACCGGTGCGGCCGTGCCGCCGAACACGGGTGTGCCGCCGTTGTTCGCGCCGGCGCTGCCCGAACCGATCGCCACCTGGTTGTCGTCGTTCGTCTGCGCGCCGGCGCCGATCGCGACGGACTGCGTGCCGCCCGCACGTGTTTGCGTAGCCGCGTCGTACGCGGCGCCGTTCGATACGCCGTCGCTCGTGGTCGGATTCGCGCCGCCGATTGCAATCGATCGATCGCCGCTCGCCAGTGCCGAGTGACCGAGCGCGATCGAGCTCGTGCCGTGCGCATCCGCGACGTTGCCGAGCGCCATCGAGTAGTCGCCGATCGCGGCGGACTGGCGGCCCATCGCGAGTGCCGTGTTGCCTTGCGCGAGGGCGACCGTGCCGATCGCCGTGGCCGAATTCGCGAGCGCCTGCGCGCCGACGCCGATCGCAATTCCGCCGCCGCTGCTCGTGCCGCTCTTGCTGCCGGCGTTCGACTGATCGCCGATCGCGATGCCGCTGGAACCGGCCTTCGCATTCGTGCCCGATGTGAAATTCGTGCTGCTGGTGGCGACGTAAGTCCCGCTCTTCGTCGCGATACAGGCCGTGTTGGTCCCGTCGATGCATTGCCCGTTCAGCGCATTGTCCGGGTTGCCGCGATCGACGAAATTGTCTGCATGTGCGGCCCCCGCGACCAGCACACCTGCGCCTGCGAACATGGCGGCGACGAGCGCCGGGATCTGGTTCCTCTTCATTTTCTCGTGCTCCGTTTATAGCGTTCGATTTGAATACGGACTACTTACGTTTATTCACAGCTTCCAGCTCGACTCCAACTCCGACTTCAGTGCGATACGTACTGCGTGCGCTGCACCGCCGCGTCAGGCCGGTGGCGATATGCAGCTACCGCTCGTGTCGACAGCGCGCACGCAGCCCCGGGCCGCCGGATGATCGCCGGCCCGTCTCGTTCATTCGATAAATACATAAGGAATGCAGATCACTCGATCTGGACGCGTTCACTCCCGATCGATTCTTGCGATTCAACCCGTTACGCCGAGCATTCCGAATTCGATGCCGCATTGAGCGCGACCAACCCCGTCTATTTATTTCATCGCGTGCTGCCGAGTGGACCTTTTCGCGACCGCTCTTTTCATTTGCCAGAGCGGCGCCATTTTCGCGCCGCCCGATCCACTCGTCATTCAAAAGTCGGACGAATTATGAGACACCACTCGGCATCAGAGAAGACGACATTCTTTATAGATTGTAAAACCCAATATTTTCAAACGTTTACGCAAAATCCACCGGGCTCGCAAACGATTTACTACTTTTACACTTAATAAAAATGTTTTCACGGACGGACAAATACTTTGCCGGAGCGGATCGAAATAACGCGAGATTTTTTAAAATTTTCAAAGAAGCGCGCCGGATCACCGCCAGCGCCCCTAACGGCACGCGAATTCGCGCATCCGCGAGAACCGATACGGGATAAAAACACGGAAAAGATGGCGCCACGACAGAACCCGGAAACGACGCATGAAGAATGGAAGCCCGTCATCTGGCGCGAATCCGAATAACCTCCTACAATTCCGCTCGCATCGATTCCGGTACCGGCAATCATCCGCGCCTTTTATCGGCCAGTGATCAGAACAACGAACGCCGGGTATTGCGCCGCCCGCTGCCTGCCGTGCAGTCCGGCGGCGTCCGCTTGTCGGTGCGAGCATGCGATGCGCTTTCGCGAAGTCGCATCGCGGCTTTCGGCGATTTTCCCGAACGGAATAGTCGCCGTGCCGGAACGCTCTCCGCAGCCTTTCCCGAACAGGTGCACGATGCCTCGACCGAGCTCCGCATTGAGCCGCGCCCATATCCTGATCGTCGACGATCAGCCCGAGCAACTGCGCTTGCTGATCGATATCCTGCGCGGCACCGGGTGCCGAATCAGCGTCGCATTCGACGGATTGCAAGCGTGCGAGCGCGCGCAGGCGCTCGTGCCCGATCTGATCCTGATGGACGTGCGCATGCCGCGCATGGACGGCTTCACCGCATGCCGCCGGCTTGCCGCCGATCCGCTGACGCGCGCGATCCCGGTGATCTTCCTGACGGTGGCCGGCGAGTTGCACGAACGCATCGAGGGGCTCGAGATCGGCGGCGTCGACTATGTGTTGAAGCCGTTCGAGCCGGCGGAAGTCATCGCACGGATTCGTGTACAGCTGATGCGGACGATCCGCCAGCTGCCGGCGGATACGGAGGACATCGAGGCGGCGCCCGCCCCGTTCGCGGCCGGCAAGGACGACGACATCATCGTGCGCGCGGCGATTCGCCATCTGTCGCGCTCGCTGAACGATCCGCCGACGGTCGAGCAACTGGCGCGCGCGGTCGGCACGCACGAGAAGCGCTTGTCGCGCGCGTTTCGCGACAATCTCGGGCAGACGGTGTTCGAGTATCTGCGGCACGAGCGGCTGCGCATCGCGCAGGGCCTGCTCGATTCGACATCGCTCAGCATTGCGAGCATCGCGAAGGAGATCGGTTTTTCCACGCCGGCGAATTTCGCCACCGCGTTCCGCGAACGGTTCGGCATCACGCCGACCGAATGGCGACGACAGCGCCATGCAGCCGAACGCGCGGCCACCCGCGAGCCGCAGCGCGACGCGTAGCCGCGCCCGCGCGGACGATCACGACTACCAGTTGTATTTCGCGCTCGCCAGCACCGTTCGCTCGTTGCCGAACACGCACACCGCATACGACTGGCAGCCGCTGACGTAGCGCCGGTCGAACAGGTTCGCGACGTTCAACGCGAACCGCCAGTGACGCAGGTCGTAGTGCATCGCCAGGTCGTACAACGTGGCGCTCGGCACCGTCAGCAAGTTGTCCGGCGCACCGGCCAACGCACTCTGATAGCGCACGCCCGCCCCGATCCCGACGCCCGCGAGCGCGCCGCCGTGCCAGGTCCAGTCCGCCCATAGCGACGCCATCTGCCTGGGCAGCGGGACCGACACCGGCCAGTTGTTCAGCGACGCATCGTTCGCCTGCACATTCTTGACGTCCTGGTAGGCGTACGACGCGACGATCGACAATTCACGCGTCACCTTCCCGACCGCGCTCAGCTCGATGCCGCGCGAACGCACTTTTCCGGTCTGCACGGACGACGTGCCGGTCGGATCGAGATGCTGCGGCGCCGGCGTAACGACGTTGGTCTGATCGATCCGATAAACCGCGGCGGTGAGCATCAGGTTCCGGCCACGCGGCTGCCAGCGCAGCCCGGCCTCGGTCTGCGCGCCGCGCGTCGGTTTCGGCAAGCCGCCGCCGTACATGCGCACGCCGATCACAGGATCGAACGACGTCGAGTAACTGACATACGGCGCGAGCCCAGCGTCGCCCTGCCAGGTGAGCCCGACGCGTCCGGAAAATGCACTGATGTCCTGCTGCGTGCCGGTTCTGGCCACCCGATCGTCGAACCGCGCGCTCACGCGATCCTCGCGGCCGCCGAGCGTGAGCGTCCAGCGGTTCCAGCGGATCTGGTCCTGCGCATACGCACCGAGCGTATTCATGGCCGTGTACTGATCGAAACGCCCGAGCGACGTCCGGCCTGAAAAGATCGCGGCCGTCACCGGAAGATAGACCGGGTGGTACAGGTTCAGCGACGGCGCCAGCGCGAGCCACACGCTGTTGGTCGTCGTCTGTCGGTCGAATTGCAGGCCGAGCAACAACGTGTGTTCGAGCGGGCCGGTGGCGAAGCGCGCCTGTGCGCGGTTGTCGATGTCCAGCCGACTGTAGTTCAGCTGGAACAGCCCGGCGGTGCGCAGCATGTCGGTCGTACTGCCGGGCGCGAACCCGTTGCCGAATACCGTCGCGTCGTCGAGCGACAGCCGTGACCAGCGCACGTCCTGTTGCAGCGTCCACATCGCATCGATGCGATGCTCGAGCGCGTAGCCGAGCGACCACTGCTTCTTCCGATAATCGTTGAACGCCGGGTCGCCCATGTAGATGTCCTGCGACAGGCGGCCGTTCGGGTTCGGCAACACCGTGCCCGACGCCGGCAGGAAGTTCGATGAAATGTCGCCGTGATCCTGCAGGAACGATGCGGACACCGTCAGCGACGTGTCGGCCGTCGGCCGCCAGCGCAACGACGGCGCCACCGCGACGCGCCGGTCGGCGCGCGGGCCGGTCGCCGCGTTGCCGTCGCGTGCGACACCGACGAAGCGATACGCAACCTTGCCGCCCGGATCCAGCGTGTCGCCGATATCGAGCATGGTCTGCTTGCGCGCATCGTTGCCGATCTGCACGCCGGCTTCGCGAATGCGCTCGCCGTCCGCGAGCTTGGTATGCGCATCGACGATCGCGCCCGGCTCGCCGGCGCCGTAGAGCACCGACGTTGGCCCGCGCAGCACGGCGATCGAGTCGATCGTGTAAGGGTCGACGCGCCAGTTCGCAATGACCGCCGTATTCGGCGCCGGCACGCCATCGACATACAGCGTCGGCGTGAAGCCGCGCAGCGCCGCATACCAGTCGGTGCGCGTGTCGGCGCCGAACGTCGCGAAGCCCGGCACATAGCGCAATGCCTGGTTCAGGTCGGTCGCGCCCGTCATCTCGATCTGCTGCGCGGTCACGAGGTTGGTCGTCTGCGGGATCTCGCCGATTGGCGTGTCGGTTCTGGTCGCGGTCGCCGTGCGCAACCCGACCAGCCCGCGCGACGCACGCTCGGCCTCGCTTGTCACGTCGATCCTCGGCAGCATCGACGGCGCGTCGGCTGGCCGCGGCGGCGCCGTATCGGATGCCTGCGCGTATGCGCCGCCCGCCGCCGCGCACAACGCCCCCCCTGCCGCGATCGCGATTGCGCGTCGCACCGACCCTGTCGCAATTCCCATCGTTTCGATTTTCTCCGTCGTGCCGTCGCGGCCCTGCCGCCTCGTGTGCTGCCTGCCGCGCACGCATCGGTGCGCGTCGTTCGATTGCGTGATCTTCGAGCGCGTGCATGATATCGGCCGAGGATTGCGCGGTTTCATGAAGATGCACACGCCCGCGTTCCCTGTGACGCGGACTCCGTACCGTCCGCCGGTGCCGCGCGTGTTCAACGGAAAACGCGACCGGCACGCGCCACGCAACCCGGGTCGCCTGTCGCGCAAGCCTGGTCGGTCATATTCGCGATGTCGACGCGACGCCCGTCAGTGCCGCCCTGCGCGGTGCGACGCAACCGGCATCACGTCATATGTCGTGTGACAACACGATGAAAGAGTCAGCATCGATCGCTTGGGAGACCTGAAAAGCCCGCAGCGCGCCGGCCGGCGACGATCATATCTCGCAAACGTATCAATCGCCATTTGTTTCCACATTCTTAGCATGTTAATCAACAAACGCGCCGGAATCGGTATCTCCAAAATACATCGACATGATCGGGAACCCGGTGGTCGAAAAGTCTGATCCTTCCGGTACAATCCGCATCGTCATGCGATGACTGATTTCGAACGGGGCCGCTTCTCGTCAGCCGAGTCCCCACAAGAAAGGACACACGCACATGAACGACCCGCAGTTTCGGCCTGAATCCGGCGCGCGCATTTCCCGGCGCACCTTCCTTTACAGCATCGGCGCGCTGGCACTTTCCGCGTGCGGCGACACGAGAGCAAGCGAAAGCGTCACCGGCGCCATGGCGGCCGCGACCGGCAATCGTGCACTCGCGCGCGTGGCCACCGGTACCGCCCCCATCGCCACGAACCACGCGTTCGCGCATCCCGGCCTGCTGCACACCCAGGCCGACTTCCAGCGAATCGCGCAGAAAGTGGCGGCCGCCGCATCGCCGTGGCGCGAGGGCTGGAACACGCTGATCGCGAACGCGCATGCACAGTTGTCGTGGTCGCCGCGCCCGCAGGCCGTCGTCACGCGCGGCGGCACCGGCTCGCAGAACTACCCGGTGCTGTACAAGGACATCGCGGCCGCGTATGCGTGCGCGCTGCGCTGGAAGATCTCCGGCGACACCGCGTATGCGGACAAGGCCGTGCAGATCATGAATGCGTGGTCGTCGACGCTGCAGAACCTTGCCGGCGATTCGAACGTCGACCTCGCTGCCGGCATCTACGGCTACGAGTTCGCGAACGCCGGCGAGATCATGCGCACCTACCGCGGCTGGGCCGCCGCCGACTTCGCCGCGTTCCAGGCGATGATGGCCGGCAAGTTCTACCCGATCAACGCCGATTTCCTGAACCGCCACAACAACACCGACATCACGCACTACTGGGCAAACTGGGATTTGTGCAATATCGCGTCGATGATGGCGATCGGCGTGCTGTGCGACGACCACGCGAAATTCGACGAAGCCGTCAACTATTTCATCGACGGCCCCGGCAACGGCGCGATCGCGCAGGCCGTCTACTACCTGCACCCGGGCCATCTGGGTCAATGGCAGGAGTCGGGCCGCGACCAGGGGCACAACACGCTCGGCATCGCGCTCGGCGGTGCGATCTGCGAAATGGCGTGGAACCAGGGCATCGACTTGTACGGACACGACAACAACCGTTTCCTCGCGGGTGCCGAATATGTCGCGAAGGCGAATCTCGTGCAGCCGGACGGCACGTTCCTTCCGATGCCGTACGTACCGTATGCGAACGTCGATGTCACGCAAGCGCAATTCTCGAAGGCCAGCCAGGGCGCGATCCGTCCGTGCTGGGCGCTCGTCTACAACCATTACGTGAACCGCAAGGGGCTGTCGGCGCCGTGGTCCGCGAAGTTCGCGCACGCGATCCAGCCCGAAGGCGGCGGCGGCAACTACGGCGAAGCGAGCGGTGGCTACGATCAGCTCGGCTACGGCACGCTGACATGCACGCGCGACCCCGTTGCGCCCGCACCCGCGCCGAGCGGGCTGACCGCGTGGCCGGCCGCCGGACGGGTCGTGTTGTCATGGTGGGGCATCGCGAACGCCATCAGCTACGACGTGAAGCGCGCCGCCACGGCGGGCGGCCCGTACAAGACCGTGGCAAGCGGCATCGTCGACCCACTCACCTACACGGACATCCCCGCGCAAGGCGTCTGGTACTACGTCGTCAGTGCGCAGACCGCATCGGGCGAATCAGCAAATTCGGTCGAAGTCGCCGCGTCGACGACACTGCAACTGCACACGATGCTGCCCTTCGACGAGATTGACGGCACGACCGCCGCGGACACATCCGGCAACGGTCATGCAGGTACGCTCGTCGGCGGCGCATCGCGCGTACCGGGGAAGATCGGCAACGCGGTGTCGCTCGACGGCGCCAGCGGCTACGTCGCGCTGCCGAACGACATCGTCGCCGACGTATCGGACTTCACGATCGCGGCGTGGGTGAACTGGCGCGGCGCACAGACGTGGGCGCGCATCTTCGATTTCGGTTCAGGCACCGGACGCTATCTGTTCGTCACGCCGAAAAGCGCGCGCGGGACGATGCGCTTCGCGATCACGACCAACGGCGGGCACGGCGAACGCACGATCGACGGCAACACCGCACTGCCGGCCGGGCAGTGGGCGCACGTCGCGCTCACGCTCTCTGCGACGACTGCGACGCTCTATCTGGACGGCAATGCAATCGGCTCGGCGACCGACGTCATCTTCGCGCCTTGGCGCATCGGCAAGACCGCGCAGAACTGGATCGGACGCTCGCAGTATCCGGGCGATCCGTTCTTCAACGGCGCGATCGACGAGTTCCGCATCCATCGCTGCGCGATGTCGGCCGCGCAGGTGAAGGCGCTCGCTCAACGCGCGTAACGCGTGCCGTGTGCCGCTCGCGAATGCGCGCCGCGGCGCGCCGTGCCTCCACCGCCCGCCGCCGCGACATCGCGCGCGGTCACGGCGACCGGCTGAAGTAACGCTGCGCCAACGCGACCCAATACCGGACTCCGGCCGGAATGATGTCGTCGTTGAAATCGTACTTCGGGTGATGCAGCGCCGGCGCGGCCGCTCCCGTCGGCGCATTGCCGATCAGCACATAAGCACCGGGGCGCTCCTCGAGCATGAAGCCGAAGTCTTCGGAGGTCATGTTCGGCGGCACGTCGGCGTGAAGGCGTTCGTCGCCGAAGGTGTCGCGAATCAGCGCTTCGCAGAGCGCGGTCTCGGCCGGCGTGTTGACCGTCGCCGGGTAATACTGAAAGAACTCGACGTCGACTTGCGCGCCATGCGCGCGGGCGAGCGCCTCGCAGACGAGCCGCACGTCGCGCTGCAACTGTTGCTGCAGCGTCGACGACAGCGTGCGAATCGTTCCCCGCAGTTCGACGCTGTCCGGAATGACGTTGTCCGTCGTGCCAGCATGGAACATGCAGACGGAAATGACGGCCGGATCCACGGGATCCTTATGCCGTGCGGCGATGGTCTGGCACTGCAGCACCATCGAACAGGCAAGCGGAACGGGATCGATGCCGAGGTGCGGCTGCGCCGCATGCGCGCCCTTGCCGGTAACCGTGATCCTGAACCGCGAGCCCGCGGCCATGATGGCCCCCGTGCGCAAACCGAAATGCCCGGCCGGCAAGCCCGGCCAGTTGTGCATGCCGAATACCGCTTCCGTCGGGCATTGCTCGAACAGCCCGTCGTCGATCATCTTCCGCGCGCCCGCGCCGCCCTCTTCGCCGGGCTGGAACACGAAATGAACCGTGCCCGCCAACTGCGGCAGCGCCTTCAGCATGCGCGCCGCGCCGAGCAGCATGACGGTATGCCCGTCATGCCCGCACGCGTGCATGATCCCTTGCACGCTGGATGCATGCGCGAAGTCGTTGGCTTCCTGGATCGGCAGCGCATCCAGATCGGCGCGCAGCACGATTCCACGGCCCGGGTCCGCACCGGGCAGGCTCGCGACGACGCCCGTGCCGCCCAGCCCGCGCGTCACCGCATAACCCATATCTTCGAGCTCGCGGGCGACGACGTCGGCCGTCCGGTGTTCCTCGAATCGCAACTCCGGATGCGCATGCAGGTCGCGACGCAAGGTCGCCCAGTGCGCGTGATGCGTATCCAACGACGTCTCGGGGATGATGGCGTTTTCCAATTTCGACCCTCTCGCAAGGCAAACCGGTTCAAGTCGGGGCTGCGGCCGCGTCAATCATGAAATCCCACGATCGACTTGACCTCCATGTACTCTTCCATCCCTTCGATCCCGTATTCGCGGCCGTTGCCCGACTGCTTGTATCCGCCGAACGGCGCCTGAGGATCCCATGCCGGGTAGTTCAGGTGCACCTGCCCCGACCGAATGCGCGCGGCCACCGCACGCACGCGCTCCATGTCCGTGCCCTGCACGTGCGCGCCAAGCCCGTAGACCGTATCGTTCGCGATGGCGACGGCTTCGTCGACGGTATCGTAAGGCAGGATCGCGAGGACCGGGCCGAAGATCTCCTGCTGCGCGATCGCCATGTCGGTGCGGACGTCGGAAAAGATCGTCGGCCGGACGTAGAACCCGCGCTCGAATCCCGCCGGCCGCCCCGGGCCGCCGGCGATCAGCTTCGCCCGTTCGTCGATGCCCGCATCGATCATGTGTGCGACCCGGCCGAACTGCGCGCGATTGGCCAGCGGGCCGTGCGTGGTCGCCTCGGCGAACGGATCGCCGACGACCATTTGCTCGATTGCCGCGACGGCCAGCGCCTCGACGTCGGCCAGCGCGCCGCGCGGCACGATCAGCCGGGTCGGCGCGCTGCACGACTGGCCCATGTTCCGGAACGCGGCGGCAACGCCCGGCGCGATGGCGCGCGACAGGTCCGCATCGGGCAACACGATGTTCGGCGACTTGCCGCCAAGCTCCTGCGCGACGCGCTTGACGGTCGGTGCTGCCGCCTGCGCGACCAGCACGCCGGCACGCGTGGACCCGGTGATCGACACCATGTCGACTTCGGCGTGCGATGCGAGCGCCGCGCCCACTTCCGTTCCGCTGCCGCTCACCAGGTTGAATACACCCGCGGGCACGCCCGCATCGGCGATCACTTCCGCGAACAGCAACGCGCTGAGCGGCGACAGCTCGCTGGGCTTCAACACCACCGTGCAGCCCGCCGCGAGCGCCGGTCCGACCTTCGCTGTGATCTGGTAGATCGGCCAGTTCCACGGCGTGATCAACGCGCAGACACCGATCGGCTCGCGCACGATCGCGGTCGTCCCGCGCCGGGTGCGAAACGGATAGTTGACCAGGTTGTCGCGCGCGACACGGATATGTTCGGCCGCGAGCGGCACATGCGCGCTGCGTGCATAGCCGATCGGCGCGCCCATTTCCAGCGCGAGTGCCATGGCGAACCGTTCGGCACGCGCGAGGATCAGCGCGTGAATGCGGTCGAGGAACGCCGCGCGTTCTTGCGGTGGCGTCGCCGACCAGCGCTCGAACGCACTGCGTGCGGCCTGCACCGCGCGGTCGGCGTCGCGTGCGTTACCGAGCGGGATGTCGCACAGCACGTCTTCGGTGGACGGGCAGACGACCGCGAAACGGTCGCCGCCGTCCGGCACAACCCAGTCGCCGTCGATGAAGAAGCGATCGAGCCTGCCGGCTTCTCTCAGATGACGAACCGGTGAAGCGATGGATGAATTCATTACACGATGTCCTTGAGTCGATGCCGTGCGCCCGCGAACGGGCGAAGCCGCCGTGTGCCGACTAGAAATCGGCGACCTTGCCCCACGCGGAATCGCCGAACCGGCTCGGCCGATACGGGATCGGGTCCACGATCGGTTGCGCACCCGTGGCGAGATCCGCGATCAGGTGACCGGCGCCGGGGCCAATGCCGAAGCCGTGACCGGAAAAGCCTGCGGCCAGGATCAATCCCGGCACGCCCGGCACTTCGCCGATCCCCGGCACGCCGTCCGGCGTGCTGTCGACGAATCCGGCCCAGGCATGCGTGATCGTCGATTCGCGAAGTTCCGGGAGCAATTCGACGGCGCGGCGGTACGTTTCGGCGATCGTCGGCATGTCGGGCTTCGGATCGAGGATGCGCACCGCCTCCATCGGCGTCGGCGCATCGAGCCGCCAGCGCTTCAGCGTTTCGTGTCCGCCGCGCATCCCTTCGAGGCCGCCCGGCAGCAGATTGCGCCAGCGCTTCGCGAACATCGGCACGAACTGCGGCGCGAATCGCAGGAACTGCGGCGTCACGTCCACGCGTGCGCGGCCGCTGATGGCCAGTGCGTAACGCCCGTCGCCGCGACGCGTCACCGACACGCCGGACGTGTACAGCGCATCCGGCAGGCGCTGCTCGATGGGCGACACGCTCAGGATCGACTGGCGGATCGACGCCTGCGGAAAGCGGATGCCGAGCTGCCGGCAAAACGACGACGCCCATGCGCCGCCGGCGAGCACGACCGTCCTGGCCTTGATCACGCCGGCTTCGGTGACGACGCCGCTGACACGCCCGCCCTCCAGCTCGATGCCGCGCGCAGCGCAGTGCTGATTGACGCTGCCGCCGAGCTTCATGAACGCGGCCGCCACGGCCGGCGCAGCCTTTCCCGGGTCGGCCGTGCCGTCGCTCGGCGAGAACACGCCGCCCTTCCACGGCCGGCCGGTCACGCGCCCGCGCTCGCCGGCCTGCTTGCTGTCGAGCATGTACGTCGTCACGCCTGCCGTCTTCGCGAACTCGCCCCAACTGGCCCAGCGCGCCAGCTCGGCCTCGTCGTTGCTCAGATACAGCAGCCCGCAGCGATGAAAGCCCGTGTCTTCGCCGGATTCGGCGGCGAAGCGCTCCCACAGATCGATGCTCTTGCTCGCCATCGGCAATTCGCGTTCGTCGCGGTTCTGCTGCCGGCACCAGCCCCAGTTGCGGCTCGACTGCTCGGCCCCGATTCGGCCCTTCTCGACCAGCGCGACCGACACGCCGCGCCGGGCCAGGTAGTACGCGGTGAAAACGCCGATGATGCCGCCGCCGATCACGACGACGTCGGCCGAAGCCGGCGGCGTGGACGGCGTTTCGATTTGGCGCAACGGAGGGGACATGTTCAGTCTCGTTCGGTTGATACGTGGACGTTTTGCACGACGTAGAATTTCGCCACGCGTTCGCTGCTTTCCCATCCGATCGATGCGCCGCGCGGCACGAAGAGCGCGTCGCCGGCGCCGAGCGACAGCACGCTGCCGTCGGGCGCGGCGAACCGTACGCTGCCGGCGAGCAGAAGCATGAACTCGTTCGCGCGATGCGGGCGCACGATCCGGTGATAGGGCGTCGAATCCCATGTGCCCGCGCAGTACGCGGCGCCGTCGTCGATGAACACGTTGTCGCTGCGGCATTGCGGCGCGGGGCCGAGCAGCACCTCGGGCGGCAGCGACGCCGACGGCTTGAAGTCGGCGTCGGCGCGCAGCGCGAACACGCCGCGCTTCGTCGGTTCAGTGCACGCGGCGGCGCAGAACATGACGAGCACGCGCGATTCCGCCGCGACGCGAAGCGCCGTGCCGGCGCCGATGACGGCCCCTTCCCCCGGGCCCAGCACCAACGCCGCCGCACCCGCCGCTTCCAGCGTCAGTTCGCCTTCGACGACGATGAGGGTCTCGATGTGCGGATAACGCGTGACGTCGAACTCGCCGGCGAAACGGATCCTCCCGGCGGCCATCGCGTCGGGCCCTTCCCACGCGATCTCCCGATGTCGCGCGAACGGATCGCGCTCGCCGAATGCCTGCTTGCGGAAGGCGGTTGGATTGGTCGTGCCGTCGGCACGGTGCAACACGAACACTGCGGTCATTTCTGCTCCTGCCCTGTGCGCGACGATGTCGTCGGGGACCTCGTCGCGCGGTATCGGAAATCGTTGTTGGCGGATGTCGCCCGCACCGCGCCTACGCAACGCGACACGACACGTCGCGGCGTTCGGCACGCGTACGCATCGACGACGGTCGCACCGGCGCGTCACCGGGCCGGGCCCGCACGTAATCGCGCGGCGTGATGCCGAGCACCCGCCGAAAATGTCGGCACAGATGGCTCTGATCGAAGAAGCCGACCTCGGTCGCGACGACCGACGGCGCCAGGCCGGCGCGCAGCAAATCCTGCGCACGTCGCACCCGCACGAGACACAGATACCGGTGCGGCGACACGCCGACCTCGCCGCGAAAGCGCGCGGTGAAACGCGACACGCTCAATCCGGCCACGGCCGCGAGCGTGTCAAGGTTAAGCGGCTGCGCGAACGATGCATCGATCGTGCGCAGCACGTCGCCGATCGCCGGCGAGACGGGCTGCGGAACACGCGGTGCGCGCGGCATCGCGCCTTCGGGCGATTCGTGGAACAGGGTGGCCATGCTCGCCGTCCTCATGCGATCGCCTTGGCGGCAGTGCGTTGTGCGACGGAATGCGCGATCGGGCACGGCCCGATCGACGCGGCCATCCCGTCACCGGCTCGCGCCCCGTCGCGGCGGCCTTCGTTCACGGCAGGCAGGCAAATGCATCGTGCGGTCATATCGAATCCTCCCGTGGCAGCCGGTTCAGTGCAGGAGATCCTGCATCCGGTAATACGCGCCGACGAACGGCAGGAACCACGCGTGCCCGAAATGGCCGGGCATCGCCGGCCAGTCGAGTTCGCGCCACGGATTCGATGCGGCCTTGCCGTACAGCACGTCCGCCATCACGCGGCCCATGTGCACGGCCATCTGCACGCCGTGGCCGCTATAGCCCATCGAGTAATAGAGCCCGTCATGCTGGCCCGCGCGCGGCAGCCGGTCGGCGGTGATGTCGACCAGCCCGCCCCAGCAGTAATCGAGCCGCACGTTCGCCAGCTCCGGGAAATAGCCGGCCATGCCGGCGCGCAGGATCTCGCCGCTTTTCGCATCGGAGCGCGGGCCCGACATCGCGAAGCGCGCGCGGCCGCCGAACAGCAGCCGGTTGTCGGGCGTCACGCGGAAGTAGTTGCCGATCTGGCGCGAGGTGACGTACGCACGGCGATGCGGGAACAGCCGGTTCAGTTGCGCGTCGGGCAATGGTTCCGTGACGACGATGAAACTGCCGACGGGTGCGATGCGTCGGCGAAACCATGAAAACGGGCCGTGCTGCGACGCGCCGGTCGCGACCAGCACGCGATCGGCGACGAGCGTGCCGCGCGTGCTGGTGATCGCGTGGCGCTCGCCGTCGATCCGCTCGAGCCGCGTGACGGCCGCCTGCTCGTAGATGCGTGCGCCCGCCCGGACGGCTGCCTGCGCGAGGCCGACGCCGAACTTGCCCATGTGCATCTGCACGCCGTTACGCTGCAACAGCCCGCCGTAAAAGCCGTCGGACGCGATTTCATCGCGAATCCGCGACGGTTCGATCAGCTCGATGTCGGGATCCACGTCGCGCCGCAGCGCGTCGAACGTCTTCGCCAGTCCCGCGAAATGCTGCGGCTTCGCGGCGAGCTTCAGCTTGCCGGCACGGCGGAAATCGCAGTCGATCGCATGTTCGGCGACGATCGCCTCGACGCTCTTCACCGCGCTTTCGTACGCGCGATAGAACTGCGTTGCCGGTTCGGCGCCGATCCGCGCGGCCAGCGACGCGTAGTCCTGCGCGACGCCCGTGTTGCACTGGCCGCCGTTGCGGCCCGATGCTTCGCCCGCGATCTGCGCGGCTTCGAGCACGACCACCGATACGCCGCGCTGCGCCAGCGCGAGCGCCGCCGACAGGCCGGTGAAGCCGCCGCCGATCACGGCCACGTCGGCACGCCCGTCGACGGGGCCTTCGCAGCCTGCGCGAAACGCGGGGCGCGTATCCAGCCAGTACGATTCGAATTTCATCGGATCCTTCTCGAGCATTGCGTCGACAGCGATCGGTGATCGCCCGCTGAAAGCCATTTAATCACCGTCAAAAAGCGCGGTTGCCGCGTATTCGCGCACGGCACGCGCACGATCCACCGTTTTGCACGACCGCCGCAGCACACTATGCGGCACGGCTGCGCGCCGCATCGGCGCCTGCGATGGACGCACGCTTCGGCATGCTACGGACGTACCGGCTGCACCGGCGCGACGTGCTTCGCCGGTTCGGCCTGGAAGCGTGCGAGATCCTCCTCGCTGCGATGGCACAGCACCTGTGCGCCATTCTCGAGCGTGCGCAGCGCGGGTGCCGTCCGGTTGCACACGCCGTCCACCCGCATCGCGCAACGCGACAGGAACGGGCACAGATCGGCATCGTCGGCGTTCGCGCCGATCGGCACGAGCGGGCGGTGGCAACGCTCGGCCGCATCGTCGAGCCAGCCCGCGCGCAACTCCGGCGCGGACGACACGAGCAGATGCGAATACGGGTGATAAGGCGGCGCGCACAGCGCGTCGCGGCTACCCGTTTCAACGCGACGGCCCGCGTACAGCACGACGATGTCGTCGCTGATCGCGCGCACTTTCGCGATGTCGTGCGTGATGAACACGTACGACACGCCCAGCTTCGCCTGCAGGTCGCGCAGCAAATCGATGATCGCGGCGCCGACCACGGTGTCGAGTGCCGACGTGACCTCGTCGCACAGGATCAGGTCGGGTTCGGCCGCAAGCGCACGCGCGAGGTTCACGCGCTGCTTCTGCCCGCCGGACAACTCGCCGGTGCGCCGCGCGGCCACCGCCTGCGGCAACCGCACGAGTTCGAGCAGCTCGGTGACACGCTGCCGCGCACGCGCGCCCTTGATCCCGTGATAGAACGCGAGCGGCCGCGCGAGCGTGCGCTCGACGGTATGCACCGGGTTGAGCGCGGTGTCGGCGTTCTGGAACACGATCTGCACGCGACGGTGCTGCTCCTTGGTGCGCCGGGCGATATCGAGCGCGAGCGGCTCGCCGTCGAGCAGGATCCGACCGGCCGTCGCCGGCACGAGGCCCGCGATCACCTTCGCGAGCGTGGTCTTGCCCGAGCCCGATTCGCCGATCACGCCGACCGTCTGCCCGCGCCCGATGCGCAGGTCCACTTCGTGCAGGATCACCTTCGCCGGCCAGCCTTTCGCGGTCCGGCCGCCGTAGCCAGCGACCGCGCCGCGCACGTCGAGCAGCGGCGCAGGCGCCGCGCGCGCCGCCGTCGATTCGCGTTCGGCATCGTTCGGCGTCACCGCGGCGATCAGGCTCTGCGTGTACGGATGCGTCGGCGCATGCAGGATCTGTTCGGTATCACCCGCTTCGCGGATCACGCCGTCGCTCAACACGACGATGCGGTCGGCCATCTGCGCGACCACGGCCAGGTCGTGCGACACGTAGACGGCGCTCATGCCATAGCGCCGGATCACGCTCCTGAACGCCTGCAGCACGTCGATCTGCGTGGTCACGTCGAGCGCGGTGGTCGGCTCGTCGAGGATCACCAGCTCCGGATCGGTGATCAGTGCCATCGCGGCCATCAGCCGCTGCAGCTGGCCGCCCGACACCTGATGCGGATAGCGTTTGCCGATCGTCTCGGGCTCGGGCAGCGCGAGCGCGCGGAACAGTTCGACCGCCTTCGCCTGCGCGTCGCGCTTCGACAGCGTCTTGTGGATCAGCGCGCTCTCGATCACCTGGTCGAGAATCGTGCGCGACGGGTTGAACGCGGCGGCCGCGCTCTGCGCGATGTACGCGACCCTGCGGCCGCGCAGCGCGGCCAGCGCCGGTGCGGGCAACGTGCAGACATCGGTGCCGCCGAGCTTCACCGAGCCGCCGGCGATCCGGCAGCCGGCACGCGCATGGCCCATCAGCGACAGCGCGATCGTGGTCTTGCCGGAGCCCGATTCGCCGATCAGCGCGAGCACCTCGCCTCGCCCGATATCGAAGTCGACGCCGTGGACGATCGTCGTTTCCTCGCCGCCCGGCCGTCCGCCGACCACGCGCAGCCCGCGCACCTCGACGAGCGGAGTCGAATCGTGTCGCATCAGTGTCCTCCGGCGGCAGCGGCCGCGCCCTTGCGGCGGCCGCGATGCGGCAGGCCGTCGATCAACAGGTTGACGCCCACCGTGAGGATCGCGATCGCGACCGCGGGCATGATCGCGACGGCCGAGCCGTCGCCGAGGCTCGCGATGTTCTCGCGCACGAGCGAGCCGAGGTCCGCGTACGGCGGCTGCACGCCGAGCCCGAGAAAACTCAGGCCGCTCAGCAGCAGCACGACGAACGTGAAGCGCAGCCCGGTATCGGCGAGCATCGGGTGGATCATGTTCGGCAGCATCTCGACGCACGCGATGTACAGCGCGCTTTCGCCGCGCGCGCGTGCAACCTGCACGAACTCGAGCGTGCTGATGTTGACCGCCAGCGCGCGCGCGATCCGGTACGAGCCCGGCATGTAGCTGACCGCCGCGGTCATGACCAGCAGCGGCAGCGACGAGCCGAACGCGGCGACGAACATCAACGCGAACATCTTCGACGGAATCGACGTGAGCGCATCGAGCAGCCGGCTCATCGTCTCGTCGACCGCGCGGCCCGACACGGTCGCGAGCAGCCCGAGCGTCGTGCCGGTCAGCGCGGCGAGCAGCACCGCCGCGAGCGCGAGCAGCACGGTCAGGCGCGTGCCGTACAGGATCCGGCTCAGCATGTCGCGGCCGAGGAAGTCGGAGCCGAACGGCAGCTTCGCGCTGAACGGCGCGAACACGTCGGGCGTGACGATCGCGCCGACGTCGTGCGGCGCAAGCAGCGGCGCGAACGCCGCGATGAACAGCATCAGCGCGACCATCGACAAGCCGACACGGCCGCCGGTCGTCAGTGCCATGCGCGGGGCGCGGCGCTTGCGCGGGTGGTCGGGCGCGGGTGCGGCGGGCGGCGTCGCGCCGCTCCACGGCGGCGGCTGATCGCCGGACGGCGGCAGCGCGCTGCTGCGATGAACGGGTTCGGTCGGGTGCATGGGCGGCATCTCGGAAGGAGGACGGAACGCTCAGGTCCGCAGTCTCGGGTTCGACACGATCGAGCACAGGTCGGCGAACAGCACGAGCGTCAGGTAGGCGACGCAGAAGATCAGCGTGCACGCCTGGACCAGCGGGAAATCGCGGTTGCCGACGGCATCGACCATCAGGCTCGCGAGGCCCGGATAGTTGAAGATCGTCTCGACGACGATCACGCCGCCGAGCAGATACGACAGACTCAACGCGATCGCATTGGCGATCGGGCCGATCGCGTTCGGCAGCGCATGACGCAGCACGACGCGCGCCGGGCTCGCCCCCTTGAGCACGGCCATCTCGACATACGACGCGCTCAACTGCTCGATCACCGCGGCGCGCGTCATCCGCGCCATCTGTGCGATCACGACCGCGCACAGCGTCAGCACCGGCATCGCATACGCCCGCAGGAAATCATGCAGGCTGTCGATCGGGCCGCCGTACGACAGCGCGGACAGCCAGTGCAGCTTCACGGCCAGCACGAGCACGGCGACCGTCGCGATCAGGAATTCCGGCGTCGCGACGAGCGACAGCGTGCCGAGGCTGATCACGCGATCGACCACCGACTCGCGCTTGACCGCCGCGAGGATCCCGAGCAGCAGCGCGATCGGCACCGACACGGCGGTCGTGATCGCCGCGAGCGCGAGCGACTTCGGCAGGCGTCCGCCGATCATCGCCGACACCGGCATGTCGCCCGACAGCGAGCGGCCGAAATCGCCGTGCGGCAACCCGGCGAGCCAGTGCAGGTAGCGCACGTGGGCCGGCATGTCGAGGCCGAACTGCTGACGCAGCGCGGCGACCGTCTCCGGCGTCGCGGACTGGCCGAGCGCGGCCTGCGCGGCGTCGCCCGGCAACAGGTTCGTGATCGTGAAGATGATCGCGGACACGATCAGCAGCGTCAGCGCGGTGACCGCGATGCGCCGGCCGATCAGTCCGAGCAGGATTCGATTCATGAAGCGGCACTCCGGAAAAGGCCGTGCGCGACCGGCGCAGTCACCCGCACCGGCCGTGCGGCGGCGGCACGCACCCGGCTCAGGCGTTCCACCACACGTGCTCGGCGAACATGAAGCCCATCATCCCGCCGGTCGGAATCGAGCCGAGGCCCGCGAGCCGTTTGTCGTAGCCGTCAAGGAAGCTGATGAAGGCCGGAATGCCGACCCGGCACTGCTGCGCGACGAGCGCCTGCATGTCGCCGTACATCTGCTTGCGCTTCGCGTCGTCGGTTTCGGAACGCGCGGCGAGCAGCAACTGGTCGAACTTCGCGTTCTTCCAGCCCGACTCGTTCCACGGCGCATCCGACTTGAAGAACTGCGTGAACACGACGTCGGCGCTCGAGCGCGGGTTGATGTTGCCGAAGCCGAGCGGGTGTTTCATCCAGTGGTTCGACCAGTAGCCGTCGGGCGACACGCGGTTCACCTGCAGGTTCAGCCCGATCTTCTGGCCGGCCTGCTGCAGCAGCACGGCCATTTCGATCGATCCGTTCGCGTCGGACGTCGCATAGATCGGCGGCAGCGTGGCGCCCAGCGCGCCCGCCTTCTGGAACAGGAACTTCGCCTTGTCCGGATCGTGCGGCCGCTGCGGCAGCGACGCGTTGAAGTAGCGATGCCCCGGCGGGATCGGCTGGTCGTTGCCGATCACCGCGTAGCCGCGGAACACCGCCGAGCGGATCTGCTCGCGATCGAACAGGTACTTCATCCCTTCGACGAAATCGGGATTCGCGGTGATCGGGTTGTCGCTGCGCACGATCAGGTCGGTATAGAGCCCCGACTTGGTTTCCTGCAGCGCATAGCCCGGCGTCGACGCGACCCGCTGCGTCGAGCGCGGATCGATCGCGTTGATCAGGTGCACGTCGCCCGACAGCAGCGCGTTCAGGCGCGCGGCGCTGTCGCTGATGCCGATCAGCTCGATTTCGTCGAGGTACGGCATTCCCGGCTTGAAGTAGCTGTCGTTGCGCACGCCGACGGTCGACACGCCCGGCTTGAACGACTTCAGCTTGTACGGGCCGCAACCGATGCCGGTGCTGAAGTCGGTCGTGCCGTCCTTGACGATCACGAGCTGCGGCGTCGCGAGGATCACCGGCAGATCGGCGTTCGCGCTGACGAGCGTGAGCGTGACCTCGTCCGGGCCGCTCGCCTTCGCATCGGCGAACTGATCGGCGAGCGGCTTGACCTTCGACGCGGTGGCCGCGTTCTTGTGGCGCATCAGCGAGAACACCACGTCGGCCGGCCCGACCGGCTTCCCGTCGTGGAACGTGACGCCCTTGCGCAGCTTGATGATCCACGTCTTCGCGTCGGTCGTCTGCAACGACTGGGCGAGGTTCATCTGCGGCGTGAGGCTCCCATCGAGCTGCGTGAGGCCGCTGTAGAACATGAAGAAACGAATGTAGTCGGCGCCCGTCGAGCCCTTGGCCGGGTCGAGCGTATCGGCCGTCGAACTCGATTCGTTCGCGACCCGGATCTTGCCGCCGCGCTTCGGTGCCGGCGCGGCGAACGCCGAGCGCGCGCCCGTCAGCAGCCCGCCGCCGCCGACGGCCATCATGCCGCTCGCCGCCATGACCCGCATCATGTCGCGGCGCGTGAAGCCGCCCGTGCCGCCGTTGTCGATATCGTCGCTCATCCGAACTGCTCCTGACTGTGGAAAGTGGGTCCTGGGGTCCAGCGTGGTTCGAGAAACCCGTCGCGGCCGCCTGCTGGTAGCGGGCGCGACGTCATGCGCATTGAGTTCATTTAAGCATCGCCAAAATGCGGGTTGTCGCGATTCGGGGCGGCTGCACCACACGATTCGACCGTTTTGGGCCACCCGCGCAGCATGATTTGCTGCGCGAGCGCACCTGCCGGCGTTTGCGCGATGCGATGCCGCGCCGATCGGGCAACCGGCGGCAGGGCGATGGGGAATCGTCAAGCGACGCCCGCCGCGAATCGAGCCGACAACACGGCCCGCTCGGCACTCAAACGTGGCCGGCGCGTCCGGCCGGCCTGCTCGCGTCGACTCGACGGCCGGGCGACCTCACGGTTCCGTCCCGTGCCTTCGTACGAAAATTCAGATCATTGCGTCGTGCTTTCGAAACCGGCCTGCCGCCGCGCGATCCGGCCGCTCGCGCGTTCGGGATCGGCGTGTTCGAATTCACGCCGGGTGTTTGCCGGCGCGACGTGAGAGAGAGTCGGAGACGATGCAGCCTCGATATGCGGCGCGCGAGGCTTGCCGGGATGGTGAAGGCGCGAACCGGGTCGGCGCGGGCGAAACGGGTCGCTGCGTCGCGCAGGTCGGCGAGCACAACGACGGATGACGTGCGCGATACGTATGTCGACACGATCCTGCAGCGCTGCCGGCATGCCGCGTGCGCGTGTTCCAGCGCGTCGCGGTTCGCCGGCAACGAACCTCGCGCTTACAGCCCGAGCTGCGTCGCGAGATGGCCGATGTCCGACACTTCGCAATAGTTGTAGAACGGCGTGCCGGGCTCGTGGCCGCGATTGACGAACGCCTTATGCTTGATGCCGAGATCCTCGGCCGTCATCAGGTCGTAGCGCAGGCTCGACGACACGTGCAGCACGTCCTCGGGCTTGCAGCCGAGCTGGCCGAACATGTATTCGAAGCCCTGCATGCGCGGCTTGTACGATTGCGCCTGCTGCGCGGTGAACACCGCATGAAACGGCGCGCCGAGCTTGTCGACGTTGCTCATGATCTGTTCGTCCATTGCGTTCGACAGGATCACCAGCTTGTACTTCGACGCCAGCCGCGACAGCCCGGCCGGCACGTCCGGATGCGGGCCCCAGGTCGGCACCGCGTGGTAGAAGCGCTCGGCCTCGGCTTCGTCGAACTTCACGCCCACCCGCGCACAGGTGCGCCGAATCGCGTTGACGACGACGTCGCGGTACGGCTTCCACGCCCCGAGCACCTCGTCGAGCCGATACGCGGCGAACGCGCGCACGAATTCCTCCATCGCGACCGGCGACAACCGGTCCGCGTAGATATCGCGCGCCAGTTCCGCCATCCGGAAGCGGGTCAGCGTGCCGTAGCAGTCGAACGTGATGTACTTCGGTTCAAATTGGATCATGGTCGGGTCCTGTCGGTATGAAACCCCGGCAGCGCCGGGGACGGGATGGCTTCAACGGAATTGAATCAGGGCAAAAAGCCGGTCGCACGTCGTTCGACGCCGCTCGAAACGCAGATTCGCCGCGTGTTGCATGCCCCGGGCAGCACGATCTGCGGCGCGGCCGCACGCGGCGCCGCGCACCGGCCGGCGGACTTCACGCAACCGCCGTGCGGCAACCGCCCGGCACGGCTCGCCCGCGAGCGGCAGCACCGCCGCGTTTTTATCGTAGTGTCATTCCCACAGCAGAAGCTGTCGGAATAGCGGGCCGCGCCGGCATGAAGCACGCGTTCGTGCGCACCGGTCGACCCGGTTTGCGTCGATCTCGCACGGCCGCCGTCCGACGCCGCAAAACAGGCGAATCGTCCTATCCGATTCGTGGCGGCGCTGGCAGAGTCGATGTGTCATTCCTACCCATCCGGAGCCCGGCGTGGCCGACCTCAATTCTTCCAGCACGCTCACCTATCGCCCGTTCACCGAAACCGACCTGTCCGCCGCGCACGGGCTGTCGGAGGCAGTCAAGTGGCCGCACCGGCTCGAGGACTGGCGCTTCGCATTCCAGCTCGGCAGCGGCTTCGTCGCCGAGGACGCATCCGGCATCGTCGGCACCGCGCTCGGCTGGCGTTTCGGCGAGTCGCACGCTTCGCTCGGCATGGTGATCGTGTCGCCCGAGCGCCAGGGCCGCGGCATCGGCCGCGAGCTGCTCGCACGCGTCGTCGACAGCCTCGGCGCGCGCACGATCTTCCTGCATGCGACGCCGTCGGGCGAGCCGCTCTACGTGAAGTTCGGTTTCGACGCGATCGGCACGATCGATCAGCACCAGGGCGCCGCGTTCCAGCCGCCGCTGATCTCGCTGCCGCCCGGCGAGCGCCTGCGGCCGCTCGGCACCAACGACGGGCCGCGCCTGGCCGCACTCGCGTCGCGCGCGGCCGGCTACCCGCGCGACACGGTGATCGATGCGCTGCTCGACGTCGCCAACGGAATCGCACTCGATCGCGACGGCGAGTTGCTCGGCTTCGCGCTGTTCCGCCGTTTCGGCCGCGGCCACGTGATCGGCCCGGTGATCGCGCCGGACGCGCTGCGCGCGCAGGCGCTGATCAGCCACTGGCTCGCGCTGCACGAAGGGATGTTCGTGCGCCTCGACGTACCGGGCGACAGCGGGCTGTCCGACTGGCTGCAAGGGCTCGGCCTGCCGCGCGTCGACACCGTCGTCGCGATGGCGCGCGGCGCGGCGCCCGCCCGCGATCCCGCATTGCGCGCGTTCGCGATCGTCAATCAGGCGCTCGGTTGAGCGGCACGCGATGAGCTTTCTCTACAAGGCCGACCCGGTGCGCGGCGCGCGATGGGCGCAGCGCTTCGCGCAACAGGCGCCCGACCTCGCGTTCCGGATCTGGCCGGATCTCGGCGATCCGGAAACCGTG
This sequence comes from Burkholderia territorii, assembly GCF_001718335.1. Lineage (NCBI taxonomy): Bacteria > Pseudomonadati > Pseudomonadota > Betaproteobacteria > Burkholderiales > Burkholderiaceae > Burkholderia > Burkholderia territorii. The sequence continues at coordinate 606,211 of NZ_CP013367.1, forward strand.
CGATATCTCGCCGCGTGGCAACCGCCCGACGATCCGTGCGCGCTGCTGCCGAATCTGGAGATCGTGTTCTCCGTCGGCGCCGGCATCGATCAATTCGACCTGTCGCGCGTGCCCGCGCACATCCCGGTCGTGCGGATGATCGAGCCGGGCATCGTCGAGGGAATGGTCGAATACGTGACGCAGGCCGTGCTGACGATCCATCGCGACCTGTTCGACTACGCGGCGCAGCAGCGCGAGCACGTGTGGCGCGAGAAGCCGGTGCGCGCGGCCGCATCGCGACGCGTCGGCGTGCTCGGGCTCGGCACCCTCGGGCAGGCCGTGCTCGACACGCTGCGGCGCTTCGGTTTTCCGTGCGCCGGCTGGAGCCGCACGCCCCGCACGCTCGACGGCATCGACTGTCATGCGGGCGACGCAGCGCTCGACGCGTTCCTCGCCCGCACCGACATCCTGATCTGCCTGCTGCCGCTCACCGACGACACGCGCGGCCTGCTCGGCGCGCGCGTGTTCGACGCGCTGCCGGCGGGCGCATCGCTCGTGCAGGTCGGGCGCGGCCCGCAGCTCGATGCCGCCGCGCTGCTCGCCGCACTCGACAGCGGCCGGCTCGACAGCGCGATCCTCGACGTGACGGACCCCGAGCCGTTGCCGGCCGGCCATCCTTTCTGGACGCATCCGCGCATTCGCATCACGCCGCACATCGCCAGCGCGACGCGGCCCGACAGCGCGGTCGATGCCGTGCTCGCGAACCTCGCGCGCCATCGCGCGGGGCAGCCGATGATCGGCGTCGTCGATCGCGCACGCGGCTACTGACGCGCTCGCCCCGGCCCGTCGTAGCGCGCAGCAGAAAATGCCGAAGCGCCCCGTGCAAACACTGCTTTCATACGTTTCAGCGCGCAAATTGAAGACGCGTGCGGATGTCTCGCCCGGTAGCATGACCTCACGCTGACACCCGACGAGAGTCCCGCACTGCCATGAACCAAGCCGCGCTGATCGAAGCCGATCGTCAACACCTGATCCACCCCGTCGTCAACTATCGTGCGCACGAGGCGCGCGGCGTCACCGTGCTCGAATCCGCCGAAGGCGTGTTCCTGCGCGACGCCGAAGGCCATACGCTGCTCGATGCGTTCTCCGGCCTGTGGTGCGTGAACGTCGGCTACGGCCGCGACAGCATCGTGAAGGCCGCCGCCGAACAGATGGCGAAGCTGCCGTACGCAACCGGCTATTTCCATTTCGGCTCGCAACCCGCGATCGAGCTGGCCGAACGGCTCGCGGCGCTCGCGCCGCCGTCGCTGAACCGCGTGTACTTCACGCTCGGCGGCTCCGATGCGATCGACTCCGCCGTGCGTTTCATCACGCACTATTTCAACGCGACCGGCCGCCCGACGAAAAAGCACATGATCGCGCTCGAGCGCGGCTATCACGGCTCGTCGTCGATCGGCGCCGGTCTCACCGCGCTGCCCGCGTTCCACCGTCACTTCGATCTGCCGCGCGCGGACCAGCATCACATCCCGTCGCCCTACCCGTATCGCCACCCGCTCGGCGACGATCCGCAGGCGCTGATCGCCGCGTCGGTCGCCGCGCTCGATGCGAAGGTCGCCGAACTCGGCGCGGACAACGTCGCGGCCTTCTTCTGCGAGCCCGTGCAGGGTTCCGGCGGCGTGATCGTGCCGCCGGCCGGATGGCTGAAGGCGATGCGCGACGCGTGCCGGCGCCTCGGCATCCTGTTCGTCGCCGACGAGGTGATCACCGGCTTCGGCCGCACGGGCCCGTTGTTCGCATGCGAGACCGAGCAGGTCGACCCGGACCTGATGACCGTCGCGAAAGGGCTGACCGCCGGCTATGCGCCGATGGGCGCGGTGCTGATGTCCGACGAAATCTATGAAGGCATTGCGGGCAGCCGCGCGGAATCGGCCGCGGTCGGCCACGGCCACACGTATTCCGCGCACCCGGTGAGCGCGGCGATCGGCCTCGAAGTGCTGAAGCTCTATCACGAAGGCGGCCTGCTCGCGAACGGCCAGGCGATGGCGCCGCGGTTCGCCGCCGGGCTCGATGCGCTGCGCGCGCATCCGCTCGTCGGCGACGCGCGTTCGGCCGGCCTGCTCGGCGCGCTCGAACTGGTGGCCGACAAGACCCGCAAGACGCGCTTCGACCCTGCGCTGAACGTGCCCGACAGGATCGCCGCCGCCGCGTATGCGAACGGCGTGGTGTTTCGCGCGTTCGGCGACGGCGTGCTCGGATTCGCGCCGGCGCTGAGCTTCACGGCAGGCGAATTCGACCTGATGTTCGAACGTGTGCGCAAGACGCTCGACGACGTGCTGGCCGACCCGGGCGTGCAGCGCGCGCTCGACGCCGCGCACGCGCAACCGGCCTGAGCGGCCAAGGGAAAGCCGGGCTTGTGGCGGCCATCTTTCGACTCTAAAGTAACCGGACATTCCATTTTTTCCCTCTCACGCGAACATGACGGACAGCAAGCTGGATCGCATCGACCTGCGCATCCTCTCCCAGTTGCAAAAGCGCGGCCGCATGACCAACGTCGAACTGGCCGATGCGGTCGGACTGTCGCCCAGTCCTTGCCTGATCCGCGTGAAGCGGCTCGAGAAGGCCGGCTATATCGGCGGATACGGCGCGCACATCCAGCTCGAGAAACTGGGCGACGTGCAGGTGGTGTTTACCGAGGTCACGCTCGCCGACCACCGGCGCGAGGACTTCGACCGTTTCGTCGCGGCGATCCGCAACGTCGACGAGATCGTCGAATGCCACCTTGCGAGCGGCGGCTACGACTACCTGCTCAAGTTCATCACGCGCAGCGTGAGCCATTACCAGACGATCGTCGAAGGGCTGCTCGAGCAGAACATCGGCATCGAGAAGTATTTCAGTTACGTGATCATCAAGTCGCCGTTCGTCAAACGGCATTACCCGCTCGAATCGCTGTTCGGCGAACGTCACTGACGGCCGGCGCGCGGCATCCACGAACGCGGCGGCCCGCCGCCCGCGCCGGATAGTCGCGCGCCCGCGCCGAGGCCGTCGTCACCGAACCGCTCCATCCAAGGACCTGTCATGCCGCTTACGCTCGCCCGCCCCGAACTCGTTCGCACCGCCAACCTGATCGACGGCGCCTGGCGCGACGCGCTCGACGGCCGCCGCTTCGACGTCACCGATCCGGCGACGCTCGAGACCGTTGCGCACGCGCCCGACAGCGGCGCGGCCGACGCGCGCGCCGCGACCGATGCGGCCGCGCGCGCGCTGCCCGCATGGCGCGGGACACCCGCCCGAGAACGGGCCGCGATCCTGCGCGCTTGGCATGCGTCGATCGTCGCGCACACCGACGATCTCGCGAAGCTGATGTCGCGCGAACAGGGCAAGCCGCTCGCCGAAGCGCGCGGCGAAGTCGCGTACGGCGCGTCGTACGTTCTCTGGTTCGCCGAGGAAGCCACGCGCGCTTACGGCGATCTGATTCCGCAGCAGCAGCGCGGCAAGCGGCTCAGTGCGGTAAAGGAGCCGATCGGCATCGTCGCCGCGATCACGCCGTGGAATTTCCCGCTCGCGATGATCGCGCGCAAGATCGCACCGGCGCTCGCCGCCGGCTGCACGGTCGTCGCGAAGCCGGCGGAGGACACGCCGCTCACCGCGCTGGCGCTCGCCTTCCTCGCGCAGGAAGCGGGCGTGCCGCCCGGCGTGCTGAACCTGATCGCGGCGTCACGCGAACGCGGCATCGATGCGGTGGCCGACTGGCTCGCCGACGCCCGCGTGCGCAAGATCACGTTCACCGGTTCGACGCTCGTCGGCAAGCTGCTGGCGCGCGAGTCCGCGGCAACGCTGAAGAAGCTGTCGCTGGAGCTCGGCGGCAATGCACCGTTCATCGTGTTCGACGATGCGGAACTCGACGCCGCGATCGACGGGCTGATGGCCGCCAAATTCCGCAACGGCGGCCAGACCTGCGTGTCGCCGAATCGCGTGTACGTGCAGGCCGGCGTCTACGACGCGTTCGCCGCGAAGCTCGCCGCGCGCGTCGCCGCGCTGAGGGTCGCGCCCGCGACCGACCCTGCCGCGCAGATCGGGCCGATGATCAACGCGCGCGCGGTCGACAAGATCGCACGCCACGTCGGCGATGCCATCGAGCGCGGCGCGCGCGTGCTCACCGGCGGCAAACGCCTGGCCGAACTCGGCCCGAACTATTACGCGCCGACGGTGCTCGCCGACGCCACCGCCGACATGCAACTGACCTGCGAGGAAACCTTCGGGCCGGTCGCCGCGCTGTTTCGCTTCGATACCGAGGACGAGGCCGTCGACGCCGCGAACGACACGCCGTTCGGCCTCGCCGCCTATTTCTACTCGCAGGACGTGCGCCGCATCGCGCGCGTGTCGGCGCGGCTCGAGACGGGCATCGTCGGCATCAACGAAGGCGCGCTCGCGAGCGAAGCCGCGCCGTTCGGCGGCGTGAAGGAATCGGGCTACGGCCGCGAAGGCTCGCGCTACGGCCTCGACGACTACCTGTCGATCAAGTACCTGTGCCAGGGCGGGCTCGACTGATTCCGCGCAGCGGCCCGTCGTTGCGCTCGCGGCGCGCGGCGTGCCGCGGCCGGCGCGCGCCGGTCGCACACGTTTGCGCCATTCCGTACGCTCGTTGCTTCGCCTGCCGGCCTCGATTTCCGGGTAACCGTGCCGTTAACCCGGATTTGACCAGCGCCGCTGCGGTCGCAGCCGGCTTCCCGCACGAGCACTAGCGCGAGCAATGCCTGCATCCATTTCGATCGAGAAAATTGCCGACTGGGCCGGCCGCAACCACCTGATCGTCGGCGTGCTTGGCACGCTCATGTCGCTCGCGGCGCTCGGCATCAGCGCGGCGACGCTGTGGGCCGCGCGCAGCGAGGTCGTCGGACATGCGCACGAGACGTCGCGCAACATCGCGGCCGTGCTGGTCAGCGAGATCGCGCGCACCGTCGAGACGTCCAACAATGCGCTGGTCGCACTCGCCACCAATCTCGGCAACCCCGCCGTCGCACGCATGGACGCCGGGCTGCGTCACGACGTACTGTTCGAACGCACGGCCGCGCAATACGTGACCGGCATGGGCGTGACGGACCGCTACGGCCGTTTGATCGACGGCTGTTGCAGCTCGACCCACAACTGGGACTTCAGCGATCGCGACTACTTCAAGGTCCATCGCGATGCGGATGACGTCGGCCTCTACGTGTCCGAGGCGTATCGCGCGCGTTCGCGCGGCGGCACGGAATCGATCGCGCTGTCGCGGCGCATCAAGCGGGCAGATCACACGTTCGACGGGATCGCGGTGGTTGCCGTCGACCTCGCGTACTTCGATCGGCTGCTGTCCCGCCTGAACGTCGGTCCGCACGGCGTCAGCGCGATCCTGCGCGCGGACGGCACGATCCTCGCGCGAAACCCGCCGCTGACCGATCACCAGATGATCCGCCTGCGCCGCTCGAAGGCGTTCGAGAGGATGGTGAGCCGCGAATCGGGCTTCTATGCCGCGCGCTCGAGCATCGACGGCATCATGCGGCTTTACACATTCCAGCGGGTGCCCGGCACGCCGCTGATCGCGGTCGTCGCACCGGCCGAGCACGACGTGCTGGCCGGCACCACGCACCTGATGTGGACGGTCGGCGTATCCGCGTCCGTCATCGGCGCGCTGTTCTGCGCGGTGGTGTGGCTGCTCGCGTTCGCGCTGCGGGACAACCTGCGCAAGCAGACGCTGCTCACCGACCTGACGCGTATCGATCCGCTCACGGGCCTGCACAATCGTCGCGCGCTCGATGCCGCGCTCGCCGACGAATGGGCGCGGCTGCAACGCGGCAGCGACGACAGCCTGTCGGTGCTGTTCATCGACGCCGATCACTTCAAGCAGTACAACGACCGCTTCGGTCACGCGCAAGGCGACACGGCGCTGCGCTTTCTCGCGGAGTGCATTCGCGCGCATACGCGGCGGCGCGGCGATCTTGCCGCGCGCTACGGCGGCGAGGAATTCGTCGTCGTATTGCCCGATACCGATGAAAGCGGCGCCGCGAAAGTCGCCGAAGCGATTCGCCGCGCCGTGGAGTGCAACCGGCTCGATGGGTTCGACGCGACGATTCCGGCGTTCACGGTCAGCATCGGCTACGCGACCGCGCACCGTGCGCACCCGCGCTCCGTGCACGCGCTGTCGCATCAGGCCGACCTCGCGCTCTATGCGGCGAAGCGCCAGGGCAGAAACCGCGTGCGCCGGGCCGATGCGGAATCGGTCGCCCAAACGGCCTGACCGTTCCGGCGGCCCGTCTTTTCGACCACGCGCGCACGCGCGATCCGACATCGCCAACCAACCGATTTCCCCGTGCCGCCATGTTTAGCAGCCCGAATTCACCAAATAGTGAGAAATCGGGCGCATCGACCGCGACCCGAAACAAATCCGTAACGGCTGCGTCACGATCGCCCACGACAATCCGCCATCTTCGACACTCAGGATGGAGCATTGCATGTTTGCGTCACGAAGCCGTTTCCCGCTGCACGTCGCAGCATTGTCGAGCGCGATCGTGCTCGCCGCATGCGGCGGCGGCGACGATGTCGCGTCGACCGCCACGACCAGCGCGGCCATGCCGGCCCCGCCGGCCGATCCAGGCTTCGTCGACAGCGCGCCCGTGCCGAGCGTGCCGGCCTTCGTCGACAACATCGCGACCAACCAGCGCGGCGACGCGCGCTATGCGACGCTGTCGACCAACGCGGCCGTGCGCGTGGTGAGCCGCTTCCTGGACCTGTGGCAGCCGGCAACGATGCTTGTCGATGCCGGCGTGAGCGCACCGGCCAACGGCGCGTTTCCGGCGATCTCGCCGTCGACCTGCTCGGGCCTGCCCGGCAGCGGCACGCCGTGCGGCACGATCCTGAACGACACGGTGCTGGCGGCCAACGTTCAATATGTCGTCAACGCGACGACCGCGCGCACGCAACAGCAGGCCGATGCCGCCTACTTCGACGACCGGCGCGGCAAGGGCTACAGCGTGACCGACGGCATGGGCCCGCTCACCGACGCGTGGCGCACGGCCGCCCAGCAAACGACCAGCATCACCAGCGTGCCCGCCGACGCAACCACGGTGCTGTACAACGACAGCGGCAACAACACCGGTGTCGGCGGCAGCACCAACACGAATTTCGGCAAGGTGGTCGACCTGCTCAACGAAATGGGCAACAACGCGTCGACGGAACCGACGAAGCGCTTCTACAAATACGCGCGCCCGTATCGCTGGAGCACGAGCGTCGTCGTCGCACCGACGCTGGTGCCGGCAGAAAGCACGACGCCCGCGACCGACGGCGGCTTCATCAGCGGCCACACGGCCGAAGCGATGCGCGACGCGATGACGATGGCGTGGCTCGTGCCGGAACGCTTCCAGGAGATGGTCAGCCGCGGCCTCGAACTCGGCGAGAACCGGATCCTTGCCGGCATGCACTCGCCGCTCGACGTGATCGGCGGGCGCATGCTCGCGCTGGCCGTCAGCGCGGCGAACCTGGCCGTGTATGCAAGCGATGCGCAGGCCGCGTATGCCCAGGCGCACCAGGCCCTGCAGCAGCTCACGGGGACGACCGGCACGACGTTCGCCGCCTTCGCGCATTCGGGCACGACGGCGACCGACCGCTTCGCCGATTACGCGACGAACAAGGCCGCCTTCGCGCGCCGCATGACGTTCGGCTTCGGCGCGATCGAATCGACCGGCGCGCCGCCCGTCGTGCCGAAGGGCGCGGAGATCCTGCTGCAGACGCGCTTCCCGTACCTGAGCGCCGACCAGCGGCGCGTCGTGCTGAAGACGACCGAAATATCGTCCGGCTATCCGGTGATGGATGACGCGGAAGGCTGGGGCCGCCTGAACCTGTTCGCCGCCGCCGACGGTTATGGCGCATTCAACGGCAACGTGATCGTGTCGATGGATGCGTCGCAAGGCGGGCTGAATGCGGCCGACCTGTGGCGCAACGACATCGCGGGCGCCGGCAAGCTGACGCTGCAAGGCACCGGCACGCTGACGCTCGCGGGCAACAACAGCTACACGGGCGGCACGCAGGTGAGCGGCGGCACGCTCGCCGCGGCATCGGCCACTGCGTTCGGCAACGGTGACGTATACGTCGGTGCAGGCGGCAGCGTGAAGATCGCCGCCGCCGCGCCGGTCACGATCGCGACACGCTACACGCAGCTCGACAACACGACGCTCGAACTCGACATCGACGGCAACGGCGGCGGCCGTCTGCGCGTGGGCGGCCCGCTCACCGTCGCCGGCGGCACGCTGCACGTGAAGTTCGTGAACGGCTATGCGCCGAAGGCGGGCGACACGATCGCACTGATCGACGGCGCGGCGGCTTCCGCGAAGTTCGCGACGGTGACCGTCGACGGATTCAACGCGACGCCGGTTTATACGGCGACCGGCGTATCGGTGCGGTTGTCGGCATCGTAATGTATGTGTCGCGTGCGGCCGGCCAGCCCGGCCGCTTACCGTTCCGAACGTCGGCTACCACGTAGCAGGCAGTCGAAAGAAACGATTCGCTGTCGTCGGCCAGCACCGCGTCCGACACGACGCACGCGGCTTCCTGCCCCGGCCGCGGCACGCATCTTGCTCGCCGCAACGCGGATTCAACGGACCGACGGGCAGCGACGTGACAAGCAAACCGGGCGACATTCATATCGGCATTTCGGGCTGGCGCTACGACGGCTGGCGGGGCACCTTCTATCCGGAAGGGCTGAAGCAGGCCGCTGAACTGCGATACGCGTCGGCCCGGATGCAGACGATCGAAATCAACGGCACACACTACAGCCTGCAATCGCTCACCAGCTGGCGACGCTGGTACGACGAAACGCCGCCCGCTTTTACGTTCAGCGTGAAAGGCGCGCGCTATCTGACCCACATGCTGCGCTTTCGCGATGAAACCGCGACGGTCGCGTGCGCGAACTTTTTCGCGCAGGGTCTGCTCGCGCTGCGGGACAAGCTCGGGCCGATACTCTGGCAATTTCCGCCGTCGCTGCGATTCGACCCCGACCACATCGCGCGCTTCCTCGGCATGCTGCCGCACGATACCGAAGCCGCCCTCGCCCTTGCGAAGCGGCACGACGCGCGCGTGAGGACGCCCCATCTGCAGATCGATCGCAAGCGCGCGTTGCGGCACGCGATCGAAGTACGCCACGCGAGCTTCGTCGATCCGGCGTTCGTGCAGTTGCTGCGCCGGCACAAGGTCGCGCTCGTGATCTCCGATTCGACCGAACCGTGGCCGCAATTCGAGGACTTGAGCGCGGACTTCGTCTACATGCGGCTGCACGGCACTGAAACGAAATACTCGGGCGAATACTCGGATGCCGCACTCGACCGCTGGGCAGCGCGGATCGATTCATGGTCCCGCGGCGCGCAGCCCGCGGATGCGCATCTCGCCGCGCCGGCGTTGCCGCCGCCGCGCGCGCGAACGCGCGACGTGTACTGCTACTTCGACAACGATGCGAAAACGCACGCACCGTTCGACGCGCAACGCCTGATGGAACGCCTCGGCGTGCAGGTGCGCGAAGCGGTGGCCGGATAGAACGGCATGCCGCGCAACGGCCCCGCGCACGACGAACCCGAACCGCAAGGAGAAAAGCGATGACGCTGCTTATCTATCTGCTCGGCTGGATCATTTTCATCGCCGGTGTCGCATGGGGATTGATGACGCTGCATGTCTCGCAGCACATCGTCGAGATCGTCGCCGTCATTCTGTTCGGCATCGCGGTCATCACCGGCGCGACGCGCGCACGCAATCGCGACCGGACATAGCGCGATCGCGCCGCCGTGTGGCCGCCCGCCCTGCTGCACTCACCCACGCGCACCCGCGATGCCGTCGAGTTCGCGCAGCGCGTCGTCCGGCAACGTCAGCGCACCGGCTGCGAGATTCTCGCGCAGATGCGCAACCGACGACGTCCCCGGAATCAGCAGGATGTTCGGCGCGCGGCGCAGCAGCCATGCGAGCGCGGTCTGCATCGGCGTCGCACCGAGCCGCGCGGCGACCGCATCGAGCGTCGACGACTGCAACGGATTGAACCCGCCGAGCGGAAAATACGGTACGTACGCGACGCCGTCGCGCGCCAGCGCGTCGATCAGAGCGTCATCGTCGCGGTACGCGAGGTTGTAATGATTCTGCACGCAGACGATGTCGCAGATCCGCCGGCCTTCGGCGATCTGGGCGGCCGTCACGTTGCTGAGCCCGATATGCCGCACGAGAGCCTGGCGCTGCAACTCGGCCAGTGCCGTCAACGGCGCCTCGATCGAGCCCTCGGCCGGTGCGTGCACGTCGAACATGACGCGCAGATTGACGACGTCGAGCACGTCGAGGCCCAGATTGCGCAGATTGTCGTGGACGGCGGCGGCCAGTGCGTCGGCGGAGAAAGCCGGCAGCCATGAACCGTCCGCGCCGCGCGTCGCGCCAATCTTGGTCACGAGCAGCAGATCATCGCGATACGGATGCAACGCCTCGCGGATCAACTGGTTCGTCACGTGCGGGCCGTAAAAGTCGCTGGTGTCGATGTGATCGACCCCCGATTCAACGGCTTCGCGCAGCACGGCGAGCGCCGCGTCGCGATCTTTCGGCGGGCCGAACACGCCGGGGCCGGCCAACTGCATCGCGCCATAGCCGAGGCGGTGAACGCGGCGGCCCGCGATGGGAAACGTGCCGGATTGAACGACGGCGGACATGATCGTGCTCCTGTATCGAGTGGATGAACCGGAGGTTACGCCGCGTCGGGCTGCGCGATAATCGTCCATAATCCGCACAACCTGTACGAAAAGGCGAACAATGCAAGTCGATCTCGGCGATCTGAACGCCTTCGTGGCGGTGGCACGCGCGAAGGGCTTCCGCGAAGGCGCGCGTACGATGGGCGCCAGCGCATCGGGCCTGAGCGAGGCGGTGCGGCGGCTGGAGGCGCAACTCGGCGTGCGGCTGCTGCACCGCACGACGCGCAGCGTTTCGCCGACCGAAGCGGGCGAGCGCCTGCTCGCCCGGCTCACGCCCGCGCTAAGCGAGGTGGAAGCGGCGCTCGACGTGGTGAACACGTTCCGCGAGAAGCCGGTCGGCACGCTCAAGCTCAACGTTCCGATGAGCGCCGCGCGGCTCGTGCTGCCGTCGATCGTTCCGCGCTTTCTCGACGCGTATCCGGAGATCCGGCTGGAGGTCGTGGCCGACGAGAGCTTCGTCGATATCCTCGCGGCCGGTTGCGACGCGGGCATTCGCTACGACGAGCGCCTCGAACAGGACATGATCGCCGTGCCGATCGGCCCGCGCTCGCAACGTTTCGCGACGGCCGCCGCGCCCGCGTATCTCGACCGTCGTGGCCGCCCGGCCCATCCGCGCGACCTGCTCGATCACGCATGCCTGCGCGGCCGCTTCGCGAGCGGCGCGATGCCGGCATGGGAATACGAACGCGACGGCGAAGTCGTGCGCGTGGAGCCGTCGGGGCCGCTGGTCGTGCAAATCGGCGGCGCGGTCGATCTCGTCGTGGATGCCGCGTGCGCGGGGCTCGGCATCGTGCATCTGTACGAAGACTGGCTGCGCCCGCATCTCGCGAGCGGCGCGCTCGAGCCCGTGCTCGACGGCTGGTGGCGGCCATTCTCGGGCCCGTATCTGTACTATCCGGGGCGACGCTTCGTGCCGGCGCCGCTGCGCGCGTTCGTCGATTTCATCAAGGCGGATGCGGGGTAGCGAGCGACCGGCGGCAGGTATCGAGGCCGGTCACATCGCAGCATCACTGCGCCGTGCCGAGCGCATGCAGCGGAACGTCTTGCCGCGCCGCCAGCCGCACGCTACGCAAGCCGTACGGCGAGCGCAGCCGCAAGCGAGGGCAGCATCACGCATGCACCGATCGCGAGAAACTTCGCGGCGCTGACCTGCTGCCCCTCCCGCCGGATCGCGGCGAGCCAAAGGATCGTCGCGAGCGATCCGGTGACGGACAGGTTCGGCCCGAGATCGACGCCGATCAGCAGCGCGTCGATCACCGGTTGCGGGCTGTGCGCGACACCGACGGTCGCGCTCGCGACGAGCCCGGCAGGCAGGTTGTTGACGAGATTCGACGCGAGCGCGACGGCGACACCCGACGCGGCCGCCGCGCGTGTCGTGCCGTGCGTCGTCAGCGCGCGCAACACGTCGGCCAGCGCGTGCACCGCGCCGGTACGGTCGAGCGCCTCGACCAGCACGAACAGGCCTGCCACGAGCGGCAGCACGCTCCACGAAACCTCACGCAGCATCGGCCCGCCCGCGTCGCGATCGCGCCACGCCACGCACGCCGCGGTGACGACGCCGGCCGCCGCGGTCGGCAATCCGAGCGGCCGATCGAGCAGCGACACGGCCATCAGCGCGACCGCCGTCGCCGCGATGCCGGCCAGCGCGATGCGGCCGCCCGCCGCGAGTGGCGGCACCGGCAAATCGGTCGCGCAGCGGCCTTGCAGCGCGCGCCGCTGCGTCGCGCGCAGGATCGCGTACGTGCATGCGATCGACGCGACGGACGGCAGCGCGAAGCGCGCGAGCCACGTGCCGAGCGCGGGCATGTGCGCGCCGTACAGCACGAGGTTCGCGGGATTCGAGATCGGCAGCACGAAGCTCGCCGCGTTGGCGACGAACGCGCAGATGTACAGCAGCGGCAGCGGGTCCGTCTTCGCGCGGCGCGCGGCCGCGAACACGGCCGGGGTCAGCACGACGGCGGTCGCGTCGTTCGACAGGAATACGGTCGTGACGGTCCCGACCAGATAGACGAGCGCGAACAGCCGCCGCGGCGAACCGTGCGCGAGATTCACGACGTGCGCGGCGATCCAGTCGAACAGTCCTTCGCGACGCGCGACCTCGGACAGCAGCATCATCCCGGTGAGGAACAGGTACACGTCGCCGCCCTTCGCGACGGCAGCGAGCGCCGCATGCATCGGCAACAAGCCGAGGCCGACCAGCAGCACCGCACCGGCCACGGCCCAGATCGCCTCTGGCCAGCCGAGCGGACGCGCGATCACGCCGGCGGTGGCGAGCGCGGAAATCAGCCAGGCAAACGGCGCGCTATTCATGGCATGAACAGTCCGGATAACGGGAATGGATCGACGCGTGCTTCATCGCGATGCGGCCGGCAGACTGGACCGCGCGCTGCTGCTCGGCGGCTTGCCGCACGCGTCGCGCAACGAACGCGAGTAACCGAGCCACAATGCGACCGACCCCGTCGACACGGCGCCCAGCACCACGAACGCGGCCGGATAGCCGTAATGCTGCGCGAGCACACCGCCGAGCACCGGGCTCAACGCCGCGCCGATGCCTTGCGCGGTCGCGACCGCGCCCTGCCCCGCGTTCACGCGCCCGGAGCCGTCGAGCAGCCGCACGACGAGTGCCGGCACGACGACGCTTTGCAGACCCGCGCCGATGCCGTCGAGGACCTGCACCGGCCAGACGCCCGCTTCGCTCATCAGCGTGGCAGCAAGCACGCCGCGTACCGGCAGCACCAGATACGACAGCAGCAGCACGCGCCAGTATCCGTGATCGCGAATCAGCCGCGGCGCGCACCACGCGGCCGCGATCATCACGCATTGCGCGATCACGATGGTCTGCGCGGTAAACATGCTCGGGTCGCTGCGGTGCGCGGCAACGACGCCCATGCCGTACAGCGGCAGCATCGCCGCATTGCCGAGGTGAAACAGCGCGAGCGACACGCCGACGAGCAGCAGCGGCCGGTTCGCGGCGAGCGTGCGCCACGCGCCGGCGCGATGTCCCGCATCGTCGTGCAGTCGATCGTGATCCGAATCGTTTCCGCCGCGCGCGTTGCGGCCGGCGCCGTGCTGCTCGCCGAGACCGCGCGCGCTCGCATGGTCGATCGCGCAGGCGGGAATCGCCAACACGCTCCCGATCGCGAGCACCGCGAATACTGCGACGAGCGCGAACAACGCATCGAATCCCGCATGCCAGCCGAGCCAGCCCGCGAGCGCCGCGCCAGCGACGTTGCCCGCGTGGTTCGCCATCTGGTTGCGGCCGAACTGACGATCGAAGCCCTGCGTGCGCACGATGCCGAGCGTCACGCCCGCGACAGCCGGCGCGAGTGCCGCGCCGCAGATGGCGGCGACGACCTGCGAGGCCGCCACAGCCGGATAGCCGTCGGCGAACCGCAACATCACCGTCGCGAACGCGGTCGTGGCCGTCGCGCCGACGATCAGCGCACGCTTCGCGCGCAGCGCATCGACGAGCGCGCCGGCGAGCGGCGTCGCGGCCATCGCCGCCAGGCCGGCGAGCGTCAACACGGAGCCGATTGCGTCCGCGCTCCAGCCGCGCGACAGCAGGATGACACCCGCGAACGGGCCGATCCCGGCTTGCACGTCGGCAAGGAAGAAATTGAGCGCTTCAAGCGCGCGTGCCGGTCTCATCGCCGTCGCGCGTTCAGTCGGCCTGCGCATCGACGAGTTCGGCGATGTCGGTGACGTCGATCGTCGTGCCGTGCGGCGTGACCATTGCGTCGCCCCACACCTGCACGTGGGTGCCGGGCCGCAGATAGTCGTCGAGTTCGGCAGCCGCGTGCGGCGGCATGCGTATGGCGCTGCCGTTGGTCAGCAGCGCGCCGTTGCATTCGCCTTTCGGCCCGTGCAGCGCGAATGCGACCTCGCCGCGTACGTCCATCGGTTCGCGGCCGGCGCGCGGCAGCGGACGCGGCTCGTGAGCCGGCCCGGTATCGACGATTTCCGTGCCGTCGCGGCCCGACAGTTGCACGGCCGCGATCATGTCCGCGCCGCGCGGCTTGATGCCGCGCACGCGGATGCGATCGCCGCACGCGACGTGCCGCGCGACTTCGCGACCGAGATGCGGCGGCACGTGAACCTGCAGGTCGCCGTTCAGGATCAGGCCGTCGACTTCGCCGTGCGGGTTGAGCAGGAATTGGGTGACGCGGCCGCGCGTTTCAGGCAGGCACGCCGGATCGATCCAGTGCATGGGGGCTTCTCCATCGGGATGTCGTCGCGTGTGTCGCGTATCGCGCGGATGGCGGCTGCACGCTGCCATGTCGCGCGCAGCGTGTCCGAGCCGCTGCGGCGGCGCGACGAACCGCGACGACGGGTTGCGGTACTCCCTATTTGCAAGCCCCATGCCAGCGCGCTATCGCCCGCGCGGCGGTGTATTGCGCCGGCCCGCCGCCGCGCGCGTGTCGGCAACTCCGACAGATGCCCGCGACCGGTGTCGGAAAATCCGACACCCGACGTCCCGCTCAGTCGTCGCGCGCGATCCCGAGGTTCGCCATGCGCGCATACAGCGACTGGCGGCCGATGCCGAGCTGCCGTGCGGCTTCCGCGCGATTGCCGTTCGCGCGCTCGAGCGCACGCAGGATCGCCGCGCGCTCGACCACGGCCAGCGCGTCGGGCAGCGGCAGGTCGAACAGGAACGCGGGCAGCGCGTCATCCGCGTGCGCGCTGGCCGCCGGTGCGGCGCCGAGCGCAAGGTCGGCCGCGGTGATCGCCGGCCCGGGCGCGAGCGCGGCCGCGCGCTCCATCACATTGCGCAGTTCGCGCACGTTGCCGGGCCAGCGGTGACCGAGCAGCGCGCGCTGCGCGTCGTTCGTCAGGTGCAGCGGCCGCGCGCCGGCCGCGCGTTCGAGAAAATGCGCGGCGAGCGGAAGGATGTCGGCCACGCGCTCGGCGAGCGGCGGCAGGTGCAGCGGAATGACGTTCAGCCGGTAGAACAGGTCTTCGCGAAACGTGCCGCTCGCGACGGCCTCGGCGAGATCGCGGTGCGTCGCGGCCACCACGCGAATGTCGATCGGCGTCGGGCGGTCCGCGCCGAGCGGCGTCACCTGGCGCTCCTGCAGCGCGCGCAGCAGCTTCGCCTGCATCGCGGCGGGCATGTCTCCGATCTCGTCGAGAAACAGCGTGCCGCCGTCGGCCTCGACGAGCCGCCCTGCGCGGTCCGCATGCGCGCCCGTGAACGCGCCGCGGCGATGTCCGAACAGTTCGCTTTCGAGCAGATCGGCCGGAATGGCCGCGCAGTTCACGGCCACGAACGGCCCGGCATGCCGCGCCGACGCCGCGTGCAGCACGCGTGCGGCGACTTCCTTGCCGGTGCCCGTTTCGCCGGTGACGAGCACGGTCGCATCGCTCGTTGCGGCACGCCCGAGCTGCTTCTGCACGTCGCGGATCGCGGCGCTGACGCCGAGCAGGCGCGGGCGGTCCGACGCGCGCTCGCCGGCAAACGCAGCGGTGTCGGCATCGCCGGCGCG
This sequence comes from Burkholderia territorii, assembly GCF_001718335.1. Taxonomy (NCBI): domain Bacteria; kingdom Pseudomonadati; phylum Pseudomonadota; class Betaproteobacteria; order Burkholderiales; family Burkholderiaceae; genus Burkholderia; species Burkholderia territorii. Next base: position 622,412 of record NZ_CP013367.1, read on the forward strand.
CGGCGCATGCGCGGACACGATGCGTTCGAGCAATTGCGCGATGTCGCGACGCCCGACGGGCTTCGTCAGGTGATCGAACGCGCCGAGGCGCATCGCGTCGATCGTGTTGTCGCTGGTCGCATGCGCGGTCAGCATCACGACCGGGACTGCGGCGAGCGCGGCATCGTCGCGCCATTGCGCGAGCACCGCGAGGCCGTCGAGGTCCGGCAGCCGGAAGTCCAGGAACACGCAATCGATACGGCCGTCGTCGCGCAGTGTCGAGAGCGCCTCGCGCCCCGATGCGGCCTCGACGACGCGATGGCCGAGATCGCGCAGCGTTTCCGCGAGGCCGTCGCGAAAGGCGGCGTCGTCGTCGACGATCAGGATGGTTGCCATGGAATCTCGATCACGAAAGAAGCGCCGCGCGGCGTCGCATCGAGCCATGCGCGGCCGCCGTGCGCCGCCGCCACCTCGCGCACGACCGCGAGGCCGAGGCCCGTGCCGTCCGCGCGGCCGGTCACGAACGGTTCGAAAATCCGCTCGCGTTGCGCGTCGGGCACGCCAGGGCCCGTATCGGACACCGTGAAGCGGAGCATCGCGCGCGCATTGGCCGCCGAGCGCGCGGCCGTGACCGACACCGCGCCGCCATCGCCCGCGTGGCGCAGCGCATTGAGCAACAGGTTGTCGAGCGCGCGGCGCAACTGGTCGGGATCGAACGCCGGGTTGTCGAACGGTAGCGCAAATCGCTCGCCGTGCCCGTCGGGCGTGCATGCGAGCGCGATCGACTGGCGCTGCGCGAGCTCGCGGTGCGCGTCGACGACCGCCGGGAGCCATGCATCGAGATCGACGCGCGCGATGTGCGGGCTGACCGGTTGCGTGAGCGCGAGCAACCCCGACAGTTGCGCGTCGATCCGCGCGATCTGCGTGAGGATGATGCGCAATGCGTCCTGCTGGCGGCCGCTGTCGGCGGCGAGCGCATTCTCGGCCTTCAGCCGCATCGCGCCCATCGGGTTGCGGATTTCATGCGCAAGCTGCGCCGCGAGCTTGCCGAGCATGCCGAAGCGCTCGGCCTGCGCGAGCCGCGCGGCGAGTTCGCCGGCCTGCTGCTGCAGGCGTTCGGCGTGGCGGGCATGCGCGTTGAACGCGTCGATGATCCGGTCGAGGTCGGGCTCGCCGACGCGCGGTAGTTGCGGGTCGCTGCCCGCCGGCGACAGCGCCGCCTCGATGCGGGCGAGATTGCGCTTCCAGCGGCGCAATGCGAACGCGAGCGCCGCGGCGATCGCGAGAATCACGGCGAGCACCGCGGCGAGCCCCGTCGCAAGCAGCTCGCCATGCCGGCCGAGCGGCGGATGCGCGCGGGTCAGCATCCAGACGAACAGGTCCGGCCCGGCCGGCACCGGGCACGCAACCGCCACGACCGCATCCTGCGCGCCTTCGACGACGTTCGTCGCGGTCGCGCGCGTGGCGGCCGACGCGTTCAGCGTGCGCACGATCAGCGGAGTTTCGGCTTCCGGCACGTCGCGCTTGATGCCGCTGCCCTGATAGGTTGGAAACGCATAGGCGAGAAAGCGGCCGTCCGCGCCTGCGCCGTCGCGTGTCCAGAAACCGCCTTCGACGTCCGGCGCGCGGGCGAGCACGATATCGAGGACCGCGTGCATCGGCTCCGGATCGGGTTGCGCGGCGGACGGCCGGACCGAGCTTGCATAGCGGGACGCGACCGTCTCGCACGCGGACGCGCCCTGCGCGCGCGCGCCGGCGATCTGCTCGCTCTCGGCGGAGCCGGCAACGATCCACACGAGCGCGACCAGCGTCGCGCACAGCGCGGCAACGAGTGCCCACAGCATCACGAGTTGGGTGGAAAACGACGGGCGCTTCATGGCGTCGGGGGAAAAGTCGATCGCGACAGGATAGCGCAACGCATGCGCCGCACCCAGCCATGAACGCGATCGTGAAGCACCGTGCGTGCCGCCGGCCCGCTCCGCGGACCAACGCGCGAGCGCCGCGGCAGCCTGCTTGGCCGCGCAGCTTCCGCCAGTCGCATCTGCGCCGCCGGACGCGGCGGCGAGAAAGGCCGATGAAAGACCCGGACGCTAGACTGCATGCGGCACGATGCGCGCGACATGAACGCCGCGCGCCGCGCAGCCCGGTGAGGCTCGCGCCCCCGCCAACTTACAAGCCGAGGCCCGCATGCGCAATCCGAAGAAGCGACCGCAGTTCGCCGCGCTGGTCGCGGCCGCCGCACTGTGGTGGGCGGCGCCGCCGGTGCGCGCATGCGACGTCCCGGCCGCCGTGACGAGCATCGACCCGCCCGGCTACTACGACGATGCGGCGGGCTACGCACGTGCGGTCAAACCGATGCGCGACTTCATCGCGCGACTCAATGCGGCGTCCGATCGCGGCGACTGGTCGTGCGCGCTCGCATTGCTCGAAGGCTGGTCGCAAGCCGACGCGCTGATGGGGCCGATCTCCGGCTACCAGGGATATTTCGAGCGTTCGTGGGCCGGCACCGATTTCGCGATGGTGATCCTGCGCATGCCGCGCGACGTGCGCGACGCGAACCGGGCGCGGCTCGACGCGCTCGCCCCGTGGCTCGAACGCATCGCGATCGCCACCCGCAATTCGGAAGCAATCAACCGTCTGCACAACAATCTCGTGTACTGGGCCGGGCTCGACCTGATCGCGATCGGCACCGTGACCGACAACGCGAGCCTCGTCGATTCGGGGCTGCTGCGGGTGCGCGAAGGCATTCGCGACATCGGCCCCGACGGCTCGCTCGCGCGCGAAGTGAAACGCGGCAACCGCGCGCTGCACTACCACACGTTCGCGCTGCTGCCGCTCGTGTTCGCGGCCGAACTCGTACAGCGGCGGCATATCGATCTCTATCGGGAAAACGACGGCGCGATCGGCCGCCTCGCGAATCTCGTGATCGACGCCACCGTCGATCCCGCGAGCTTCGCAAAGATCACGCCGATCCCGCAGGCGCTGTTTCCGTGGACGCTGCGCGACGAGCTGAGCTGGGTAGAACCGTATTACGCCCGCTTCGGCGACAACCGCCTGCCGGCGATCATCGCGTCGCGCCGGCCGTTCAGCGAATGGCGGCTCGGCGGCAACGTGACCGCGGCGTGGGGCGTGCCGCTGCACTGAACGGCGGCGGCCGCGCATCTGCCCTCGCTTCATCCCGCTTCACGTCACCGCCGGTTCGATCGCGATACCACGTCGATCCACACGGCCAGCACCAGCACCGCGCCCTTGACGATCATCTGCCAGTACGCGTCGACGTCGAGCATCGACATCCCGTTGTCGAGGCTCGCCATCACGAGTGCGCCGATCAGCGCGCCGTAGACGGTACCCGATCCGCCGCGCATCGACGTGCCGCCGATGAAGCAGGCGGCGATCGCGTCGAGTTCGCCCATCGTACCGGCCGACGGCGAACCGGCCGCGAGCCGCGCGGTGTTGACGATCCCCGCGAACGCGCACATCAGGCCCATCAGTGCGAAGATCGCGAGCTTCACGCGATCGGTGTCGACGCCCGACAGGCGCGTCGCCTCCAAGTTCGAGCCCACCGCGTAGATGCGCCGGCCGAACACGGTCTGCGTCGCGATCCACGAAAACGCGCCGAGCAGCGCGAGCAGCAGCAGCACGGGCACGGGAATGCCGCCGTAGCGGTCGAGCGTCGCGACGAACGCGAACAGCACCACGCCGGCGCCGACGACCTTCGCGACGTCCTGCCACAGCGGTGCGACCGCGAGGCGGTAACGATGGCGCGTACCGCGCTGCCGCACGACCAGCAGCGCGACGAGCGCGAACAGCAGCACCGCGAGCCCGTCGCCGGCCGCGCGCGGCAGATAGCCCTGCCCGATGAACACGAAACCGTCGGACACGGGCGCGATCGTCGAGCCGCCCGTCACGCCGAGCAGGATGCCGCGAAACGCCAGCATCCCGCCCAGCCCGACGATGAACGACGGCACGCGCCGGTAGGTCGACCACCAGCCGTTGAACAGCCCGACCAGCACGCCCAGCGCGAGCACGGCCGGCACCGTCGCGGCAACGGGCCAGTGGCGGTTGACGTCGAGGATCGCCGCGACGCCGCCGAGCAACCCGAGCAGCGATCCGACGGACAGGTCGATCTCGCCCGCGATGATCACGAACACCATCCCGCACGCGAGCATCCCGGTGATCGACATCTGCCGCAGCAGGTTCGACACGTTGCGCGGCGTGACGAACGCGCCGTCGGTCAGCACGGAGAAGAACGCCCAGATCGCCGCGACCGCGAACAGCAGCGCGAGCACCTTGTAGCGCACGAAGATCTGGCGCAGCGGATGGCGGCGCGCGCGACGCGCGTCGGCGTCCGGCGGCACGGCGGAAGAGGAAGAAAGTTCGGTATTCATGTCGCACTCGCTGCAATGGGTTCGGCCGGCCGCCGCGCGGGCGTCAGCGCGGCGCCGAGTATCTGTTCCTGCGTCAGGCCGTCGTTGACGAAATCGCCGCGCAGCTCGCCTTCGCCGATCACGAGCACGCGATCGGCCAGCCCGAGCACTTCCGGCAATTCCGACGACACGACGATGAGCGCGACGCCGCGCTTCGCGAGCGCGAAGATCAGCCGATAGATCTCGGCCTTGGCGCCCACGTCGACACCGCGCGTCGGCTCGTCGAGGATCAGCACCTGCGGGTCGGCCAGCAGCATCCTGGCGAGCACCGCCTTCTGCTGGTTGCCGCCCGACAGGCTCGCGATCGGCAGAAACGGGTGCGCCGCACGCACCGACAGCCGCTGCATCTCGGTGCGGATCGCGTCGAGCTCGGCGGCCGCGTCGATCCGCCCGCGCGCGGCGAAACGGCGCAGCACCGACAGCGTGATGTTGTGGCCGACACCGAGCTGCGGCACGATCCCGTGACGCTTGCGGTCCTCGGGCACCATCGCGATGCCCGCGCGGATCGCATCGGCAGGCGCGCGGATCGCGAGGGGCCGGCCGTTCATGCGCACGGTCGCGGTGCTCGCGCCCGGATACGCACCGAAAATCGCCTGCATCAGCTCGGTGCGCCCCGCGCCGACGAGCCCGGCGACGCCGAGGATCTCGCCGCGCCGCACGCTGAACGACACGTCGTCGACACGCTTGCGGCGCGGGTTCGCCACGTCGTGACAGGTGACGTTGCGCACGTCCAGCACGACGTCGCCGATCTCGTGCGGCTCGCGCGGATACAGGTTGCGGATCTCGCGGCCGACCATCATCGCGATGATCCGGTCGGTGGTCATCCCGCGCATCGGCTCGGTCGCGACGTGCCGGCCGTCGCGGATCACGGTCACGGTGTCGCACACCGCATCGACTTCGTCGAGCTTGTGCGAGATGTACACGCACGCGACGCCGCGCCGCTTCAGGTCGCGCACGATGTCGAGCAGGATGCGCGTCTCGGCCGCGCTCAGCGACGACGACGGTTCGTCGAGAATCAGCAGCTTCGCGCGCTTGTTCAGCGCCTTCGCGATCTCGATCAGTTGCTGGTGGCCGCCGCCGTAGTTCATCACCGGCTGCGCAACGTTGATCGAGTCGATGCGCAGCTCGCGCAGCAGTGCCTCGGAACGCCGCACCATCTCCGCGTAGTGCATGCGCCCGCCGGGCAGCGTGATCTCGTTGCCGAGGAAGATGTTCTCGGCGACCGACAGCTCGGGCACGAGCATCAGTTCCTGGTGAATGATGACGATGCCCGCGCGCTCGGTGTCGCGCACGCCGGACGCGACGAGCGGCGCACCTTCCCAACGGATTTCGCCGTCCCACGTGCCGTGCGGGTAGACACCCGACAGCACCTTCATCAGCGTCGACTTGCCGGCGCCGTTCTCGCCGCACAGCCCGACGCATTCGCCGGGGCGCACGGTCAGGTCGATGCCGTCGAGCGCCTTCACGCCGTCGAATGCCTTGACGATGCCGCGCATCGTCAGCAAGGGTTCGGTCATACGTTCATTGCCTCGCAGTGAGTACGCGGCCGGCCGCACCTGGCCGGCCGCGCACATGCTGCCCCTCGTGCCGTTACTGGCTCGCGAGCTGCGCCTGGGTATAGAAGCCGTCCTTCACGACGACGTCGACGTTGCGCTTGGTCAGCAGCGTCGGCTGCAACAGCACCGTGTCGACCTTCTTCTTCCCGTTGTCGTACTGCGCGTTGAACGCAGGCTTCGTGCCCTTCGCGAGATCGACCGCCAGCTTCGCGGCTTCGCTCGCGATCAGCTTCAGCGGCTTGTAGACGGTCATGGTCTGCGTGCCCGCGATCACGCGCTTGACCGCCGCGAGGTCCGCATCCTGCCCCGACACCGGCACCTTGCCGGCCAGGTGCTGCGCGGCGAGCGCCTGGATCGCGCCGCCCGCCGTGCCGTCGTTCGATGCGACGATCGCATCGATCTTGTTGTTGTTCGCGGTGAGCGCGTCCTCGACGATGCGCAGCGCGGTCGATGCACTCCATTCGGGCACCCACTGCTGGCCGACGACCTTGATGTCGCCGCGATCGATCGCCGGCTTCAACACCTTCAACTGGCCCTCGCGTAGCATCTTCGCGTTGTTGTCGGTCGGCGCGCCGCCGAGCAGGAAATAGTTGCCCTTCGGCTTCGCGTCGAACACGCCCTGCGCCTGCAGTTCGCCGACCTTCTCGTTGTCGAACGAGATGTACGCGTCGACGTCCGCATCGAGGATCAGACGGTCGTACGACACGACCTTGATGCCGGCCTTCCTCGCTTCGGCGACGACGTTGCCGAGCGTCTTCGAATTGAACGGCACGATCACGATCACGTCGACGCCGCGCGAGATCAGGTTTTCGATCTGCGAAATCTGCCGCGCCTCGCTCGCATCGGCCGACTGCACCGACACCTTCGCGCCGAGCCTGGTTGCGGCTGCAACGAAATAGTCGCGATCGCGCGACCAGCGCTCGACGCGCAGGTCGTCGATGCAGAAGCCGATCTCGGGCTTGTCCTTGCTCGCATGCGCGAGCGGTGCGCCAAGCACGAAGAGCGCCAGCGCCGCGGCGCCGGCAAGGGAACTCAATACGGTACGACGCGTTACGGATTTCATGTCTCCACTCCTTGTTATGGAACTACCTCACGAACGCCGGGCGGCCGCGGGAATGCGCCGCCCGCATCGAATCACTGCACGGCACGGCATCGTGCCGGCGAAACGCCGTCACGCGCCCGCTGCAAATACCGGCTCGAGCGCGCGGTAAAGCGCGCGGAACGTCGGCCGCCGCGCGTCGCGATACCACGCGTGCCGTGCCGGATCGGGCTCGCGCACCGCGACGACCGGCGGTTGCGGGCACACGTCGTCGAGCGATGCGTCCGGTTCGAGCGCGAGATGCGCGAGCCGCGCGGCACCGAGCGCCGGGCCGACCTCGCCGCCCGCGCGCAGCGTCAGCGCGCGTCCGCTCAGGTCGGCGAGCATCTGCGTCCAGTAAGCGCTGCGCGAGCCGCCGCCGATCACCGTGATGCCGTCGGGCACCAGTCCGGCCGCATGCAGCGCTTCGATGCCATCGAGCAGCGCGAAGCCGACGCCTTCGAGCGTCGCGTTCGCGAGATCCGCGCGCTGCGTGTCGGGCGTGAGCCCGTAGAACACGCCCTTCGCATTCACGTCGTTGTACGGCGTACGCTCGCCGCTCAGGTAAGGCAGGAACCACGGACGCTCGGCACGCGCGTTCGTCTCGGCATCGGCGAGCAGCGTCGCCACACCGTCATAACCGGCCAGTTGCGCGGTGAAGTCGATGCAGCCGGCCGCGTTCAGCATCACCGACATCAGGTGCCACGTGTCGGGCAGCGCATGACAGAAACTGTGCACCGCCGATTCCGGGTTTGCGCGAAACCCGTCCGACACCGCGAAATACACGCCCGACGTGCCGAGCGACAGCAGCGCGTCGCCGGGCCGCACGATGCCGACGCCGACCGCGCCGGCCGCGTTGTCGCCACCGCCGGCGACGACCGGAATCTCGCGCAGGCCGAGCGCGCGCGCGACGGCAGGCAGCAGCGTGCCGGTCACGCGGTTGCCCTCGAACACTGCCGGCATCTGCGCGCGCGCGAGACCGCATGCGGCGAGCAGCGTGTCGTCGTAGTCGCGCTTCGCGACGTCGAGCCACAATGTGCCGGCCGCGTCCGACGGATCGGTCGCGAATGCGCCGGTCAGCCGGTAGCGCAGGTAATCCTTCGGCAGCAGCACGTGCGCGATGCGCGCGAACACGTCGGGTTCGTGGCGACGCACCCAGAGAAGCTTCGGCGCGGTGAAGCCCGGCATCGCGACGTTGCCCGTCACCGCGCGCAGCGCGGGGGCGAGCCGCTCGAGTTCCGCGCATTCCGCATCCGCACGGCCATCGTTCCACAGGATCGCGGGGCGCAGCACGTCGCCGTGCGCATCGAGCAGCGTCGCGCCGTGCATTTGCCCGGTCAGGCCCAGCGCGTCGATGTCACGCGGATCGATGCCGCTCGCGCGTGCCGCATCGACGAGCGCGGCCAGCGCGCCGCACGCGGCGTCCCACCAGTCGCGCGGCGCCTGTTCGGACCAGCGCGGCCGCGGCCGGCTCACCGTCAGTGTGCGGCTCGCGCTCGCCCGCACCGCACCGTCGCGGTCGAGCAGCACCGCCTTCACGCCCGACGTGCCGAGATCGAGTCCGATGTACATGGCGTCAGCGCAGCCCGTAGATCGCCTGGTTCACGATGTTCTCGAGCCGCTCCTGCGCGCCGCTCACATGCCGCGGGTCCACGCCGCGCGCGAGCGCGTCGTCCGCGAGCGACTGCAGCGTATAGCCGCCCGACAGGATCTTGCGGCCGAACGCGTCGTCCCACTGCGCGTAGCGCTGCCGGCGCAGCGCGTCGAGCCGGTCGTTCTCGACCAGTACGGCCGCGCGTTCGAGCGCGAGCGCGAGCACGTCGATCGCACCGACGTGGCCGTGGAAGAGATCTTCCGGATCGACGCTCTGGCGCCGCACCTTCGCGTCGAAGTTCATCCCGCCGGTCGTGAAGCCGCCGTGCCGCAGGATCTCGTAGAACGCGAGCGTCAGTTCCTCGACGCTGTTCGGGAACTGATCGGTATCCCAACCGTTCTGCGGATCGCCCCGGTTCGCGTCGACGCTGCCGAACACGCCGAGTGCGAACGCGTTGGCAATCTCGTGATGGAACGAGTGGCCGGCGAGCGTCGCGTGGTTCGCCTCGATGTTCACGCGAATCTCGTTCTGCAGTCCGTATTGCACGAGAAAACCGTGCACGGTCGCGACGTCGTAGTCGTACTGGTGCTTGGTCGGCTCCTGCGGTTTCGGCTCGATCAGCAGCGCGCCCTTGAAGCCGATTCGATGCTTGTGCTCGACGACCATCGACAGGAAGCGCGCGAATTGCTCGCGCTCGCGCTTCAGGTCGGTATTGAGCAGCGTCTCGTAGCCTTCGCGGCCGCCCCACAGCACGTAGTTCTCGCCGCCGAGCCGATGCGTCGCATCGAGCGCGTGGCACACCTGGGTCGCGGCCCACGCGAATACGTCGGGGTTCGGGTTCGTCGCGGCGCCCGCCGCGAAGCGCGGGTGCGAGAACAGGTTCGCCGTGCCCCACAGCAGCCGCACGCCGCTTGCCTGCTGGCGCTCGCCGAGATAGTCGACCATCCGCGCGAAATTGGCCGCGTACTCGCGCAGGCTGTCGCCTTCCGGCGCGACGTCGGTGTCGTGGAACGTATAGAAAGGCGTGCCCAGCTTCGTGAAGAACTCGAATGCCGCATCGGCCTTCATGCGTGCACGTTCGAGCGCGTCGCCAGGCTGCTGCCACGGCCGCTGGAACGCGCCCTGCCCGAAGATGTCGTGCCCCGGCCAGACGAACGTGTGCCAGTAGCAGACCGCAATCCGCAGATGCTCGGCGAGCGTCTTGCCGAGCACGCGCTTCTCGGCGTCGTAATAGTGGTAAGCCAGCGGGTTGTCCGACTGCGGACCTTCGTAGCGAATCGCGGGAATGTGTTCGAAATACGACATGGCGTCTCCGTGCTGGTCTTGTTGCAGCGCAACGCGCGTCGCGACGGCGACGCACGCGGCCGAATCCGGTTGGCTGGATCGTGCCCGCGCGCCTGCCGGCCGGCAATTGCGAAATTGCGCAGCACGCTTAACGTTTCTTGCCAGCCGCTGCGCGCAGCCCGCGTTCCGTCCTACAATCGCCGGACACCAGAGAACCGCGCGACATCGCCCGCGCGCCCCGGAGACAACGGCGAGCCGCCCTTGCGGCACCCGCCTCGAGACCGACATGACCCGTGCCCCTTCCGCCCAGACGCCGCACCGCATCGCGCTGCTGTTCAACGCGAACAAGGTCTACGACCGCGAGATCATCAGCGGCATCGGCCAGTACCTGCACACGACGCGCGTCGTGTGGGACCTGTTCCTCGAAGACGACTTCCGCTGCCGGCTCGCCGGCATCGAACGCTTCGACGGCGACGGCATCATCGCGGACTTCGACGATCCGGCCGTCGCCGACGCGCTCGCCGGTTCGCCGCTGCCGATCGTCGCGGTCGGCTCGTCGTACGAGGATCCGGCGCAGTACCCGGACGGCGTCCCATATATTGCGACGGACAACCCGAAGCTCGTGTCGCTCGCCTATACGCACCTGATCGGCGCGGGGCTCGCGCATTTCGCGATGTACAGCCTGCCGGCCGCGCAGGAGAACCGCTGGGCGCAGCAGCGCGAGCTCGCGTTCGACCGGCTCGCACGCGCGGACGGGCTCGACGCGCCGATCTACCGCGGCGTGTCGACGAGCGCGTCGGGGTGGAACCATGCGATCGAGCAGTTGATCGACTGGCTGCATGCGCTGCCGAAGCCCGTCGGCGTGATCGCGGTCACGGATGCGCGCGCGCGGCATCTGCTGCAGGCATGCCTGCTGGCCGGCATCGCGGTGCCGGAACAGGTCGCGATCATCGGCATCGACAACGATCCGCTCACGCGCACGCTGACGCGCATTCCGCTGTCGTCGGTGATCCAGGGCACCGAGGAAATGGGCCGCACCGCCGCGCACCTGCTGCACCGGATGCTGCGCGGCGCACGGTTTCCCGGGCAACGAGTCCTCGTGCCGCCGGTCGGCATCAACGTGCTCGAATCGACGCGCCACCAGCCGCTCGCGAGCCCGCACGTGATGCGCGCGCGGCATTTCATCCGGCAGTACGCGTGCCAGGGGATCAAGACCGAACAGGTCGCCGACTATGTCGGCGTGTCGCGCTCGCTGCTCGAAGAACACTTCCGGCGCGAGCTGCAACGCACCGTGCACCAGGAGATCCTGCGTCACAAGATCGAGGCGGCGCAGGCGCTGCTCGCGAGCCGCAATGCATCGAGCGCGGAAGTCGCGATCCGCTGCGGCTTCACGTCGCTGCAATACATGTACGCGGTGTTCCGCCGCGAACTCGGCTGCACGCCGCGCGAATACCAGGAACGCGCGGCATCGGCCCACTGAATTCACCGCCCACGAGCGACCACTCATGCATATCGACACCGACTCCCCCCGCCCGGCATCCGACGTCGGCCGCATTCCGTCCGAACCGTGGGGCACGCTGCCCGGCGGCGATCCGGTGCGGCGCTACACGCTGCGCAACGCGCACGGGATGCGCGTCGTCGTCAGCGATCTCGGCGCGACCGTCGTGTCGTGGCTCGCCCCCGACCGCACCGGGCGCTTCGCCGATATCGTGCTGGCCCACGACACACCGGCCGAGTACCTCGAGTCGGGCGCGTACCTCGGCGCAACGGTCGGCCGCTGGGCGAATCGGATCGCGGGCGCGCGCTTCACGCTCGACGGCATCGACTACACGCTCGACCGCAACGAGAACGGCAATCTGCTGCACGGCGGCGCGAGCGGCTTTCATCGCGCGCGCTGGGACGTGATCGACGATCTGGGCGGGCTGACGCTGCGGCTCGACTCGCCGGAGGGCGATGCGGGATTTCCCGGCAACGTGAGCGTGCAGGTGCGCTACGCGCTCGACGATGACGGCACGCTGACGATCGATTATTCGGCCCGCACCGATGCACCGACGCCGCTGAACCTCACGAATCACAGCTACTTCAATCTCAGCGGGCGCGCGGGCAGCGACGTGCGCGGCCACCTGCTGCAGATCGACGCCGACGCTTTCGTCGAAGTCGACGACGCGTTGATCCCGACCGGCACGGCCGACGTGACGGGCACGGCGTTCGATTTCCGGCAAAGCGCGCCGATCGGCGCCCGCCTCGGCTGGCCGCATGCGCAGCTCGCGCGCGGGCGCGGCTTCGACCACTGCTACGTGCTGCGGGACCCCGCGCGCGGCGTGCGGCCCGTCGCATCGATCTACGATCCGGAAAGCGGGCGGGAGCTCGCGGTAGCGACGGATCAGCGCGGGCTGCAGCTCTATACGGGCAACTATCTGGACGATGTGCGCGTGGGCGGCGGCGTCCGGTGCCAGCGACATGCGGCGCTGTGCGTCGAAGCCGGTTTTTATCCGAACCAGGTCAACATGGACACGTTGCGCGACGAAACCATCCTTCATCCCGGTGACACTTATCGCCAGACGACGCGGTATCGGGTCGGCATTCGCGCGTAGCGGGAGCAGGTATGCACCGCGTCGGCACGGCGGCTGCGGATGCCACTCGCAGCGCACGCGATCCCATATACCGGATCGATCAAGCCGCCTCCGCCCGATGCGCGAACCGACACACCGGCCAGCGCGCTACGGCTGCCCGCCGCCGCCGGACGCGCCGTAGATCTGTCCGGTCACGTAACTGGCCCGCGACGACGCCAGTTCGACGTAGATCCAAGCGAGTTCGGCCGGCTGTCCGGGCCGCCCCATCGGCACCTGCTGGCCGAATGTCTCGACGTTCTTCTCGGTCTGGCCGCCGCTCACCTGCAACGGCGTCCAGAACGGCCCGGGTGCGACACCGTTCACACGGATCCCGCGCTGGATCATCTGCTTCGCGAGGCCCTTGGTGAAGTTCGCGATCGCGGCCTTCGTCATCGCGTAGTCGAGCAGGTTCACGGACGGCTCGTACGCGTTCACCGACGTCGTGTTGACGATCGCCGAGCCGGGCGGCATGTGCGGAATCGCCGCGCGCGTGATCCAGAACAGCGCGTACAGGTTGGTGCGCAACGTCCAGTCGAAATCTTCGGTACTGATGTCGAGAATCGAATCGTGGCTGTGCTGCCGCGCCGCGTTGTTCACGAGGATGTCCAATCCGCCCAGACCGGTGAGCGCTTGCTCGACGAGCCCGTTACACGCGCCTTCGGTGCGGATGTCGACGGGTAGCGGCACGGCCTTGCGGCCCGCGCTGCGAATGTATTGCACGACTTCGCGCGCGTCGGGCTCCTCGTCCGGCAGGTAGGCGATCGCGACGTCCGCGCCCTCTCGTGCGAATGCGATCGCCGCCGCGCGGCCGATACCGGAATCGCCGCCGGTGACGAGCGCCTTGCGGCCGTCGAGGCGGCCGCTGCCGCGGTAGCTGCGCTCGCCGTGATCGGGGCGCGGCGTCATGCGGCCGGCGAGACCCGGCCACGGCTGGTGCTGTTCGGGAAACGGCGCGTGCGGATACAGCGTGCGCGGATCGTGCGGTGCGGTGTCGCCGGCATCGGACGCGCCGCCTGCCTGGGCGACCGCCGGAATCGCGACGCCGGCGACGAGGCTCGCCGTCGTACCCTGCATCCATTTGCGGCGTGATTCGGATACTTCATCTGATGACATGAATGGCTCCGGTGCGTGCGTGAACCGGGGCGGGCCCGGTTCTGCGTGTACGGATGAAGACGAACGGGCGGCACATGATGTCGGCGCCCGCCGTCCGGCTAGAGCGGCCGCGGCCGGTTGCCCGAATCGTCGGGCGAGTCGTGCCCTTCGGGCCACGGTTTGCCGGCCGGATCGCGCGCCTCTGTCTGGCGCGGATCGTCGGGTACGACCTTGCGCGCCTGGTCGTCCGGAATCGAGTCGAGTTCGCCGCCGCCCGGCGCGTGACCCGGGCGCCCGGGTGGCTCGCCCGGAATCGGGCCGCGCCGCTCCGGCGAAGCGGCGGATTCGCGCGGCTCGACGTGCGGCGCGGTGTCCTTCGGTTGACTGGATTTCGTCATGCTGCCCTCCCTGCGCTGCGGTTTGGCTGCGCGGCTGAAGTCTGACGCAACGCGCGTCGAAACAGCCGCGGCCAACCCGGATTCCAGCAAGCGACATGCCGCCGCTCGTGCACCGCCCACATGCCCTCGTCCGACCAGCCCGCTGCAGAATTTACAAATTCGGCGGCATCCTGCATCGCTCCGTGCGTCGCCTCCTCTGCCAGACCGAAAGGCCGACAAAGGCGTGCGGCACAGCACTTGCGGCTGTCGATGGCGATATGGCAAGGCCTCTCGAAGAACGTCGCGAACCACGCGACACCCGACGGCAACTTCACGGTGCGCGCAAAGCGCGGTGCAGACGGCACGACGCTCGTCCAGGGACGCGACAACGGTGCAGGCGCCCCGCCCGCTCGGCCTTCGCGCGTTGGTTCCGATCGACTGACGGCGTGCGGCGTTCTTCAGGGTTGCATTGAAGGCAACCCTGAAGAAATCTTCGCCAGATAGTAGGCAACGCACATGTTCTTTGCATCGGCATCCATGGCTGCGCTACGCTCGATTCCGCCTCGAATCGAGGCTGAAATTTAAGCGCTTAAACCGACGAAGCCCGCGATCCCGAGATCGATCGACCGGGCCCGATACTGGAGGATGACGATGAACAGACGATCGATGTTGCGCTGGAGTCTCTCGACCGCGGCGCTCGCATGCGTCGACCTGGCCGGTACGTTGCCGGCCGTCGCGCAAGGCACCGCGCCCGCCGCGGGTGCCCCGTTCGCGATGGGCGCCGACGTGTCGACCCTGCCGGAGCTCGAGGCGCACGGTGCGCAATACTTCGACCGCGGGCATCCGCGCGACTGCCTGAAGATCCTGCACGCGCACGGCGTCGATTCGATCCGCATCAAGGTCTGGAACGATCCCGGCAATCCGGACTTCTTCCCGGCCAACCAGAGCGCCGCGGCCGGCTACAACAACGCGGCCCATGTCGTCGCGCTCGCGCAGCGCGCGGCGGCGCTCGGCATGCGCATCCTCATCGATTTCCACTACAGCGACTGGTGGGCCGACCCCGGCAAGCAATACCCGCCGCACGCGTGGGCCGGCAAGAATCTCGCCGATACGTGCGCGCTGCTGTCGGCCTACACGACCGACGTGCTCCGGCAATTGCAGCGTGCCGGCGTGCGTCCCGAGTGGGTGCAGATCGGCAACGAGATCACGGGCGGCATGCTGTGGCCGCTCGGCCGCTACGACCAGTGGGACAACCTGGCGCAGCTGCTGAAGACGGGGCGCGACGCGGTGAAGGCGGTCGATCCGCGCATCAAGGTGATGCTGCACATCGACAGCGGCGGCGACAACGCGAAAAGCCGCTGGTGGTTCGACAGTGCAACGCAGCGCGGCGTCGCGTTCGACGTGATCGGCCTGTCGTACTACCCGCAATGGCAAGGCGCGCTCGACGACCTGCGCAACAATGCGAACGATCTCGCGGTGCGCTACGACAAGGAATTGATCGTCGTCGAAACCGCGTATCCGTGGACCACCAGCGACGGCGATTCGGAACCGAACGCGATGACGAACACCGGCTCGACCGCGTTCCCGCCGTCGCCGGCCGGCCAGGCGCAATTCCTCGCGGCGGTCGTCGATATCGTGAAGGGCGTGCCGGGCAATCGCGGCAAGGGCGTGTTCTGGTGGGAGCCGGAATGGATCCCGACACCGGGTGTCGGCTGGAAGCTCGGTGCGGGCGATCAATGGGACAACAACACGTTGTTCGATTTCCACGGCAACGCGCTGTCGTCGCTCGACGCGTATCGCCAGCGCTGACGCATTCGTAATGTCACGGCATCACCGCACCGACGCATCCCGCGTCAGTGCGGTGCATCGAAGCGGCGGCGGCCCGATGCGGGCCGGCTGCCTGCGCCACTCGCACCGCCCCGTTCGCCGCGCGCGTCCGTGCCGAGCAACGCGAACGCGACGAGCGCAAGCACGCAGCACCCGGCGAACGTCGCGCGATAGCCGAACAGATCGACGCACGCGCCGGACAGCACGCCCGATGCGATCGAGCCGACGCGCGCGGTGCTGAAGAACATCGCGGTCGCGGTGCCGGGACGCGTCGGCATCAGGTCGCACACGCGCGTCATTCCGAGGCACGACGTGATCGCGACCACGCAAGCACTCAGCAGTTGCAGCGGCAGGATCATGTTCACGCGCGTCACCGTCGCGAGCCCGACGAAATACACCGCATGCACGGCCGCGCACGCCGTCAGCCAGCGCGCCTTGTCGAGCCGCGTCGACCGGATGCCGAGCCAAAGCATCATCGGAATCTCGAGCAATGCGGCGAGACCCAGCGCGGCCGACACGTTACCCGGCGATCCGCCGAGCGCGCGCACGATGTACAGCGGCAACACGATCATCGTCGCGTTCGCCGCGAGCCCCGTCAGCGTAAGCGCGACGAGGGTGCGCCACACGCTTGCACGCGGTGCGACGACGATCTCCGCACGCGTACTGGCGGGCAGCGACGCAGCGCGATCCGCCGCGCGCACATGCGCCGCCGGCGGCCGCCGCGCCGGTTCCGGAATCCGCGCGACGATCGCCGCGCATCCGACGAAACCCGCGGATGCCGCGAGAAAAAGCCCTGTAAAACCCGTCTGCGCGAGGATCAGCGCGCCGAGCGCGGGGCCGAACACCCAGGCAACCGACAGCATCGTGCGCAGCGCCGCCGACGCCAGCTCGCGCTGCGCATCGTCATCGACCGGCAGCGCCGCGCGAGCAAACGAGAAGATCTGCGACAGCGACACGGCCCCCGCGCCGAGCAGGATCGTGCCGGCGGCGATCACCGGACCGTGCGCACGCAGCACGCACAACAGCGCGAAACCGAGCGCGGCGGCCACGAGCGAGACGACGAGCAACGGCCGGTGACGGTCGCGGCGATCCGACCAGCGCCCTGCCCACGTGCTGGCGACGACGCCGCTCGCCGCGATCAGCGTCATGAAGATGCCCGCGAGAAACGGCGACATCCCCGCCGCCTCCACGCCGAACAGCGACAAGTACGGCGCCGTAAACGACATCGCGACGCCGAGCATCAGCGCCGCGCCGGACAGCGGCAGGAAATGCGCGATCGCGGCGAGGCGCGCGAAATGCGACTGTAGCGACCGCAGCGATTGCATCGCGTCAGTCCGGCTCGACCCATGCGGCGACGTCGACCGCGCCGAGTACCGGGCCGCCGAGCACGAAGCGCGCACCGTCCGGCGCCGGCAGCGTGCACGGCGCGTCGCCATAGTTGAGCGTGAATACGACACGCCCGCGCCGCCGCAACCGCACGCCTTCCGGCAACGCGTGCACCGGCAGTCCGGCGTCGCGCGCGCAGCGGGCGACGATCGCACGCAACAGCGCGTGGTCGAAGCAGGCGGTCGCCATCGTCACGCGGCCGCGCCGCACGAGCGCGGGCACGCCGTCGTCGCAAGCCGCGAGCACGTCGACGCCGCTCGCCGATTCCATGTCGATGTGATCGCGCCATTTCAGCGCGCGGCCGTCGACGCCGTCGAACGTGACGCGCGGCGTGAGCGACGGCCGCAGCGACTCGACCTGGCCGATCCGCACCGGCAGCACGTCGCGCAGCTTGCCGGGCGCAAGCCCCGGCTCAATCGCGAATTGCGCCGTGCGCGAGCCGGTGCGCGGCCCGAACAGCCAGTGCGCATCGCCGCGCGCGGCCTGCTCGACGACGCGCTCCGTGACGACTGGCAGCGTCGGCACGACGACGAATGCATAACGCGACACGTCGGCATCGGCCGCGACGAAGTCGACGTCGAGCCCCAGTTCGCGCAACGCGCGATACCAGTCGAATACGTGCTGCTGGTAGTCGAAGTCGGCGCCATGCGGCTGGATCCGGATCATCCAGTCGGCCTCGTAGTCGAACAGCAGCGCGACGCGAGCCGGCCCGCGCGCGCCGGTGGCGAGCTCGACATCCAGCGCGGCCAGTTCGCGCGCGACGCGCGCGACTTCATGGCCACCGGGCGACAGCCGGTCATCCGGCGCATTCAGCCCCGAGTGCAGTTGCTCCTGCGCATGCGGATACTGCCGCCAGCGGAAATACGACACGAGTTCCGCGCCATGCGCGAACGCTTCCCACGTCCACAGCCGCACCGCGCCTGCGGGCGGCACCGGGTTGTACGGCCCCCAGTTCACCGGCCCGGCCTGTTGCTCCATCACCCACATCCGCCCGTTGCCGATGCCGCGATACAGGTCGTGCGAGAACGCCGAAACGTCCGGGTGACCGGTACGAGCCCAGCGCCGCTTGTCCGCTTCGTCGAGCGGCAGCACTTCGGTGCGCGGGACCGGATAGCTGTCCCACGCAGCGACGTCGAGCCCGCCGCGCGCAAACGCATGGTGATCGAACTCGGTAAAAAAGCCCATGAAGTTGTGCAGCACGTCGCGGCCCGGCGCGTGCGGACGGATCGCATCGACCTGCACGGCGTGGAACCGCGCGACCTCGTCCGACTGATAGCGGCGGAAGTCGAGCAAATGCGCGGGATTCGCATCGGTCGGCGTATGGCGCGGCAATTCGATCTCGTCGAAACCGCGATACTCCATGCTCCAGAACACGTTGCCCCATGCACGGTTCAGCGCATCGATGTCGCCATAGCGCACGGCGAGCCACGCGCGAAACCCTTCGAGCGCCGCACGCGTATAGCTCGGCAGCGTGTTGTGACAGCCGAGCTCGTTGTCGGTCTGCCATGCGATGACTGCCGGATGCGCGCCGTAGCGTCGTGCCATCGCGTCCGCGATGCGCACGCAGTGCTCGCGATACACGGGGCTCGCGATGTCGTAATGGCGGCGCGACCCGAATTGCCATACGGCACCGTCCACGCCGACCGGCAGGATCTCCGGATGGCGATCGACGAGCCATTTCGGCGGCGCGGCCGTCGGCGTGCCGAGCACGATCTTCAGCTGCTGGCCGGCGAGCGTGTCGATCGCTTCGTCGAGCCACGCCCAGTCGTAGCGGCCCGGCTCCGGCTCCATCCGGCTCCATGCGAATTCGGCGATCCGCACGCGGGTCAGGCCCAGTTCGGCCATCCGCTTCGCGTCGCGAGCCCATTGTTCGCGCGGCCAATGTTCGGGGTAGTAGCAAACGCCGAGATGCATCGTGGATTCCTTGAAGAATGAGAATTGGACGGATCAGCCTTTCGTCGCGCCGAACGTGAGCCCCGCGACGAAATGCTTCTGCATCGCGAAGAACATCAGCACCGACGGCAGCGCGGCGAGCACCGAGCCGGCCGACACGATGTTCCACGCGGTCGTCCACTGCCCCTTGAGCGCGGCGACGCCGACCGTGATCGGCGCCGCATCGTCGCCCTGCGTGAGGCACAGCGCCCAGAAGTAGTCGTTCCACACGAACGTGAACACGAGAATCGCGAGTGCGGCGAGCGCCGGCCGCACGAGCGGCAGCACGACACGCCAGTAGATCGCCCACTCGGACGCGCCTTCGACGCGCGCGGCCTCGATCAGCTCGAACGGCAGCTCGCGGATGAAGTTGCGCAGGAACAGCGTGCAGAAGCCGGTCTGGAACGCGGTATGGAACAGCACGAGCGCCCACACGGTGTTGTAGAGACCGACACCGAGCATGATCTGCCGCACCGGGATCATCAGGATCTGGATCGGCACGAAATTGCCGGCGACGAACAGCCCGAGCAGCACGAGGTTGCCGCGGAACCGGTAGTTCGCGAGCGCGTGCCCCGCGAGCGACGCGAGCAGGATCGATGCGGCGACGGACGGCACCGTGATCAGGACGCTGTTCGCGAAGTAATGCAGCATCGGCGTCTGCGCGAGCGCGGCGCCGTAGTTGTCCAGCAGCGCAAACTGTTTCGGCCAGTCCCAGTAATGGCCGGCGATGATCTCGTCGGTCGAGCGGATCGACGTGACTAGTACCGCGAGCAGCGGCACGAGCCACAGCGCGAGCGCGCACGGCAGCGACAGCCGGTACAGCCAACGGGCGGGACGTCCCCAGCGGGACACGGGCATCGGATACATTTTCGCGATCCTTATGATTCGACGCGCACCAGCTTGCGCAGCTGCCACACGATGTAGACGAGCATGATCGCGAACAGCACGACCGCGATCGCGGCGGAATAGCCTTCGCGGTAGTACTTGATCGCCTGGTCGACCATGAAGTAAGCGAGCACGGTCGAGCTGTCGAACGGGCCGCCGCCCGTCATCACGGAGATCAGGTCGAAGCTGCGCAGCGCGCCGATCACGGTCAGCACGACCGCCATGAAGGTCGCGGGCCGCAACTGCGGCAGGATCACGTGCCACAGCAGCGTGAAGCCGCGCGCGCCTTCCATCCGCGCCGCCTCGACGATCTCGCCGTTGATGCCGGTGAGCCCGGTCAGGTAGAGGATCATGCAGAACGGAATCTGCGGCCACAGCGCGGCGGCGATCACGCCGTAGGTCGCATAACGCGGATCGCCGAGCACCGGGATGCCGTGCCCGACAATCAGCTTCAGCAGCCCGAACGTCGGATCGTAGAACCATGAGAACACCAGGCCGACGACGACGCCCGGCAACACGAACGGCGCGAAGAACAGCGACTTCACGAGCCGGATCCCGAACACGTTCTGGTTCAGGTACAGCGCGAGTGCGAGGCCGAGCGGCGGTGCGGCGAGGAACAGCACGAGCCACAGCACGTTGTTCTTCAGCGCGACGTAGAACGTATCGGACTGCAGCAGCTCGCGATAATTGTCGAGCCCTGCATAGGTCATCGGCGTCATCCCGTCCCAGTGGTGGAAGCTCAGCCAGATGCTGCTGACGATCGGATACAGCACGAATACGGTGAAGAGCGCGAACCCGGGCAGCACGAACAGCAGAGCCGCACGGTTGCGCCGGCGGGCGAGCGACGCGCGCGCATGCCGCCGCGGGCCGGCTTCACGGCGCGCGGCGCTTTCGGACAAGCTGGTTGACATGAAGTGACCTTCGACGAAACAGACGTGACGGACGAGACTGACGAAACGGGCGCGACGGCGACGCCGACGCGCCGGACCGGCGTTGTCGCCGCCCCGGCGCGCGGTACATCACTTCCGATAGATGCGCTTGCGCGTCTGCTCGAGCCGCGGCAGGATCGCATCGAGCTGCGTCGGGTCGGACAGGAACTGCTGCATCGCCTTCATCCCTTCGTCCGCCATTTCCTTCGTCATGTCGCGGTCGTAGAACTGCGCGATGCCGCCCGGCGTCGTCGCGAGCGTGCGGAAGCCGATCTTCGAGATCGGGTCCTGGGGCTCGGGCGCCTTGTTGTTCGACGGCAGTTGCCCCATCCCCTTCGCGAATTCGCCGTTGACCGCCGGTTGCCCCATGAACGCGAGCAGGCGCCGTGCATCCGCCTTGTTGTGCGCCTTCGCCGGCACGATCATCACGTTGACCGGGCCATCCTCGGCAAGCGGCACCGATGCGTCGATCACCGGAAAGCGGAAGAAGCTGATCGGGTTGCGCGTCGCGCTCAGCAGGCCGGCCGAATACCAGGTGCCCATCAGCGTCATCGCGGCCTGGCCGTTGACGATCAGCGGACTGAGCGAATCGACGTCGTAGGACAACGCGTTGTCGATGAAATACTTGTCGTCGATCAGCTTCTTCCAGGCCGCGTACACGGCCCTCACGCGCGGATCGGTATACGCGACGTCGCCGGCCATCAGCTTCTGGTGGAATGCGTAGCCGTTGATCCGCAAGTCGAGGTAGTCGAACCACGCGGCCAGCGTCCACGCATCGCGCGCGGCCACCGCGATCGGCGCGATGCCGGCCGCCTTCAGCTTGCGGCACGCATCCAGGAACTGCGGCCAGTCGGTCGCCTCGCCGTGAATGCCGGCCTTCTCGAACAGGTCCTTGCGGTAGAACAACCCGTAGGCGTCATAGCCGAGCGGCAAACTGTAAAGCTTGCCGCCGTAGGTCGACGACTGCCTGACGGCCGCATACGTGTCGTTCCAGCCGTTCTTCTGCCAGTCCGCGCTGAGGTCCTCGATCAGCCCGCGCTTCGCGAAATACGCGAGCCGCTCGCCGTTGTTCCAGCTCAGCACGTCGGGCGGATCGGTCGCGAGCCAGCCGGACATCTGCACCTTGTACGCTTCCTCGCCGACGTAGCTGATCTTCAGGTCGACGTCGGGATTCGCCTTGTGGAACTGGTCGAACACCGCTTGCCACGTCGCGCGCTGGTTGCCGCGCGCGGCGACGTTCACCTTGAGCGTGCCCGCATCGGCCGTCTGCGCGGTGAACGCGGCGGCAATGGTCAACGCAAGCAGCAGTCGGCTCGCACGAAGTCTCATCGTTGTCTCCTGGTATTGGTGTGATGGGTGCCGCGTCGCGCGGCAAGTCGGCGTTGCGCCGCTATGCGAACGCCGCTTCGGCGTGGATGGCCGGCAACGCGATGCCGGCCTCGTCGAACAGGTGACAGCGCGACGGCGGCACGCGAAACGCATGGCGCTCGCCGCGCCGCAACGCGGCCTGACCCGGCAGCTTCGCGAGCAGCGGCATGCCGCCGGGCTGGTCGAGATGCACGTAGGCGGCTTCGCCGAGCTGCTCGACGAGCACGATGTCGCGGACGATCGCCGGATGCTCGGCATCGCCCGACGCCGCAACCGTCAGATGCTCGGGACGAATCCCGAGCGTCACGCGCGCGCCGCTGCCGACGTCGCGCGGCAACGGGCGATCGCGCAGCGTCACCGTTTCGCCGGTGCCGTCCAGCCGCAGTCGGCAGCCGTGCGCATCGCCCGCTTCGACGACGGCCGGCAGGAAGTTCATCCTCGGCGAGCCGATGAAGCCGGCGACGAAGCGGTTGGCCGGCCGGTGATACAGCTCGAGCGGCGCACCGGCCTGCGCGATGCTGCCGAAGCGCGCGACGTCGTCGCCCGCGTGCAGCAGCACGATGCGGTCGGCCAGCGTCATCGCCTCGATCTGGTCGTGCGTGACGTAGACCGAGCTCGACTGCGTGAAGCGCGCGTGCAGCCGCGCGATTTCGACGCGTGTCTGACCGCGCAGCGTCGCGTCGAGATTCGACAGCGGCTCGTCGAACAGGAACACGCGCGGCTCGCGCACGATCGCGCGGCCGATCGCGACGCGCTGCCGCTGGCCGCCCGACAACGCCTTCGGCTTGCGATCGAGCAGCGCTTCGAGCTGCAGCACGCGCGCGGCCTCGGTCACGCGGCGCCGGATCTCGTCCTTCGGCGTGCCGGCGATGCGCAAGCCGAAACCGATGTTGTCGAACACGGTCATGTGCGGAAACAGCGCATAGCTCTGGAACACCATCGCGACGCCGCGCTCGGCGGGCGGCGTGTCGTTCATGCGCGCGCCGCCGATCCGCAGCTCGCCTTCGGTCACGTCCTCGAGCCCGGCGATCATCCGCAGCAACGTGGACTTGCCGCAGCCCGACGGACCGAGAAACACGCAGAATTCATGCGATGCGATCTCGAGGTTCACGTCGCGCAGCACCGGCGCGTGCTCGCCGTAGCGCTTCGAGACGTCCTTCAATGAAATGGCGGTCATCGCGCTCTCCTCTCCTGGTCAGGCGCTTCGGGTCACAAAATTTAAACGCTTAAATTTTGATGGTGCAATTGCCCCGGTTCGCCGTACCATGTCGTCTCCTTGATCTGATGTGTCGAGAAATTAGCGTATCGGCTGTCCCTGTGCAACTTGTGGGACGCACTCCCAGAATATGAGCAGACATTCCCCCGCTTCGCTGCCGTCGTGCAGCCTTGCCCGCCCGTGCCGAGGCCGTGCATGGTGACGCTCGCGCAAGTCGCGCAGCGCGCGAACGTCACCGCGGCGACGGTCTCGAACGTGCTGCGCAATCCGCAGAAGGTGAAGCCGGCGACCGTCGAGCGCGTGATGGCGGCGATCCGCGAGCTCGGCTATCGGCCGAACCTGACCGCGCGGGCGCTCGCCGAGGGCCGCACGTCCACGCTCGCGTTGATGCTGTCGAACATCACCAACCCGTTCTACCCGGAATTCGTGCTGGCCGCCGAGCGCGAGGCGCGCAAGCGCGGCCATTACCTGCTGGTGTCCAATACCGACGACGATCCCGCGATCACGCGCAACTACCTCGAGCGCATCGCCGGCACGCTCGCCGCCGGCGCGATCGTGATGAACACGGATCTCACGGAAACCGAACTCGCCGACATCGCGCGCCATGGCGCATCGATCGTGCTGTGCATGTGGGAACACGTGCATGCGTCGCGCACGCTGCCGTGCGTCACCGTCGATTTCGCGGCCGCGGGCGCGCTGGCCGCCGCGCACCTCTCCGGGCTGCGGCATCGCAGGTTCGGCGCGCTCGTCGGCAAAGGCTCGGGCGGCCCGCAGTCGGTTCGGCTGCGCGGGTTCGCCGACGAACTCGCGGCACGCGGCCATCCGGCGAAGGCGCTGACGACGGTGTCGACGCACGATTCGATCGAAGGCGGCTACGAAGCGGCCGCCGCGCTGTTGCGGGCGAAGCGTGGCCTCACCGCACTGTTCGCAACCAACGACCTGATGGCGATCGGCGCGATGCAGGCCGCGGCCGACCTCGGGCTGCGCGTGCCTGCCGATCTGTCGGTGGTCGGCATGACCGACATCCAGCTCGCGCACCAGTTCCGCCCCGCGCTGACGACGGTGCGGTTCCCGACGTCGCAGATCGCCGCGCGAGCGATCGCACTGACGCTCGACATGATCGACGGCGTCGAGCCGGCCGCGGCCGTGCATACGATCGGCGCGCCGGAGCTCGTGGTGCGGGAATCGACGGCGGTGGCGCCGGATTGACGTACGTTGCGCGTTCGCGGCCGCCCGGGAATGCGGCGGCCGCAACGAACGAATCGATCGATATGAAAATTGCGCGGGAACGGTGGCAGAAACCTGCTCGCGCGTAATGCCCGGCATCAATTGAAACGCGCCGCCTCGATCGCTTCGGATCACGAAACGCGTGTGACGAACGGATCGATCGACTACCGTGCCATCGATCAACAAACCGGCCGCTCACGAAAACCGCATCGCAAGCGGCCGGCCCGCGCTCAGAACTTCCACAGCAGGTTGCCGTACAGCGCGTGGTCGCTGACGTTGCCGCCAACCTGGCCGCTATACGACAGCCCGACCGACAGGTTCTTCGTCACGGCCGCATCGACGCCGATCTCGAGCACCGCGGCATCCCGCGCGACCGGCACGCCGACGACGCTGAACGGCGAGCCGCCGCTCGCGAACGACAGCGTCGAACCCGGCTGCGTATTGCCGAACGCATGCCGCCAGCCGACCGTGCCATACGCGGTGACCTTGCCCTTCGTCGTGATCGCCACATCGGTCGAAGCCCGCACGCCGAGCGTCGAGAAGCCGAGCCCGCTCGTGTTCGATTCGCCCTGCAGCGCGGCCGCGCCACCGTTCTCCTTGAAGCCGCCGGTATGCACGCTCGCGTAGGCGAGGCCGACGAACGGCTCGAGCGCAACGTTGCGGATCGCGGTGGAATAGCCGATCTCGGTGAACACCTGCGTCGCGTTCGCGTCGTAGCTGGCGGTGTCGTGATCCGAGAAGCCGCCGAACGACGGATTGCGCTCGCTGTGCACGCGGTACCACGACTGCGCCAGGCCGCCGCGCACGTTCCACGCGTCGTATCGGCCGCTGGCATACAGCGCGATCGTCTCGCCGTTCACCTTCGCCGATTCGTTCTGGTCGGTATTGAGCTGGCTGCGCGACGCGCCGCCCGCGATACCGATGCGCCAGTGGCTGCTGACTTCCGCGTCCGTACCGACGACGAAGCCGTACAGGTTGCGATCGATCGACGCGACGTCGTCGCCGTCGAACCGGCTGTGCGCACCGTAGATGCGGCCCCACACCGCCGGCTTGAACGACTTCGCCGGCGTGCAGCCATTCTCCGACGCAAGCCGCCGGTCGAGCGACGCCGCATGATCGTCCGCCGACACGGGCGCCTCGCAGCCGCACAACGCACCGCCCGGTTGCGAGCCGAGGCGTGCGCGATCGAGCACTGCGTCACGCACGTAACGGCTGTCCGACAGCAGCACGCTGCGCGTGCTCGGATACAGATCGCCGGCCAACTGCGTGAACGCGCGATTCGCGGTCGGCGCATCGGCTGTCAGTACCGTGTCGAACAGCGGGTTGCCTGCGCCGAGCGTGCCGACCGCGCCTGCCACCGCCTGGCCGTCAGGCGTCGTCGCAACCGATGCGAACGGCGTGCCGTTCGGCGCGAGCGACAACAACACATGCGACGGGTCGTACTGGAGCGTTGGCGTGAGGAATGCATACGTCGAGTTCACCGCGCTGAATTGCCCTTGCACGCCCGCGCCTGCATTCACGATCGTGTAGAGCTTGCCCGGCTGGTATTGCCCGCTCGCCGCGACGACCTGCACCGTCCCGCCGTTGAGCGCGGCCGAGCCGCTGACGTCGAGGCCGCCGCTTTGTTGAGGCGTGGCGCCGACCTGCAGCGTCGAGCCCGGCTGGAACGTCGCATTGCCTGCCACCTTCAGCGGTTGGCCGGGCTGCAACACCGATGCGGTGCCGCCGCCCGCCACCGTGAGGCCGCCGATCGTGCCGGTTCCGGTGACGGTCGCGCCGTTGCCCACCGTCACCGGCGAGCTGGCCAGCGAACCCGTGACGGCGAGCGTGCCGCCGGTCACGTTCGTCGGCCCGGACAGCGTGTTCGTGCCGCTCAACAGTTGCGCGCCCGTACCGGCAAGCGTCAGCGGGCCGGTGCCCGACAACGTACCTGCGAACGTGCTCGTGCCCGCGGTGTTCACCGTCAGCGGCGTGCTGCCGAGGTTCACGTTCGAGCCCGTCGTGCCCGACAGCGAGCCGATCGACTGCGGCGCGGCGGAGCCCGCGAGGTTCAACGTCGCGCCGCTGCCCGCGAGGACCATCGGGCTCGTCGGCGCGAGACTGCCTGCGCCGGACAGCGCAAGCGTGCTGCCGCTGCCGATCGTCGTGCCGCCGGTGTACGTGTTGGCGCCGGTCAGCGTCTGCGTGCCGCCGCCCTGCACCGCGAAACCGCCGGTGCCGGCGATCGTGCCGCCGAACGTGCCACCCGCCGGGCCGGCCACGGTCAGCGTGCCGCCGCCCAGGTTCACGATGGAACCGGCCGCACCGGACAACGCGCTCGCCGTCTGCGGCGTCGTCGCACCGCTGACGTCGAGCGTGGCGCCATTGCCGGCCAGCGTCAGCGCACTGCCGGCCGACAGGCTGCCATTGCCGCCGACCGCCAGCGTGCTGCCGGTGCCGATCGTCGTGCCGCCGGTGTACGTGTTCGCACCGGTCAGTGTCGTCGTCGACGGGCCGTTCACCGCCAGATTGCCGCCACCCGAGATCGGGCCGCCCAGGCCAAGGTTGTTCGCGCCACCGACCGTCAGCGTCGAGCCCGTGCCGAGGTTCACCGCATTGCCGAGCGTCGTGCCGGCCACGCTCGTCCCGAGCGTGCCGCCGCTGCCGCCGACGCTCAGCGTGCCGCTGCCGAGTGCCGTCGGCGTGCCGGCGATCAGCGTGCCGCCGCCCGTGACGCTGGTCCCGCCGGTGTAGGTGTTGGCACCGGAAAGCGTCGTCGTCGCCGGGCCGCTGAACGCGAGCGTGCCGCTGCCGGAGATCGCACCGCCAAGGCCGAGGTCGTTCGTACCGCCAACCGTCAGCGTCGAGCCGCTGCCGAGATTCACCGCGTTGGTCAGCGTCGTGCCCGGCGTGCTTGCGGCCAGCGTGCCGCCTGCGCCGCTCGTGTTGAGCGCGCCCGTGCCCAGCGCCGTATTGCTCCCCGCGATCAGCGTGCCGCCGCCGCTCAGGCTCGTGCCACCCGTGTACGTGTTGTTGCCCGTCAGCGTTTCCGTACCCGTGCCCGACAGCGTCAGGCTGCCGCCCGCGCCGGCGATCGTGCCGCCGTACGTGCCGTTGCCCGTGCCGCCCAGCGTCAGGTTGTTGCCGCCGAGATTCACCGTCGCACCGGCGACACCCGACAGCGTGCCGGTCGTCTGCGGCGTGGTCGCGCCGCTCACGTCGAAGGTCGCCCCCGCACCGGCCAGATTCACCGGGCTGCTCGCCGACAGGCTGCCGCCTGCGCCGATTGCCAGCGTGCCGCTGTTGATCGTCGTCGCGCCGGTGTATGTATTGGCGCCCGTCAGCGTTTCCGTCCCCGTGCCCGACAGCGTCAGCCCGCCCGTGCCGCCGACGGTACCGCCGAACGTGCCGTTACCCGAACCGCCGAGCGTCAGCGTATTGCCGCCCAGGTTCACCGTCGAACCGGCTGTACCCGACAGCGTGCCGGTCGCCTGCGGCGTCGTGGCCGCGCTCACGTCCAGCGTCGCGCCCGCACCGGCCAGATCGATCGCGCTGCCCGACGACAGCGTGCCGCCCGCGCCGACCGCCAGCGTGCTGCCGCCGCCGATCGTCGTGTTGCCGGTGTAGGTGTTCGTGCCGGTGAGCGTCGTCGTCGACGGACCGTTCACCGCCACGTTGCCGCTGCCCGAAATCGTGCCGCCCAGGCCGAGATTGTTCGCGCCGCCGACCGTCAGCGTCGAACCCGCGCCGAGATCGATCGCGTTGGTCAGCGTCGTGCCTGCTACGCTGGTGCCGAGCGTGCCGCCCGCGCCGCTCGTGGTCAGCGCACCGGTGCCGAGTGCGGAGCCGCTTCCCGCGATCAGTGTGCCGCCGCCCGTCAGGCTCGTGCCGCCCGTGTATGTGTTGTTACCCGTCAGCGTTTCGGTGCCGGTACCCGACAGCGTCAGGCTGCCGCCCGTGCCGGCAATCGTGCCGCCGTATGTGCCGCTGCCCGTGCCGCCGAGCGTCAACGCATTGCCGCCGAGGTTCACGGTCGAACCGACGACGCCCGACAACGCACCCGTCGACTGCGGCGCCGTCGCGGCGCTCAGATCGAGCGTTGCACCGGCACCGGCCAGATCGACTGCGCTGCCCGCCGACAGGCTGCCACCCGCGCCGACCGCCAGCGTGCTGCCGTTGCCGATCGTCGTGTTCCCGGTGTACGTGTTCGTGCCGGAAAGCGTCGTCGTCGACGGGCCGTTCACCGCCAGGTTGCCGCTGCCGGTGATCGCGCCACCGAGGCCCAGATTGTTCGCACCACCCACTGTCAGCGTCGAACCCGCGCCGAGATCCACCGCGTTGTTCAGCGTCGTGCCGGCCACGCTGGTGCCGAGCGTGCCGCCCGCGCCGCTCGTGGTCAGCGCGCCCGTGCCAAGTGCCGATCCGTTGCCCGCGATCAGCGTGCCGCCGCCCGTCAGGCTCGTACCGCCCGTGTACGTGTTCGTCCCGGTCAACGTCTCGGTGCCCGTGCCGGACAACGTCAGGCTACCGCCCGTGCCTGCGATCGTGCCGTCATAGGTACCGCTGCCGGTGCCGCCCAGCGTCAGGTTGTTGCCGCCCAGGTTCACCGTCGAACCGGCGACGCCCGACAACGTGCCGGTCGTCTGCGGCGTGGTCGCGCCGCTCAGGTCGAAGGTTGCGCCCGCACCCGTCAGGCTGACCGGCGTCGTCGCGGACAGGCTGCCGCCCGCGCCGATCGCGAGCGTGCCGCTGTTGATCGTCGTCGCGCCGGTGTACGTGTTGGCGCCCGTGAGCGTTTCCGTCCCCGTGCCCGACATCGTCACGCCGCCGGTGCCGGCGATGTTGCCCGCATAGGTGCCGCTGCCCGAGCCGCCGAGCGTCAGGTTGTTGTTCCCGAGGTTCACGGTCGAGCCCGCCACGCCCGAGATTGCGCCCGTCGATTGCGGCGACGCCGCGCCGCTCAGGTCGAGTGTCGCGCCGGACGCCGTCAGGTTGACCGGGCTGCTCGCCGACAGGCTGCCGTTGCCGCTGATCGCCAGCGTGCCGCTGTTGATCGTCGTCGCGCCGGTGTATGTATTGGCGCCCGTCAGCGTCTCCGTGCCGGTGCCCGACAGCGTCAGCCCGCCCGTCCCGCCAATCACGCCTCCATACGTGCCGCTGGCCGCGCCACCGAGCGTCAGCGTATTGCCGCCGAGGTTCACGTTGGTGCCCGTGCCGCCCGACAATGCACCGGTCGTCTGCGGCGACGTGGCCGCGCTCAGGTCGAGCGTCGCGCCCGTGCCGGACAAGTCGATCGTGCTGCCCGACGACAGCGTGCCGCCCGCACCGACCGCCAGCGTGCTGCCGCCGCCGATCGTCGTGCTGCCCGTGTAGGTGTTCGTGCCGGTGAGCGTTGTCGTTGCCGGCCCGTTGACCGCCAGATTGCCGCTGCCGGAGATCGCACCGCCGAGGCCGAGATCGTTCGTACCGCCAACCGTCAGCGTCGAGCCGCTGCCGAGATTCACCGCATTGGTCAACGTCGTGCCCGGCGTGCTCGCGGCCAGCGTGCCGCCTGCGCCGCTCGTGTTGAGCGCGCCCGTGCCCAGCGCCGTATTGCTCCCCGCGATCAGCGTGCCGCCTCCGCTCAGGCTCGTGCCGCCCGTGTACGTGTTGTTGCCCGTCAGCGTTTCCGTACCCGTGCCCGACAGCGTCAGGCTGCCGCCCGTGCCGGCGATCGTGCCGCCGTACGTGCCGTTGCCCGTGCCGCCCAGCGTCAGATTGTTGCCGCCGAGGTTCACCGTCGAACCCGCGACACCCGACAGCGTGCCGGTCGTCTGCGGCGTGGTCGCGCCGCTCACGTCGAAGGTCGCGCCCGCACCCGCCAGATTCACCGGGCTGCTCGCCGACAGGCTGCCGCCTGCGCCGATTGCCAGCGTGCCGCTGTTGATCGTCGTCGCGCCGGTATACGTGTTCGCCCCCGTCAGCGTTTCCGTGCCGGTGCCCGACAGCGTCAGTCCGCCCGTGCCGCCGACGGTACCGCCGAACGTGCCGTTACCCGAACCGCCGAGCGTCAGCGTATTGCCGCCCAGGTTCACCGTCGAACCGGCTGTACCCGACAGCGTGCCGGTCGCCTGCGGCGTCGTGGCCGCGCTCACGTCCAGCGTCGCGCCCGCACCGGCCAGATCGATCGCGCTGCCCGACGACAGCGTGCCGCCCGCGCCGACCGCCAGCGTGCTGCCGCCGCCGATCGTCGTGTTGCCGGTGTAGG
This sequence comes from Burkholderia territorii, assembly GCF_001718335.1. NCBI lineage: Bacteria > Pseudomonadati > Pseudomonadota > Betaproteobacteria > Burkholderiales > Burkholderiaceae > Burkholderia > Burkholderia territorii. The sequence continues at coordinate 653,407 of NZ_CP013367.1, forward strand.
TGTTCGTGCCGGTGAGCGTCGTCGTCGACGGACCGTTCACCGCCACGTTGCCGCTGCCCGAAATCGTGCCGCCCAGGCCGAGATTGTTCGCGCCGCCGACCGTCAGCGTCGAACCCGCGCCGAGATCGATCGCGTTGGTCAGCGTCGTGCCTGCTACGCTGGTGCCGAGCGTGCCGCCCGCGCCGCTCGTGGTCAGCGCACCGGTGCCGAGTGCGGAGCCGCTTCCCGCGATCAGTGTGCCGCCGCCCGTCAGGCTCGTGCCGCCCGTGTATGTGTTGTTACCCGTCAGCGTTTCGGTGCCGGTACCCGACAGCGTCAGGCTGCCGCCCGTGCCGGCAATCGTGCCGCCGTATGTGCCGCTGCCCGACCCGCCCAGCGTCAGGTTGTTGCCCCCAAGGTTCACCGTCGAACCCGCGACACCCGACAGCGTGCCGGTCGTCTGCGGCGTGGTCGCGCCGCTCACGTCGAAGGTCGCCCCCGCACCCGCGAGATTCACCGGGCTGCTCGCCGACAGGCTGCCGCCTGCGCCGATCGCCAGCGTGCCGCTGTTGATCGTCGTCGCGCCGGTGTACGTGTTGGTTCCCGTCAGCGTTTCCGTCCCCGTGCCCGACATCGTCAGCCCGCCCGTGCCGCCGATCGTGCCGGCATAACTGCCGTTGCCGGAGCCGGCCAGCGTCAGCGTGTTGCCGCCGAGATTCACGTTCGTGCCCGATACGCCGGACAGCATGCCGCTCGTTTGCGGCGAAGTCGCTGCACTGATGTCGAGCGTTGCGCCGGTACCCGCGAGATCGAGCGCGCTGCCCGACGACAGGCTGCCGCCCGCGCCGACCGCCAGCGTACTGCCGCCGCCGATCGTCGTATTGCCGGTGTAGGTGTTCGTGCCCGTGAGCGTGGTCGTCGACGGGCCGCTGATCGACAGGCCGCCGCTGCCGGAGATCCCGCCGCCCAGGCCAATATCGTTCGCACCACCCACCGTCAGCGTCGATCCCGCGCCGAGATTCACGGCATTGCCGAGCGTCGTGCCCGCGACGTTCGTGCCGAGCGAGCCGCCGGTGCCGGTGACGTTCAGCGCGCCGGTGCCCAGTGCGCTGCCGTTGCCGGCGATGAGCCCGCCCCCGCTGAGCGTTGTGCCGCCGTCGTACGTGTTCGTGCCGGTGAGCGTCGTCGTGCCGGTGCCCGTCTGCGCGAGGCTGCCGCTGCCGGAAATCGTGCCGCTCAGGCCGAGATCGTTCGCGCCGTTCAACCCGAGCGTCGCGCCCCCGCCCAGCGTGACCGCGTTGCCGAGCGTCGTGCCGTTCACGCTGGCGCTCAGCGTGCCGTTGCCGGTCACGTTCAGCGCGCCGGTACCGAGGGCGCTGTTGCTGCCGACGCTCAGTCCGCCGCTGTTCAGCGTCGTTCCGCCGCCGTACGTGTTCGCGCCGCCGAGCGTGGTCGTGCCGGTGCCCGATTGCACGATGCCGCCTGCACCGGAAATGATGCCGTTCAGGCCGAAGTCGAACGCGCCGCCGAGATTCAGCGCCGAACCGGTGCCGAGGTCGACCGCATTCGCGAGCAGCAGGTTCGCCGTACTCGCGCTGAGCGTGCCACCCGCGCCGGTTACGCTGAGCGCGCCCGTGCCGAGCGCCGCGTTGTTGCCGACCGACAGCCCACCGGCATTCAGCGTCGTGCCGCCCGTGTACGTGTTCGCACCGGTCAGCGCCGTCGTACCGCTGCCGGTTTGCGCGAGACTGCCGCCGCCCGAGACGATTCCACTCAGGCCGAGGTCGTTCGTGCCGCCAAGCGTCAGCGTCGAGCCCGCGCCGAGATTCACTGCGTTGCCGAGCGTCGTGCCGGCGATGCTCGCGGCCAGCGAGCCGCCCGCGCCGCTCGTGGTCAGCGCGCCCGTGCCGAGCGCCGATCCATTGCCCGCGATCAGCGTGCCGCCCCCCGTCAGGCTCGTGCCGCCCGTGTACGTGTTCGCGCCGTTCAGCGTTTCGGTGCCCGTACCGGACAACGTCAGGCTGCCGCCCGCGCCGGCGATGGTGCCGTCGTACGTGCCGCTGCCCGTGCCGCCCAGTGTGAGGCTGTTGCCGCCGAGGTTCACCGTCGAACCGGCGACGCCCGACAGCGCGGCCGTCGTCTGCGGCAATGTCGCGCCGCTCAGGTCGAACGTCGCACCCGCACCGGCAAGGTTGACCGCACCGTTCGCCGACAGGCTGCCGCCGCCGCCGATCGCCAGCGTGCCGCTGTTGATCGTCGTGCCGCCGGTATACGTGTTCGCGCCGGTCAGCGTCTCCGTGCCGGTGCCCGACATCGTCAGGCCGCCCGCGCCGCCAATCGTGCCGCCGAACGTGCCGCTGACCGAGCCTCCAAGCGTCAGCGTGTTGCCGCCCAGGTTCACCGCCGAGCCGGCTGCGCCGACCAGGCCGCCGGTCGACTGCGGCGAAGTGGCCGCGCTCAGGTCGAGCGTCGCGCCCGCGCCGGCGAGATCGACGAGGCTGCCGCCCGACAGGCTGCCGCCCGCCCCGACCGCGAGCGTACTGCCATTGCCGATCGTCGTGGCGCCCGTGTACGAGCTCACGCCGGTCAGCGTCGTCGTCGACGGGCCGTTCACCGACAGATTGCCGCCGCCGGAAATCGCCCCGGCCAGACCCAGATCGTTCGCACCGCCAACCGTCAGCGTCGCGCCCGTGCCGAGATTCACCGCGTTGCCGAGCACCGTGCCGCCGACGCTCGTGCCGAGCGAGCCGCCCGCGCCCGCGACGTTCAGCACACCCGTGCCGAGCGCCGAACCGTTGCCGGCGATCAGCCCGCCGCCGCTCAGCGTCGTACCGCCCGTGTACGTGTTCGCGCCGAGCAGCGTCGTCGTGCCGGTGCCGGTCTGCGCAACGCCGCCGTCGCCGGAGATCACGCCGCCCAGGCTCAGGTCGGCTGCGCCGTTCAGGCCGAGCGTTGCGCCTGCGCCGAGGTTCACGGCATTGCCGACGAGCGTGCCGCCCACGTTCGTCGCGAACGTGCCGCCTGCCCCCGTCACGTTCAGCGCGCCCGTACCCAGCGCCGCGCCGCTGCCGACGATCAGGCCGCCGGCGCTCAGCGTCGTGCCGCCCGTGTACGTGTTCGCGCCGAGCAGCGTCGTCGTGCCGGTGCCCGTCTGCGCGAGGCCGCCGTCTCCGGCGATCGTGCCGCTCAGGCCGAGATCGGTCGCACCGTTCAATCCGAGCGTGACGCCGGTACCGAGGTTCACGGCATTGCCGAGTGTCACGCCGGGCACGCTCGCGCCGAGCGAGGCCGAACCGTTCACGTCGAGTGCGCCGGTGCCGAGCGCCGCGGCGCTGCCGACGAGCAGGCTGCCGCCCGTCAGCGCCGTGCCGCCGGCATACGTGTTGTTGCCGGTCAGCGCCTCCGTGCCGGTTCCGGCGAGCGTCAGCCCGCCCGCGCCGCCGATGTTGCCCGCGAAGACGCCGTTGCCGCTGCCGGCCAGCGTCAGGTTGTTCGCACCGAGATCGATCGTCGAACCCGCGACGCCCGACAGCGTGCCGATCGACTGCGGCGTGGTCGCGCCGGCGATATTGAACTGCGCGCCGGCGCCGGTCAGGTTCACCGGGCTCGACGCGGCAAGGCTGCCGCCCGCGCCGATCGCCAGCGTACCGCTACCGATCGTCGTGCCGCCGGTAAACGTCTCGGCCGCGGTGAGCGTCGTCGTGCCCGGGCCCGTCACCGACAGCCCGCCGGCACCCGAGATGATCCCGCCCAGCCCGATGTCGTTCGCATTCCCGACCGTCAGCGCCGCGCCTGCGTCGAGCTGGATCGCATTGCCGAGCACCGTGCCGCCGACGGTCGTGCCAAGCGAGCCGCCTGCGCCGGTCACGTTCAGCGCGCCCGTGCCGAGCGCGCTGCCGGTGCCGGCAAGGAGCCCGCCGCCGCTCAACGTCGTGCCGCCGGTGTACGTATTCGCACCGAGCAGCGTCGTGATGCCCGTCCCCGTCTGCGCGAGGCCGCCGTCGCCGCTGATCACGCCGCCCAGCCCGAGATCGTTCGCGCCGCTCAACGAGAGCGTCGCGCCCGCGCCCAGGTTCACCGCGTTGCTCAACGTCGTGCCGCTCACAGCCGCGCCGAGTGCGCCGCCTGCGCCCGCGACGTTCAGCGCACCGGTGCCGAGTGCCGTATTGCTGCCGGCCAGCAGCGTGCCGGCGCTCAGCGTCGTGCCGCCGCCGAAGGTGTTCGCGCCCGACAGCGTCGTCGTGCCCGTGCCGCTCAACACGAGGCCGCCGGTGCCGCCGATTGCGCCGCTCAGATCGAGAGCGTTCGCGCCGTTCAGCGTCAGCGACGCGCCGTTCAGGCCGATCGTGTTCGCCAGTGACGCGCCGGCGGCCAGATCCGTGCTCAGCGAACCGCCGAGGCCGCTCACGTTCAACGCGCCGCCGACACCGAGCGCGCTGCCGCCTTCGACGATCAGGCTGCCGCCGCCCGTCAGGCTCGCGCCGCCGGTAAACGTGTTCGCGCCGGACAGCGTCGTCGCGCCGGTGCCGCCAAGGGCGAGCGCGCCCGCGCCGGCAATCGTGCCGGACAGGCCGAGATCGGCCGCGCCGTTCAACCCGAGGGTCGCGCCGGCGCCAAGGTTCACCGCATTGCCGAGCACCGTGCCGCTCGCGTTCGTCGCGAGCGTGCCGCCCGTGCCGATCACGTTCAGCGCCCCCGTGCCCAATGCCGCGGCATTGCCGGCGACGAGCCCGCCGCTGCCGAGGGTCGTGCCGCCCGTAAACGTGTTCGCGCCGAGCAACGTGGTCGTGCCCGCGCCGATTTGCGCGAGACTGCCATTGCCGCCGATCGCGCCGCCGAGGCTCAGGTCGGCCGAGCCGTTCAGGCCCAGCGTTGCGCCCGCGCCAAGACTGACCGCATTGCCGAGCACCGTGCCGCTCGCGCTCGTCGCGAGCGTGCCGCCGGTACCGGATACGTTCAATGCCCCCGTGCCGAGCGCCGCGCCGTTGCCGGCGATCAGCCCGCCGCCGCTCAGCGCGGTGCCGCCCGAGAACGTGTTCGCGCCGAGCAGCGTCGTCGTGCCGGCACCGGATTGCGCGAGGCCGCCGCTCCCGCCGATCGCACCGCCCAGGCTCAGGGCGGCCGCGCCGTTCAGGCCGAGCGTGGCCCCTGCATCGAGATTCACCGCATTGCCGAGCAGCGTGCCGCCCACGTTCGTCGCCAGCGAGCCGCCCGCACCGGTCACATGCAGCGCGCCCGTGCCGAGCGCCGCGCCGCTCCCGGCGATCAGTCCGCCGCCGCTCAGCGTCGTGCCGCCCGAGAACGTGTTCGCGCCGAACAGCGTCGTCGTCCCCGTGCCGGTTTGCGCGAGGCCGCCATTGCCTGCGATCGCACCGCCCAGACCGAGGTTGGCCGAACCGTTCAGGCCGAGGGTGACGCCGGTGTCGATGTTCACCGCGTTGCCGAGCAGCGTGCCGCCGACGCTGGTGCCGAGCGTGCCGCCCGCGCCGCTCACGTTCAGCGCGCCCGTGCCGAGCGCCGTGGCGGTACCGGCGACGATTCCGCCGCCGCCCGTCAGATTCGTTCCGCCCGTGAACGAATTGGCGCCGTTCAGCGTCAGCGCGCCGGTGCCGCTCACGTTCAGCGGGCCGCTGCCGCCGATGGCACCCGACAATGCGAGCCCGTTGGCACCGTCCACCGTCAGGCCGCCGGTCAGCGTCACGTTGTTGAGCAGGTTCACGCCGGCCGTGCCGGCCTCGAGCGTGCCGCCACCGCCCACGATCGTGCCGATGCCCAGCGCACCGGCGCCATGGACGATCGCGGTGCCGCCGGTCAGCGACGCGTTCGTCGCGGTCGATGCGCCGGTGATGTCCCACGTGCCGCCCTGCACGGCGAGGTTGTTGAAATTGCCGTACGTATCGACCGCGATGGCGCCGTTCGTCGCACCGCCGGCGGCCGTGTTCAGCTGCAGGTTCAGCGTGTTGTTGCCGCCCAGCCCGGCGTCGACACCAAGCCCGACCGACGACCCGGTCAGCGCATTGAACGTGTTCGACGTGCCGAGGGCTGCGCCCAGCGACACGTTGCCCGTGACGGTGCCGGCGTTCGTGAACGTATTGCCTGCGCCCGGCGTGCCGCTGGGCGCGAGCACCACCGAACCGTTGATCGTGCCGCCGCTCGCGTTGGTGAAGTTGACCTGCGCGCCGCCCGACGTGGTGACCACCTGCGCGGTGGGGCCAGCGCCGAAGCCGAGAATGCCCGTCGTGCCGATGGTGCCGGCGTTCGTGACGTTCGTCGTCCCGCCGATGCCGTTGTATACGGTCAATGCGGGGCCGTTGAGCAGCGAACTCGTCGAGCCCATCATCACGCCGGTGCTCGCGTTCGTGACGTTGACGGTACTCGCGGATGCGACATTGCCGACCACCGTGCCGTTGGACACGACGCTCAGCCCGCCGAGCGACGGATCGATCGTGCCGTTGTTCGTCAACGTCACGCCGCTACCCGTCAGCGACATGGCGGTGCCGCCCACCAATGGGAACACGGAAACGGTCGCGCCCTGGGCAACCGTCACGTTCAGGCTGTTCGTGCCGTTCGCATAGTTCGTGGTCGCACCGGTACAGGTGACGGTGGAGGTACCGCTGCACGCCGCCAGCGCGTCGGCGGGAATGACGCCCGCGCCGACCAGCGCAACCAGCATGCCGGTCGGGACGAGGAATTTCGGACGTGCTTCCGCGCGTTTTTTGTTCGAACCGATGCGCATACGCATAATCACACCTTCCCATAAAGAGAATCGACGACACCGAGCCATTCCTTTTGCACACTCGAATGCAAAGGAAAATACCTGAATGCGTTATTCGATTTTTTTGAAAAATACCCCGCCGCCAATCCCGAACGAATTGCTGGATTAAAAACTGGCGAGAATCAATCAATGAGAATTATTTAATCGGCATTTTTTACTTTTCCGCCCTCGTTCGGTAATTTTTTCTCTAATTGGAATTCGCTGTCCCGCTCCAATCGGAATCGCCGCTGGTGCTTTCGCTTGCCACGCGTCTGTTTATCTGCATCAAACGGCATTCCGGCCTCAGTCGCCCGCCCGTCTGGGCGATCCTCCTGTATACGAACATCCAGTTCACTAACGGAACAATCTCATTTCGATTGTTCCGCTGCGTGATGCATCAATAGCCGTCATTCGATCCATGCGCCTTCCCCGAATGATCGCGAGTCAAATATAGGCACGACTCGCAAACGTTTTCCACGGACCGGCAAAGATCTTGTCAAAACTCAACAATCTTTCGTCAATATTTCATGATTCGTATACGAGATGTAAATTTCATATTTTAACTAATTGACACGGATCGTTAAAAAACGCAAAACATTCCGGTTTTAATCAGCTCGGCATTTCGTGAATCTGCTTTAATTGATTCAGATCCGCCGCATTGCGGTTTAGTCGTTGCCGGTAATAACGAGGTGTCCACGGGAGAACTTCACGATGGTGACGTTGAACATCAACAACCGGCCGGCGGAAGTCGACGCCGATCCGTCGACGCCGGTGCTCTGGGTGCTGCGCGACAACCTGGGGTTGACCGGCACCAAGTTCGGTTGCGGGACAGGAGACTGCGGCGCGTGCACCGTGCACGTCGATGGACGACCGGTGCGCAGCTGCACGCTGGCGCTGTCGTCGGTCGGAAACGCGCGCATCACGACGTCCGAACACCTCGCCGACGATGCAGTCGGCAAGGCCGTCCTCGACGCGTGGGTCCGGCACGACGTCGCGCAATGCGGCTACTGCCAGAGCGGCCAGATGATGAGCGCGGCCGGGCTGCTGCGCGGCAACAAGGCGCCGAGCGATGCCGACATCGACAGCGCGATGGCCGGCAATCTGTGCCGTTGCGCCACTTACCAACGCATCCGTGCCGCGATTCACGATGCGGCCAGGGCGCTTGCCTGAGCCTGCCGGGAGACTACGAACATGCGCATTCGCACCGCCGGGCGCCCGGCACGCACCGACGACCGTCACGCCGACGTCACGTCCGTCACCGGAGCCGCTGCTCCGATGCCCGGCCGGCGCGGCTTCCTGAAGCTCACGATCGCTGCGAGCGGCTGTCTCGCACTCGGCGTCCCGCCGCTGCGCGCCCGTGCCGAAGCCGGCACCGCGCTTCGCACTTCGCCGCCTCAAGCATTCCTGATCATTGCACCGGACAATACCGTCACCGTCGCCGTCAACCGGAGCGAAGCCGGCCAGGGCGTGAGCACGGCACTGCCGATGGCGCTGGCCGACGAACTCGACGCCGACTGGCGCAACGTGCGCACCGTGCTCGCGCCGGCCGGCGAGCCGTACAAGGATCCGGTGACCGGTATCCAGATGACGGGCGGTTCGACGTCGATCAACCATTCGTTCATGCAATACCGCGAACTCGGCGCATCCGCGCGCGCGATGCTCGTCGCGGCAGCCGCCCGGCGCTGGAACGTCGACCCGGCCACCTGCAGGACGCAGGACGGGATCGTGACGTCGGGCAGTCATCGCGCGACCTACGGCGAGCTTGCGCCGGACGCGATGGCGATGCCGGTGCCGCGGCACGTGCCGCTGAAGTCGCCCGACCAGTTCCGCCTCATCGGCAAACCGACGCCACGCGTGGACGCACGCGCGATGCTCGACGGCACGCTGAAGTACGGGATGGACTGGCGGTTGCCCGACATGATGGTGGCCGTGGTCGCGCGTCCGCCGCGCTTCGGCGGACAGGTCGCGAGCTACAACGCGGCGGCCGCGCGAGCCGTCAAGGGTGTCGTCGAGGTCGTCGAGATCCCGACCGATCGCGGCGGCACCGGCGTTGCGGTAATCGCAACCGGCTACTGGCCGGCCAAGCTCGGCCGCGACGCGCTGCAGGTCACGTGGAAGGACACCGGCTCGACCGTGTCGTCCGCCGAGCAGATGCAGGCGTACAGGCAGCTCGCCGGCACGCCGGGCACCGTCGTGCGCACGGCCGATACCGGCAACGCGCCGACGGCGGCGACACGCATCCGGAAGGACTACGAATTCCCGTATCTCGCACACGCGCCGATGGAGCCGCTCAGCTGCACGGTCGACGTCGGGCCGCCGAGCTGCGCGTGCGGCATCAAGATCTGGGGCGGCTCGTCGATGCAGACGACCGATCGCGCGGCGGTGGCGAAAGCGCTCGGCGTCGCACCGGAGAAGGTGCAGATCTTCACGATGACGTCGGGCGGCGACTACGGGCGCCGCTCGACACCGACGTCGGACTACGTGGTCGAAGCGGCCCGCGTATCGGCCGCGTATCTCGCAGCCGGCCATCTGGGCCCGGTCAAGACGATCTGGTCGCGCGAAGACGACCTGCGCGGCGGCTACTACCGCCCGATGGTGCTGCATCGCGTCGACATCGGCGTCGACGGCAGCGGCGCGGTGACGGACTGGCAGCACGTCGTCGTCGGCCAGTCGATACTGAAAGGCTCGCCGCTCGAACGCACGACGATCCGCAAAGCCGGCACCGATCCCGACCTGACAGACGGCGTCGCGAACAGTCCGTACGGATTCCCGATGCAGGTGTCGGTCCATCAGCCGGATGTCGACGTGCCGGTCCAGTCATGGCGCTCGGCCGGCCATACGCATACGGCGTTCGTGATGGAGACGCTCGTCGACGAGCTCGCCCACGCGGCGCGCCAGGACCCGGTCGCATACAGGATGGCGCGGCTGTCCGGCCCGGAGCATGCGCGCCATCGCGACGCGCTCGCGCTCGCCGTCGACAAGTCGGGTTACGGCACGCGCACGCTGCCGGCCGGGCACGCATGGGGTGTCGCGATGCACGAAACGGCCGGCACGGTCGTCGCGTATGTGACCGAGGTGTCGGTGGAAGCGCAAAGGCCGCGTGTGCACCGCGTGACGGCCGGCGTGCATGCCGGGCGCATCGTGAACCCGACCGGCGCCGAAGCGCAGATCCAGGGCGGTGCGCTGTTCGGCCTCGCGACGACGAAGCCTGGTTTCGCGATCGACGTCGACCACGGCGCGGTCCGCAACGCCGGCTTCGCCGACTATCCGCCGATACGGATGCAGGAGGCGGCGCCGGTGGACGTGTTCTTCGTGCCGTCGGACGCGCATCCGACCGGCCTGAGCGAAGCCGGCGTGCCGCCGATCGCGCCGGCGGTCGCGAACGGCGCATTCGTGCTGACCGGCGAACGGATGCGCGCGTTGCCGTTCGCGCCGATGCTGGTCGCATCGACGGCGCCCGCACTGCCAGCCGCCACCGCCGCGGACGACGATCCGTACGCCGATCTGCCGGCAGGCGGTTGCCGGATCCCGCGCAAGGCGAAGACGGCCGCGTTCAAGCCGAAGGTCGAACACAGCCAGGCCGGCGTCGGGCGGCCGAGCGCGGTGCCGAAATTCCTGCGGCCGAAACGCCGCGCCGGAATTCCGTGCATCGATGCATTGAAGAAAGGGACGATGACGTAACGCGCAAGCGACGGAACGGACCTGCCGGCGCTTGCGCAAGCCGGGCGCGACAGGTCCGTCGCGACCTTCGCCGGTTGCAAGGACGGGAAGGCCGGCGGCGACGGCGCGCCTGCCTCCCGAGTGCCTTCCGGTCAGAACTTGTGCCGGATCCCCGCATGCACCAGCACCTGCTTCGACGTCGACGACAGATCGGCCGCGCCCGGGGCAAGCGCCTGGTCGAGCGACGAACCGGTCGCGTCGCCCGCGACCCGCTGGTATGCGCCCATCAGGTAGACGTCAGTGCGCTTCGACAGGTTGTAGTCGGCCATCAGCCCGATCGAATGGATCTTCGGCTTCGCGCTGCCCGTGGTCGCTTCATAGCGAACGGTCGTATACACATACTGCGCGCCCACGAAGAACGCCGGCGTGAACTGGTATTTGCCGTTCACTTCGAAGTTCTGATATTTGATCGCCGTGAGCGTGCCGCCCGCGAGCGGCCCCGTGACGGGTTCGATCGTCTCGTCGCCGAACAGGTAGCCGACGTTCGCGGTCGGCCGCGTGACGTTGCTGTTCGTATATGCGAACCCGATCGTCGCGGGCCCTGCCGTGTAGTTGACGCCCGCGCCAAAGATCCGCAGCCGCGCGGACGCGAAGTTCGCATCCGCGCCGACCGACCCCGGGCCCGCGACCGCACCGCCGGCTGTCGTCCCCGGGTTGTCCGCATTCAGGAACGCCGCGCCGACGAGCAAGCCACCCTGCTCGTACTGCGCGCCGACGCTCCACTGCCGGTTGTTCGCGAACCCGGTGTCGTTGCTGAAGCTATATGTGCCGCCGAACGAGAAGCCGGCAAAATCCGGGCTCGCATACTTGAGCGTGTTGTTCACGCGGAACGTGTTGCCGGTGTTGTCGTTGTCGAGCGGATGCGAGAACGGATAGGTGCCCCAACTGCCGTTCGCGGTGGTCGGCGCGAGATAGTCGACGACGGAGTCGTATTGCCGGCCGAGCGTCAGCGTGCCGAAGCGCGTGCTGCCGAGCCCGACGTAAGCCTGCCGCCCGAACATGCGGCCGCCCTGCGCGAGCGTACCGCTGTTCACGTTGAAGCCGCTCTCGATCTGGAACAGCGCGCTGTAGCCGCCGCCGAGATCCTCGGTGCCCTTCAGCCCCCAGCGGCTGCCCTGCGCAAAGCCGCTCGCCATCTGCCATGCGCCATGGCCGCCGACGTTGTTCGTGTAGTCGATACCCGCGTCGATCAGCCCGTACAGCGTGACGCTGCTTTGCGCGAAGACCGGTGCAGCACAGAGTGCCGGCATCGCGACGAAAAACAATCTCCAGTTCATTCGTTTTCCTTATCGTTATGATGATCGCAACCCGCTCGAAGCGGTGCGTTGCAGCGCTGCTTACTTCGCGCCGTAGATGTCGAAGTCGAAGTACTTGCGGTTGATTCGCTGATACGTACCGTTCGCGAGGATCGTCGCCAGCGCGCGGTTGAACGCGTCGCGCAGCTCGGTGTCCTGCTTGCGCAAACCGAGGCCGTCGCCCTGCCCGAAATACTTCGCATCGTCGATCGCCGCGCCGACGAACATGAAGTCCTTGCCCTGCGGCTTCTTCAGGAAGCCGTCGCTCGCCGCGATCGACGCCTGGAACGCCGCATCGAGCCGCCCGGTCACGAGATCGGCGTATACCTGATCCTGGTTCTGGTACGACTCGATCTGCACGCCGGCCGGCTGCCAGTTCGCGATCGCATAGTCGGCCTGCGCGGAACCCTGCTCGACGCCGACCCGCTTGCCCTTCAGCGACGCAGCCGTCGGCAGCAGCGGCGAACCCTTGCGCGCGATCAGCCGCGCCGGTGCATTCGAGATCCGGTTGGTGAACGCGATCTGCTGCATCCGCTTCGGCGTGATGGTCATCGACGATGCGATCACGTCGAACTTGCGCGCGAGCAGCCCGGGAATCATCCCGTCGAAACTCGACTCGACCCACACGCAGCGCGCATGCAGCTCCGCGCAGAGCGCGTTGGTGATGTCGATTCCGAATCCGGTCAGCGTGCCGTCGGGCTGCTTGTACTCGAGCGGCGGATACGTGGGATCGACCGCGAGGCGGATCTCCTTGCCCGTCCAGTCGCCCGCGTGGGCGGCCCCTGCCATCATCGTTGCCGTCAGCGCCGCCGCGAGCGCCACCATCCACTGTTTCATTGCCTGTCTCCTTGTTTCCATCGTTGAAGGTGAAGCGAATCCGTGTGTCCGTCTGCCCTGCTCACGCAAGATAGCGCTCCGCGAGCGCGATCCAGTAACTCGCGCCCGTCGCGAGACACGCATCGTTGAAATCGTAGCCGGGGTTGTGCAGCCCGCAGCTCATCGCGCCGTCGCCGTTGCCGATCGACAGGTAGCTGCCCGGGCAGGCCTCGAGCATGAACGCGAAATCCTCGCTCGCCGCGATCGGCCGCAGGTGCGGAATCAGCGCGTCGTCGCCGCCCCATTCGCGTGCTACGTCGCGGGCAAACGCGGTTTGCGCTGCATGATTGACGAGCACCGGATAGCCGTAGCGATAGTCGATCTCGGCCGTCGCGCCGTAGCTGTCGGCCTGCCCGTGCACGATCGCGCGGATGCGCCGTTCGAGCAGCGCGCGCACCTCCGGCGACAACGCGCGCACGCTCAGTTCGAGATCGGCATGCGCGGGAATCACGTTCGAAGCCGTGCCCGCATGAATCGAGCCGGTCGTGACGATCGCCAGCTCCTGCGGATTCACGTTGCGCGACACGACGGTTTGCAACGCCATCACGATCGACGCGCAGACGACCACCGGATCGATCGTCGTGTGCGGCGCCGCGCCATGGCCGCCGCGCCCGGTCACGCGCACGCGCACCTCGTCGGCCGACGCCATCGCCGGGCCGTCGCAGAAGCCGAGCACGCCTGCCGGCAACCCGGGCACGTTGTGCATCGCGAATACGGCGTCGCACGGGAACTGCGTGAACAGCCCGTCGTCGAGCATCCGCTTCGCGCCGCCGAGCCCTTCCTCCGCCGGCTGGAAAATCAGGTTCAGCGTGCCGGCGAAGCGAGCGCGCTCGGCGAGACAGCGGGCCGCCGCGAGCAGCATCGCCGTATGGCCGTCGTGGCCGCACGCGTGCATCACGCCGTCGTGCCGGCTCGCGTGCGGCAGCCCGGTCGTCTCGCGGATCGGCAACGCATCCATGTCCGCGCGCAGCCCGAGCCGTTTGCCGGTGCCGCGCGTGAGCGTGCCGACCACCCCGGTGCCGCCGAGGCCGCGCGTGACCCGATAACCCCATGTTGTCAGGTAATCGGCGACGAGTTCGCTCGTCGCATGCTCCTCGAAGCCGAGTTCCGGATGCGCGTGCAGCCGGTGGCGCAACGCGATCATCTCCGTCTCGATGGCCGCCATTTCTGGCGGAATACGTGCTCGATCCAACTCCGTTGCTCCTCGATGCGTTCCGGTTGCCGATCGCCGGAATGGCAGATCGTGGCGTGATCGTAGGCAGCGAAAAAACCGGCGAACAGCCGCAGTTTCGTTATGATGACAACCTTTCGTTGTCGGGTATCGCACCATGAGCACGATCAAGCTGCATCAGTTGCAGGCCCTCGTCGCGAGCGCGGAGGCCGGGAGCATCCGCGGCGCGGCGCGCACGCTCGGGCTGTCGCAGGCGGCAGTCACCCGCGCGCTGCGCGAGCTGGAGGCCAGCGAGCGCCTGCCGTTGCTGGTGCGCGCGCCGGAAGGCATCGGCTTCACGGAATACGGGAAAACCTTGCTCACGCACGCGAAGCTCGTGCTCAAGCAGCTCGAGCATGCGCAAAGCGATCTTGAACGGATGCGCGGGCGCATCGAAGGGCGGCTGAGCGTCGGCGTCACGCCGTGGCTCACGATGACGTTCCTCGCGGAAACCGTGCTGCGGTTTCGCGAGCGGATGCCCGACGTGCGCCTCGAACTGTACGAAGCGCTGATGGCCGTCGCACAGCCGCTGCTGCGCGACGGCAGCATGGACTTCGCGCTCGGCCACGTGCAGGCCGGCAGCGGTGCGCAGGAATTCGCATTCGAGCCGCTGCTACGCTACGAGACGTCGGTGATGGTGCGCGCCGGGCATCCGCGCGAACGCGCGAAGTCGGTGCACGATCTGCTCGAATGCGACTGGGTACTGAATTCGTCGGCCGACGGCCAGGCCGCGCTCGTCGATTATCTGTTTACGCAGCACGGCGCGCACATCGACGAACGGCGCATCGTACGCGCGCAGTCGGTCGCGATGCTGCAGACGATGCTCGAACAGGCCGGCATGTGCACGTGGTGCCCGACCATCCTCGCGGCTGTGCCGTCGTTCGGCGAGCGGATGCGCGTGCTGTCGCTCACCGAAACCTTCGACCCGAGCGAGCTCGGCATCGTCACGCGCCGCAGCAGCACGCTGAGCGACGCCGCGCGCTGCTTCATCGACTGCCTGCTGCAGGTGATCCGGCGGCATGCGCGGTCGGCGCGCAACGAGGATCTCGCGCTGTTCCGCACGCTCACGCTGCTGATCTGACGCGTGACGGGCAGCCCTCCCGTATACCTCCGCGCCACATTGCTCTATACTGCCCCCCAGTATCCGGAACCCACAGATCCCATGCCGCATTCCCCCGAAGAAAAGAAACGCGTGCTGACCCGCGTGCGCCGTGTTCGCGGGCAGTTGAATGCGCTCGAGCAGGCGCTCGAGGAGGGCGCGGATTGTGGCCCGATACTTCAGCAACTGGCTGCCATCCGCGGCGCGATCAACGGTGTGATGGCCGGCGTGCTCGAAAGCCATTTGCGCGAGGAATTCACCCAGCTCGCGGACGCCCCGCGGCCCTCGTCCGGATCGATCGACGATATCGTGACGCTCGTCCGGTCCTACTTGCGCTGACCGGTCCAGGTTCGTCGACGTCCGATCCATTCGATGATTCTTTTTTGACAGGATTGCCATGAAATCACGTGCCGCAGTTGCGTTCGAGGCGGGTAAGCCGCTCCAGATCGTCGAAATCGACGTCGAACCGCCCCGCAAGGGCGAAGTGCTCGTCAAGATCACCCACACCGGCGTCTGTCACACGGATGCCTTCACGTTGTCGGGCGACGATCCGGAAGGCCTCTTTCCGGCCGTGCTGGGTCATGAAGGCGCCGGCATCGTCGTGGAAGTCGGCGAAGGCGTGACGAGCGTGAAGCCCGGCGACCACGTCATTCCGCTTTACACCGCCGAATGCGGCGAGTGCCTGTTCTGCAAGAGCGGCAAGACCAATCTGTGCGTGTCGGTGCGCGCCACCCAGGGCAAGGGCGTGATGCCCGACGGCACCACGCGTTTCAGCTACAACGGCCAGCCGATCCATCATTACATGGGCTGCTCGACGTTCAGCGAATACACGGTCGTCGCCGAAGTCTCCCTTGCGAAGATCAACCCGGACGCGAATCCGGAGCAGGTCTGCCTGCTGGGTTGCGGCGTCACGACCGGCCTCGGCGCGGTGAAGAACACCGCGAAGGTGCAGGAAGGCGATACGGTCGCCGTGTTCGGTCTCGGCGGCATCGGCCTCGCGGTGATTCAGGGCGCCAAGCTCGCGAAGGCCGGCCGCATCATCGCGATCGACACCAATCCGGGCAAGTTCGACCTCGCGCGCGTGTTCGGCGCAACCGACTGCGTCAATCCGAAGGACCACGAAAAGCCCATCCAGCAGGTGATCGTCGAGATGACCGGCTGGGGCGTCGACCACAGCTTCGAGTGCATCGGCAACGTCAACGTGATGCGCGCGGCGCTCGAATGCGCGCACCGCGGCTGGGGCCAGTCCGTCATCATCGGCGTCGCGGGCGCCGGCCAGGAAATCTCCACGCGACCGTTCCAGCTCGTCACCGGTCGCCGCTGGCTGGGTACGGCGTTCGGCGGCGTGAAGGGCCGCTCCGAACTGCCGGGCATGGTCGAGGACGCGATGGCCGGCAAGATCCAGCTGGCACCGTTCGTCACGCACACGAAGCCGCTCACCGAGATCAACGAAGCGTTCGACCTGATGCACGAAGGCAAGTCCATCCGGACCGTCGTGCATTTCTGAAACACGCGTCAGGAGACCGGCTGCGGCAGCCGGTCTCGCTGCACGATGCCGCCGGCAAGCCGCGACGCTTGCCGGCGCGACACATTCTTCGCCCTCTCCTTCGTCGAACCGGCAACGGTCGACGTCACGTCATTCATGCTGGCGCCGCAACGCGGGAAACGACCGTGCGCGTCACGCGATGCAGTGGCATCGGCTGCGTTCATGACATCCGTCAAGGCAGCGCCCCGCCCTTGTGCCAGACTTTCGACAACGAGCCTGCGTGGTCGCCGCCCCTCCCGTCAGCACCGCGCGCGCCGCATCCGGAGCGTGGCCGACGGCGATTCCCCGAACGCACGCTTGTAGTCGATCGCGAACCGCCCGAGGTGCGCGAAGCCCCATTTCAGCGCGACGTCCGTCACCGACGCGAGCCCCGGTGTCGCGTCGTCGAGCAGTTCGTCGCGCACACGTTGCAGCCGCAACTGGCGCACGAATCCCATCGGCGTGATGCCGTGGCGATTGCGGAATCCGGCGAACAGCGTGCTCGGGCTGACGCCCGCCAGTTCCGCGAGCCGCTCGATCGTCAGCGGCTCGTCGAGATGCGCACGGATGTATTCCTCGACGCGACGCACATAGAACGGCGCGAGCGGCGCCGGTGCGGCGCGTATGCCGTTGCGGGCGCTGTTCGGGTGGCCGTACAGCAACAGGTTGAGCAGCGTCGATTCGAGTTGCTCGAACGCGAGCGGATGGCGCAGCGGATGTCCGTCCGTCGCGATCGCGTCGGCCAGCATCGGCAGCATTTGCGCGAGGCACGCGCCCTGCTGCGACGACAGGCTGAATTCCGGCTCGAACTCCACCGGCACGCGCCGGTCGCCGCCGAAATGCCGCTGCGCATGCCGCTCCATCACCTCGCGCTCGATGCGCAGGATGACTTGCGGGCACGCGTCGCCCCACCGCATCCGCAGCGGCAGCGTCGGCGACAGCAGCGATGCAATGTCGGGCGACGACACGAAGCGCGTCGCGCCGCACTCGATCTCGGCGTCGCCGCGCAGCGGAATCTGCAACAGATAGAAGTGCTCGAGCGGCCCCGGCTCGATCGACACCTCACCGCCGTAGTCGAGCAGATTCAGCGACAGGTTGCCCCAGCGCGCATGATGCATGCGGCCGTGCAGCGCGCGCGAATCACCGGTCGGCGTAAGCCGATGCGGTTTGAACACGTCCGCCACGCGCGCGCGTACCTCGTCGACGTCATCGGACTGCAGCAGCAATGTGTCATGGTTGAAACAGGCCGCGTGATCCAGCCAGCCCGCTTCCGAAAGTTGCCCCATCGAAGTTCTCCCGTCGTGCTCGATCGCACC
Source organism: Burkholderia territorii (assembly GCF_001718335.1). Classification (NCBI taxonomy): domain Bacteria; kingdom Pseudomonadati; phylum Pseudomonadota; class Betaproteobacteria; order Burkholderiales; family Burkholderiaceae; genus Burkholderia; species Burkholderia territorii. The sequence continues at coordinate 671,181 of NZ_CP013367.1, forward strand.
TGCGCCGTGCACGCGTTCCCGATTCCGGGGAATCCCGTCGCACGATCCGGATAGCATCCGGAGTATCCGGACAGTCCGCCTCGTTACACTACGCAAGCCCTGCGCACATCACGCAAGAAGCGGACCGTTCGCGCATCGTAGAAAACTGTGCGGAGCTTCCGCATCCGCACATACCCGCAGTGCGCCGCGCTCCAGCCCCGACGCGGCGGGCCGACCCGCAGGTTTCCGGAATTCGCGGATACCGGCCGAAGAAAGCGGATAGAAGCGCGCGTTTCGTCCGCCAATACTGGGCCCAAGCCAGTCACGAACAGAATGGAGGGACACATGCAAGGACGACACATCGAGATCCCGTCGGCGGACGGCGGGACGTTTCGCGCCTACCTGAGCACGCCGGCCGGCGGCACGGGGCCGGGCATCGTGCTGTGTCACGAGATCTTCGGCGCGAATGCAACGATGCGCGACGTGGCCGATTACTACGCCGAGGAAGGCTACACGGTGCTCGTGCCCGACCTGTTCTGGCGCCAAGCCCCCGGCATCGAACTCGGTTACACCGCGGCCGATTTCGAACGGGCAATGGCGCTGTACCGCGAATACGACGAAAACAAGGGCGTCGACGATATCGCCGCCGCGCTGGCCGTGCTGACGCAACGGCCGGAATGCACGGGGCAGGCCGGCGTGCTCGGCTACTGCCTGGGCGGCAAGCTCGCCTATCTCGCCGCGTGCCGGTTGCCGGACGTGGCCGCCGCGGTCAGTTACTACGGCGTGGGGATCGAGCACGCGCTCGACGAAGCCGCGCATCTGCGCGGCCGGCTCGTGCTGCAGATCGCCGCGCACGACCGCTTCTGCCCGCCCGATGCGCAGCAGCGCATCGCCGCGGCATTGGCCGGCCGCGACGGCGTCGAAGTGTACGTCTACCCGGGTGTCGACCACGCGTTCGCGCGCGTGGGCGGCGATCATTTCGACAAGGCGGCCGCGGTCATGGCGCACCAGCGCGCGATCGCCGCGTTCCGCGCGGCGCTCGGGCCGCACTACGATCTGTCCGCGCTGTGGGAAGAACACATCCGCCACGAGTTCGACACGCGCAACGTCGACGCGACGATGGCCACGATGGTCGCGCAGCCTTATGTGAACCATATTCCGACGCTCACGGGCGGCGTCGGCTACGACGAGCTCAAGCGCTTCTATACGCATCACTTCGTGCATGCGAACCCGCCGGACACGACGATCACGCCGATCTCGCGCACGGTCGGCGCGAGCCAGATCGTCGACGAGCTGCTCTTCTGCTTCACGCACACGACCGAGATCGACTGGATGCTGCCCGGCATCGCGCCGACCGGCAAGCGCGTCGAGATTCCGCTCGTCGCGATCGTCAAGTTCCGCGGCGACAAGCTGTATCACGAACACATCTACTGGGATCAGGCGAGCGTGCTCGTGCAGATCGGCCTGCTCGACGCGACCGGCTTGCCCGTCGCCGGCGTGGAAACGGCGCGCAAGCTGCTCGACGAAACCGTGCCGTCGAACCGGCTGATGAAGCGCTGGCACGAAAGCGCGTGATAGACCGATACGCAGGCGGTGCGCGCAACGCGCGCCGCCGCCACTCAATCATTCCAGGAGACTCCCCATGACTGCCCTTGCTGGCAAAGTCGCGATCGTCACTGGCGGCGCCACGCTGATCGGCGCCGCCGTCGCGCAGGATCTGAGCCGTGCCGGCGCGTGCGTCGCGATCCTCGATCTCGATGCGGAAAACGGCGCGCGCGTCGCCGATTCGCTCGGTGAACGCGGGATGTTCATCGCGATCGACATCACCGACGATCGCGCGATCGACCGCGCGGTGTCCGCAGTCGCCGAACGCTTCGGCGCGATCGACTTGCTGATCAACCTGGCCTGCAGCTACGTCGACAACGGGATCCAGGCCACGCGCAACGACTGGCTCGCGGCGATGGACGTCAACGTCGTGTCGGCCGCGATGCTGGCAAAGGCCGTTCATCCGCACCTGACTCGGCGCGGCGGCGGTGCGATCGTCAACTTCAGTTCGATCTCCGCGCAATGCGCGCAGACCGGCCGCTGGCTCTATCCGACCTCGAAGGCCGCGATGCGCCAGCTCACGCGCAGCATGGCGATGGATCTCGCCGCCGACCGGATTCGCGTCAACTCGGTGTCGCCGGGATGGACGTGGTCGCGCGTGATGGACGAGCTCACGCACGGCGACCGCGCGAAGACCGATCGCGTGGCCGCGCCGTTTCATCTGCTCGGGCGCGTGGGCGACCCGTCGGAAGTCGCGCAGGTCGTCACGTTCCTGTGCAGCGACGCGGCGAGCTTCGTGACGGGCGCCGACTACGCGGTGGACGGCGGCTACTCCGCAATGGGCCCGGAGCAGGCGGTGCCGGCAATTCCGCGACTCGCCGAATAATCGTCATCCGACTCGTTCGGCCCATAGTCCGCATCACGTAATTCGTTCTACCAAGGATTCGACCATGAAACGCATCGCCATCGTCGGGGCCGGCCAGTCCGGCCTGCAACTCGCCTTCACGCTGCTCGACCAGGGCTATCACGTCACACTCGCGACCAACCGCGACGCGCAACAGATTCGCACCGGCAAGGTCATGTCGAGCCAGTGCATGTTCCATACCGCACTTCAGATCGAACGCGATCTCGGCCTGAACACCTGGGAAGAGGCTTGCCCGTCCGTCGAGGGCATCGGCATCGCGGTGCCGCATCCGGCCGGCAACGGCCGCAAGGCGATCGACTGGTCGTCGCGGCTGACGCGCTACGCGCAATCGGTCGATCAGCGCGTGAAGATGGCCGACTGGCTCGACGCGATCGGGCGCCGCGGCGCGGACGTGCGTATCTGCGACGTCGGCGTGCCGGAGCTCGAAGACCTCGCGCGCAGCCACGATCTCGTGCTGCTCGCGGCCGGCAAGGGCGAAATCGTGAACCTGCTGGGCCGCGACGACGCACGCAGCGCATTCGAGCGCCCGCAGCGCGCGCTTGCCCTCACCTACGTGAAAGGCATGGTGCCGAGCCAGCCATATTCGCGCGTACGCTTCAACCTTCTGCCCGGCGTCGGCGAATACTTCGTGTTTCCGGCACTGACAACGACGGGGCAGTGCGAAATCATGGTATTCGAAGGGATCCCCGGCGGCCCACTCGATTGCTGGGCCGACGTGACGACACCCGAGCAGCACCTCGACCGCAGCCTGTCGTTCCTGCAGCAGTACGTGCCGTGGGAATTCGAGCGCTGCCGCGACGTCGAGCTCACCGATCCGAACGGCACGCTGTCCGGGCGCTTCACCCCGACCGTGCGCAAGCCGTTCTTCCGCCTGCCGTCGGGACGCACCGTGTTCGGCATGGCCGATGCGGTGGTCGTCAACGATCCGATCACCGGCCAGGGTTCGAACAATGCGGCCAAATGCGCGAAGGTATACGGCGACGCAATCCTCGCGCGCGAAGCCGAACCGTTCGACGAAGGCTGGATGCACGACACGTTCGAACGCTACTGGGCTTACGCGCAGCACGTCGTGCGCTGGACCAACTCGCTGCTCACCCCGCCGCCGCCGCACATTCTCGAGCTGCTCGGTGCCGCCGGCCAGCTGCCGTCGCTCGCCGCGACGCTCGTCAACGGCTTCGACGATCCGCGCCAGTTCGCGCCGTGGTGGTTCGAGCCGTCGGCCTGCGCGGCGCTGATCCGCGAACACGCCGCACGCTCGGAGTAACCGACATGGATACCGCTGCTACCTGCAATCCGGCGCACGACCCGCAGCAACTGCGTGCAGCGTTCGGCCAGTTTCCGACCGGCGTTACCGTGATCACGACGCGTTCGCCGGACGGGCGCAAGGTCGGCCTCACCGCCAATTCGTTTTCGTCGCTGTCGCTGGACCCGCCACTCGTGCTGTGGAGCCTGCGCAAGGTCGCGCCGAGCCGTCCGGACTTCGTCGCGGCCACGCACTTCGCGATCAATGTCCTCGCGCACGACCAGATCGAGCTGTCGCGCCGCTTCGCGACACCGCGCGCCGACAAGTTCGACGGTGTGCCGCACGCGGACGCCGATGCGGGCGGCGTGCCCTGTCTCGATGGCGCGAGCGCGCGGTTCGTGTGCCGCAACGTCGGCCATTACGAAGGCGGCGACCATCTGCTGTTCATCGGGCAGATCGAGCAGTTCGCCACGTTCGGAAAGGCCCCGCTCGTATTCCATGCGGGCCAGTATCGCGCAATCTCCGATCATCCCGATCTTTTTCGAGCCGTTTGATTAGTTATACAAATAAATATACAGGAGGTGGTGATGATGAAATTCGGCTCTCGCATGCTTGCGATCGCAGGTCTCGTGTTCATCGGCGTGGCCGCGCACGCGCCCGCGCATGCGACCGACCTGCCGTCGGTCAACCTGGGGATGACCAGCTTCCTCGACGGGCTGCCGCCGGCCGGCTCCGGCTGGTATGGTACGCAGTATCTCGAGTACTACACGGCCGGGCGCATCAACGACAATGCCGGCAACAAGGTCGGGCTGCCGAAGCAGGACATCGATCTGTTCGCAGGGCTGAGCCAGCTCGTCTATCAGTCGCCGCTGACGTTCGGCGGCATGCATCCCGGGCTCGACGTGATCCTGCCGTGGGTGGCCTCGGTGCATACGAACGACGGCATCGGGAATGTCGCGCTGAATTCGCGAGCCGGGTTCGGCGACCTGCTGGTCGGCCCGTTCATCCAGTTCGATCCGGTGATGGGCGCGCAAGGGCCGCGCTTCGCGCAGCGAGTGGAATTCCAGTTCATCGCGCCGACCGGCGCATACGATCCGGCACGCGCGATCAATCCGGGCAGCCATTTCTGGTCGTTCGATCCGTACTGGGCCGCGACGTTCTGGATCACGCCGAAGTGGACCGTATCGTGGCGCCTGCACTATCTGTGGAATGCGGCCAATCACGAACCGGCGACCGCGCTCGGGCCGGACGTGACGTCGACGCAGGCCGGCCAGGCAGTTCATGCGAACTTCGCGACCGAGTACGAAGTGCGGCCCGGGCTGCGGCTGGGTATCAACGGCTACTGGCTGCGCCAGACCACCGACATGAAGGTCAACGGGCAGGCGGTATCCGGTACGCGGGAAGCCGTGCTCGGAATCGGGCCCGGTGCCATGGTCAGCTTCTCGCCGCAGGATCACCTGATGTTCAACGCGTATTTCGAGGTGCATGCGCGCAACCGGCCGCAGGGTTCGCGGATGGTGCTGCGGTACGTACACCACTTTCAGTAGACGAAGAACCGGCGCGCGACGTGTTTGGCCGCCCGCGACGCCGGCGTGAAGCTGCACGTCGGATCGTCGTTGCCGCGCGGTGAACTGCATTCGAGCCGGTCACTCACCGACTTCGCACTCGCCGCATTCCATTCATACAGGCTCTTGTCGCTGTCGATCGGCATCCGGTGCGTCAGCGGACACGGGCTCGCCAGCGCGTTGCTTCCCTTCGGCGAAGGCACATGCGCTGACGCGCCGGCGCACCGCCCCGACTGCATTCGATGTTAGCCGTAGGGGGCCACCCGCGCGGGCGGTGGACTACGGCTGTCTCCATGATCGACCATGGGTCCGGGTTGCACTGACGCCGCTATGATCGATCTGTCTCGCGACGCCGCCCGGGGGGGAGAAGGAGCCTCCCATGAAGACGGTGACCGTATCGGCCCGCGATGGCCGGTCGGCACGTACATCCGGTTCGCGCGGTCATTCCTCGCGGCGGCTTACTGCCCGATACCGGTGAAGGTCGGCAGCAGCACGCGATACACGTGAATCATCGCCGGCCCGAGCAACACGCACATCAGCGCGGGGAAAATGCAGAAGATCAGCGGGAACAGCAGCTTCAGCGCGATCTTCGCGGCACGTTCCTCGGCGCGCATCCGCCGCCGCGTGCGCAGCATGTCGGACAGCACGCGCAACGATTCGGCGATGCTCGTACCGAAGCGATCGGCCTGGATCAGCATCGCGCAGAACGATTCGATATCCTCTACACCGGTCCGAAGTGCCAGATTGCGCAGCGCGGTTTCCTTCGTGAACCCGGAGCGCATCTCGAGCAGCAGCAGGTCGAGCTCGCTCGCGACCACTTCGCTGCGAAAGCGCAATTCCTCGCTCACCCGCATCAGCGCCGCATCGAGCCCGAGCCCGGCTTCCACGCATACGGTCAGCAAGTCGAGTGCATCGGGAAAGTCCTCGAAGATCACCCGCTGACGCGTCGCGATCCGCCGCCTCAGGACCACGTTCGGCACGTAGTAGCCGATCCCGGCGAGTGCGACGAGAATGAACGACAGCAGCATGCGTTGATCCGCGAGCCGGGTCGTGGCGAGCGCCAGCAGCGCGGCGCCGGGCAACGCCAGCGCGAGTACCGTCTTCGCTGCGAAGTACAGCGCGCCTGCGCTCGGATCGCGCCAGCCGGCATTCATCATCCGGATCCGCAGCGGTGAATTCTCCCAACCCTCCTGCGGCACCGACAACCGGGAAATCGGTTGCGACAGTTCGACGAGCTTCGCGACCCATCGCGATGTCTGCTCGCCGCCTTCGTCCGCACCGGCGGCGATGCCCATGCTTGCGCCGCTCGCCTGCTGAATCCGGCGCTCCATGTTGCGCGGCGCAAACAGCAGCATCGCGGCCAGCACGCCGCCGGCGACGAAGACGAACAAGCCGGCCAGCATCACGGTATGTACTACGCTCAGGTTTTGCATGACAGCCTCGAATCGGTTCGTGAAGCCTGAGACACGCGTCAGACGCGAATCCGGATGATGCGGCGAATCCACAGCATGCCGAACGCCATCGACGTCAGCATCACGCCGACCATCTTGACGCCGGCAGGATCCTGCCAGAGCACCGACAGAAACTCCCGGTTCAGCACCGCCATCATGCCCGCGGTACCGAACGGCAGCAGCCCGAGGATCCAGGCCGACAGCCGCCCTTCCGCCGACAGCACGCGGACCTTGTCGAACAGCTTGAAGCGCTCGCGAACCAGCGATGCAATGCTGTCGAGCAGCTCCGCCAGGTTGCCGCCGGTCTCGCGCTGGATCAGCACCGCGATCACGAAGTAGCGCAGGTCGTGGGCCGGCACGCGCGTCGCGAGGTTCACCAGCGCATCGTGCAGCGATACGCCGTAATTGATCTCGTCGAACGTGATCCGGAATTCACCGCCCATCGGATCGGGAAACTCCTCGCCGACCATCCCGAGCGCGCTCGTGAAGGAGTGGCCGGAGCGCAGCGCGCGCGCAATCATGTCGCAGACATCCGGCAGTTGCCGCTCGAGCTTGAGCATCCGCCGGTTGCGATGGCGCATCACGTACATCGCCGGCAGGCATGCGCTCAGCAGCGCGATCGGTACCGCGACGATCAGCGGCAACGGCGTGAGCAACAGGATGAGCATCGCCGTCACCGGCAACACCGCGCTGTACACGACGAGCTTCGCCACCGTCCAGTCGAGCCCCGATTGCTGCAGCATGAGATCCACCGACTGCACGCGCGGCACGCGCAGCAGCAGCCGGTCGAACGGTTTCGACTCGTCGAGCATCCGCTTCTTGAGAATCGACAGCCGCTCCTGTTGCACGTTGCCGCCGGCCGACATCGCGCGCAGGCGCGACTCGATCCGCCGTGCCGCGGCGCCGTGGCGTGTGTTCCACCATTGATAGACGCCTTCGATCGCGAGCACGACTGCCACGAAGGTGAGAATCACAAAACCATAGAATATCGAGTCCATGAGGCCTCCCCGGAGTCAGACGCGCGCGTCGTCACTTCGTCTCGTAACGCTGCGCCGGGTCGTACAGCGAATCCGGCAGGTCGATGCCGAATGCCTGCAGCCGCTCGGCGAACTTCGGCCGCACGCCGGTCGCGCAGAAGTGTCCGCGCACCGTGCCGTCGCGGTCCATGCCGGTACGCTTGAACGTGAAGATCTCCTGCATGTTGATGATGTCGCCTTCCATCCCGGTCAGCTCCTGGATGCTGACGATCTTGCGCTTGCCGTCGGTGAGCCGCGTCGCCTGGACCACCACCGAAATCGCCGACGCGATCTGCTGGCGCATCGTCTTCGGCGGCAACGTCAGCCCGCCCACGCTGATCATGTTCTCGAGCCGCGTGAGCGCGTCGCGCGGCGTGTTCGCGTGGATCGTCGCGAGCGAGCCTTCGTGGCCGGTGTTCATCGCGTTCAACATGTCGAGCGCTTCCGCGCCGCGCACTTCGCCGAGGATGATCCGGTCCGGGCGCATCCGCAGCGCGTTGCGCACGAGCGTGCGCTGCGTGATCTCGCCCTTGCCCTCGATGTTCGGCGGCCGTGTTTCGAGCCGCAGCACGTGCGGCTGCTGCAGTTGCAGCTCCGCCGCATCCTCGATCGTCACGATCCGCTCCGATCGCGGGATGAAGCCCGACAGGATGTTGAGCAACGTGGTCTTCCCGCTGCCCGTCCCGCCCGACACGAGCACGTTCACTTTCGCCCTGGCCAGCGCGTCGAGCAGCTCCGCCATCGGCGGCGTGAGGCTCTGGAAATTCACGAGGTCGTCCATCTTCAGCGGATTGACCGCGAAACGCCGGATCGACATCAGCGGGCCGTCGATCGCCGACGGCGGAATGATCGCGTTCACGCGCGAGCCGTCCGGCAGCCGCGCGTCGACCATCGGGGTCGATTCGTCGATGCGGCGCCCGACGCGCGACACGATCTTCTCGATCACCTTCATCAGGTGCGCGTCGTCGTAGAACGTCACGTCGGTCAGTTCGAGCTGGCCGGCACGCTCGACGTAGACCTGCCGGTACGTGTTCACGAGGATGTCGGAGATGCCGGGGTCGCGCAGCAGCGCCTCGAGCGGGCCGAAACCGAACATTTCGTCGTACACGTCGATCACGAGCTGGCGCCGCTCGATGTCGTTCGCGGGCAGGCGCTCCTCGTCGAGGATGCGCGTGATCAGCGCCGCGATTTCCTGCCGCACCTGCTCCTGCGGCAGGCGCGACAGGCGCTCCAGCTCGACGCGCTCGAGCACCGCCAGGTGAATTTCACGGCGCAGCTTCTGGTACGCGTCGCGCACCGACGAATGCGTCGCGCCTGCCGGTTCGGTGCCCGCCGCCGCCGGCTGCGTCCGGTACAAGGACATCTGTTCGCGCAATGACATGATGGTTTCCCCGAAAGATTCACATGGACTTGAGCTTCGGCGTGGCCTTGCGGCCGAACAGCCGTGACATCAACGGTTCGCTGCTGGACGCGTCGTGGCGGGTGCGCACGTCCCCTTCGACGATCTGCTTCGCGCAGGCCTGCAACGCGCGCGTGACGGCGGCGCCACGTGCGACGCGCGAGACGGGATGCCCCTGGTCGAGCGCCTCGCGTACGGTATCGGCGTCGTCGGGTATCGTGCTGCTCGCGTGCAGGCCGAGCACTTCCTCGAGCGCGGTGCGCGTACGTTCGCTGGCGCGCGTCATCCGGTTTACGACCAGGCGCATCTGGTCGATCGGGTAGCCGAGCGACACGAGAATCTCCAGCAGCCGGCGCCCGGCACGCACGTGCGGCATCGACGGCTGCAGCACGAGCTGGATCTGGTCGCTGCGATCCAGCGCGATCATCGACAACGGATTGATGCTCACCCCGATGTCGACGATCACGAAGTCGTAGCGCGGCGCCGCGACGCCGAGGATCCATTCGAGCGCATCCTCGCGCATCTCTGCAGCCTTGATCGGGTCGCCCGCGCCAGCCAGCACGTGGAAGGTCGGTGTCACGTGCGCGACGCTCGCGTCGAGAAACGCGCCGTCGAGCCGTTCGAGCTGCGCGCACAGCTGCGGCAGCGTCGACGGCGGCGTCTCGTCGCTGACGAGGAACGCGGCATCCGCGAACTGCTGGTTCAGATCGACCAGCAGCACGCGGCGCTTGTGGGTTTCAGCGATTTCGTACGCGACGTTGCTCGCGGCGAAGCTCGTGCCCGCGCCGCCTTTGCACGACATGAAGGACACGAAGCGCGTATCGTCGCCGTCGCGCCGCGTGCTTTGCACGGCGGCCCGCTCGAGCGCACGGGCGAGCGCCGCGGGGTCGATCGGCCACTGCAGCACGTCGCGCGCACCGGCGCGCATCGCGTCCAGCAGGATGTTGGGCGCCGCATCGGCCGTCACCAGGATGCAGGTCAGGCCCGGATGCAGGCGGCAGAGCCGCTCGAGCGCCGACAGCTCGACGGCATCGCTGGTCGCGCCGTCGATCAGCAGGATGTCGAATGAATCGAGTCCGTCCGTTCGATGCTCGATCTGGGACGGCCGTCCATGTGCGCGTGTCACACGGTAGTGCCCGCTGTCGCTGACCAGGCGCGCGATCTGCGTGAGCCGGGCGGTATCGTCGGCAGCTACGAGGATATTGATCATGACTGTGCCTCGTCGGTTCGATTATTGGCAGGCGGCGCCGCCCGTCGATGAATTCAGGCTTTCCCGCGACAGCGTCGTCGTGAACGGCGGCATCGTGAGGGTCACGTTGGCGATCGGAATCATCGTTCTGACCGTGACGTTGGTGATGCTGACGGTCACGAACGAGCAGGAGCTCACGTCGCAGCCTGACGGGATGTAGCTCACCGACACGTTCGCGTTCGACAGCATCGGCATCAGCGACTTCACGCGCTTCACGACGCCGGCCGCGTTCACGTCGCAGACGATCGCCGTGCGCGCGCCGAGCCGGATGGCCTCGGTCGCGGTGTTCCAGTAAAACAGCACGCGCCCGAATTCGAAGATGCCGATCAGTAACGTGATCAGGATCGATGCGATCAGCGCGAACTCGACGATCGTCGCGCCGCGTTGGCCGCGACGGCGCGACGGCGGGAAGGGGCGCGCGTTCATGACACTTGCCTCATCACGGTGACGATGTTGCCGAAGGTGATCGACGACAATCCCGGGTAGGCCGGAATCGGCTGGTACTGGTAGCCCTTCACCTTCACCTCGACGACGTTGATGCTGCCGGTCGCCGTGCCGCTTGCCGCGTTGTTGGTCGAGTCGTAGGTCGGCAGGTTGGCGAACTGCGGCGGATCGGACGCATCGGCGCAGTCGGGCGTGTGCGCGGCGTCGCAGACGATCACCATCGATGTCGTGAGGCCCGGCACCAGCTCGGTGCCGGCGGAGCCGCACGTGGTGCTGCCATACACGACGAGGCACTGCGCCTGGGCGAGCGGATACGCGCTGTCGGTCGGCAAGAAGACCGACAGGTAGCGCGCCGCGTTGCGCGTCGCCTTGGTGAGCGTCTCGTACTGGTAGATCGCGCGGCCGAACTCGGCCACGCCGGTTGCGAGCACGATCATCGGCATCAGCACGAGCGCGAATTCGACCGCGGCGACTCCGCGCATGCGTGACCGGCGAATCGGGCGCTTTTTCATGATCGCGTCTCCTCTATTGAACGAGCATCGGGACCTTGATGCCGACCGAGCTGCCGCTGCCGGGCAGGCCGTGCGTCGCGCAGGGCGTGGTGCCGGACGCCGTCGAACCGAGGTATTCGAGGTGTGCGACGACCCCGCCCGAGCCCGGGCTGAACGGCAGCGGGTCGAGCATCAGCACACAGTCCCACTGCGTGACGTGCAGCTTGCTGCTGCTCCCCGACAGCGTCGAACAATCGCCCTCGGGCGCAAGCGCGACCCGACGGTCGCCGCCGTATGTCTGGTAGTTGCTGGCCGTGGCGGTCCCGTTGGTTGAGATGCCGCTGCCGGCAGGCGGCGCACCGTCGCCCTGATAGGCCTTGAAGCTTGCGCGATCGAGCACGAACTGCGTGTACGCATCGCCGACGATGCCCGCGGTTCCCGGCGGCCCGTATTTGGGGCCGACGTACGCGTAGCCGGTGAAGTCCGGCTGGCCGCTCGAGCCGTTCGCGCCATTCGTGTAGATCCCGAAGCGCGTGTTCCAGGCACGCAGCGACGCGGCCTTCAGGCCCGTCGACCCGAGGTCGGGCGGCGACGTGATGTTGCAGGTGTTGCCGGACAATTCGCTGGCGATGGTCGGCTCGTTCGTCGACCCGTCGAGCGCGGCCCAGCCGAAGTTGCCGGGCCCGTACGTCGACGACGAGCCGGAAGGCGACGAGATCCAGTCGCCGACCTTGTACGGCGCGGCGGCAGCCGCCTTGCACACGAACACCGGGATCGCACAGGTCGTCTGCCCGGCGCCCACCGTCGCGATCGCGCTCGCCGAGACCTGGGCCGCGTTCGCGACCCGCACGCCCGGGATCGTGTTGAGTATCTCGATGAACCAGTGCGCGATGTTGCTCAACTGCGCCGTGCACTTCACGTACTTGATGTTTGCCGGCGTAGTCACCGCCGTCTTCGTCAGGAACGGATTGGTCAGCGAATCGCTGAACGTGACGTTCGAATCCGTCTGCATCTGCACCGCGTTCTGCTGAAAGAACGCGAAATTCGAGTGGCCGGCCGCAATGCCGTCCGCTTCCGCGACCTGCAGGCTGATGGCCGTCGTGAGGTCGCGCGCAGCGGACAGCGCGCATGAGTCGGCGCTGTTCTGAAGTTCGCTGCGCGTGACGTACAGCTTGCCGAGGTCCAGCGCGAGACCGACGAACCCGATCATCACCGCCAGTGCGAGACCGACGATGATCGCGACCGCGCCTTGCTGGCGATGCATGCCGCGACGCGTGAGTTTCGGATGACGAGCTGCCCTGGACATGGCGTTCTCCCTGAGCGTGCCTGTGTTATTGCGCCGACGACTTGCCGATCCCGATCACGAAGGCATTGGCTTTCGGCTCGGGCTGCTTGAACGACTTGTCGTAGTTGTCGAGCGCGGACGCGGCGGCGCTGCCGTCGACCCCCGGGCGCGACGCCGCGTGTTCGGCGGCGTGCGGATCGATGATCTGGGCTTGCGTGACGGCGCGGACCGAATCGCCGAAGCGGCTGTCCCACACCGGCGTCGACGACATGCAGCCGGCGAGCGCGAATGCGAGCGGGACGGCCAGTGCAGCGCGGCGCGCGAATACGAGGTAGGCGGATTTCATGAGCTTCCCCTTGAATGGCTTCAACGATCGGTGGACGCAGGTTCCGCATTCGCCCGCGCGATCTGCGCGTGGGCGGCGGCCGGCAGGCTGTGCTTCGAACGCGGCGCGGGTTTGGCCGGCGTGTCGGAGCCGGCCGCCGCGAGGCGCGCGGCTGCGGCTTCGATGCGCGCGATCCGTGCCGCACTGGCCGCGTCGGCCTGCGATTGCGGCTGCGACGGCGGCTGCGACGGCGGCTGCGCGGCAGGCGCCGATTCGGCGTTCACCGCCCCTGCCGCGGCGGCCGCTGCAGCCGCCGGCTTCTCGGGCTGCGCCGGCACCGCTGCCGGTGCATCGGCGGGCTGCGGCGCCCGCGGTGCGGGCAGCGCGGCAGCGGGCGCGGTCGACTGCTGCGCGGGAGCAGGTGCCGGCGTCTGCGGTGCATTCGTCGCGCCGTTCGCCGGTTGCGCGTCCGGCTTGCGCACACCCTTGCGGCCTTCCATGTTGCCGGTCGCATACACGTCTGCTTCGTTGGGCTTCGAGAAGCTGTCGGTCGGCAACGGCACGTCGGCGGTCTGAAGCGGCCTCACCAGATGCGGCGTGATCACGAAGATCAGCTCGGTGCGGTCCTGCTGGAACGACGTGCTGCGAAACAGCGCGCCGAGCACCGGCACTTCGCCCACACCGGGAATCGCCTTGAGCGCGCCGCTCGCGTTGTCCTTGATCAGCCCGCCGATCGCGAACGATTCGCCGTCGCCCATCTGGACCGTCGTCGACGCGCGCCGCGTCGTGATCAGCGGCAGGATCGACGTGCCGCCGATGTTGGTCGCGCTCAGCGTGACGCCCGTCTGCGACAGCTCCGACACTTCCGGCGCGACCTTCAGGCTGATCCGGCCGTTGCCGAGCACCGTCGGCGTGAACTTCAGCGCGACGCCGAACTCCTCTTCCTGCAGCGTGATCGACGACGTGAGCGTCCCGCTGCTCTGCGGTACGGGAATGAAGATCTTGCCGCCGGCAAGGAACGTCGCCTCCTGGCCGCTGATCGTCACGAGGTTCGGCTCCGCGAGGATCTTGACGAGGTTGTCGGTGTTCTGCGCATCGGCCGCGACGCTGAACGGCTTGTTGTTCGCCTTGTTGAACACCGCACCGCTTGCGACACCCGCGAGCAGATTGCTGACGAGCGCGCCGCTCCACGAGCCGAAGCCGCCCTGGATGTTGAATGCGCTGCCCATCTGGTTGATCAGCGTCTTCGACACTTCGGCGACCTTCACCTCGAGCATCACCTGCTGCGGCGACGTGACGGCCAGCATGTTGAGCACGCCGGCGCCCTTGCTGCCGCCTTCAGCCGCACTGTCGCCGTATGCGTGGGCGATCTGCACGGCCTGCTGCGCGGCCTGCGAGTTCGACACGGTGCCGGCCAGCACGATCGTGCCGGCGGCGGTCGATACGTGAATGTCGCGCTCGTTCGGCATCAGCTGCAGCAGCGACGCCTGCAGCCCGCCGGCGTCCGCGCCGACCGCCACGTCGATCACGCGGCATGCGCCGCTGCGGCCCTGCACGATCATGTTGGTCGTGCCGACCGACAGCCCGAGGATGTAGAGCGTCTGCGGCGACACCATCGTCGCCTGCGCGACGGCCGGATTGCCGATCGTCCGGTTGCGGACCGGCTCCGGCATCGGCACCAGCAGCGACTTGCCGAGCGGCACGCTGACGCTGGTCGAGTCGCGCACCGCGCCCACGCAATTCGGTCCGCGCAGCGGGCCCGCCGATGCGGGGGGCGCCGCGGCAGGCGCCGGCGCCATGCTGATCGTCATCTGCATCGGCCCCTTGGCGACGGCAGCCGGCGCGCTCGCACCGCCCTTCGTCAGCGCGGCCGATTCCGCGCCTTCCTGGGCGAGCGCGCTGTAGACCGTCAGCCACCCCGTGCACAGGATCGCGGCCATCATCGTGCCCCGTGCAATGCGCGTGCGCACCGGGCCGGTACCTGAATGTTGCGGATTGATCTTCATTTCGTCTGATCCCCCGAGTGACCGGCGAGCCGCCGGTTGTCGACTTCCAAGGTCGCCGTGCCCTGACGGCGGCCGATCTGGTTAATCTGTTTATCTGGATGTTTGGTCTATGGCTTCAGAAGCATTCGACGCTGCCCCGCACGCCGGTCAGTACACCGACACAATCGCGCCGCGCTTCCGGTGCCGCGTGCGATGCAACGTGCACGCGCACGGTCCGGACGTGTTCGTGAGCCGGTGCGGGCGGCGCATCGGGTACCGGCGCCTTGCCGAGCAGCGTCAACTTCGTCGCGCCGTCGGTCGTCAGCGTCTTCTGGTCGACCTGGTTGCGCAGCACGAGCGACAGCGTGCCGACGCTGCGCGCGAGGTCGAGGCGCTCGGCCTGTTCGGGCGTGACTTCGAGCGTGACCGCATTGACGACCTTCGGTGCGGTGTCGTCGCGGCTCACCTGCTGCGCGACGGCCAGCACCAGGATGTGCTCGAGCACGATCTTGGAGATGCTCTGCCCGTCGGTCTTGCCCTGCTGTTCCTGCGTGTTGACGATCACGTCGACGTAGTTGCCCGGCAGCGCGAAGCCCGCGACGCCGACCACGTCGTTCACGCGCACGGTAATCGCGCGGCTGCCGTCGGCGATCACGGCGGACAGCCCGCCCTTCGTGCCGACCGGCGCGAGCTTCGACTCGATCACCGGCTCGCCGCGCGCGAGGCTCGTGCGCACGACGCGCCCTTCGAGTTCCTTCGTGTCGGTGAACGCGCCGGTCGGCACGCTGCCCGACGGCCAGCTCACCAGCCGGATCTGGTTCGGCCCGAGCGGCTCGCCCAGGTTGAGGTCGGTGGTCGCCACCGCGACCGACGTGACCGAGCTGCTGGATGTATTCATCAACCAGCGGGACGCGAACACGACCGCGGCGAGCCCCGCGACCATCGCGACGATCAGCATCATGAGCGCTCGACTGTTTTTCATGGCAATGCTCCTCAACGAATCGTGAAAGAAACGGCTCAACCGCTTATGTACGTGTGACCGCCGCGCTCGGCAGGCGGCAGATATCCGCCGTCGCGTTCGGGTGCGGTGCCGAAATAACTGGCCCATGCGTCGTGCAGCGCGTCGTGCGTCACCTCGGGCGGATCGCCGCGATACCGCGCGCCGGCGGCGACGAGGCGCAGCAGATCCATCGGGAAGCATGCGAGATATGCCTTGCCGGTCGGCAGGTGCAGCCGGTGCAGCAGATAGTCGAAGGCGTCCTGCGTCGCCACCAGTCCGAGCGACTCGCATGCGCTGTCGAACACCGCGCGGTAGTGGTCGATCGACAGCGGGCCGACGTGAAGCTTGGAGCCGAGCCGGCGCAGGAATGCGTCGTCGGCGAACTGTTCCGGCGCCAGGTTGCTCGAGAACACCGGCCACACGTCGAACGGCAGCACGAATCGATTGCCGGACTCGAGCGTCAGGAAATCGACACCGCGATCGAGCGGGCGCAGCCAGCGGTTGAGCAGGTCGCGCGGCTCGACACGCTGGCGGCCGAGATCGTCGATGATGTACATGCCCATGTTCGCCTTCATGTGCGGCGGCGCCTGGTAGAAGCCCGCTGCTTCATCGCGGCGCAGGTCGAGCTCGTCGAGCGTCAGTTCGCCGCCCGACATCACGACCGGCCGCTCGCACAGGCGCCAGCGGCGATCGACCGACCGGCCCGCCGGTTGCGACGGCGCATCGACATGCACGAGCGGATCGTGGATCTGGATCACTTCCCCGGCGGCATGGATCGCATACGGCACGGGTACGTGGCCGCCCATCAACGCGCCGAGCCGCTCGGCGAGGAACGTCTTGCCGCTGCCGGCAGGGCCGTAGATGAGCAACGGACGTCCGGAATTGAGCGCGGCGGCCGCCGAGTCGAGAATCTGCGTGTCCATCACGACGCCTTCGAATACGGCCCACACGTCGTTCTGCGCCACGCGCAGCTTGCGCACCGAATGGGCGGACACGCACGCGAGATACGCATCGAGCGTCACCGGCGCGGGCCCGCTGTAGCTGCTGCGCGCGGACTCCTCGAGCGCGGCCACGCGGCCCGCGTCCGTCAGGCGGAATGTCACGTCGAGGTCCGTCTTGCCGCGATGGGTCAGTTCGACCAGATGCTCGCGCACCAGGAACGCGAAGACGTCGTCGAGCACCGCGAGCGGCAGGCAGTGGCGCTCGATCAGCTCGCCGTATGACGGGCGACCGAGCACCAGCGTCGACTTCAGCACGAGCCCCGCGACGAACGCCTGGCTCAGTCCGGTTTCCTCGAGCGAGCGCGGTGCGGCAGGCAACGGCGTGCCCGGCTTCATGTGCGCCTCCCGCGATGGCGACGGATGCGGCAGGTGTGTCACCTGCGCGTCGCGCTTCGGTTCGGTGGAGATCGTGTTCATGTGCGTGTCATCCTCGTTGCGGGTTCGTCGCGCTAGACGCACGAAACGAACAGCATGCCCAGCGTGCCGGCGGCAATCGCCACGCCATACGGCAACGCGCCGACCGACGCGACTTCCACGGGGCCGTCGGTTGCCCCTGCATACGCGCGCATCGAGCGATGCGCGATCAGCGCCCGGACGTTCGCGCACATCTGGCGCAGGCGCCCGCGCAGCAACACAACGCCGATCGCGCCGATTCCGCCGGTCAGAAAGGTGGCCAGCACGATGTAGAACGTCATCTGTGCGCCGACCCATGCGCCGATGGCCAGCATCAGCTTCACGTCGCCCGCGGCCATCCCGCGCAGCAGATAGAACGGCAGCAGCATGCCGAAGCCTGTCGCCGCGCCGGCAAGCCACGCGAGCGCGCCCGCCTGGAGCCCGTGCAGCGCGCACTGGGCGATCAGCGCGCCGGCCAGCCCGATCGCGACGAGCCGGTTCGGGATGCGTCGGCTCGTGATGTCCGTGCTGGCCGCGACGACGACGAGCACGGTCACGCACAACGGAACCGGGTAAGGCAGCGCAGCAGGCAACATGGCGAACCTCGATTGGCTGTAATGGTCTGGATCACTGACCCAATGCGGTATTGACGGCCGTGGTCACGATCGACGCGATCGTGTCGTACGCGTCTTGAACCGATCCTTTCAGGACGACCACGCTTCCCAGTACGATGGTGGCGAAGACTGCCGCGATCAGCGCGTATTCGATCGATGTCACGCCCTGCTCGTCGTCGATCCATCGCGCTACCGCTACCGCTACCGCACGTCCGCTGGTCCGCATGACAGCCTCCGAATCGGTTGACCAGGAGAGCGGGGGAGACTCGAGCACTGCACCGGCCGAGTCATCCGCCGTTCGGTCCATTCGACATCTGTTGGGTTGAATGTCCGGCCCTGCACGAGCGACGGGATGGCGACGAACGGGCCGGACCAGCCATTCGTCGCCCCGCCATTCAGATCGCCGCGTTGAGATCGTCTGCAATCGTGTTGAAGACGGTCTTGAGATCGTTCCCGACCAGCGTCAGTGCTGCAACGAGGCCGACTGCGATCAATGCGGCAATCAGGCCGTATTCGATGGCCGTCACGCCTTGTTCGTCTTGAACGAAACCGCGGATCTTCTGGATGAACGTGGACATGGCTACTCTCCTTTCGCACTACTATGAAAACCCCGTTGTCGCGGATCGACGCGGGGAGCGGGTACTACCGGCACAACAAACGGATTCGGATGCCGCGCTCAGCGACGCACACGGCAGGGTACGAGCCTGGCCTGGCGAACGATTGCCGGTGAGCTGATGCGTGCGATATGCATGCGTGCTGCGATCCGGCGAATGACGCGATCGAGCAGAACGGCGAGGCGACCGCTCCGGGCATGAATACGGATTGAGCGAATGACGCAAACGCGTCGTTGCGACTGCGGGCTTTCTTCGCGGCATGCGAGCCGCGGCGTGCTCTGGTCTTTCATTTTTATTCCCCAAATGCTGTCATGTGATTCTTTTTGCGCGGACGATGCCGTCGCCTGTTTCGCCCGGTCGACGTTTCGGCGGTTTTCAAGGCCTGGGCGGCGTATTCCCCGACGCGCCCTCGATCCATTGCTTTCCGCAGGTGATTGAATCCGGTCTTGTCTGTCCGTTGCTTCAACCGGTCGTTCATCACGTCGTCGACTGTCGTGCGGACCTTGACGCAAAGAGCAGGCCAGCGGGAAGGAAAACCAGGCGCAGCAAGGGTTCCGTCGAATCACCCGACAATCGGGTTTCGGCGCGCTGCACAAAATGTTTCAGATTTGATATACGCCTGCCGCCCGGCGCCGCGTGCCGGCTGCGCCCGGTCGCGCTGTGCAAGGGCTCAAAAAAATTTTCTCGGGATTTTCCCGAATCCATGTCGCCCGTCCGCCGACGTGCCTTCGGCATACCGCCAGACCGGCCAAAAACCCGGAATGTTTCAAGCGAGAAACATCATTTGCGCCGGTACGGTTTTCTCAGACCAGAAAACCCGCTTTTCAGCCGCGTCGCGGTCGAATCGCCATTTCGCGATTCGGCCCGCGGTTTGCGTCTCACGATTTTTTCTCCAACAATGCATTCACCGGACAGCGCCATCGAGCGCGATTCGATCCGGATAAACGACAACACAAAAAGGTTGCGGCAGATCAGGCAGCCTTCACCGCAAACGGGGCATCATGTACACAGCCAATCGTGGAGTACGCTATCGCGCCAAACGCTGTGCTCAATGGCTGACGGCTGACCGGATCGTTCCGTACAGTTGCGTCATGCTGCTTCTGTGCGTGACCTTTCTGGTCATCTGGGGTGTCGTGACGGATACCTTCACGTCGCAGACGACTGCCCGCCCGGGTGTCGACTTCTCCGTCTTCTGGACCGCGTCGCAGCTCGTGCTGCAAGGTCATGCCGCGTCGACCTACGACCCGGTCTTCTTCTCTCATGCCGAGGTCGCGCAGTTCGGTGCCTATATCGGTCACCAATCGCTGCCCTGGCTCTATCCGCCGACGATGCTGCTGTTCATCGCGCCGGTTGCCCTCGTGCCTTTCCTGCCCGCGTATTTCCTCTTTTTTGCGGGCAGTCTTTTATGCTATGCGTACGCCGTGCTGCGACTGTCGGGCCTGCGTGCGCACCTGCCCGTTCCGCGCGCCGCCGCGCTCGTCGTGCTCGCCTACTCCGGCGTGTTCGCGTCCGTGCTGTACGGGCAGAACAGCATCCTCACCGCCGGCATCGCCGCACTCGCACTGCATTTCCTTGGCCGACGCCCGATCGTCGCCGGCATGCTGATCGGGTTGCTCGCGATCAAGCCACAGATGGCGATGGTGTTTCCGTTCGTGCTGATCGCGACGCGGTCGTGGCGAACCTTCATGTCGGCGGCGATCACGACCGTGCTGTTCGCGGTGGCCGGCGTCGCGCTGACCGGCACGGGCTCCCTGAACGGGCTGGCTCATGCGATGTCGATCGTGCGCGGCATGCATTTCACCCTTCCCGCCTACTGGTTCGTCTCGCCCACGCCGTTCGCGGCGCTGCGCCTCGCGGGTGCATCGATTCCCGTCGCGCTTGCCGCGCAAATCGCCGTCGGGCTGCTCGCCATCTCCGCCGCCATTCAGGTCTGGCGCCGCACGGACGACATGCGGCTGCGCGCCGCGGCGCTCGTCGTCGCCACACTGCTGACCACGCCCTATCTTTGGCATTACGAACTGGCGTGGCTCGGCATCGCGGTGTTCTGCCTGGTCGCCCACGGGCTGGACGAAGGCTGGCTGCCGGGAGATCAGATCGTGATCGTGCTCGCGTGGCTGCTGCCGGTATTCGAGGTGTTCAACCGCATCACGAAGCTGCCGCAGATCGGGCCGGTCGTGCTGCTTGCCGTTCTTTTCGTCGTCGTGCGTCGCTCGACCCTCGGGTCGCGGAATGCGCCATGAAATCGCCGCTCTCCCTTCTGCGCGTCGATTCGGCCATCGATGCCCATCCGGAGCTGCCGATCGCCGGGCCGCGGCGATTCCCGCACTGGCTCAATCGTGATCGTGTGCGTCTGTACGCGACGGCGGTACTGTTCACCGAGTTGCTGTTCATCTGCGTCTATCTTGCGCGCGTGCATGCGTCGCACACGGGCGTGCCCGAACCGCTCGCGCAGGATCTCGCCCCGATCTGGAGCGCGGCACGACTCGCCGCGCTCGGGCATGCGGTGGACGCGTGGCACTTCTCGTCGCTGTTCGCAATCGAGAAACTCGCGATTCCGACGATGAATGCGGCGGACGGCTCGCTGCCCTGGCTCTATCCGCCGACCATGTTGCTGCTGGTGCTGCCGCTCGGCTGGATGCCGTACCTGCTCGCGCTGGTGTTGTGGCTCGGCGTTACCTGCGTGCTGTTCGCGATGACGATCCGCTCGATCGTGCAGCGCGATGCTGCACTGCTCTGCGCGATTGCGTTCCCCGGTGCGTTCCTTACGGTGATCGTCGGGCAGACGAGCCTGCTTACCGCGACGCTCGCCGGCTTCGGGCTGCTGACGCTCAATCGCCGGCCCGTCATCGCCGGTATTTGCTTCGGGTTGCTGACGATGAAGCCGCAGATGGCAGTGCTGTTCCCGCTCGCGCTGCTGTGCGCCGGGCAATGGCGCGCACTGGCCGCGTGGGCCACGACGATCGCCGTGGGCGTTCTACTGACGACGCTCTCGTTCGGCATCGGATCGTGGATCGCCTTCGTGCACGGCATCAACGACGCGTATCAGACGGTCAACGCGGGGCACGTCAAGCTCGCGCGCATGCCGACCGTGTTCGCGCTGGCCACCCTCGCGGGGTGGCCAGCTCATGTCGCGCGCGGCCTGCAGCTGCTGTCGGCCGCCGCCGCCGCGATCGCCGTCGTGTACGCATGGCGTGGCGCGTGTTCGTACGCGTTGCGTGCCGCCACGCTCGCGTGCGCATGCCTGATGGTCAGCCCGTACCTGTACGACTACGACCTGACCTGGTACGGGCTCGTGATCGCGTGGTATGCGCGCTATGCGTGGACGCACGGCTGGCGACGCCTGGATCGCGAATGGCTGCTGCTGATGTGGGTAACGCCGCTGGCCGGCCTCGCAATCGTCACGCACCTGCCGTTCCAGTTCATGCCGCTCGTCACGCTGGCGTCGCTGGCGATGCTCGTCAGCCGGATCGCACGAGAAAGGCACGACGTGCCGTCGATGCCCGACGCACGCGACAACTCGACCGAGACCGGATTCCCGCATCCGGTCCGCTCACACCACCGCCCGGCGCACGGACTGCGCCGCACCGGCCGCCCGACCTTCGGCACCGGCCGCTGACACGCACGTCATTACAGGGGAACCCATCATGCGCGAACCACTCTACACACCGCTCGTCTCGCTGGTCGTACCGTTCTACAACGAAGGCGAGGCCGTCGAACGCTTCTTCGACGTCGTGATTCCGCTGATGGCCGGTCTCGATGCATTGCGCTTCGAGATCGTCTGCGTGAACGACGGCAGTCGCGACGACACGCTCGAGCGCCTGATCCGCGTCAGCATGACCGATCGCCGCGTGCGCGTCATCGATCTCACCCGCAACTTCGGCAAGGAAGCGGCGCTGACGGCCGGCCTCGACGAAGCGGCCGGCGACGCGGTGATTCCGCTCGACGCCGACCTGCAGGACCCGCCCAGCCTGATTCCGGTCATGCTCGAGCACTGGCGCGACGGCGCCGAAGTCGTCGCCGCGAAGCGCAGCAACCGCGCGTGCGATTCGTTCGCGAAGCGCACCGCCGCCGCGATCTACTACCGCGTGCACAACATGCTGTCCGACGTGAAGCTGCCGGAGAACGTCGGCGACTTCCGGCTGATGGACCGCAAGGTCGTCAACGCGCTGCGCAGCCTGCCCGAGCGCCATCGCTTCATGAAGGGCCTGTTCGCGTGGGTCGGCTACCAGACCGTGATCATCGAGTATCAACGCGAGGCGCGCAGCGCCGGGCACTCCAAATTCTCCGGCTGGAAGCTGTGGAACTTCGCGCTGGAGGGGATCACGAGCTTCAGCACCGTGCCGCTGCGCAGCTGGACCTACATCGGCCTCGGCATCGCCGCGCTCGCATTCCTGTATGGCGCGTTCATCGTCGGCCGCACGCTGCTGTTCGGCAACCCGGTGCTCGGCTATCCGTCGCTGCTGTCGGTGACGCTGTTCATCGGCGGGATCGAGCTGATCGGCATCGGCGTGGTCGGCGAGTACATCGGACGCATCTACGACGAGTCGAAGCAACGCCCCGTCTATCTGATTCGCCGCCGCTACCAGACGCACGCCAAGGTGATCGAGCTGCCGATCGCGCGCGATGCGCGGCGCCCGAACGCTCGCCGCCGCGCACAGCCGGCGCGCGTGCGCGTGGGCGCACGCTGAGCAGCGGAGCCGGCAATGTTCGAACTGCTTTATGCCGAGCGCGTGCGGCTCGCGCGCTTCGGCCTGTCCGGGCTCGGCTCGACCGCGCTGCACATGCTGGTCGCATCCGCGATGTACGCGCTGTTCGACGCGACTCAGGTGATCGCCAACGCCGTCGCGTTCGTCTGCGCCACCGCGTTCTCGTATCTCGCGAATACGCTGTGGAGCTTCTCGTCGACCGTGCATTCTCGCAACCTGCTCCGCTATCTGACCGCCGCGCTGGCCGGCTTCGCCGAAACGATGTTGCTCGCGCACACCGCCGAGCTACTCGACGTGCCGCGCGGCTGGGCAATCGTCGCGATCGCGCTGCTGATCCCGCCGACGATGTTCGTGGTGCACCGGTTGTGGACGTATCGGTGAAGCGGCGGCGTCCGCTCGCATGTAATCGTTTTCCGTCGGTGCCGGGGTCGGATTACTCATCCATCGTTCACGGAACCATCGCACCCGGCACGCGCAACGCCTGCTAGCATGGTGCGTACCGGGCCGAATCGGGACGCTATTGGATCGCCGTCACGTGACGCGGAGTTCTGCCGGTCATCCGCGTCCCGTGTCGGCGTTGCCGCCGCACTTCGACGCGAACGCTGCCCGAGGCACGCATCGTGCGCTGCCACCCGCATCCGTCCTCCATCCAGCGGCGGGCTTCGCCACATGCAGTCGCGCGAGCCGCCGGCACGAGATTCGTCCATGCCCAGGAAAAAATCCAGCCTCTGGCTACGGCCGTTCGATCTGTTTTCCGCCGCGGCAAGTACGCGACCCAAAAGGAAGACTACCAAACCGGCGGTAGCGGCCAAGCGCTCCGCCAACATGCGGCCACCGCGTCGCATAGAATCGGCGCCCGCCGCGCGAACGTCGCCGCACCACGCACCCGGCACGTGGCTGCGGTCGTTTCATTCCGCGCGCCCGGCCGCAGGCCGCCTCGTCAACCATCTCGCCTACGCGCTATACCTGCCCGCCACTTCGGCGTCGAGCGAGGGCATGCCCGTCGTCGTGATGCTGCACGGTTGCAAGCAGACGGCCGAGTCGTTCGCCGCGGGCACGCGCATCTGCCGCATCGCCGAACGCGCGGGGTTTGCCGTGCTGTTTCCCGAACAGGCTAAAACCGCCCACTCGCATCGTTGCTGGAACTGGCATGGCGATGCGTCGCAGTCGGAGGCGCCGGCCGTTGCGTCGCTGATCGACGAGCTCGTGCAGGCGCGCGGATTCGACCGCGACCGGATCTATCTGGCCGGCATGTCGGCCGGCGCGGGGCTCGCGGCACGGCTCGCGATCGAATCCCCCGGCCTGTTCGCGGCCGTCGGCCTGCACTCGGGTCCGGCCATCGCGCCGCCGTTGTCGACGATGGCCGCGATGAGCCTGATGCGCCGCGGCCTGCGCGACGATCCGATCGGCGTCGTCGACACCTGCGTCGACGTGCGCGCTTATCCGGGCATGCCCGCGCTCGTCGTGCATGGCGGACTCGATTCGGTCGTCGCCGAGCAAAACGCGCGGCAGCTCGGCATCGCGTTCGCGCGCATCAATCGGCTCGTCGACGAGCAGGGTGAACTGCGCGTCGGCGAGCAACATACCTACACGCAAGACGATGTCGATTACACCGACTATCTGCGCGGCGGCCGGCTGATCGTGCGGGTCTGCATCGTCCGCCGCCTGGCGCATGCGTGGAGCGGCGGCGATCCGCGCGAGGCGTTCCACTCCGCGACAGGGCCGGACGCGACCGCGATGTTCTGGAATTTCTTTCGCAGGCGGCGCAGGCGGGCACGATGACGGCGCGTCATTGCGCGGTCATGCCTGCTGCCCGACTTCCGCTGCCGCATCCGCACTGCCGGCCGCGCGTCGGATCGGCAGACGGACACAGAACGTCGTGCCGCACCCCGGCTCGCTCGTCACATCGATTGCGCCGCGATGACGCTCGACGATGCCGTGCGACACCGACAGCCCCAGCCCCGTACCCTGCCCGACCGGCTTCGTCGTGAAGAACGGATCGAAGATCCGCCGAACGACGTCGGGCGTCATGCCGGTTCCGGTATCGCTGATCGCGATCGACACCTGTTCGCCGTCGCTCGACGTGCGAATCGTGATCACGCCGCGCACCGGAATCGCGTGCGCCGCGTTGACCAGCAGGTTCATGAATACCTGGTTCAACTGCGACGGAAGGCATTCGACCTGCGGCACGTCGCCGTAGTCGCGGACGATGTCGGCCTTGTACTTGAGCTCGTTGTGAACGACGTTGAGCGTGCTCTCCAGGCCCGCGTGAATGTCCACCACGCTCCACTCGCCGCTACCCGGTCGCGAGAAATCGCGCAGGTCCTGCACGATACGGCGCACCCGCAACGCGCCGTCGATCGATTCGTCGATCAGCGTCACGATCTCGTCGCGCACGTAGTCCAGATCGGCCGCGCCGCGCATCGCCGTCAGCGCATCGCGCGTCGCCGGTTCCAGCTGCGTCAGCGCGGCGTCATGCGCTGCGATCACGTCGAGCAGGCTTCGCACCCACGTTCTCAGCGTATTGAGGTTCGCGCTGATGAAGCCGATCGGATTGTTGATCTCGTGCGCAACGCCGGCCGCGAGCTGACCGATCGACGCGAGCTTTTCCGATTGCAGCAACTGCACGTGGGTTTCCTCGAGTGCGCGCAGCAGGCGCCGCTGTTCGTCCTTCTCCTGTTCGAGCCGACTCTGGGCCGCCCGCCGTTCGTCGATCTCGGTCGCCATGTTCTCGCGCGTGCGCTGCAGCATCGCCGTCGTCTGTTCGTAGCGCCGCAACGCCGTTTCGAGCTCCGCGGTGCGCAGTCGAACCAGCCGTTCGAGCGTGTCCGTCATCCCGCGCAGGAAGGTCGTGCGCGCATCGAAGCGGCAGACGAGCAGCGTGACGATCAGCGTCGCCATCGTGAACAGCGCGATGGTCGTCGCGAGCCACGGCGCGTCGATGCCGTTCGCGGCGCCGCAGCGCGCGTCCGGCGCGAAATGCGCGGCCGCCATCGCCGTGTAGTGCATGCCCGTGATCGCGATGCCCATGATCAGCGCGGCGCCGATGCGCTGCGCCGTCGCATGGCGCGCCTGTTGCGCGCGCAACGTCTGCGCCATCCAGAGCGCGACGGTCGATGCGATCACCGCGACGCCGATCGACGCCGCGAACAGCGCGGGATCGTAGCGAATGCCGGGCGCCATGTGCATCGCGGCCATACCCGTGTAGTGCATTCCGACGATTCCGGCGCCCATCAGCACACCGCCCGCCAGCAAGCGCCGGCGGCTCAACCGCGCGCGCGTGACGACGTTCAGCGCGAAATACGACACGAGCACGGCGATCGCCAGCGACGCGCCGGTATCCGGCAACGCGTAGCCCAGCGGAATCGGCAGCGACAGCGCCAGCATGCCGACGAAATGCATCGACCAGATTCCGGTGCCCATCGCGGCCGCGCCGCCCGCCAGCCACGCGCGCTTGAGCGCCGGATTCTCAAGCAGCGAAATGAATGCGGCCAGATCGAGCGCCGTATAGGAGGCCAGCGTCGCGATCACGAGCGACAGCAGGACTAGCAGCAGGTTGTAGGTGCCATGCATGATCGAGCGCCCCCGTCGAAATGAACGCGTTGCCGCGATGTGCGACCGCTCGCACGCAGCGGCCGAGCAGTCCGCGCAACGTCACGCAGGCGGCGTGCCGCCCGGCGCAGACGCCGACTCCGACGCTGCGGTGCCCGTCAGCACGAGGATGTCGAACGCCGTGCCTTCGCGCGCCTCGAAACGGCGCACGAGCTCGATCTGGTGCGCCGACATCACGCTGCCCTTCGTCATCAGCAGCACGCCGCGATGGGTGCGCAGATCATCGGCGAGCTGCATGCCCTCGCGCAGCTGCTCGGACCGGATTTCCGCGACGGACGCCGCGATGCGCAGGCTCGCCGGATCCCGCACCAGTTCGATGAAGCGCGCGACCAGCAACGGGTCGTAACGCACGCCGGCCTGGGAGTGCAGCACGTCGATCGCCTGCTCGATCGAATGCGGCGAACCGATTTCGCCGTTGCGCAGCCCTTCGAAATCGCGCGCGATCGCGACGATCCGCGAGCCGAGCGGAATCGCGTCGCCCACGAGCCCGTCCGGCGTGCCGCGTCCATTGAATCGCTCGTACTGGTGCAGCACGATCGACGCGACCTTGTGCAATTGCGCGACCGGTGTGAGGACCATCTGCGCGCGCAGCGGATGCTGCTGGAACAGGCTGTGTTCGTCCGTCGTCATCTTCACGATCGGCTTGTGCAACAGCTCGTCGGGCAGCGACAGCTTGCCGATGCCGTGCAGCAGCCCCGCGAAATACACGTCCTGCGCGTGCAGGCTGCTCATCCCCGCCGACAGCGCGAGACGGCGCGCGATTTCGCCGACGCGCATCGCATGCCCGCTCGCCGACCCGCAGCGCATCTCGATCATGCTCGCGCAGACCTGCACCATCGCGGTGAAACTGCTTTTCAGGTCGTGCTGCGCCGCTTCGAGAAACATCACGGTCTGCCCGAGCTCCTCGGTGCGCGCGCGAACCTGCGTTTCGAGTTCCGTGTTGAAGCGGCGCAGCGTTTCGTTCTGCGCTTCGGTCAGCGCCGCCAGCCGCGCGGCCTCGCCGCGCAGGCGCCGCTGTTCGAGCGCCTGCTCGATGGTCATCAGCAGGTCGTGGTCGTCCCACGGCTTGTTCAGGTAGCGATATACGCCGCCTTCGTTGACGGCCTCCACGATCGACGCGATGTCGGAATAGCCGGTGAGCAGGATACGCATCGTGTCCGGGTACAGCGAGCGGGCACGGGCCAGAAATGCCGCGCCGCTCAGGTTCGGCATGCGCATGTCCGACACGATCAGGTCGACCTCGGTCGACGCCAGGATGTCCAGCGCGGCTTCTCCGCTTTCGGCGGTCAGGATCTCGTAGCGCGCGGGCCGCAACACGCGCTTGAGCGCGGACAGCACGCTCGGTTCGTCGTCGACCAGCAGGATCGACGCAGGGGCGACGGCGTTGCCGGACGCGGCTTCGGCGATCGTTTCGGGTGGTGCATCATTCGTTCCGTTCATCGCGGATGTCGTCATGGCTCGCCTCGGAGTATTTATCTTCACTACCTCTGTGACATCGGCGCCTGACGCGCATTCCATATTGGGGAAAACGCTGATTCGTATGAGCCGATCGGCGGCATCGGGCGCACGGTGGATCGCGCGCGAGACGGCATCCGGAACGCGCGATGCGGACTTCCGGTATCGTTGCGGAACGCGTCGAGCATGGCGCGCCCGTCGCATCATTCACCCCGCATGGAGCATTCATTCATGATTCTGGAAATGGCATCGCTCGAAATCGATCCGTCGCAGGCCGAGCAATTCGAATCGGCGGTTCGCCAGGCGCTCCCGCTGTTCGCCCGCGCGCGCGGCTGCGGCGGCGCCGAGCTGCACCGCGTGATCGAGCGCGACGGCGGCTACCTGCTCGTCGTCAAATGGGACACCGTCGACGATCACATGGTGCATTTCCGGCAATCGGACGACTTCCGGGCGTGGCGGCAACTGGCCGGGCCGTTCTTCAAGAGCCCGCCGCAAGTCGTGCATACGGAAGTCGCGGTGAAGTAATCGAAGCGAAGCGATCGCCGCAACGCGCAAACCGATCCGTCGCGCACGACGCTGCCTCGGCGCGCTGACCGTTCGCCGTTCCGGCCCATCCGATTCCATACGAGCCCTCTCATGACCATCGATCCTTCCGTTCTCTCCGCATTCACGCCGGCGGGCAAGCTGCGCGCGTCGATCAATCTCGGCAATCCGATCCTCGCGAACCGCGACCCGGCCACCGGCGAGCCGTTCGGCGTATCGATCGACCTCGCGCGCGCGTTTGCCGAGCGGCTGTCGGCCGAACTCGAACTCGTCGTGTTCGACACGGCCGGCAAGTCGGTGCAGGCGCTGACCGACGAGCGCGCCGATTTCGGCTTCTTCGCGATCGATCCGCTGCGCGGCGAAACGGTCGCGTTCACCGAACCTTACGGGCTGATCGAAGGCTTCTATCTCGTGCGCGCCGATTCGACGATCCGCGACAACGCGGACGTCGACCAGCCGCACAATCGCGTGACCGTCGGCAAGGGCAGCGCATACGACCTGTTCCTCACGCGCGAACTGAAGGCCGCGCAGATCGTGCGCGCACCGACATCGCAGGCCGTCGTGCAGACGTTCGTCGAGCAGCAGCTCGAAGTCGCGGCGGGCGTGAAGCAGCAACTCGAGGCCGATGCGGCGAAGACGACGGGCCTGCGCCTGCTCGACGAGCGCTTCATGGTGATCCGCCAGGCAATGGGTGTGCCGAAGAGCCGCGGCGAAGCTGCCGCCGCGTTGCTCGGCGCGTTCGTCGAGGAGATGAAGGCATCGGGCTTCGTCGCGGATTCGCTGCGGCGGCATGGAATCGTCGGCGCGTCGGTCGCGCCGTGTGCGTGATCGGCGCAAGCGTCAGCCATCCTTACGATGCGGTCGCGCCAGGTCGGTGCTGCCAGTAGGAAGCGCCACGCCATCCTGGAGGCGTCACCGCGGGAACACGCTACACAGCACGACATACGACTTCAACGACGAGAATCTGGTCGTCGGGTCCGCGTTCTGGCCCGACTGGTGGAGCGTTTCCTGCCTTCGGACGCCGGCAACGGGCGATGACGCAACGAGCGTCGCCGGGTGCCTGGACGGTGTTTGCGTCAATATCCTGGAACCCGGCGGCACCCGCTGTTTTATCGGGAGATTCAAGCTCGACACTGCTCGGGGGCGCCGGGCCGCACATGCTCGCGGGAAGAACTCCGCGCGCGGCGCCACATTTCCGACGCCGACATAAAATAGAACGTACTCCGGACTGAAAAAGGGGGCCGACATGAGGCGCCTCTATTTCCTCGCACCCGACACGCAGATGGCGAAGGCGATCGTGGACGACCTGCTCCGCGCGCGCATCATCTGGCGCCATATCCACGTTCTCGCCGACCACAGTGTCACACTCGATGAGTTACCCGAAGCATCTCTGCTGCAAAGCAGCGATGTGGTGCACGCGCTCGAGCGGGGTGTCGCACTCGGCGGCGCAACGGGCGCGCTCATCGGTCTCGTCGCGCTTGTTTACCCTCCTGCGGAGCTCGTGATCGCGGGCGGCGCCGTCGTCGCGTTGACGATGGTGGGCGCGGGATTCGGCGCATGGACCGCCGGGATGATCGGCATCGCCGAGCCGAACGCGCGACTCCAGCGATTCCGTGAAGCGATCAAGCAAGGCCAGATTCTGATCATGGCCGACGTGCCGGCATTGCGAGAACAGGAAATCGAGCAGATGATCGCCCGGCATTTTCCGAACGCGGATCTGGAGGGCGGCGAGCCTACGTCACCGGTTTTCCCGTGACACCCGCAAACCCGGAACCCGGCCTGACTGAATGCTGAGGTCGCCCTTCAGTCCTGCCGAATGCCAGCCGCACCGGCCTGATCGTGTTCATTGCCGTTGCGACGGCATTGTTTTCACTGCTGCTGCTCGGGTACGGCATGCGCATGCACGAGCCGGACTGGCAGCCGATCCCGCATCCGGCGCTGCGGTGGTGGAACACCGGCGCGCACGCGCTGGCAAGCGTTGCCATGCAGCGTGCCCGGCGGTTGACCGTGAATCGCGGGGCGTGGCTCATATGCGGCGGCTTGCTGGCCGCCGTGTTCGTGATCGGGTAACTCACCGCGTGGCGCATGCTGTCGGCGGCCGGGCAAACCGTCATCGCCAGTCCTTCCAACAGCTTCCTTTACCTGCTCACGGGCCTGCACGGATTGCACGTGCTCGGCGGGTTGATCGCCTGGGCCGCGACGATCGCACAGCCGCCATGGCGACCCGCTCCGGGCTCAACGCGCCATTTCGCTGGGTGCCTTTTATTGGCATTTCCTGCTGGCGTTCTGGCTCGTGCTGCTGGCGGCGATGTGTTGGCTCACCCCTGCGGTTGTCGCCGCCATCTGCGGGCCGCCATATGGAGCCTCGCTATCAGGCCGACGATGCCGCCGACGCGTTGCTGTCCGCGCGGCGACGGTACAGCCCGAGCGTCGCGCACAAGCCGCAGAGCGCGGCGAAGCTCAGCCAGTAGCCGGGTGCGGCCTTGTCGTGCAAGGCCTGAATCAGATACGTCGATACCGCCGGCGTAAAACCGCCGAACAGCGCCGTCGCGAGACTGAATGCCAGCGAGAAACCCGCGACGCGCACTTCGACTGGCATCACTTCGGTGAGCGCGGCGACCATCGCGCCGTTATACATGCCGAAGAAGAACGAGAACCACAGCAGCACGATCAGCATGCGCGCAAAGCTCGGCGCATCGGCAAGCCAGGACAGCGCCGGATAGGCCGTGAAGATCGCCAGTACGGAAATGGCGAGCAGCAACGGCTTGCGGCCGATGCGGTCGGAAATCGTGCCGCCGATGGGAAGCCAGATGAAATTCGATGCAGCCACAAGCAGGGTCACCATCAGGCTGTCCGAGGTGGACAGCTTCAGTACCGACTTGCCGAACGTCGGTGTATAGACCGTGATGAGATAGAAGGTGGTGGTGGTCATGGCCGTCAGCAGCATGCCGCCGATCACGGTGCGCCAGTTGCCGAGCAGCATCGCAAAAATGTCGCGTGCCCGCGGATGATGCCGCCGCGCTTCGAACGCGGCGGTCTCCTGCAGCGAGCGGCGCAACACGAACAGGAACGGTACGATCGCACAGCCGATAAAGAACGGCACGCGCCAGCCCCATGCGGCGATCTGCTGTGCGGACAACCACTCGTTCAGACTGTAACCGATGGCGGCAGCCACGACGATGGCCACCTGCTGGCTCGCCGACTGCCAGCTCGTGTAGAAACCTTTGTTGCCGGGCGTCGCCATTTCCGCAAGATAGACGGACACGCCGCCGAGTTCCGCTCCTGCGGAAAAACCCTGCAACAGACGCCCGAGCAGCACGAGCGCGGGTGCGAGCAGGCCGATGGTCGCGTACCCGGGCACACAGGCAATCAGAATGGTGCCGCTCGCCATGATCGACAGCGTAACGATCAACCCGGTGCGCCGTCCGACCTTGTCGATATACGCGCCGAGAAAGATCGCACCGAGCGGACGCATCAGAAAGCCCGCGCCGAACACGGCGAAGGTGAGCATCAGCGAGGCGAACTCGCTGGTGGACGGAAAGAAGATCTTCGAGATCGATGTCGCGTAGAAACCGAACAGAAAGAAATCGAACTGTTCGATGAAATTGCCGCTCGTCACACGCAACACGGCGGCGGCCCTTGTCGTGGGCGAAACGCCGGGCGTAGCGGCGATCGGTTCGGTACGGTTCATTGCGTCTCCTGCTTCTTGTCTATAGTGATGGGCACCCAGGGCGTACCCGGGTAACGGGCTAATCCGAACCGAGGCTCAGTGTGTTGCGTTGACGCTTCTCGATCGACGATTTGAGCAGCGCCGCCGATCGAAAGATGCCGTGCGCGAATTTTCCGTAAGGCAGCGTGGCGAACAGCGCCATCACGATGCCGAGATGAATTGCGAGCAGCGACGGCATCGCCGAGGTCGTGCGGAGTGCGAGCAGCGCGAGACCGGATGTGCTCGTCAGAAGCAGGAGCGCGATGAAGCCGCGGTCCATCGGACGCTGACGGGCATCGCCACGCTCGGTGACGCGTTTCAGGTTCAGCCACAGCAATCCCGCCGGCCCCGCGATCAGTCCGATGCCGCCCGCGGTTCCCAGCAGCACCGGCACGCTCGGAAACGGATACGGCGCTTCCAGGCCGAAGGCGTAGTGATAGAGCGTCGCGACGGCGGTCGCCGCAAGGCACAGCATGAAACCGTAGAACGTCAGGTGATGGAAACGGCGCCGCGCCAGCGTGAACGTATCGTTCTCTTCGTTGCAGCCGTCGCCGTGGCCACCGTCCAGGTACTTGAGCGTCAGCGCATTCCTGGCCGCTTCCGCGACGGCCGGCGCGCTTGCGCTCGCCGTTCCGGCCGACACGTCGCGCCAGAAGCGCGTGACACCCATGCCGAGCGCGAGAATGGCGAACAGGAAAACGATGCCGAACATCGCGGCAAGCAGGTTGTGCGGGAAGATCGCGTAGAAGTTCGCGGGCGCGACATCGCCGGACAAGCCGCCGTGCAATGCCGTACCGAGCAGCAGAAACAGCGCGAGTCCGGCCGCCAGCGCGACCGACACGGTCAAGCCGTTGCGCTTGTACAGCGTGCCGAACGACGCGGGAAACGCATACTCGGTGTAGGTTTCGAGCCGGACTTCGGCCATTGCTTTCGGCACGTTCACGCCGAACTCGTGCGGCGGCGCATATTGGCACGCGTGATAGCACGCACCGCAGTTGTGGCAGAGATTCGCCAGATAGTTGACGTCCGCCTTGCCGAATTCCAGGCGGCGCGTCATGGCAGGGAACACGGCGCAGAAGCCCTCGCAGTAGCGGCACGCGTTGCAGATCTGCATCTGCCGGGCGACTTCGGTTTCGCTGGCGCTCATCGGCACAATGGGAATCACGCGTGCCATGCCGTCGCGCGGCATTTTTTTCGTATCGACCGAAAAGGCCGTGCGCGTATGTTCGGGCGCGAGCGGGTCAGACTGCTGCACGAGTTGCCTCCGTTGTCTTGAGTGCGGCGCGCGCGGCCTGCGTCCCGGCAATGCGTCCGAAGGCCGTGCCGATCGACATGCCGACGCCCGCTGTATAGCCCTTGCCGAGCACGTTGCCGGCCATCATTTCGCCGGCCACGAACAGGTTCTCGCTGGCGGTGCCGCCGAAATGAACCTGCGCGCGGTCGTTGGTCTTCAGTCCGAGATACGTGAACGTGATGCCTGGCCGCAATGCATAACCGTAGAACGGCGGCGTCTCGATGCGACGCGCCCAATGCGTCTTGGGCGGCTCGAGACCTTCGGTGTGGCAGTCATCGAGTGCGGTGTGATCGAAGGTGCCGTCGCGGCACGAATCGTTATAGCGCGTGAGCGTTTCCATGAAGCGTGCTTCCGGCAGCCCGAGCTTGCGCGCGAGTTCCGGCAGCGTGTCGGCCTTCTCGCCCGGAAACACCGGCGGCATGAAGCGGCCGATTGCCTTCGAGTCGATGATCGAATAGCCGATCTGCCCCGGCTGATGCGCAACGAGCCGTCCCCAGATTGCATAGCGCTTCGGCCAGAAATCCTCGCCTTCGTCGTAGAAGCGTTCGGCGTCACGATTCACCACGACGCCCAGCGAAACGCAGTCGATGCGCGTGCAGATGCCGCCGTCATAGAGCGGCGCGCGTGCATCGATGGCGACGCAATGCGACTGCGACGGGTCGCCGATCATGTCGGCACCGGCGTCGGCCATATGCTTGATGAGCACGCCCTGGTTGAAGCGCGTGCCGCGAATCAGGAAGTTGTCGGCGGGCCATTCGCCGCGCTCGTTTTGCCCCCACGCTTCGCGCAGCCATTCGCGATTTGATTCGAAGCCGCCCGCCGCCAGCACGCAGGCGCGCGCCTCGAAGCGCCGGCAGCCGCTGCGCGCAGCGATGAAGCGGCTGCCGTCGAGTTCAAGCGAATCGACGGGCGTTTCATAGCGGATATCGACGCCGAGTACTTCGGCGCTGCGGTAATACGCGTTGACGAGCGCCTTGCCGCCGCCCATGAAGAACGCATTGGTGCGGGCCACGTGCAGCGCACCGGATAGCGGCGGCTGGAAGCGTACGCCGTGCTTGCGCATCCACGGCCGGCACGACGACGACGCGCGGATCGTCAGCCGCGCGAGATGCTCATTCGTGATGCCGCCGGTCACTTTCAGCAGGTCCTGCCAGAATTCCTCTTCCGGATAGGCATCGACGAGAACGTCCTGGGGGGCATCGTGCATGCAGCGCAGATTGCGCGTGTGTTGCGAGTTGCCGCCGCGCCATTCGCGCGGCGCGGATTCGAGGAGGAGTACCGAGGCGCCCGCTTCGCGCGCCATCAATGCGGCACACAGCGCGGCATTGCCTCCTCCGATTACGAGCACATCGACCATCAGACTTGCCTCCTTTTGGGCAAATCGTAAAGGCCTCGTGTTCGCGCCGCTATCAGCCAGCCGTCAACGGGTGTTCACTTTTTGTGAAGGCTGGGGTTCCCGCAGCCGTGCGCCGGGCCAGCGGCCTTCCCGCACCAGTTGACGGGCGACATCGGCAAGCACCACGCGCGCGGCGAGGCCGGCGGGAGACAGTTCGTCATCGGAGATGCTGGCGAGCATGTTGGGCCGCGTGGCGTATTTCTCGGCGACGGGCACGCTCGTCAGTATCACGTTCTCGGGCCTTGCGAGCGCCGCGCCCGGCTGTATCGTCGCGCAGATGCCGGTGCGGACGAAGTCCATCAGGAGCGCGAGGCCGTCGACTTCGGCGACGATGTTCGGCTCGTACTCGGCCCGTCTGAATGCCGAAAGCAGCAGCGAACGCAGCCCGTGCGTGCCGCTGGGGAGAATCAGCGGAAGCCTGCCGAGATTCCTGAGCCGGACGGATGCGCTCGTCGGCATGCCATCGAGGTCGCCCGCGCCGATCAGGAACAGCCGCTCGTCCAGCAGCGGCAGCACGCTCCAGCGTTGCGCGGACTCCTCGCGGAACAGCACGGCGAGATCGATCTGACGCGCGCTCAACATGGACGCCAGATAGCCCGAAAGACTTTCGACCATGTGCAGCCGCACATCGGGATAACGCGAGCGCATGGCCTGCATGAATGCGACACCGAGCACGCTCGCCGTGCTCGGCGCCATGCCGACGCTGACATGGCCCGACAGACGGGCCGAGCGTGCAGCGAGCGCGGCATCGTCGATATGACGCAGCGCGAGTTGCGCTTGACGCCAGAACGCCAAACCTGCGTCGGTCGGAACGACGCCGCCCGAGGTGCGTTGCAGCAGACGCGTGGACAGTTCGCCTTCGAGACGGCTGATCTGCTGACTCAATGCAGAGGTCACCACGCCGAGTTCCAGCGCGGCCTTGCCCATGCTTCCGTGTTCCACGACGCTGAGAAAATAGCGTAGTTGTCTGAGTTCCATTCCGCGATCGGTCGGGAAGATCAAGCGGGTATTCTGACAGAACGTCGTCGCACGCTCCTCCGCCCCGCCAGCACAAGCGCATTGACATCGGAACCGATCAGTCCATATAATCGCCACTACTTTCAAGCACCGCATCGTTTGCGAAACTGATCCATGGCAAATCCGGCTGGCGTGGGCCGTCCCCGCGAATTCGAACTTGGCGATGCCGCGCGCGATGCGATGGACGTTTTCTGGGACCGCGGCTATGAAGGCGCGTCCCTGCCTGACCTGATCGCCGGCACCGGCCTGTCGCGCGGCAGTCTCTACAAGGCATTCGGCGACAAGAAGGCACTGCTGCTGGCGGCGCTCGACCTGTACATGGCCAATGGTCTCAAGGAGACCGCGGACATCCTGTCGCAACCCGGCCCCGTGAAGGATGCGATTCGCGACTCGCTGCTGCGCTATGCGCGCCTGTCCGTCGGCGAGGCCGGCCGGCGCGGATGCTTCGCGGTCGCGATGACCACCGAACTGGCCGCACGCGATGCAGACGTCGCGGAGCGCACGGGGCGCATGTTCCGGCGCCTGCAGCAGCTCTATGCGGGCGCGATCGTCCGCGGCCAGGCGAGCGGCGAGATCGCCGAGCAAGACGAACAGGTGCTGGCGCGATTGCTCGTCTGCCAGGTCGAGGGCATGCGCGTGCTGGGCAAAACCGGCGTGCCCGAGCGCGACATGCTCGCCCTGGTCGACCGCACGATGCGCCTGCTCGACTGAGTTTTTTTACCCAATTTGGAACCGATTGGTTCCTTATGGAGAATCGTCCATGTCACGAAATGATCCCGTCTCACCCGACCCGCGTCGCTGGGCCATGTTTTCGGTCCTGCTCGTCGGCGCATTCCTGCCACCGCTGGACTTCTTCATCATCAACGTCGCGCTGCCGTCGATCCGCGCGGAGCTTGGCGCTTCGGCGTCGGCCGAGCAACTGGTCATTTCGTCGTATGCCGGCCTGTACGCCGTGACGCTGATCACCGGCGGGCGCCTGGGC
Organism: Burkholderia territorii; assembly: GCF_001718335.1. Classification (NCBI taxonomy): domain Bacteria; kingdom Pseudomonadati; phylum Pseudomonadota; class Betaproteobacteria; order Burkholderiales; family Burkholderiaceae; genus Burkholderia; species Burkholderia territorii. The sequence continues at coordinate 708,419 of NZ_CP013367.1, forward strand.
GACCTGTTCGGCCGCGGTCGCATGTTCTTTCTCGGGTTGATCGGATTTGCGACGGCGTCGACACTGTGCGGCCTCGCGAACTCGCCGTGGATGCTGATCGCCGGTCGCGCGTTGCAGGGCATCACGGCCGCGATCATGGCGCCGCAGGCGCTCGCTTCGATCCAGGCGATCTTCCCCGAAACGGAGAAGCCGCTGGCGCTCAGCTTGTATGGCGCTGTGTTCGGCCTCGCCGCCGTGGTCGGGCAGGCGCTGGGCGGGATCCTGATCTCGCTGAACCTGTTGCACCTGGGGTGGCGCACGATCTTCCTCGTCAATCTGCCGCTGGCGATTCTGGTCGTGCTGTTCGGGATTCCGCTGTTGAAGGAAACGCGTGCGCAGCATGCGCGCAAGCTCGACCTCGGCGGCACAGCGCTGTCGATGCTGACGCTGGGCGCGCTGATCGTGCCGCTGATCGAGGGACGCGAAGCAGGCTGGCCCGTCTGGGCATGGGTGTCGTTGCTCGCGGTGCCGGCGCTCGTCGCGTTCTTCTGGCGCTACGAGCGCCGGCTGGGCAGCCGTGGCGGCGCACCGCTGCTCAATCCGGCCGCGCTGCGAGCGCCGGGGCTGGGACGGGCATTGCTGATCGCGCTGCTGCTGTACGCGATCGGCGCGTTCTTCCTGCTGTTCTCCGTGTATCTGCAGAATGCGCTGCACGTCGACGCGCTGAGCGCGGGCCTCGTGTTCTTGCCGTTCGGCGTGGGTTTCCTGCTCGGTCCGTTGTCGACGCCGTTCTGCGCACGTCTCATCGGCGCTTACGTCAATCCGTTCGGCATGGTGCTGGAGGTGGCCGGGCTCGTCGGCCTCGCATGGTTGATCGATGTCACGCCGATCGGGATGCCGCTTGCATCCGTGCCGCTCGCGGCCGCGCTGTTCGTCATCGGTTTCGGACAGGGGCTCGCGCTGCCCACGCTGATGCGCATGGTGACCGGGCGCGTCGCGCCGGCGCTTTCCGGCATGATCGCCGGCATCGCCAGTTCGACGCTGCAGGTCAGCACGTCGCTCAGCGTCGCGATCATCGGCGGAATTTTCTATACGGTCCTCGGCACGCGCGACGATCCGGCCGCCATTGCGCATGCGTTCATCGTCGCGCTTCTGTCGATGTCGTTGTTCCTCGCCGCCGGCGCCGCGCTGGGCATCTCGCTCGCACGCACGTCCTCCCCGCCGACCTCGGTGCGGGCGGTCGCCCGGCCATGCTTCGGCCCCGAACGCAAGCGGCCGTAGTCGAGAGTCTCGTTATTCATCGTTACGTCAGTCCGATCCGGGAGGCCATATGTATTTCGTCGTTTCCTATCGCCGTGCCGCGGGCACGCGGTTCGATTCCCGTTACTACGTCGAGCAACATATTCCGCTCGTGGAAAAATCCTGGAAGCGGTACGGACTCGAATATGTCGACGCGTTTTTTCCGGCACGAGAGGACAGCGAACTGATCGTCGTGGCGATGTGCCGCTTCGCGGACCGGGCGGCGCTGGACGCGGCGTTCGCGTCCGCGGAGGCGGCCGACGTCATGGCCGACATCGACGCGTTCACCGATATCGAGCCCGATCGGCACGTCACGGATGTCATCCCGCGCGCGGATTGACTTCCGGCATTGATAGACTCGTGCCGTACGCTTTCGTCCCTGAACATCTCGCATCAGTGCCCCAAAGCCCAGCCACGCTGACGCGCATGATCCGAGGAATCAGTGGCAAAGCGTCGTGGCGGCTGCCACAATGGCGCCCCCGCAGCGCCGTGAGCCGGGGCGTCGGGCATGCCCCGTGGCTTCAGCCGCGACGGAAGCCTCGACCAACCGGCGCCGCAAGCCGCTGTGTCGATCATCAGACGCGTATCCAACAGGTAATCGCTTTGAAGTTGTCGTTTGAAGTTCTCGAAGTGCTCGATGCCATAGACCGGGCAGGCACGTTCGCGGAAGCGGCCGTGCTGCTTCATCGCGTACCGTCTGCATTGACTTACCTGGTGCAGAAGACGGAGGCTGATCTTGGCGTCGCCCTGTTTGATCGCAGCGGCCGGCGTGCGCAACTGACCGACGCGGGGCGACTGCTCGTCGAGGACGGTCGTCGTTTGCTGAGAGCCGGACAGGAGCTGGAGAGCAAGGTTCGAAGCGTCCATGCGGGTTGGGAAGCTGAGCTCAGGCTGTGCGTCGACGAGATTCTTCCGTTGTCTTCGTTGTGGCCGCACGTGCGTGATTTCTACGAACTGAAGATGACGACACGGCTTCGCTTGTCGACCGAAGTGCTCGGTGGCGTATGGGACGCGCTTGTGACGGGACGTGCGGATATCGCGATCGGCGCCGCGGGAGAGCCGCCACACGCGCCGAACATTGCGGCAAGGCCGATCGGCATGCTGCGTCACGTTTTTGTCGCGGCGCCTCATCATCCGCTTGCCGCGAACGAAACGCCGCTCGACAGCGGCACAATTTCAAGTCATCGCGGCGTCGTCATCAGCGATACGTCGCGTGACCTCGAGCCGAGATCGGTGGCCATTCATGACGGACAACCGGTCATCGTCGTACCGAACCTGGCCGCCAAGATCGACCTCCTTTGCGAAGGCATTGCCGTCGGCATGCTGCCCGCGCCCGTCGCCGAGGAGTTGATACTGCAGGGCAGGCTCGTCGAGCGCCAGGTAACGGGCGTGCGGGCGCACACGAACTGCTACCTCGGCTGGCGCGAGGACAAGACAGGACGCGCGTCGAGATGGTGGATTGAACAACTGGATCAGATCGATCTGATATCCAGGCTTTTCAGCACGCGCGGCGGCGCTGCCTGAGGCACATGCGCGTCTCGCGCCCCGGCGCCGGGTCGCTGGATGGGGAGGGTATGCTCGAACGCTTCGTCGAGTCTGATTCGAAGCCACGGAAAAAGCATGCGCGTCGCGATGCGATTCATATACTTTCGAGCATCGTCGGCGCGCTCGTTCTGGCTCGCGCGATCGACGACCCTGAACTGTCGCAAGAAATTCTTCGTGAAACGCGAGCGGCGCTGGACTGACCTGCGTCTCTCGGTCGAGGCGCCTGATCCACGCCGTTGACGTAGTGCCGCTGCCATTGCAGAAGCGCATCGGGGTATCAAGCATGCGCGAGGGGCGATGTCCGCAAGTCGGTGCAGATGGGGCGCTCGCATGACGGTGAAACGCAAGCGCTCGTGACTGAGGATGGCCGACGGCGGCCAGAAGGAACTAACCGCCGTTCCACCACGAATCGGTACCCCTAACCCCTAACGCCCCGATCAGCATCAACGCGTACCGCGCCCGCCCGCCGGCTTGCCAGCCGGTTTCCGTGATCCCGCGGCCGCCTTGCCCGCGGGTTTGCCGCGCGGCTTCTGCACGCTGAACGGGCTTCCGCTGGACAAGCTCGCCCCCTTGCCCACGGCCCCGGCACGCTGCCCCGCCGGCTTCCGCTTGCCCTCCCCGCCCTGCGGCCGTGGCTTCTTGCCCGCCACCGGCATGGCGCCCACCCCGGCCTGCGGCACTTTCGGCTTCTTCGGTTTTTTGGGTTTCTTGATGATCTGCCCCGTCGCGCTGGTTTCCGGCACGCGATGTTCTGCCTCAAAACCCGGCTCTTCCTCACGACGCAGCGTTTGCCGGATCAACGCCTCGATCGCGGCCAGTTGCGGCGCTTCGTCCGCGCACACGAGGGATACCGCCACACCACTTGCGCCCGCGCGGCCGGTACGACCGATGCGGTGCACGTAGTCTTGCGCCACGATCGGCAGATCGACGTTGATCACCAGCGGCAAGTCGTCGATATCCAGCCCGCGCGCAGCCACATCGGTCGCCACCAGCATCTGCACTTCGCGCGCCTTGAAGCGCTCCAGCGCACGCAGACGCGCGGGTTGCGGCTTGTCGCCGTGAATGGTGTCGACCGCATAGCCCGCATCGTTCAACATGGCCGCCAGATAATCCACGCCGTTGCGGGTCTTGACGAACACCAGGGCGTGATCCCAGTTGTTCTCGGCCACCAGATGCATGAAAAGATCGGGCTTGTTCCGCTTGTCCACCGGCACGACCCACTGCTTGATCTTGCTGGCCGTTGCATTCGGCGGACTGACGCTGATGTTGACCGGACTGCGCAGAATGCTCGCCGCCATCGCGCGGATATCGTCGGTAAAGGTCGCGGAGAACAGCAGCGTCTGGCGCTGCACGGGCAACGCGGCAAACACGGCGTTGAGCTCGCGGGCGAAGCCCAGATCGAGCATGCGGTCGGCTTCATCGAGCACCAGCGTCTGCACTTGATCGAACTGCACGGCGTTCTGACGATTGAGGTCCAGCAGCCGGCCCGGCGTGGCGACCAGCACGTCCACGCCCTTGCGCAACTTCATCATCTGCGGGTTGATGCTCACGCCGCCATAGGCGGCCAGGAATCGCAAGTCGAGGCCCTTGCCGTACTCGACGAAACTCTGCAGCACCTGTTCAGCCAGTTCGCGCGTGGGCACCAGCACCAGCACGCGCGCGCGGTTGCTGGATACCGCCGGCCCGTGCTGCACCAGTCTCTGCAGCAGCGGCAGCGCAAAACCCGCCGTCTTGCCGGTGCCGGTCTGTGCCGCGGCCATGACGTCCTTGCCGCCAAGCACAGCGGGAATCGCCTTGGCCTGCACCGGCGTGGGTGTCTGGTAATTGAGGCCCTGCAGATTACGCAGCAAGGGATCGATCAGGCCTAGCGAGGCAAAAGACATGGGCGTGTTCCGGGCTAAAACCGCAATTCTAGCGGTTGCCGCGATGGTCGCCGCGCGGATATCCGGTGCCGGGCAACATTCGGCGTCGGGCGATCTCGTCGAGCACGACGAGGATCGCCGCCCGTCGCGCTATTTCGGCACGGCCCGCGTGAAAGGCCGCGGCAGCCTGCCCGCCGCCTGACGGTCGATCATCCAGCCTGGATAGTCGGCGGGCAACGCGCTCACGGCGTCGAGATGCGCAAGCTCGTCCGCGGTCAGCGCGACATCGACGGCGCCGAGATTGTCCTCGAGCTGTTCGACGCGTTTGGCGCCGATGATGACACTTGTGACATGCGGCTTGGCGAGCAGCCAGGCGAGCGCGATCCGCGCGACGGACACGCCTCGCGCATCCGCGATGGCGCGCATCGCGGCAACGCACGGCCACGCGCGCTCGAGATCGACCGGCGGGAAATCGAAATGGCTGCGTCGCGAACCGTCCGCGGTCGGCGCACCGGGGCCGAACTTCCCCGAAAGCAGCCCGCCGGCGAGCGGCGACCAGACGAGCAACGCCATCTTCTCATCGGTCGCGAGCGGCACCAGCTCGCGTTCCACGTCGCGTCCGGCGATCGAATAGTACGCCTGCAGTGTTTCGAAACGCGTCGCATGAAGCGCTTCGCTGATCCCGAGCGCCTTGCCGATTTTTCCGGCGCGCCAGTTCGAGACGCCGACATAGCGAACCAGCCCCTGACGCGTGAGATCGTCGAGCGCCCGCAACGTCTCTTCGATCGGCGTCACGGGATCGTACGCATGGATCTGGTAAAGGTCGATATGGTCGACCTGCAACCGCTCGAGGCTTCGCTGCACGGAATCCATGATGTGGCCGCGCGACGCGCCTTGATCGTTGGGTTTCGTGCCCATCACGCCCGCTGTCTTCGTCGCGAGCACGATCTCGCCGCGTGCAACGCCGAGGTCGCGCAGCGCCTGCCCCACGAGTCGTTCGGAGTGGCCGAACGAGTAGATGTCGGCGGTATCGATGAAGTTGATCCCCTCTTCCAGCGCGCGGGCGATCAGTCGGGTCGCGTCGTCCTGGCCGACCGTGCCGATCGCTGCCCACATCCCGGCATCGGCATTGCCGCCCAGCGTCATCGTCCCGAGACACAGCTCGGAGACGTACAGGCCGGTGCGGCCCAGTTGCTTGTATTTCATGACCGTTTCCTTCGAGATCGGCTAGAGAAATTGCGGCGGCGCCGTTCCGGCGCGCATCCGCACACCAGGTATCAGCTGGCCAGAGCGTGTCCGGCGCGAAATTGTCCGGCGATCGTCGCGACGCGTGCGCCGTAGCGGCGGGCCGTCTCGAGGTCCCCCGGCGACATTTCAGCCGGCGACGCATCGGCCGGCGTCTGCGCCATCGGCGCGATATAGGCGCCCATGCGGTTCAGGTCGTCGCGCATCGACGCCTTGAGGTTCGCCGGCTTGATGTCCATGCTCACCCAGAGGCCGCCGTGCTGCGCGGCAAGCAGTACGAAGTATTCGAGCGTGTTGAGCTTGTCGCCGTTGATGCTCGCGCTGTTGGTGAAGCCGCCGAAGATCTTGTTGCGCCATGTGCCTTCGAACCACGCCTTCGACGATGCATCGGCGAACTTCTTGAACTGCCAGCTGGGGCCGCCCATGTACGTCGGCGAGCCGAACAGGATGGCATCCGCGCCCGCAAGGGCTTGCCACGCGTGCGGCGCGATGTTGCCGTCGGCGTCGATTGCGACGAGCGCGCCGCCGGCGCCTTCGGCGACAGCCGCCGCCATCCGCTCGGTATGCCCGTACCCGGAGTGATAGACGACGATCGTTGCAACGTCTGAGGTCTGCTGCTGTGTCATGGTTGTGCCCTTTCGTTCGGTGGGTCGTCGGGGACGACATCGGAGGGCACTTTACTGAGTCGGAATTGAGTTATAAATGACGTCAGATTGAACGTTCTGTTACTCCCAGGGTGAACAATGCAAAACATCGATGCGCTTTTGATCTTCGCCCGTGTCGCCGAAATGTCGAGCTTCACGCGCGCGGCCGAAAGCCTCGGCATCCAGAAAGGGCGTGTGTCGATGGTGATCCGCGCGCTGGAGCGCGACGTGGGTGTCGCGCTCCTGCATCGGACGACGCGCAGCGTGCAACTGACCGAAGACGGACGCGCCTTTTACGCGCGAGCGCGGGACCTGCTGGCTGAAGTGCAGGAGCTGCAGTCGATGTTCTCCGGCAATGGCACGCGGCTGCGCGGACGGTTGCGCGTCGACATGCCGACCGAGCTCGCGCGCAGCGTCGTGGTTCCCGCGCTGCCGCAACTGATGGCGGCGCATCCGGAGCTGGAGCTGGAACTGTCGAGCACCGATCGGCGCGTCGATCTGGTTCAGGAGGGGTTCGATTGCGTGATTCGCCTCGGGCCGATCGTCGACGAGACGCTGATTGCCCGACCGTTGGGCCGCCTGCGCATGATCAATGCGGCAAGTCCCGGCTATCTGGCGCGACATGGCGTGCCGCGAACGCTCGACGATCTGCTCGGCCAGGGGCATCGGATGATTCATTACGCGCTGACACTGGGCGCCCGGCATCCCGGGTGGGAATATCCGACTGGCGACGGCTACGCGACGCTTGCATTGCCGAGCGCGATGCAGGTCAACAACGTGCAGACCTATCACGCAGCCGGGCTGGCGGGCATCGGATTGATCCAGGCCGGGTATTCCGCGCTCGCGAATCATATCGAAAGCGGCGCGCTGGTCGAGGTGCTGCCCGACCTGCGCCCCGAACCGCTCGCGGCGTCGCTCGTCGTCGCGCATCGGCGCAATCTGTCGCCGCGCGTTCGGGCGTTCATGGACTGGATCGAGGGCGTGCTGCAACCTTATTTCGATTGACAGGCGGTTTGGCGGGCAGACGGCGGCATTGCCTGTCTCGCGGCCGGCTTGTTGCGCCGTGCGTTTTCCGGCGCCGGATGCGACACGGCCCGGAAAATCCGGGCCGTACCGGCGATCAGCGGGCCGCCGCGAGCGTTTCGGTAATCGCCAGGAATCGTGCGATGTCGTCGGGCGAATGACAATGGAGCGGCGATATCCGTACCGCGCCATCGAGCCCAAACGACTTCAGCATCCGTCCCGAATACAGGCTCGACGCGACGCGTTCGTAGACGATCACGCCGTGCTGCTCGTACGCTCGCACCGCTTGCGTCGGTTCGAGGTTCGCGAAGCCGATCCCGACGATCAGGTCGCGCTTCGTCAGGTCGTCGTGATCCCAGTAGACTTCGACACCGTCGATCGAGCGCAGCCCGCGACGATCGCCGCACCCGTCGAGCAACGCGGCCAGCAGCGCACGCTCATGCAGTTCGATCCGGTGCATGCCCTCGACGAACAGCGTGCGCCGATCGTCCGAATCGCGGAAATATCGGCCGATCCAGGTCACGTAATCGACGATCGACGTCACGACCGCGAACTGCGCGGGCGCCGGGCTGCCCAGCTCCCATACGCCGTTCTCCTTCGCGGCGAGCCGGTGATGCGGCAACGCGGCCGCGCGCGGCGACAGCCACGAGATGCCCGAGCCGCGGCAGCCGAAGAACTTGTACGGCGCGAAATTGATGCCGTCGACCGGCGTGCGCTGCACGTCGATGATGCCGTGCGGCGCATGCTGGACCGCGTCGACGACGATGAACAGGTCCGGTTTCTTCTCCCGCGCACGGGCAACGATCGTCTCGATGTCGAATTTCGCGCCGGAGATGTTCGACGCGAACATCACGCTGAGCAGCGCGGTATCGGCGTCCACCAGCGACACGATCGCATCGACGTCCACGCCGCCGGTCTGCGGATTGCTCGGCGCGATGCGCAGCGCCTTGCCGGTGCGTTGCGCGTAATACGTCATCGCGTCGTAGGACGACGGATGCTCGAGCACGGTCGTCACCGCATTGGTGCCCGGCACGTTCTCCATGATCGCGCGCACCATGTCGAACATCGCGCCCGACGCCGTCAGCGACGCATATACGGTGCCGCCCTGCGCGTTCAGGATCGTGCGCACGTCGTCCTCGCCGCGCGACTGGATCGCCTGCAGATCGAGCGCGCGCGCGTGGATCCGCTCCGGGCAATCGGGCAGCGCATCGACCCGTGCGTACGCGTCGACCGCGGCCTTCAACCGGAACGACCCGCCTGCGTTGTCGAAGAACAGCCGCTCGCGGCCGTCGACGTCGCGATCGACGTGATGAAAGCGCGACTTGATCTGCTGCATCAACGCGTCGGGGAAAAGTGCGCCACGGGGACTGCTCATCTTCGATGCTCCTGTTTGCTTCGGAATGTTGTGCGATACGTGCATGGCGGCGTTCAGCCGCGCAGCGATTCGACGTACGCGCGGCCCTTCTCCGCGTCGTACCGGCCTTCCCATTTCGCGATGACGAGCGGCGCGAGCGCGTTGCCGACGACGTTCAGCGCGGTGCGGCCCATGTCCATGATCCGGTCGACGCCGGCAATGAACGCGAGCCCTTCGAGCGGCAACCCCGCACTCGCGAGCGTCGCGAGCATGATCACGAACATGAAGCCCGGCACACCGGCGGCGCCCTTCGACGTGACGACCATGGTCAGCGTCAGCAGCACCTGCTGCTGCCAGCCGAGATGCACGCCGTACAGCTGCGCGACGAACAGCGTGCCGATGCCGAGATAGATCGACGCGCCGTCGAGGTTGAACGTGTAGCCGGTCGGCACCACGAAGGTCGTGATGCTCTTCGGCACGCCGTAGTCCTCCATCTTCTTCATCAACTGCGGCAGCACGGTCGCTGAACTGCAGGTCGAGAACGCGATGATCAGCTCGTCCTTGATCACGCGCAGCAGCGTCAGGATGCGGAACCCGAACAGCCGCGCGGTCACGCCGAGCACGGCGATCGCGAACAGCAGGATCGCGAAGTAAGTGACGGCGACGAGTTTCAGCAGCGGCAGCAGCGATCCGAAGCCGAAGCTCGAAACGGTCACCGCGATCAGCGCGCACACGCCGACCGGCGCATAGCGCATCACCATGTTCGTCACCTTGAACATCGCATCGGCGATGCCCTTGAGCATCGCGAGCACTGGCTTGCGATGTTCTTCCGGCACCGACTGCAGCCCGAGCCCGAACAGCAGCGAGAAAAAGATCACCGGCAGCAGGTCGCCCTTCGCCATCGACGCGACGATGTTGTCCGGGATGATGCCGAGCACCAGCGCCATCAGCCCGTGATGTGCCTGCTGCACCTGTTGCGTGGTCTGCTGGTAACGGGAAATGTCGGTGTGCCCGAGTTGCGACACGTCGGTGCCGACGCCCGGCTGCAGTACGTTGCCGATCACGAGCCCGAGCACGATCGCGATCGTCGTGATCACCTCGAAATAGAGCAGCGTCTTGAGGCCGAGGCGGCCGAGCGACTTGCCGTCGCCCACGCCGGCGATACCGATCACCATGCTCGTGAACACGATCGGCACGACGATCATCCGCACCAGCTTGATGAAAATGTCGCCGGCCGGCTGCAGCAGCCCGGAAATGGCGGCATCGCGCAGTTGCGGGAACCGGTTCAACACGAGCCCGGTCGCGATGCCGATGACGAGGCCGATGACGATCTGCCACGCGAGACCGATGCGCGGCTTGCGCACCGCGTCGGGGGCGGGCGGGGAGTCGATGACGGTGTCCATGCAATCTCCAGAAAATGGGGGTTCGATTGAACGCTGTGTGCGATGCGGCGCGTTTTCTGATGAACGCACTCGCTAGGCGACGCAACGCGAGCACCTTAAACAGCCGAAATATGTAAAAAAAGCGATTTTTTGATATGCGAAAATATCGCTTTTCTTCATCTATCGAGCGCCACACGATGCTCACGTTCAAACAGATGGAAGCGCTGTACTGGATCGTGCAGCTCGGCTCGTTCGACGCGGCGGCGACGCGCTTGAATACGACACAATCGGCGGTGTCGAAACGGATCCAGGAACTCGAACGCGCGTTCGACCTGACGGTGTTCGATCGCACGCACCGCAGCGCCCGGCTCACCGACAAGGGCACCGAACTGTTCGACCACGCCAGGGAATTGCTCGAGCAGCGCGACCGCGTCGTCGAGCGAATGAGTTCGAAGGAGGCGCTGGTGCGGCATGTCCGGATCGGCGTGACCGAACTGACCGCGCTGACCTGGCTGCCGCGCCTGATCGCGGCAATCCAGGCCGCCTATCCGCGCGTGCACGTGGAAGCGGAGGTGGACCTCACGGCGGTGCTGCGCGATCGTCTCGCCGCCGACACGATCGACCTGATCGTCGTCCCGCAGATTCACGCGACCGAATCGTTCGCGGCGACGGTGGTCGGTAAAGTCGACAACGCGTGGATGTGCGCGGCCGGCTTCATGCCGGCGCGCAGGGCGGCGATTTCGTTGACGGACGTCGCCCGGTTTCCGCTGATCCTGCAAGGCACGCTGTCAGGCACCGGGCATCTGTACACGCGCTTTCTGCAGGAACACGGCGTCGCGATGCAGCGCGTGCTGTCGAGCAACAGCCTGATCGCGCAGATCGGCCTGACGCTGTCGGGCCTGGGTGTTAGCTATCTGCCGCAGGCATGCGTCGCGCATCTGGTCGCCTGCAAGGCGCTGGAGATTGTGCGCACGCGGCCGGCGCTGCCACCGGTGCGCTATGTCGCGCTGCATCGTGCGGAACGGGCCCATTCGCTGACCGCCGAAATCGTCCGGCTGGCGGCGCAGACGTGCGATTTCGGCACGAGCCTGCTGGCCCCCGGTGCGCACGAGCAGGCGTGACACCCGGCGACCGAAGCGCCCGCGCGGCGCCATGGCCGGCCGTCTGCTGCTCCGCACAATCCGGATACCGGGTTGCGCCGCGCGCCGGCACCGGCGCGCCGCCGGTGCAATCGTCGGCGGGCAATCGGTCGCGACGCGGCGCTAGCGCAAACCCGCCCCCGGTTGCACTGTTCATCGCCTTTTGCGTCCTGTATTGTCCTTTCCATCCCCGGTAGCGGAACCGGTGCATGGGAGGCTCACGATGCAGAAAAAGAATGCTGCAGCCGTCTGGATCCTGATCGCGATGGTGGCTGGCATCGTGATCGGCTACATGATCTTCTCGAGCTTTCCGGACAAAAAGGCCACCACCGAGATCGCCGGGTACATCTCCCTCATCTCCGACGTGTTCCTGCGCCTGATCAAGATGGTGATCGGGCCTCTCGTATTCTCCACGCTGGTGGTGGGCATCGCGCACATGGGCGACGCGGCGTCGGTCGGGCGCGTGTTCGTGAAGGCGTTCGGCTGGTTCGTCACCGCATCGCTGATCTCGCTGCTGCTCGGGCTCTTCATGGCGAACCTGCTGCGGCCCGGCGACAACCTCGGCCTGCCGCTGCCGGACATCGGCGCATCGGCGAACCTCGCGACCTCCAAGTTCACGCTCAAGGACTTCGTCGGCCACATGGTGCCGAGGTCGTTCGCCGAAGCGATGAGCAACAACGAGATCCTGCAGATCGTCGTGTTCTCGATGTTCTTCGGCGTGGCGCTCGCCGCGCTCGGCGAGCGCGGCAAGATCCTCGTGGCCGCGATCGATCAGCTGTCGCACGTGATGCTGAAGATCACCGGCTACGTGATGAAACTCGCGCCGCTCGCGGTGCTGGCGGCGATGGCCGCGACCGTCGCGGTCAACGGGCTGTCGGTGCTGCTGAAGTTCGCGGTGTTCATGGGCGACTTCTACGTGAGCCTGTTCCTGCTCTGGACCTTGCTCGTCTGTGCGGGGCTGCTGTTCCTCGGCCGGCGCGTATTCAAGCTGCTGGTGCTGATCAAGGAAGCGTTCATGCTGTCGTTCGCGACCGCCAGCTCCGAAGCCGCATACCCGAAGATCCTCGATGCGCTCGACCGGTTCGGCGTCCGCCGCAAGATCTCGAGCTTCGTGATGCCGATGGGCTATTCGTTCAATCTCGACGGCTCGATGATGTACTGCACGTTCGCGGCGCTGTTCATCGCGCAGGCGTACAACATCCACCTGTCGCTCGGCACGCAGATCACGATGCTGCTGGTGCTGATGCTGACGTCGAAGGGAATGGCCGGCGTGCCGCGCGCGTCGCTCGTCGTGATCGCCGCCACGCTGCATCAGTTCGGGCTGCCGGAAGCCGGGCTGCTGTTGATCCTCGGCGTCGACACGTTCCTCGACATGGGCCGCTCGGCCACCAATGCGGTGGGCAATTCGATCGCGAGCGCCGTGGTCGCGAAGTGGGAAGGCCAGCTCATGTCGGAGGCGGAAGCCGAGGCCAACGTCGCCCGCATCGACGCCGAGCAGGAAGGGACGATCGCCCATCCGGCGGATGTCTGACGGAGGCCCGGCGATGAAGATGCTGCGATTCTGGCGTGCGCTCGCGCTTGCGGGCCTGGTTGCCGCGGGCGGGGCCGCGCACGCGGAAGATGCGCCGTCCACGACGACGCGCGTCGAGCCGTCCGCGCCGGCCCAACTGACCGGCACGCTCGCGAAGGTGCGCAGCAGCGGCACGATCGCGATCGGCTACCGCGACGCGTCGATCCCGTTCTCGTATCTGAATGCGCGCAACCAGCCGATCGGTTATTCGATCGAGCTGTGCAAGGCGCTCGTGTCGTCGATCGAGGATGCGATCAACAAGAGCCTGACGATCCGCTGGGTGCCGGTCACTTCCGACAACCGCATCGACGCGGTGGTCAACGGCACGGTCGATCTGGAATGCGGCTCCACGACGAGCAACCTGGAACGCCAGAAGCGCGTGGCGTTCTCGCCGATCATTTTCGTGGCCGGCACGAAGGTGATGGTGAAGCGAGGCTCGCCGATCCGCTCGTTCCGCGATCTCGCGGGCAAGAAGGTCGCGGTGACGGCGGGCACGACCAACGAGAAGGCGCTGCGCGACCTGGACGCGCGGTTCAGGCTCGGGATCCAGCTGCAGGTGGTGCCGGACCATGCGCAGGGCTTCGCGCTCGTCGCGAACGGTCAAGCCGATGCGTTCGCGACGGACGACGTGCTGCTGTACGGCCTGATTGCCGAGAATGCGGGCAAGGGCGGGCAGTACGACGTGGTGGGCGATTTCCTGTCATACGACCCGTACGGCATCATGTTCCGCAAGGACGATCCGCAACTCGCGCGCGTTGTGAAGAGCACGTTCGAGGAGCTGGCCGCCGATGGCGAGATCACGCGTCAGTACAAGCGCTGGTTCCTGCGCCCGCTTCCGTCCGGCATGAGTCTCAACCTGCCGATGAGCCCGCAACTGGAGACCATCATCGAGACGATCGGCGTCAAGGGCGAATGAGACTGCGCGGCTGATCGCATGGACGAATGCAAAAGCGGCCCCGGTGCCTCACCGCACACCGGAGCCGCTCGCATGAAGCACCGCGCTCAACCGACCCGCGCTTCTCCCTGCCGCACCGCTTCACCCTCCTGCGCCGCCGTTCGCGCCAGCACGGGCTTGAGCGCCTGCCCGGTATGGCTCGCCTTCACCTGCGCGAGCCCTTCGGGCGGCGCGGCCGCGACGATCGTGCCACCACCCACGCCGCCTTCCGGACCGAGATCGATGATCCAGTCGGCTTCGGCGATCACGTCGAGGTCATGCTCGATCACGACCACGCTGTGCCCGCCGTCGACCAGCCGGTGCAGCACGCGAATCAGCTTTGCGACGTCCGCCATGTGCAGGCCGACCGTCGGCTCGTCGAGCACGTACAGCGTGTGCGGCGCCTTCTGCCCGCGCCGCGTGACGTCGTCGCGCACCTTCGTGAGCTCGGTGACGAGCTTGATGCGCTGCGCCTCGCCGCCGGACAGCGTCGGCGACGGCTGGCCGAGCGTCAGATAGCCGAGGCCGACGTCCTTCATCAGCTGCAGCGGATGCGCGATGTTCGAAATCGGCGCGAAGAATTCCACCGCTTCGTCGATTTCCATCGTCAGCACATCACCGATGTTCCGGCCGCGCCACGTGACCGCGAGCGTCTCCGGATTGAAGCGCTGACCGTGGCACACGTCGCACGGCACCTTCACGTCGGGCAGGAAGCTCATCCCGATCGTGCGCACGCCTTGTCCTTCGCAAGCCGGGCATCGCCCATCGCCGGTGTTGAACGAGAAACGCGATGCCGTGTAGCCGCGCGCGCGCGCTTCCAGCGTATCCGCGAACAGCTTGCGGATCGTGTCCCACACGCCGATGTAGGTGGCCGGGCACGAGCGCGGCGTCTTGCCGATCGGCGTCTGGTCGACTTCGAGCACGCGGTCGATCCGTTCCCAGCCGCTCAGCCGCTCGCAGCCTTGCCACGCGTGCGTGACGTTCAGCGACGGCCGCGGCGCGCTGCGCGCGAGCACGCTCGAGCGCCGGTTCGTGGCCGGCGCGTCCTGCTGCGCGGCCTTGCGCGCGCGCCGCGTGGCCGGCGACGACAGCACCGAACGACCGACCGCGTCGAGCAGGTTCGTCATCAGCACGTCGCGCGCGAGCGTCGACTTGCCGGAGCCGCTGACGCCCGTCACCGCGACGAGGCGTGCCAGCGGGATGCCGACCGTGACGTCGCGCAGGTTGTGCAGCGTCGCGCCGTGGACGGTGAGCCAGCCTTCCGGCACCGCGGGTGCACCGCTCTTGCCCGGCAGGCTCACCGCGCGACGCGGTTGCAGCGGGTGCGTCATCGGGTGCGCGAGCAAACGCCCGGTGACCGAATCCGGCTGCGCGGCCAGATCGGCGACCGCGCCCTCGGCGACTAGCGCGCCGCCGCGCTTGCCGGCGCCCGGGCCGACATCGATGATGTGATCCGCGCGGCGGATCGTGTCCTCGTCATGCTCGACCACGACGAGCGTGTTGCCCTTGTCGCCGAGCTTGCGCAGCGCATCGAGCAGGATCTGGTTGTCGCGCGGATGCAGGCCGATGGTCGGCTCGTCCAGCACATAGCACACGCCCTGCAGGTTGCTGCCGAGCTGCGCGGCAAGCCGGATCCGCTGTGCTTCGCCGCCCGACAGGCTCGGCGCCGCACGATCGAGGCTCAGATAGCCGAGCCCGACCTCTTCGAGAAACGCGAGGCGGCTGCCGATCTCGCTGACGATGTCGCGCGCGATCTGCGCGTCGCGCCCCGTCAGTTTCAGCGTATCGATCCAGCGGCGCGTATCGGACACCGTCCACTGCGCGACCTCGACGATCGGATGCGCATCGAACGTGACCGCGCGCGCGGCCGGGTTCAGGCGCGTGCCGCCGCAATCCGGGCACGGCTCGTTGCCGATGCCTTCCGGCTCCTGCTCGTCCGACGGCAAGGTCTGCTCGCGGCCGCGCTCGTCGCCGGCGAGGATCGTGTCGTCGTACGCGGCGCGCTGCTCGCGCGTGAGCGTAACGCCCGTGCCGACGCAGGTGGTGCACCAGCCGTGCTTGCTGTTGTACGAGAACATCCGCGGATCGAGTTCCGGGTAGCTCGTGCCGCACACCGGGCACGCGCGCTTGACCGACAGCACCTTGATTTCGCCGACGCGCGCCGTCGAGCGCTCGTTCTGCATCGCGTGGTGCAGCCCGTCGAGCGGCGCGAGCAGATGCATCACGCCCTTGCCGAGCTCGAGCGTTTCGTCGAGCACGCGGCGCAACTCGGCTTCGTTGTCCGGCGACACGACGATGTCGGCCACCGGCAATTCGATCGTGTGCTCGCGGAAACGGTCGAGCTTCGGCCACGGATCGACCGTCACGAACTCGCCGTCGACGCGCAGATGCGTGCTGCCGCGCGCCTTCGCCCACTTCGCGAGATCGGTATACACGCCCTTGCGGTTGACGACGAGCGGCGCGAGCAACCCGACATGTTCGCCGCGATGGTCGCGCAGCAGCTGCGCGGCGATCGATTCGACGGTTTGCGACGTGACGGGCGTGCCGTCGTGGATGCAATGCTGCAGGCCGAGCTTCACGTACAGCAGCCGCAGGAAGTGCCAGACTTCGGACGTGGTCGCCACCGTGCTCTTGCGGCCGCCGCGCGACAGCCGCTGCTCGATTGCCACCGTCGGCGGAATGCCGTACACCGCATCGACTTCAGGCCGCCCGGCCGGCTGCACGATCGAGCGCGCGTATGCGTTCAGCGATTCGAGATAGCGGCGCTGGCCTTCGTGGAACAGGATGTCGAACGCGAGCGTCGACTTGCCGGAACCGGACACGCCGGTGATCACGTTGAACTTGCCATGCGGGATATCGACGTCGAGCGCCTTCAGGTTGTGCTCGCGCGCGTTGACGATGCGCACGACATCCTCGCCCTCGATCGCGCGCCGCTCGCGAGCGGCGTTCAGCACGGCCTGCAGCGGCACGCCCTCGTCGGCGAGCGTGGTTTCGCCGTCCATCGCACGGTCGTACTGCAGCAGCGCGACGCCGGTATGCGATTGCGCGCATGCCTTCACGTCGTCGGGCGTGCCCGCGCACAGCACGAGGCCGCCGCCGTCGCCGCCCTCCGGGCCGAGATCGATCAGCCAGTCGGCCGCGCGGATCACGTCGAGGTTGTGCTCGATCACGATCAGCGAATGACCGGCCGCGAGCAGCTTGCCGAACGCGCGCATCAGCTTCGCGATGTCGTCGAAGTGCAGCCCGGTCGTCGGTTCGTCGAACATGAACAGCTTCGCGCGCGCGATGCGCGCCTCCTCGCTCGCGATCCGGCGCCCGCCCGCGGCGGCGGCCGATTCGGCGAGGAACCCGGCCAGCTTCAGCCGCTGCGCTTCGCCGCCCGACAGCGTCGGCACCGGCTGGCCCAGCTTCACGTATTCGAGGCCGACGTCGACGATCGGCTGCAGCACGCGCAGCACCTCGGCATCGGTCGCGAAGAACGCGGCCGCTTCGCTGACGGTCAGGTCGAGCACGTCGGCGATGTTCAGCGCGCGGCCCGCTCGCTCGATGCGCACTTCGAGAATCTCGGCGCGGTAGCGGCTGCCATCGCAATCCGGGCAACGCAGGTAGACGTCGCTCAGGAACTGCATCTCGATGTGCTCGAAGCCGGAGCCGCCGCAGGTCGGGCAGCGGCCGTCGCCCGAGTTGAAGCTGAATGTGCCGGCGCCGTAGCCGCGCTGCAGCGCGAGCGGCGCCTTCGCGAACAATTTGCGGATCTCGTCGAACGCGCCGACGTAGCTGGCCGGGTTCGACCGCGTGGTCTTGCCGATCGGCGACTGGTCGACGAACACGACGTCGCCCACCTGGTCGGCGCCCGTGAGGCTGCGATATGCGCCCGGCGACTCGGTCGCCTTGCCGTGGTGCCGCGCCATCGCCGGATAGAGCACGTCCTGCAGCAGCGTCGACTTGCCGGAACCCGACACGCCCGTCACGCACACGAGCCGCTGCAGCGGGATCTCGACCGTCACGTCGCGCAGGTTATGCTCGGTCGCGCCTTCGAGCACGATGCGCGGCGTGTTCGCGTCCACCGGGCGGCGCGCCCAGTTCGACGCATGCGCGACGTGCTTGCGGCCGCCGAGATACTCGCCCGTCAGCGTGTGCGCGGAACGGATGTCGCCCGGCGTGCCGTCGTAGACGATCGTGCCGCCGCGCTCGCCGGGGCCCGGGCCCATGTCGATCAGCCGGTCGGCCGCGAGCATCACCGACGGATCGTGCTCGACGACCACCAGCGTATTGCCCGCGTCGCGCAGCCGCTGCATCGCCTCGACGATCCGCGTGAGGTCGCGCGGATGCAGGCCGATGCTCGGCTCGTCGAGCACGAACAGCGTTTTGGTCAGCGACGTGCCGAGCGCGGTGGTCAGGTTGATCCGCTGCACCTCGCCGCCCGACAGCGTGCGGCTCTGGCGATCGAGCGTCAGGTAGCCGAGGCCCACGTCGCACAGGTATTTCAGGCGCGTGCGCACCTCGGCGAGCAGCAGCTTCAACGCATCGTCGAGCAGCGCACTCGGCAGCGTGATTTCGTCGAAGAAGCGGCGAATGCGCTCGATCGGCAGCAGCATCAGGTCGTGTACCGTCAGGCCCGGCAGCGCCTCGAGCTGCGCGCGCGTCCATTCGACGCCGCGCGGCATGAAGCGATCCGCGGGCGCGAGCACCGCATCGGCGTTCGCCTTCGAGCCGAGCCGCCACTGCAGCGATTCCGTCTTCAGGCGCGCGCCGCCGCACACTTCGCACGGCGTGTAGCTGCGGTACTTCGACAGCAGCACGCGGATGTGCATCTTGTACGCCTTCGACTCGAGATAGCCGAAGAAGCGTTTGACGCCGTACCACTGGCTCTGCCACTTGCCGTTCCAGTCCGGCGAGCCGTTGATCACCCAGTCGCGCTCGGCGTCCGTCAGGTCGGACCACGGCGTGTCGCGGCGGATGTCCGCCTTCGCCGCGTAGCGCATCAGGTCGTCCTGGCATTCCTTCCACGCGGGCGTCTGCATCGGCTTGATCGCGCCGCCGCGCAGCGTCTTGCGCGCGTCGGGAATCACGAGGCCGAGATCGACGCCGATCACGCGGCCGAAGCCGCGACAGGTTTCGCATGCGCCGTACGCCGAGTTGAACGAGAACAGCGCCGCCTGCGGCTCCGCGTAGCGCAGGTCGCTGTCGGGGTCGTGCAGCCCGGTGGAAAAACGCCAGATCTGCGGCTCGGCGAGCGCGTTATCGGCTTCGGCGCCGAGCACGTAGACGTTCACGCGGCCGCCGCCGCGCTTGAGCGACGCCTCGATCGCCTCGACTACCCGTACCTTGTCGGCCTGCTGCACGCGGAAGCGGTCGGCCACCACGTCGAGCAGTTTGCGTGGGCCCGTGGGCGACGCGACTTCGCGCTGCGCCTGCACGCGCGTGTAGCCGCTCGCGGACAGCCATTGCGCGACTTCGTCTTCGGACGCGCTTTCCGGCAGCTCGACCGGAAACGTGACGACGACGCGCGGATCGTCGGCGCGCGTGCGCTCGACGAGTTCCGCGTAGATCGTCTCGGGCGTGTCGTGCCGCACCTGCCGCGCGGTCCGGCGATCGAACAGCTCGGCCGCGCGCGCGTACAGCAGCTTCAGGTGATCGTTGAGCTCGGTCATCGTGCCGACGGTCGAGCGCGAACTGCGGACCGGGTTGGTCTGGTCGATCGCGATCGCGGGCGGCACGCCGTCGACGCGCTCGACCTGCGGGCGGTCCATCCGGTCCAGGAACTGCCGCGCATACGCGCTGAAGGTTTCGACGTAGCGCCGCTGGCCTTCCGCGTACAGCGTGTCGAACACGAGGCTCGACTTGCCGGAGCCCGACGGGCCGGTGACGACCGTCATTTCGCCGGTGCGCAGGTCGAGATCGAGGTTCTTGAGGTTGTGCTGACGTGCTCCGCGAATGCGGATCAGATTGCTGGATGACAATTTGCCTGCCCGTCTGAATGAGTTAGCCGGAATTCACGGTGCCGGAACGCCGCGGCGGATGCCCGCAGGCGCGGCGCACGGGCCGCACGGGTCATGCCCGCGCCGCTCGGGTTCGCCGGATACTATACTGTATATTCATACAGTTTTCCACGAACCGCGCGAACGCGGGAAAGCGCCGCCGCATAATCCTCGTACGAGCATTATGCGGCGGCGCCGGACTCCGGACTCCCGTTTCTCATACGCGTGGCCCGAACGGGCAACGGCGACACGGGCAAGGCAGGGCCGCGCGAGTCGATCGGATCGTCGCGCGCGCGGCAAGACAGTCGATTGGGCAGGCCCGACGAAACCTGGTGCCGCTGCCGCGAGCGCGCCGCGCCGCCAGGCGTCGACGGCCACGCCGGCGGCAACCGGCACGCTGCGCGTTACCTCTGCAGCGAAATTTCGACCCGGCGATTGCGCGCACGCCCCTCGGCGGTATCGTTCGGGGCGGCCGGATCGGCTTCGCCGTGCCCGGTCGCTTCGAACGTGTCCGCCTTCAGCCCGCGTTCTTGCAGATACGCGGCGACCGCATCGGCGCGGTGCTTCGACAGCGCCTGGTTGTGCGCTTCCGAGCCGGTCGCATCGGTGTAGCCATGTACTTCGACACGCGAGAAATGCCGGTCGCCTTGCCGGTTCAGCAACTTGTCGAGCTCGGCACGCGCGACGGGCGAGAGCACCGCGGAATCCGTCGCGAAGTACGCATCGCCGGTCAGGCTCACTTTCTCGACCGGCACGGGCGCCGGCGCAACGGCCGCGGCGGCCGGCCCCGGCGCCGCACCGCACTGGAACACGATCGAATGCGGATCGGCGCCGTCGCGGTACGGCGTGGTGGTGTCGACCAGGCGCACGGGCTCGTTGCCGCACATGCGCGTCGCGACCTTCATGCAGGTCTTCGCGGTCGACAGAATGCCGTGGCAGTCGACCTGGAACGTCCGGATACCGTTTCGCGACTGCAGTTCGTATGCGTTGTACGTCGGGCCCGACGCGCTCGAACAGGCAGCGAGGGACGCCACGGACGCCAGCAGGACAAGATGGATGTTTTTCACTTGAGGACTCCGAAAATGCGTTGAGCACGGCGCGACGGCGCGGCCGCATGCGTTGCGTTCGACGCGGCCCGCTCCGGCAACGCGTGCCGGAACGGACCGCCGTGCACGATTACTTCCACTGATACAGCACGCCCGCGCCGACGACGCGCTGGCTGCCGGCGAAACCGCCGTTCAGCGTCGCCTTCAGGTTCTCCGTGATGCGCGCCTGCATGCCGACCGCCATCGCCTTCTGGCCCTGGAACGACGCCGTGCCGACACCCATCGCGAAGTTCGAATCGCGGTCCATGTGCGGGATCGACGCCATCGCGGCCGTCGCGGCAATCCCTTCACGTGCCATCGAATCGGTCTGCTGGATCTGCTGCTGCATCTGCGTGAGCTGGTTGTTGACCGTGTTCAGCGACTGCGTGAACTGGTTCGATACCGCGTTCAACTGGTTCACGTTCACCGCGTCGGTGCCCTGCGTGCCCGCCGCGACGTTCACGACCTGCCGCGCCGATTCCGCCGAGCCGACCGCGACCACGTTCGAGCGGCCGCCGTCGTTGCTGCCCGCGCCGACTGCCGCCGAGTTGCTGCCCGACGAGCTGGCCCCGACGCCGATCGCGGTCGAGCCGCTGCCGGACGCCGTCGAATTGTTGCCGACCGCCGTGCTGTTCGAGCCCGAGGCCACGGCGCCCGAGCCGCCGGCCGACGAGTTCGAGCCGGACGGCCCCGGCGGCACGTTGCCGCCGGACGGGTTCGACGTGTAGGAACCGCCGACGTTGGTCGTGCGCTGATCGATCAGCGTCGTCAGCCGGTTCGCGACCGAATCGAGCTGCGACACGTTCACCGCGTCCGTGCCGTTCTGGCCGGCGGCGAGCCCGGTGATCTGCCGGTTGCCGACGTTCACTTCACCGGCCGACGACTGCGGGCTGCTCAGGCCATACGCGACGTAGTTCGTCAGCGCGCCGACCGTCGTCAGCGAACCGGCGCCCAACGCGACGCTGTTCGCGAACGTTGCCGACGCGCCGGCACCGAGCGCGAGCGCATCGGTCGCGGTGCTGCGGGCACCCGAGCCAAGCGCGACGCTACCCACGCTGACCGCCGCCGCGTTCGCGCCCTGTGCCACCGACTGCGCACCGATGGCCGCCGCGCCGCTGCCCAGTGCAATGGCGTCAGCCTGCGCGGAACTTGCCGCCTGTCCGATCGCGACGCCGCCGGGCGCGGTTTGATCCACGATCGCGCCGTTGCCGATGCCGACACCGTTGTCGCCGTTGACGACCGTCGTCGGCCCGACCGCGACCGATTCGGCGCCGACGGCCAGCGAGTCCGCCGCCGTCGAATTCGCGTGGAAGTACTTCTGGCCCGTGACCGCGAACGACTGCAATGCGCCGGTCAACTGCCGCACCGTCACCGCGTCTTGCTGGCCGGTGCCGTCCGCGACATTGGTTATCTGGCGGTACGTCTTGTTCGTCGTATCGCCGACCGACACCGCGCCGAGCAGCGTCTGGTCCGTCGTGTTGAACGGAATCGCCGCGGTGCCGTTGCGGATGATCCCGGACGCCGGCACCGTCGCGCGGTCGGCCACCGAGCCCGAGCCGAGCGCGATGCTGCCGTCCACGCGCGAAATCGCGTTCGGGCCGATCGCGACGCTGTCGACGCCGATCGCCTGGCTGTCCGGCGCGGTTGAGTTCGCGTGGAAGTACTTGATGCCGTGCGCGTTGATGTTGTCGATCGCGGAGCCGACGTTGTTGTTGATCGTCGTCGAGCCGTCGCTGTTGTACGTCACGTACGACGGTGCCGAGATCGTGCCGGTCGTCGGATCGTAGGTGGCACCGCCGCCGATCGCGCCGGCCGTGCTGTTGCCGAGGTTCGTGTTGTTGTTCGCGATGGAGCTCAAGCCCGTCGACAACGAACTGATGCCGGTCGACGTGGCGGTCGACAGCGAGGTCAGACTGCTGTTCGTGCTCGACAGGCCGGTCGACAGCGAGCCGATGGTGGTCGACGTCGAAGTCGACAGCGACGTGATCGAGCTGTTCGTCGAGCTCAGGCCGGTCGACAGCGAGCTGATGCCCGTCGACGTGGACGTCGACAGGGACGCGACCGAACTGTTCGTCGAGCTCAGGCCCGTGGAGAGCGAGCTGATCCCCGTCGACGTCGATGTGGACAACGACGTAATCGCGCTGTTCGCCGACGACAAGCCCGTCGACGTGGACGTCGACAAAGACGCGACCGAACTGTTCGTCGAGCTCAGGCCCGTGGAAAGCGAGCTGATCCCCGTCGACGTCGATGTGGACAACGACGTGATCGCGCTGTTCGCCGACGACAAGCCCGTCGATGTGGACGTCGACAAGGACGCCACCGAACTGTTCGTCGAGCTCAAGCCCGTGGAAAGTGAGCTGATCCCCGTCGACGTCGACGTGGACAACGACGTGATCGCGCTGTTCGCCGACGACAAGCCCGTCGATGTGGACGTCGACAACGACGTTACTGAACTGTTCGTCGAGCTCAAGCCCGTGGAGAGCGAGCTGATCCCCGTCGAAGTCGACGTGGACAGCGACGTAATCGCACTGTTCGCCGACGAGAGACCCGTCGACGTGGACGTCGACAAGGACGTCACCGAACTGTTCGTCGAGCTCAAGCCCGTGGAGAGCGAGCTGATCCCCGTCGACGTCGATGTTGACAACGACGTGATCGCGCTATTCGCCGACGACAAGCCCGTCGACAACGAAGACACCCCGGTCGACAGCGACGTGATGCTGGACAGCGTCGACGTCGACAGCGACGTCACCGCCTGGTTCGTCGCATCGAGCTGCGACCCGTTGATCGCGTCCGTGCTCGACGGGCTGATCCGCCCGGCCGCGACGTTGGTGATCTGACGCTCGCTGCCCGGCGCGCCGACGCTGACGACGCTGGTCGGATTGATGCCGTTGAAACTGTACGTGACGCCGCCGATCGTCCCGGTCGCGGTCGGATTCGGCGCCGCCGTCACCGACCCGGAACCGAGTGCGACATCGTTGGCGTTGTTGGCCACGGCCGACGCGCCGAAGGCGACCGCACCCGCCGCTGCCGCCGTCGACGTATTGCCGAGCGCGAGCGAGCCGACACCCTGCGCGTTGTTCGAATTACCGATCGCCACCGCGCCATTTCCATTCGCAGTGTTGTTCGCCCCCAGCGTCACCGCGCCGGTGCCGATCGAGGTGCTCGGGTCGCCGATGGCGACCGCACCATTGCCGCTCACGGTCTGGCCTTCGCCGAGCGCGACGGCGCCGGTGCCGCTCAGGACCTGCGAGTTGTTGCCGCCGGCGATCGAGCCCGCGCCCGCCGCCGCCGCAACCGAGTTGCTGGCGCCGATTGCGACCGTGGCGCCGGCGGCCGCCACGCTATTGATGCCGATCGCCGTTGCATTCACGGCAGACGCCGTCGCGCCGGCGCCCAGTGCGGTACCCGATGTGCCCGTGGCGAGCGCGAGATTGCCGAGCGCGACGCCGAACTGCTGCGTCGCGGTCGACTGCACGCCCATCGCGATCGAGCTGAGGCCGGACGCATTCGCATTCAGGCCGAACGCCAGCGCATTGTCGGCGCCGGCCGAGGTGTTCGAGCCCATCGCGATCGAACTGGTGCCGAGCGATTGCGTACCCGATCCCGGCACGCCTGCCGTGCCGCCCCAGCCGATGGCGATCGACGCCGTACCCTTCGCGCCGCTGTTCACGCCCATTGCCACGCCCGAATTGCCCGAAGCGAGCGAGCCGCTGCCCACGGCCACGCCGGCCGCGCCCGAACTGGTCGACTGGTTGCCGAGCGAGACGGCACCCGTATTCGTCGCATTGGATGCAAAGC
This sequence comes from Burkholderia territorii, assembly GCF_001718335.1. Taxonomy (NCBI): domain Bacteria; kingdom Pseudomonadati; phylum Pseudomonadota; class Betaproteobacteria; order Burkholderiales; family Burkholderiaceae; genus Burkholderia; species Burkholderia territorii. The sequence goes on from NZ_CP013367.1 coordinate 733,259, forward strand.
CGAGCGCGACGGCTTGCGCGCCCGACGCGACCGAACCGAGCCCGAGCGCGGCTGCATATTGCCCGGAGGCCGTCGCATTGTTCCCGAGCCCGATCGCCGAAACGCCGAGCGCCGACGCACCGCTGCCGATCGCCACCGAGCCGTTTTGCGTCGAGCTCGACAGGTTGCCGATCGCGACCGAATAGCTGCCGGATCCGATTGCCTGAACGCCCATGGCCACGCTGTTGACGCCGGTTGCCTGAGAGTTGATGCCGATGGATGTCGAACCGTCGGCGATGGCATGCGCGCCCGGGCCGATCGCGGTGGCTGACAGGCCAGCCGCCGTGGACAGGTTGCCGAATGCAGTGGAATTCACCTGCGTGGCGACCGAACCGTTACCGACGGCGATCGAACTGGCGCCGCCGGTCGCGGAACCGCCCCCCGCCGAATACTGCGCGTGGGCGCCCGCCTGAAACAGGCCGAGATACGCGGCCGCGATCATCGTGGCGATGCGCCGCGGCGACAGCCCCGCCAGCGCTGCCGTGCTGGCGGCGGCGCCGGTACCCGGTGCGGCATGCTCCGCCGTCCTTCTCGACGACGCCACGCGCTTGCCGCGCGCGCGATCGAGCTCGGACGCTGCGACCCACGCCCCCAATGCTTCGTTCCAGATCGACTTGAACGACTTGTTCATCTTGTTTTCCCTCGGTTCTCGTATGCTGAATCACGCGCCAGCGAAAGCGACGGCAAACGAAGCGCGCATCCACGCACGCGCTCGTCACGTCGCTCCTCTGCGGTGTCTCACTTCGGACGACTAACTAGACTGCCGAACAGCCCTGCATGACACTCGCGACCGCTGTCGCGATCACACGACCGCACACCGCGCGTGCCAGTCGGACACGACGCGCGGCGACGTTCGCGGGTTACCGAATCACGGAAGCCGACGTCGCTCAACGGGCGACGACACCCCGCGCGGCCAGCGCGCGCGAGCGCCGTCGCGCCGGACCGGCGGCGACTTCGAATCTCGTGAGGAGGCGTCGTTCGGACGCCGGATGGATACGGCCGGCCAGACCGGCCGCGCTGGTTCATTCGGGAGGAGGATGCCGCCGTGCGGCGATCGGAACTGACGCATGCGCCGCATGATCGCGAACGCTGACAGCCGACACGGGCTCGAGCGAGCCGGTGCGTTGATCTGCCATGCCTTTGATGTTCATGTCTTCTCGTGCCTGCCTGATCGACAGCGGTGTCGCACGATCGCCGCTCGAGGAACCGAACTGCCCGGCGATCGATGCGTCCACGCTCACCCCTTTCTACATCCAGGCCGTCGCCGGACATTCCGGATTTCCGGAAATACCGCCGACTGGCCGGATGACCCCTTCATCCCATTTATCGACTGACTTTCTTTGACGATTTCTTGCTGTCTTATGTGTCAAACTCGCATCGACTTCTGCATTCTTCGATGCATCTCGTTGCATCAATACATTCGAAGAATGATGAAGTTTTCATTACCCTCGTGCCGGTCTCCGTCGCACCGCTGCAATCCCGGAACACGAGATTGACAGCATGCAATGTCACATTGAATGTGGCGCCCCAAAAGGCGCTCGCATAAAGCTTTTTCGCTGAAACCGCTCGTGCCGCAGAACCGATTCCAGGCGCTTCCGGCCTAGTGTGCCGGGATTCGTCGGAACAAATCTTTTCCCGAGCGGAAAAATTCTTTTCCAGAGCGGACGATATTTACATTCATACAGGTTCGCCCGGAATAAATTTAAATGTGAAAGTAATCTCGATCATGGAGATGATTAATTGGCGAACACGATCGGCACCAGATCCGGGCTTTGCAACGACATAACTCTCTTGAAAACATCGTTCGGGCCACGCGATTTTCATAAAGAATCATTCGGCAATAAAAACCGATATGCAATTTGTAATTCGGAAAGTTTTTCCACACCCCGTTTCGTCGAATCGAGCGGGGCACTCGTGGATCCGCGCCGCCGTGTCACGCATGCCCACACGAACCGCACGGACTCCCCACTGTCGGCTCAATCGTCGTCATATAATTTTTCGCAACAATCGTGCACATAGATGCATCGAGTCCGACCCCGGCCTACCCTCCGTTCACGTTCGCAACCATGTCATCCCGCTCGTCCAGTCCGGCGTCGCTCCGCGCCACGCCGGATCTCGTTGGCGCACACATTCTCGTCGTAGATGACCGGCCGAACGACCTGCGGCTCCTGACGGAGATCCTGCGTTCCGCTCGCTGCCGGATCAGCGTCGCGTTCGATGGATTGCAGGCCTATCACCGCGCGCAGGCAATCGCGCCCGACCTGATCCTGATCGACGTGCGGATGCCGCGCATGGACGGCTTCGCCGCGTGCCGGCTGCTGGCCTCGACGCCGTCGACGCAGAACATTCCGGTCATCATCCTCACTGCGGCGAGCGACCTGGACGATCGCATCGCGGGGCTCGAAACCGGTGCGCTCGACTACATCGTGAAGCCGTTCGAGCCGGTCGAAGTCATCGCCCGGATCCGCAATCATCTGAAACGGGCGCGACGCAGCCAGCCGTTCGCGCATCTGCCCGAGCTGCCCGATCATCCCGACGCCGCGCTGGTGCGCGCGGCAAGCGACATCCTGCTGCGCGAACTGCGCAATCCGCCGGGGCTCGACGAACTCGCAAGACAGGTCGGCACGCACGAAAAACGGCTGTCGCGCGTGTTCCGCGACCAGCTCGGCCAGACCGTATTCGAATACCTGCGCGACACGCGGCTGCGCGCCGCCAAGCACTTTCTCGCCGAGACGTCGATGGGGATCGGCGACATCGCCGAGGAAATCGGCTTCTCGACGCCGGGCAATTTCGCGACGGCGTTTCGCGAACGATTCGGCATCACGCCGTCGGACTGGCGGCGCCAGCGGCCGGCGGTCGATGTTCCGCCGCCGTCGCATGACCACCCGCACGATGCATAGGCGCCGCACCACCGGCTGGCACGCGATCGTGCTGCTGCTGGCGGCACTCGCACTTTCCTGCGCGGCACACCGCGCGCACGCGACGGAAAACCCCGCACAGCTGGACGCGGTCTCGTTGCTCGAGGATCCGGGCACGCGGATGTCCGTCGACCAGGCCGCCGCACGGCTCGCCGATTCCCAGCGCCGTGCCGCCGCGGCGGCGCGACCGTCGTTCAATATCGAATTCTCGCGCTCCGCCTGGTGGGTCGGCGCGACGCTGGTCAACCGCGCCGGCATCGACCAGCCGCTGGTGCTGGCGATCCGCGACGCACGCGTCGACCGTGCCGATTTCTACGTCGAGCACGGCGGCCAGTGGGCGCTCGCCGGCCGCTTTCCCGCCGACGAAAACGGCATGCGCCGGCCGGCTTCCCGGTATCCGGTGCTCGATGCCGCGCTGCGCCCGGGCGAACGATTGCCCATCCTGGTGCGCATCACGTCGCGCAAGGAGCTGCGGCTCGCGCCGAGCGCGTTCACGCGCGACGCGTGGCAGGCCCATGAGCTTCACGCGACCATGTGGAACTTCGGCTTCCTCGGCGGGCTGCTCGCACTCGTGTGGTGTGCGCTGCTGATCGGCTTCTTCTCGCGCAGCGGCATGTTCGTCGTGCTGGCCGCGCTCGCATTGAACACGGCGCTGTTCGAGGCCACCTACCGCGGCTACACCGCGCTGTATCTGTGGCCGGCCGCACGCGAATGGTGGGCGCGCGGCGAAGTGATCTTCGTCTATCTGTCGATCATATGCTTCATCGCGTTCATCCTGACGGTCGCCCGTCGCGAGAAGGCACGCATCCCGTTTCGCGCGATCTACGCGGGCTTCATCGCGCTCGAATGCGTGGGCGTCGCCGGGGCCGCGTGCGCCGACCTCCTCACGTTCACGTGGTTCTGCCTGCGGCTGAACACGGCGCTGTCGATCGTCAACCTCACGCTCGCGCTGATGCTCGCGATTCGCCGCACGCCGACGGGCCGCGTGATGCTGATCGCGATCGCGTTCGCGAGCTTCAACATGATGATCCGCGTTCTCGACGGCAACGACGCGATCCCGGCCTGGCTGTCCTGGCTCAAGTCGGACATCTACCCGAACCCCGTCATCGCGATCATCGGTCTCGCCACGCACCTGCTGGTGCTGGCCGCGTGGATCAACCATGTGGGCCGTCAGCGCACCGAAGCACGCAAGCGGCTCGAGCACTGGCAGCTCACCGAGCAGGATCGCCTGCGCGACGAGGTCGCGAAACGCACGGTCGCGCTCAACGACGCGCTGCAACAGGTTCGCGTGCACATGCAGCAGAAGATCGAGACGCTCGGCTACGTGAGCCACGACCTGCGCGCGCCGCTGTCGACGATCAACGGATACGCGAAGCTGCTGCTGGAAGGCGCGACGCGCAGCCAGGCGCGGCTGATCCGCTCGATCGACCGCAGCATCCGCTACCAGCTCGCGCTGATTGACGAATTGCTGCAATACACGAAGGCTGAGCTGCAGCCGCTCGGCATTTCGCCGGACCCGACCGACCTGCCCGGCCTGCTGAGCGACATCGGCGACTATGCGGTCGCGCTGTGTCTGCAGCAGGACAACCGGTTCGACTACCGGCCGTTGACGCCGCTGCCGCGCAAAGTATCGATCGACGGCATTCGGCTGCAGCAGGTGCTGCTCAACCTGTTGTCGAACGCATCGAAGTTCACGCGCGACGGCACCGTCACGCTGTCGGTCGGCGCGTATGCGCACGGCGATGCATGGCGGATCGTGTTCGAGGTCGCCGACACCGGAATCGGCATCGACATCGACAAGACCACCGACATCTTCCGTGCGTACCAGCAGGTGCAGGCGGTCAACGGCGGGACGGGGCTCGGCCTGTTCATCGCGCAGCGGATCGTCGGCGCGATGAACGGCGAGCTGGCCGTGACGAGCCGGCCGGGCGTCGGCACGTCGTTCACGTTCCAGATCGTGGCGCCCGCGATCGGCCGCGCGATGATCCCGGCATCGGCGCTCGTGCGCGCCGCCGAGCCTGCCGATCAAGCGGAGCCCGCGCCGGCGGCGCACGCGATGCGCTGCCCGCCAGCCGACGCGCTCGACGAGCTGGCCGTGTTCGCGAGCGAAGGCCGCCTCACCGACATCGAGGAATGGCTCGGCCAGCACGCGCACGCGCCTCGGCATGCCGAATTCGTGCAGGCGGTGCGCGAGCATCTGGACGCGCTGGACCTGCAGGCGATCGAACGACTCGCCGAATCGCTGAAACGGGCCGGCAGCGCGGACGCGTCGTTCGATGCGGAAGCCGACATGGCCGGGCCGGCTTGATTGCAATGGATGCGCCGCTGTTGCACGACGTGCGTTCGCCACCCGCTGCCGCGACCGGCCGACGCGCCGACGCGCGGCCGAAGGCCGGCAACGGCGACGAAGCAAACGCTGCCGCTCCGCGCGCCCCTCGAATGCGCGCTGACGTCAGGCCGAACGTTGCAAGCGCAACAGCCTTCGCATCGTCGACCCAAGCGCCGCATCGTCGCCCGGTGCGGCCGGCGCCACCTGTGCGGCATCGCGCTTGCGCCGTTTCGGATCGAGCCCGGTCCCACCGCTGCGCCGCCGCGCCGCATGCCGCTCGATGACCCGCTGCAGCAGACAGAACACGCACAGCAGCGCGCCGATCACGATCCGCGTCCACCACGAACTCAGCGTGCCGTCGAACGTGATCAACACCTGGATCGTGCCGAGGATGCCGACGCCGAACACGGAGCCGATCACGTACCCCACGCCGCCCGTGAGCAGCGTGCCGCCGATCACGGTCGCGGCGATCGCGTCGAGCTCCATGCCCTGCGCCTGCAGACCGTAGCCGGACAGCACGTACAGCGTAAACACCATGCCGCCGAGCGCCGAACAGAAGCCGCTCAGCGCATACACGCCGACTTTCGTGCGCGCGACGGGCAGGCCCATCAGCAGCGCCGAGCGCTCGTTGCCGCCGACCGCATACACATTGCGGCCGAAGCGCGTGAAATGCGCGACGTAGATTGCCGCGGCCAGCGTCACCAGCGCGATCAGCGCGCCCGCGCTCAGCGTCCCGCCGCCGACCGGCACGCTGATGCCCGCGAGCGCATGAAAGGTCGGCTCGTTGATCGTGATCGACTGCGTCGTGATCAGGAAGCATGCGCCGCGTGCAAGAAACATCCCTGCCAGCGTGACGATGAACGGCTGCAGACGGAAGTAATGAATCAGCGCGCCCATCGCCGCGCCGTACAGCGCCCCGAATACGAGCACCAGCGGCACGATCGCCCAGACGGGCCAGTGCAACCTCTCGGCACCCACCGCGCAGAAGATCGTTGTCAGCGCAACGACCGAACCGACGGACAGGTCGATACCGCCCGACACGATCACGAACGTCATCCCGATCGCGACGATCAGCAGGAACGCGTTGTCGACGAGCAGTCCGGTCAGCACCTGCATCGAGAAGAATCCCGTGTACATCACGGATCCGAAGCCGAACAATGCGGCGAACAGCACGATCGTCACGACGATCGGCAGCGTGCGCGGATCGGTCAACCGTGCGAAGAATCGGTTCATCGCTGCGTGGCTCCGGTGGTGGTGCGCGAACGGGTGGAAGGCAGCAGCCGCGACGCATGCTGGATCACCAGCGCGCGCGCCGCGTCCGACTGGATCAGCGTCACGACGATCACGACGAGCGCCTTCACGACGAGCGTCGCCTCCGGCGGCACGCCGATCGAATACGTCGTATAGGTGAGCGTCTGGATGATCAGCGCGCCGAGCACGGAGCCCGCTAGGCTGAAACGGCCGCCGAGCAGCGACGTGCCGCCGAGCGTCACCGCAAGGATTGCGTCGAGTTCGAGCAACAGCCCCGCGTTGTTGCCGTCGGCGCTGCGCACGTTCGAGCTGGCGAGAATGCCGGCGAGCGCCGACATCACGCCGGAGAACAGATAGACGCCGAACACGACGGCCCCCGCGCGCAGCCCGACGAGCCGCGTCGCGACCGGGTTCACGCCGATCGCGCGGATGAACAGCCCGAGCGCCGTGCGATTGACCAGCAGCGCGGTCGCCGCGATCGTCGCGATCGCGATCCAGACCGAGCATGGCACGGCCGCGAGATAGCCGCCGCCGATCTGGAGATAGCCCGGCGCGCCGATCGGGATGATCTGTCCGCCCGTGAGCAACTGCGCGATGCCGCGTCCGGCGACCATCAGGATCAGCGTCGCGATGATCGGCTGCATCCCGACGAACGCGACCAGCACGCCGTTCCATGCGCCTGCAAGCAGCCCGACGCAGAGTGCGGCGACCAGCGCCGTGCCGACCCGCGTCGGATCGCCGTCGAGCACGATCGCCGCGGCCGCGCCGGCGATCGCGACGATCGCGCCGACCGAGATGTCGATCCCGCGCGTCGCGATCACGAGCGTCATGCCGAGCGACACGATCACGAGCGGCGCCGCACGGTTCAGGATGTCGATGGGCGCGCCGAACAAGTGGCCGTCGAGCACTGCGATCGACAGGAAACCCGGCCGATGCGCGACGTCGAGCGCGAACAGCAGTGCAAGCGTCAGCACCGGCCACACGAGCGGGTGGCGAAGCAACGTGCGTAACCGGATCATGACCGGCCTCCCGCGATCAGTTGATACACATGTTCCTCCGACGCCTCGGCACCGCTCAGTTCGGCGACCTTGCGGCGATCGCGCAGCACCGCGATCCGGTGGCTAACGCGCACCACTTCGCTGATCTCCGACGAGATGAACAGGATCGCGAGCCCCTGCGCGCACAACGCCAGCACGCGCTCCATGATGTCGAATTTCGCGGCGACGTCGATGCCGCGCGTCGGCTCGTCGAGAATCAGCAGCTTCGGCTCCGTCGCGAGCCAGCGCGCGAGCAGCACTTTCTGCTGGTTACCGCCGGACAGCAGCCCGATCGGCTGCTCCGCGTCGCGCGCCTTGATGCCCAGCCGCGCAATGTACGTGTCGGCGAGCTCGCGCTGGCGCGCGCGGCCGATCAGCCGCCACCAGCCGCGCCGCGCCTGCAGCGCGAGGACGATGTTCTCGCGGATCGACAACGCCGCGACGATCCCTTCCTTCTTGCGATCCTCCGGGCAATACGCGATCCCGTGGCGCACGGCATCGTGCGGCGACGCGAGACGCTTGCGCGCGCCGTCGATCTCGATCGCGCCGGTGTCGGTTCGCTCGGCCGCGAACGCGAGCCGCGCGGTTTCCGTGCGCCCCGAGCCGAGCAGCCCGGCCAGCCCGACGATTTCGCCGGGCCGCACGTCGAGGTCGAGCGGGCTCATCATTCCGCGCCGGCCGGCCTGCTGCATCGACAGGAACGGCGCGGCCGCGTCGGCATCGCGCTGCACGGCCGCCGCGCCTGCCTGCAGCGTGCCGGACATCGGTTCGCGGCCGGTCATCTTCGCGACCAGCATGTCGACCGGCAAATCGCGCGCGAGATACTCGCCCTCGCGCTCGCCGTTGCGCATCACCGTGATCCGGTCGGACACCGCATAGGTCTGTTCGAGAAAATGCGTGACGAACAGGATCGCGATGCCCGACGCCTTCAGCCGGCGCAGCACGTCGAAGAGCCGAGCGACCTCGCCGTCGTCGAGGCTCGACGTCGGTTCGTCGAGAATCAGCACGCGCGCGTCCACCGACACGGCCCGCGCGATCGCGACCATCTGCTGCACCGCGATCGGATACGCATCGAGCGAGCGCGTGACGTCGAGCGACAGGTCGAGTTCGGCAAGCGCATCGCGCGCCCGCGCATGGATCGTTTTCCAGTCGATCGCGCCGCGCCGCATCGGCTGCCGGCCCGCGAAGATGTTCTCGGCAACCGACAGGTTCGCGCACAGGTTCACTTCCTGGTACAGCGTCTGGATGCCCGCCGCCTCGGCCTCGCGCGGCGCGGCGAAGTGCACGGGCGCGCCGCCGACGCGAATCTCGCCCGCATCGTGCGCATGCACGCCGGTCAGCACGTTGATCAGCGTCGACTTGCCGGCGCCGTTCTGGCCCATCAGTGCGTGGATCTCGCCCGGAAACAGCCGGAAGTTCACGCGCTGCAGCGCGTTCACGCCCGGAAACGCCTTGTCGATGCCGATCATCTCGACTACCGGCGGATTCGTCATGGATCGCCCTCGATTCGAGGCGGAAGGCGGACGGCGGCAGCCGCGCCGCCGCCCGCGTCCGCCGGGACTCAGTACTTGCGGGTCGGCAGCACCTGCGCCGCGACGCTCATCGGGAACACCGTCTCGTTCGTGACGATGCGCTTGGGCAACTGCTTGCCGGCGACGACGTCCTTCACGGCGGTCATCAATTGCGGCCCGAGCAGCGGGCTGCATTCGACGTCGACGTTGATCTTGCCGGCCACCATCGCCTGGAAGCCGCCCTTGGTCGCGTCGAACGACACGACGCTCACGTCCTTGCCGGGCTTGATGCCGGCCTCTTCCATCGCCTGGATCGCGCCGAGCGCCATGTCGTCGTTGTGCGCATAGACGACGTTGATCTGCTTGCCGTAAGTCTTCGCGAACGCTTCCATCACCTGCTTGCCGCCGGCGAGCGTGAAGTCGCCGCTTTGCGACGCGATCACCTTGAACTTCGGATTGTTCTTGATCACCTCGAGCAGGCCCGCGCGGCGATCGTTGGCCGGCGCGGAGCCGACCGTGCCCTGCAGCTCGACGATGTTGATCGGGCCCGGATCGTTCTTGTAGCGCTCTTCCATCCAGTGGCCGGCGCGCCGCCCCTCCTCGAGGAAGTCGGAACCGATCATCGTCACGTACAGCGACGGATCCTTCACGTCGACACCGCGATCGGTCAGGATCACCGGAATGTGCGCCGCCTTCGCTTCGGTCAGCACCGGCTCCCAGCCCGACTCCACGACCGGCGAGAACGCGATCACGTCGACCTTCTGCGCGATGAACGAGCGGATCGCGCGAATCTGGTTTTCCTGCTTCTGCTGCGCGTCCGAGAATTTCAGGTTGATGCCGGCGTCCTTCGCCGCGCTCTTCACCGACACGGTGTTCGCGGTGCGCCATGCGCTCTCCGCGCCGACCTGCGAGAACCCGAGCGTGATCGGCTTTTGCTGCGCGTGCACGCCCGACGCGAATACCGTCGCCGCGGCGACGAGCGCGCCGGCCGTCAGCTTCCTGATGAATGTCATGGTCCGTCTCCGATGATGTCGTTGTATGCCGCGGCGCCGGCCCGGCGCGGTTGCCGTGCTGTTGTGGTTCTGCGTGGCGCGGCGCGGTTCGGGGCGGCGCCGGCCGGCGCGTGCGGCCGGACCGGTATGTGCGCCCCGGATCAGTCTAGGAACAAGTCCGATAACCTTCCAATGAAATCTTGGATTGAATCGATATCGGTATCGGCATACGTATAAACACCTAGCGCCCGCGCGCGTATCCGCAAAGGCGGCGTCGTGCGGCCTCTCGCGTGTTCGCCGTCGTATGCGCGATCCGCGTCGACATGGAACGCGGCGTAGCGGCTCCGTCGATGGCGCACGGATCTTGCTGATGCGCTGGAAAGCGCCGTTCGCGCCCCGCGACGGCGGCTCAGACAACAAGGAGAACAACGATGCCCGCTGTGCGCGACCCGCGGTCGCCGCAAACAAATACGCCGCTCCGTCGGCAGCGTGCGGCATGAAGAAACGCACGTCCCGGACGGGATCCGGCGCGGAAACCGGCACGCGTTCACCCGTCCCGCTGCGCCACGTCGACGACCGGCACCCCGGCTACACGCGCCGGCGGTTACGCAACGGCTTCGCGTACTACACGCCGGACGGCGTCCGGATCCGCGACCCCGACGAAATCGCCCGCATCGATGCGCTCGCGATTCCACCCGCGTACACCGACGTCTGGATCTGCATGGACCCGCACGGCCACTTGCAGGCGACGGGGCGCGACGCGCGCGGGCGCAAGCAGTATCGCTATCACCCGCAGTGGCGCGAGACGCGCGACGCGAATAAGTACGCGCGGATGGCGGCCTTCGCCCGTGCGCTGCCGCGCATCCGCACGCGCGTCGCGCGCGATCTGGCACTGCCCGGCATGCCGCGCGACAAGATCGTCGCGACGATCGTCCGGCTGCTCGACACGACGCTCGCGCGGATCGGCAACGCCGAGTACGCGCGCGAGAACGCATCGTACGGGCTGACGACGCTGCGCAAGCGCCATGTAACCATCCGGTCGGGGCAGGTTCGCCTGCGCTTCACCGGCAAGAGCGGCATCGAGCATGACGTGACCGTGGAAGACCCGCGCGTCGGCCGGATCGTGCGGCGCTGCGCGGAGTTGCCCGGCCATGAGCTGTTCCAGTATGTGGACGACGACGGCACACGTCATTCGGTCGGCTCCTCCGACGTGAACGACTATTTGCGCGAGGCGGCAGGCGCGGAATTCACCGCGAAGGATTACCGGACGTGGGCAGGCAGCGTGCAGGCGCTGGCATTGCTGCGGCGCGTGCCGCACGAGGACGTCGCGCATGCGCGCAAGCAGATCGTCGAAACGGTGCGGGCCGTCGCCGACATATTGCGCAACACGCCGGCCGTGTGCCGGCGCTGCTACATCCACCCGGCGGTGCTCGATGCGTTCGAAGCCGGGATGCTCGCGGCGCTGGAGGTACGCCGCTCGCCGCGCGGGCTGCGCGCGGACGAAGCCGCGTTCGCCGCGTTGCTCGAACAGGCGGCGCCCCGATCGTCGCGCAAGTCAACGAAGTGACGCGCCCGAGACAGCGTCACGCGCCGCTCAGCGCCCGATCGAATTCGCAGCACTGCGAAACACCAGCGGATGGTCGCCCCGCCGATCCGCCCTGCGCGCGAACTGCACGGCATGCTCGACCTTGCCGTGATGCGGCGACTTCGCGCAGACCGGGTCGGCCTGCGCGGGGTCGCCGGCCAGCATGTATGCCTGACAGCGGCACCCACCATGATCCGCATGGCGCTCGTCGCACGTGCGGCACGGGTCGCGCATCCAGCCGTCGCCGCGAAACGCATTGAACGCGTCGCTTTCGTACCAGATTTCCTTCAACGACCGCTCGCGCACGTTCGGCAGCGGGAGGCCGGGCAGCCCGCGCGCGGCATGGCACGGCAGCGCGGTGCCGTCCGGCGCGACGCCGAGGAACACCGAGCCCCAGCCGTTCATGCAGGCCTTCGGCCGCTGCTCGAAGTAATCGGGCACGACGAACAGGATCTTGCACCGTTCGCCGACGAGCTTGCGGTAGCGGTTGACCGTTTCCTCCGCTTCGCGCAGTTGTTCGACAGTCGGCATCAACTGGTCCCGATTCAGCATCGCCCATCCGTAATACTGCGTGTTGGCGAGCTCGAGAAAATCCGCGCCGAGGTCCAGCGCCATCTCGATGATCTGGCCGACGTGAGGCAGGTTGTACCGATGCAGCACGCAGTTCAGCACCATCGGATAGCCGTGCGACTTGATCAGCCGCCCGACGCCGCGCTTGAGGTCGAAGGTGCGCGTGCTCGTCAGGAAGTCGTTCAGTTCGCGCGTCGAATCCTGCAGCGACAACTGAATATGATCGAGCCCGGCCGCCTTGAGCCGGTCGATGCGCGTGACATTCAGGCCCACCCCCGACGTGATCAGGTTGGTATAGAAACCCAGCGAGCGCGCATGCCCGACCAGCGTCTCCAGATCGTCGCGCTGCAGTGGCTCGCCGCCTGAAAAGCCGATCTGCGCGGCACCCAGCGCGCGCGCATCGCTGATCACCCTGCGCCAGGTTTCAGTATCGAGCTCCGCGCCGTGCATCGCGAAATCGACCGGGTTGTAGCAGAACGCGCAGTGCAACGGACAGCGGTACGTGAGCTCGGCAAGCAGCCACAGCGGCGCGGACGGTCGGTTCGGTGGAAGTGTCATGTCCATGTCAGTCGAGCCAGCCGCGCAGGCGCGCATGATCGAGGAAGCGATAGACATCCGACGCAAGGTCAGAAGTACTGAACAGCCGCTCGAGTTCGTCGATGATGTCGTCGAGCTCGCGGGTGCCGTCGCAGCGCGCGAGGATCTCGCCCGCGCTCGGGTTGAGCCGCACCATGCCCTCCGGATACAGGAGCACGTACGCATCCTGGGCCGCCTCCCACTGCAGGCGGTACATGCCCCTCAGCGAGGGGCGCAGCGGCACGCCGCTGACGGCGTCGTTGGAGTTCATGCGGGATACGCCTTTTCAATCGCATCGAGAATCGACCACAGCACATCCAGCTTGAACGACAGGATGTCGAGCGCGCGCCGTTGCGCGGCCGGTGTCGTGAAATGGCTCAGCGTCACCGCGAGCCCGTGTTCGACGTCGCGCTGCGCGAGCGGCACGCGGCTGCGGAAATACTGCAGCCCGTCCGCCTCGATCCACGGATAGTGGGACGGCCAGCCCGCGAGCCGGTCGAGATGGATCTGCGGCGCGAACATCTCGGTCAGCGACGAGCACACGGCCTCCTGCCACGGCGCGTGCCGCGCGAAATTGACGTAGGCATCCACCGCGAATCGCACGCCGGGCAATACATGCTCGAGCGACCACAGCGCGTCGCGCTCGATGCCGACCGCCTCCCCGAGCCGCGCCCATGCCTCGATCCCGCCTTCCTGGCCGCCGTGGCCGTCGTGGTCGAGAATCCGTTCGACCCACAACCGGCGCGTGTCGCGGTCGGGGCAATTGGACAGGATCGCCGCATCCTTGAGCGGAATGCTGATCTGATAGTAGAAGCGGTTCGCGACCCAGCCGCGAATCTGCGCCGGCGAGCACGCGCCGCTATTGAGACGCCGGTTGAACGGATGGTGAATGTGATAGCGCGATTCGAGCGCGCGCAGCCGCGCCTCGAACTCCTGCGCACTCCAGGGCATCGCGTGCAATGCCGCGGCGGGAATCGGTGCGTTCATGGTCAGACCTCGAATTGCATGCCGTCGTGGGCGACCTCGATGCCGTGCTCGCGCAACTGCGCACGCTGCGCGGAGCCAGGGTCGAGAATCGGATTCGTATTGTTGATGTGCGTGAGAACCTTGCGCGTATGCGTCGGCAACAGCCGGAGCCGCTCGATCATGCCCGGCCGCGCCGCGTCGCCGCACTGCGCGAGATGCCCCATGTCGGCCGCGTGCTTCGACGACAGGCCGAGATCGATCATCTCCGTGCCGGTCCAGAATGTGCCGTCCACCAGCACGAGGTCGGCGTCGCGCATCGCGGCGCGCACACCGTCGTCGACGTCGGCGAGCCCCGGCGCGTAGAACGCCTGCCGGCCGCTCGTCGTATCCTCGATCAGGAGTGCGATGTTGTCGCCCGGCACGCTCGCCTCACGGCGCGGCGAATAGGGCGGCGGCTTGCTGTCGACCGGCACGGCGGTGAAGCGAATGCCGTCGGCGCCCGGTATCGCGAACGATTCGCCCGGCGCGATCCGGTGGACATCGACACCGCAGTAGTGGCCGAGCAGCGGCACGAGCGGCAGCCCGGTCGACAGGTCGTCGAGCACCGGCGCGCTCGCATACAACGGCAGCGGCGACGTGCGTTCGCGCAGCATCAGCAGGCCCGTCACGTGGTCGATCTGCGCGTCGCACAGCACGACGGCAGCGATCGCGGTGTCGCGGATCGCGCGGGCCGGCTGCAGATCGGGCGCGGCGCGCAGCTGCGCGAGAATGTCCGGCGACGCGTTCACCAGCACCCAGCCGATGCCGTCGCCGCTGACCGCGATCGACGATTGCGTGCGCGGCACGATGCCGTCGGTGCCGGCCCGCGCGCGGCGGCAGTTGCCGCAGTTGCAGTTCCATTGCGGCAACCCGCCGCCGGCGCCCGAGCCGAGTATCTTGATCTTCATCTGCGTGTGCTCCCGGTGCCGCCCGCATCGTGTCCGCCGATGCGGGCGGCACTGCGCGCGTCGATCAGCGGTTGGCGATGTACATCGTGATTTCGAAACCGAAACGCAGGTCGGTATAAGCCGGGGTCGTCCATTGCATGATGTGTCTCCTTGTTGAGTAGGTCAGTCGAAAAAACCGCATCGATCGAGCGGCCGATACCAGTTCAGCAAGGAGCGTGCCGGGGCAGGATTTGCGTCGCGCAGCGGCGTGCGAACGCGTGCGGCAGCCGCCGGATGGTCACGGCCCCGCGATTATTACGATTTGCTAACGGTAATATTTCGAAAACCGTCAGGCGACGGCTCATGTCGTGCACCGCCGGTCGAACAACTGTTGAATCCTTGAACACCGGGTGTTGCAACCTGACACACCGGTGTGACAGTCGCGGCTTGCGTCAGTGTTCGTCCGGCTCCAGCGCATCCGGTCCGGCGGCCGGCATCTTGCGGTAGATCGTGTTGCGCGACACGCCGAGCGCGCGCGCGGCGGCCGACACGTTGCCGCCATGACGCGCGAGCGCGGCCGCGATCGCGCACGCGGCCACGTCCTGCAGCCGCGCATCACCGGCCGGCAACACCGGCGTCTCCGCCGCGAGCGGCGCGGGCGGCGCGGCCGTACAGGCTTCCTGCGCGGCCGGCGCGCCGTCGCGCCGCACGTCGTCGAAGAAGTCGTCCGGCAAATGTTCGCAGCGGATCTCGCAGTCGTCGTCGACCATCGCGGCCGCCGTGCGCAGCAGGTTCGCGAGCTGCCGGAAGTTGCCCGGCCACGCGCAGCGCTCGAACAGCGCCATCACGTCGGGCGCAACGCTCAACGGCCGTCGGCCGGGCCCCGACAGCGTCTCGCGCTGCAGCATCTTCTGGACGACCACCGCGAGATCCGTGCGATCGCGCAACGGCGGCAGGCGCACGACGAGGCCGTTGAGCCGGTAGTACAAGTCCTCGCGAAAGCGGTTCTGCGCGATCATGTCGCGCAGGTCGCGGTGCGTCGCGCAGATGATCGCGATGTCGACGCCGATCGCCTTCGTCGAGCCGAGCGGGTTGACGATGCGCTCCTGAAGCACGCGCAGCAGCCGCACCTGCAGCGGATACGGCATATCGCCGATTTCGTCGAGAAAGAGCGTGCCGCCGTTGGCCTGCAGCAGCTTGCCGGTCGCGCCCTTGCGACGCGCGCCGGTAAACGCGCCCTCCTCATAGCCGAACAGCTCGGATTCGATCAGCGTCTCCGGAATCGACGCGCAGTTGACCGCGACGAACGGCCCGTCGCGGCGTGGCGAGTCGTTGTGGATCGCCTGCGCGAGCAGTTCCTTGCCGGTTCCGGTCTCGCCGGTGATCAGCACCGGAATGTCCTTGCCGATCACCTTGCGGACCTTCGCGATCACCGCCGCCACCTGCGGATCGCCGGTGTCGAGATAACTGAGCCGCGACAGGCTCGCCGCGCCCTGCGCCGCCGGCGGCCGCGCGGCAGGGGCGGCGCCGTCGTGCACTTCCGCGGGCCGGCTGCCCTCGGCGCGCAACGCGCGCCGGAACTGCACGCGCGCGCAGACCACCGCGCCGTTGCCGAGGTTCAGCGACACGTGCGGCTCGGTGCTCGCCCGCATCCGGTCGATCAGTTGCGCGCTCGTCACGTCGAACAGCGACGCGAGCGTATGCGCGCGCAACGCGGCGAGCGGCATCCCGAGCTGGAACTGCGCGCTGCGGTTGGCCGACAGGAAGCGGCCGTCCGCGGTGAACGCGACGATCCCTTCCATCAACGTGCCGAGGAATTCGGGGCGGCCGTGAAACGACACCTGCAGCGTCTCCTGGAACGTCGTCGTGAACAGGTGGTTCTCGATCATCTGCACCGACATCTTCGCGAGCGCCATCGTGTGCTGGTGATAGCTGCGGTGGTCGCCCGTCACATCGAGCACGCCGATCGCGTCGCCATACGGGTCGAGGATCGGCACGCTCGAGCACGTCAGGAAATGGTTCGCGGCCAGGAAGTGCTGGTCGCCGTGCACGACCATCGGGCACAGCTCCGCGAGCGCGGTGCCGATCGCGTTGGTGCCCTGCCGGTTCTCCGCCCAGTTCGCGCCGGGGCGCAGCGCGACCCGTTCGGCGCGCCGCAGGAAGTCGTCGTCGCCGATCGAATGCAGGATCAGGCCTTCCGCATCCGTCAGCACGATCATGCTCTGCGTATTGACGATCTGCTCGTGCAGCGTCTCCATCACCGGCATCGCATGCACGCACAGCACGCGGTTCTGCTCGCGCTTGAGCGCAAGCGCGGCGCCGGACAGCACGTCGTAGTCGGGACGTGCCGATGCCTGCAGGCCGAACGTCTCGGACCGCTCATGGGACTTCTGGATCGTCGGCGTCGGCCAGCCGGGCGCATGCGTGGCCCGTGCGTTGGCCGTCGGATGAACGTCATCGCGCATTGTCTCCTCCGGGGATCCTTCCGGTCGGTGCCGGACTTTGTGCTGGATCAAGCAAACTTCGGGCCACGGTGTCCGCAGCGCTTGCGTCGGACGCCAAACATCGTCACACGGCACGCGCCGAAATGAAAATGAAAGGAACGTCGATCGCATGCCGCGCACGCGAGATGACGCGCACGGACGTAATATCGCGATTCCGCCTGTCGCTGCTACCCGGTTGATCCCCATCGTGTTCGCTGGCGCGATTCTGGCTTTGACATGGGTCAAGATCCCGGCCGGCTCGCGGGTTCCCCCGGACACCGCCGTTGCGGCGCTGACGCGCCACCCTCTTTCCGACCCGACATGACACAGCGACCGCTACGCTCCGCTCGCCCGTCCCGACCGGCCTTGTCCCGCGACGCATGCCGGATCGCATGGACCGAAGCCGGCAACCCGCACGGCGATCCGGTCGTCGTGCTGCACGGCGGGCCCGGCAGCGGGAGCCGGCCGGCGGTGCTCGGTCTGTTCGACCTGACGCGCATGCGCATCGTGCTGGTCGACCAGCGCGGCGCGGGCGCATCGACACCTCGCGGTGGCCTGCGTCACAACAACACGATGCGTCTGGTCGGCGATCTGGACGCGCTGCGCGCGCGGCTCGGGATCTCGCGCTGGTGCGTCGTCGGCGGGTCGTGGGGCGCGGCGCTCGCACTCGCGTATGCGGGAGGGTATCCGTCGCGCGTGACGGGCGTCGTACTGCGCGGGTTGTTCCTCACGTCGTCGCGCGAAGTGCGCGGCCTGTTCGTCGGCGCGCGCGCACGGGCGCCGGTGGCCTGGCGGCGGCTGACGGCCGCCGCCGGCACCGCGCGCGCCGATCGACTGATCGCGTGCTGCGCACGACGTCTCCAGCCGGGCGCGGGCGCGCTGCGGCAACGCGCAGTCGCGCTCGCCTGGAACGCATATGAGGAGGCGATCCTGACCGGGCGGCCGGCGCGCGGCGCGCGACCGACGCAACCCGTCATCGACCGGCTGATCGACAAATACCGGATCCAGGCGCACTACCTGCAACGCAACTGCTGGCTCGGCGAGCGCCGGTTGCTCGCGCTTGCGCGGCACGCCGCGCACGCCGGTGTGCCGTTGCATGCGGTGCACGGCACGCGCGATCGCGTGTGCCCGGTCGATAACGTCGAGCGGCTCGCGTGCGCGGTGCCGGCAGCCGTCGTCGAACGCGTGCCCGCCGGGCATCTCGCGAGCGACGCTGCGCTCGCGCGTGGCATCGCACGAGCGGTGCGCGCGATGCTCCCGGTCACGGCAGCAGACGAGTCCCTGCACATCGCGCCGCCCGATCAGTTCCACGCATAGCGGGCGCCGACCCACGCGCCGCGCGGCGCGCCCGGCCCGACGAACTGCTCGTTGACGGGATTGAGCCCGTCGAACGAATGATTCGGACCATTGAAGAAGTTCCGGCCGAGCATCCCGAAGCTTGCGTAGCGCTTGTCGAGCAGGTTGGTGACCGACGCGAACAGCTGCAGGTGCTTCGTCATCTGCCAGGTCGTGTCGAGGTCGATCAGGACATAGCCGGGCACCTTGCCGTTCACGTCCCGGTTGTTCTCGTCGCCGCGCGCGAACACGCCGCTGCGATACGTGATGTTGGTGCCGACGGTCCACGTCGGCGTCGCCGCATAGTCGAGCCGCAGCTTCACCGTGCTCGATGGAATCCCGGGTATGCGGTCGCCGGAGCGAACGACGATGTTGCCGCGCGCATCCGCGCTCGAATTGCTCGCACTGCTTTCGGTCCACGTCGAGCGGTAGGTGGCGTCGACATAGCTGTAGCTGACGCCGATTCCGACCGGCCCCAGCCGCGTATGACCGGCGAGTTCGATGCCTTGGCGGCGCGTCTTGCCGACATTCTGGAAATAGCCGAGCGTGCTCGCGCCGCCGTTGCTGCTGACGAACTGGATGTCGTCGTCGAGCGTCGTGCTGTAGACGGCCGCGCTCCACGTCGTCGCCGGGTCCACCCGGCCGCGCGCGCCCAGCTCGATCGTCTTCGCGATCACCGGCTTCAGCGCCGGGTCGGCAAGAAAGTCGTTCGGCAGCGAGCACGGCGCCGCCGGGTCCGCACATGCGAGCTCGATCGCGGTCGGCGAGCGCATTCCTTCGTTGTACGTTGCATATGCGGTGAAGCCGGGAAGCGGATTCCACGTGATGCCGACGGCCGGATTGAACCGCGAGAACGTATGACGCGCGGTGAGCAACGGTTGCAGGCCGCTCGCATCCTCGATCGCCGCCCGCGACCAGTTGTAGCGCCCGGCCAGCGTCAGCGACCATTGCCGCGACAGCGCCAGCGTGTCGTCGAAGTAGACGCCGTAGCTGGCGTTGCGCGTCTTCGCGCGCGTCTTCGGCGTGAAGTCGTCGATGCCGACCGTCGCGCGCGTATCCGTGAAGCGCGCATCCTGCGCCGACTGCTCGAATCCGGAGTTCGCGAGATCGGCGGACGCGCCCACGACGAGCTGGTTGTCCAGGCCCGCGAGCTTGCCGAGCAGCGTCAGTTGCAGGCTCGCGCCATAGCTGTCGGTCGTGATCACCGAGCGGTCGTTGGTCGCGTGCACGGCATCGAGGGCGCCGCTGCCGTCGACGCTGCCGAAATCGTCGTTCACATTGCTGCTGGTGTTGGTATTGCGGTAATGCCGGTAGTAGACGTTGCCGCTGAGCTGCACGTGATCGTCGAACGAATGATCGCCCGACACGGTGACATACGCGACGCTGTTGCGATTCAGGTCGGGATAGGTATAGGCCTGCGCACGATTGTCGAGAAACGAGCGCGGAATCGTCTGCGAACCTTGCAGCGCATTGTCCGCGCCGCCGGCCGAGATCGACAGCGTCGAATCGGCATCGTTGTAGCGCAGCTTGCCGAATCCCTGCCGCACACGGCTCGCATTGTGATCGGCCCAGCCGTTGTCGTTCGCGACGTTGCCCGTCACGTAGTAGTCGAGGTTGCCACCAATGCGCCCGCCCTGCTCGATCTGCGCGGTCTTGTGCCCCCACGAGCCGATCGAAACCTGTGCGGCGCCGCCCGGGCTCGTCCTGCCGTTCTTCGTCGTGATCGCGAGCGCACCACCGAGCGTATTGAGCCCGTAGGTGGGATTCGAGCCGGGGATCAGCTGCATCGTGTCGATCGCCGCCTGAGGGATGAGATCCCAGTTCACGACGTCGCCGAACGGCTCGTTCACGCGCACGCCGTCGACGAACACCGACAGCCCCTGCGGCGTGCCGACGACCGGCGATGCGGTGAAGCCGCGGTAGTTCACGTCTTTCTGGTAAGGGTTGCCCTGCGCCTCGTTGATATCCACGCTCGACACGTTCTTCTCGAAGTAGTCGGTCAGCACGTCGCCGTGCTGTCGCGCGACGTCCTCGCCGCGAATCGTCTGGACGTTGGCCGGCACGCGCGACAGCGGCGTGCCGATCCCGAGCAGCGGCGTCGTGCCGACGACGACGATCGGCGCGAGCGTCGGCGCGTCGACGTTGCCGGCCGGTTCGGCCCGTGCCGATGCCGGCGTCAGCGAGCCGAGCATCCCGCCGAAGCACAGCGTCACGCCCGCGCGCCGCGCACAGAAGCGGCGCTTCGCGCCATCCCTTTCCTTCATCTCCTCGTCTCCTGTTTTCTTGTTTCAGCGTCGTTATATCGTTGTCCATATCGACGCATCGTCGATCGCGCGACTTTGCGTCGATCGCCTTATCGCGCCGCACCGGAATCAACGTCTGCCGTCGCGATCGCGACATGCGCGACACGCGCGCGCCCGATCGACGCGATGACGCCGGCCACGGTACCGAACGACTCGTTGCGGTCGGCGTGCAGGCTGACGCTTGTCTGCGGGTCGCGCGCGACGCGGCGTGCCAGCACGGTCTCTACCTCCGCCGGCATGGCCGGCGCGCCATCGATACGGATCGCGCCGTGCGCGTCGACGGTCACGACGACGGCCGATGCGTGCGCGTCGTGTGCGGTGGCGGCTGCCTTCGGCAGGTCGATGCGGATCGCATGCGTCATCAACGGCGCGGCGACCATGAAGATCACCAGCAACACGAGGACGACGTCGACGAGCGGCGTCACGTTGATCTCGCCGAGCGGCTCGCCCACGTCGGCTTCCCGTTCATCCGTCTTCATACGGCCGCCGGACGCACGGTGCCCGCGCTGCTGGTAGCCGGTGGCGCGGCGTGCACCGGTGCGTCGACCCTGAACCGCCGCTGCTCGGCCAGCGCGATCAGGTCCTGCCCGAACTCGTCGAGCCCGGCCGTCACGATCTTTTGCCGGCGCAGGAACAGGTTGTAAGCCAGCACGGCCGGAATCGCGACGCCGATGCCGATCCCGGTCGCGACCAGCGCCTGGCCGATCGGCGCCGCGATCGCTTCGATGCCGTTCGCGGCCGACATCGACTGCAACGTGTGGACGATGCCGAACACGGTGCCAAACAGCCCGACGAACGGTGCGACGTTCGCGATCGACGCGAGCACCGCAAGCCCGCGCTCGAGCGAGCGCTGCGCGCGCCGGATCTCGCGCGCGAGCGTGCGTTCGAGCAGGTCGCGGCGATCCCATGCGGCCAGCGTGGCCGGTACGTCCGGCTCGGCTGCATCGAGATCGCGCAATGCAACGCACACCGCGCGCTGCAAGCGCGCGTTCAGGCTGCCGGCCACATCGTCGTCCGCCGGCATCGACAGCGCCGCACGATCGCCGCGTCGCGCGGCAAAACGGCGGTTACCGAACGCGACGCGCGCATACAGCAGCGTCTTGACGACGATCAGCGTCCAGGTGAGCGCCGACAACATCGCGAGGAGCACAAACGCGCCAATGACCGCGTAGTGGATGAAATTTGACATGACGGATTCCTTAGTTTCCGAGTTTGAACACGACCGGCACCCTGACCCATCCGTCAGTCGATTCCGCACCGCGCTTCGCCGGCACGAAGCGCCAGTCCGTGACCGCCGCGACGGCCGCATCGTCGAGCGCGTCGTGTCCGCTGCTCGCCGAGAGCAGCACTTGGTCGGCTCGGCCGTTCGCGAGCACATGCACGTTCAGGAACGTGGTGCCTTCCCAGCCGCGCCGCTGCGCGATGTCCGGGTAATCGGGTGCGGGGTTGTGCAGGTAGGCCGCCGCGAAGCGCGGCGCGGTCACGGGTTCGGCTGCCGCCGACGATCGCTCGGCTGGCATCGCACGCGCGGGCATCGTCGCAGTATCCGCCGCTGCATTTGCAGCGGCAGGCTGAACCGGTTCCCGCTCCGGCACGGGTCGTTCTCCGTCCGGCTGCGCCGCGGCAATCGCGCCAGCGGACTTGCGCGAAGAAGCGGCATGATCGATCTGGCGCGTTACGACCGCCGTTGACCGATTCTCTCGATGTACGACTGTGTCCCGGCTCGAACGCGACGGCGTGCGCTCGGGAGGAACCTGTGTCGCCACATCCCGCCAACTGTGCACGCCGGGTTCTGCCGCTTGCGCGAATTCGCTTGCGTCCACCTCGACGGCCAGTGCGCGCAGCAGCGCGGGGCGTCGATCGGGTACCCAGGCATGCCACAGGGCGACCACGATGGCCGCATGGACGGCAAATATCGTCAGCCCGACGGCCCGCACCGGCTCGCGTCGGCGCACGGCCTGCGGCATCGCGATCGTCGCTGCGTACGCGTGGGCAGGCGCGACGCCGTATGCGAGCGCGACCACACGGCGGCGTTCGCATTTGCGCGCGGCATAGGACGAAATCGGGACATGCATGGCAGCCTCTCGCAGCGCGGAAACATTTCCGTGTCGAACGGCAAGAAGCATGCCGATGCGTGCAACGCCCGGCCGATCGCCCGGCGCAGCCGCCGCACATCGAGACGCAAGCGCGCACCTGTTGCATTTCGTGTCACCCGCGTTGCGCCTGTGTCAATTTGGATCAGCAGCGCGACACCTCTGCCCGCGCACCGCACTGTCATCTTTCGCAACACTCCGCCCGAGGCTGTCCCCGAACGCAACACATGCGGATCATTCGCGCCGTGCCAGCGCACGTCGCCACGACCCGTTCGATCGGCCGCTGTGCGTTGCGCGACAGGGCATGCGCCGCAATGGCATGCGATTTGCGTGACTGGCTGCGCACTGGATCCGGATCCCCACCCTGCCGGCCCGGCCAAGTGTTGGCCGCGGTGCGACCACAATGACTCAGGAGACAACCATGAAAAAACTCTCGGCTTCGACGAGCCGACTGGCAACCATCGGAATCGCGGCGGCAGCAGCGATCGCCTTGAATCCCGGCCTGGTGGACGCTGCCGCGGATTATCCGGCCGTCACGTATCAGCGGCTCACGGATGCGCAACGCGATCCGGGCTGGCTCACTTACTACCGCACGTACAACGGCCAGGCGCATTCGCCGCTCAAGCAGATCGACGCGTCGAACGTGAAGCAGCTCACGCTGGCGTGGAGCTACAAGTTTCCGGCCGAGCTGAAGCAGGGCTTCGAAGCCACGCCGATCGTCAACGGCCGCTATCTGTTCGTCACCACGCCGAAGGACAACGTGTACGCGTTCGACGCGGCCACCGGTGCGCAGTTGTGGAAATACGAACCGAAACTCGGCGCGGAATCGTTCAAGACGGCCTGCTGCGACGTCGTGAACCGCGGCGTCGCGCTGTACGGCAAGAACGTATACGTCGCGATGCTGAGCGGCGAGGTGGCCGCCCTCGACGCGCAAACGGGCGCGCTCGTGTGGAAGAAGCAGATGTTCGAACCGGGGCTCGGCTACGCGTTCTCGCTCGCGCCGCTCGCGCTCGACGGCGCGATCGTGGTGGGCAGCTCGGGCGGCGAATACGGCGCGCGCGGCTTCATCGCGGCGCTGAGCCCGAACGACGGTACGCTGCTGTGGAAGCGCTTCACGATCCCCGGCCAGGGCGAGAAGCACGGCGACACCTGGCCCGACGGCATGCAGGCGCACGGCGGCGCCCCGGCGTGGCTGACCGGCACCTATGACGCGGCAACGCGCACGCTGTACTGGGGCGTCGGCAACCCGGGGCCGTGGCTCGCTGACCTGCGCCCCGGCGACAATCTGTACTCCGATTCATTGCTCGCGCTGGATCCGAAGAACGGCGACCTCAAGTGGCACTACCAGTACACGAAGCACGACACCTGGGACTATGACGGCGTCAACACGCCCGTGCTCGCGACGATCAAGTACAAGGGCAAGGAGCACGACGCGATCATCCACGCGGACCGCAACGGCTACTTCCATGCGATCGATCGGGACACCGGCAAGCTGATCTATGCGGAACCGTTCGTGAAGGCGACGTCGGTGACCGGCTACACGGAAGACGGTGCGCCGATCCAGGATCCCGCGAAGTATCCGAAGGTCGGCACGACGATCGACACGTGCCCGAGCTTCCTCGGCGGCAAGAACTGGTGGTCGGTGTCGTACGACCCGGTGCGCCATCTCGCGATCGTTCCTTCGCTGCATGCGTGCATGAGCCTGTCGGGCAAGTCGGTCAACTACATGGAAGGGCTGCCGTATCTCGGCGAGGGCTTCGAGATCAAGCCGGAGCCGGGCAGCGAAGGCTACGGCGAACTCCAGGCAATCGACGTGAACACCGGCAAGAAGGTATGGAGCCACTGGAGCAAGCTGCCCTGGAACGGCGGCGTCGCGACGACCGCGAGCGGCCTCGCGTTCAGCGGCTCGCTCGACGGCCACCTGTACGCGTTCGACGTCACCACCGGCAAGGTGCTGTGGGAGAGCCCGAAGCTCGCGAGCGGGATCATCGCGCAACCGTCCGTCTTTGAAGTCGACGGCAAGGAGTACGTAGCGGTGCTCGCCGGCTACGGCGGTGCGAATCCGATCTGGGGCGGCCCGATGGCCAAGGCGGCGGACGACGTGCCGCGCGGCGGCACGCTGTACGTGTTCGCCCTTGACCGCGGCTGATCGTCAGCCGGCGCAATCGCATTGCGCCCGCGCCGCCGGCGCGGGCGCCCTCTCCTTCTCCATTTCAACCGGGCGTACGATCATGAACCTCCGACTTTCCCGCCTCGCCGTGGCCTGTGCGCTCGCGGCAGGCACGGCGCTGACACCGGCGCTCTCCACGGCCGCGACGGCGGTGCGCGTGTGCTCGCTGCCTGGCACGCCGACGGCCGCGCTCGACAAGGCCGTCGCCCGCGACGCGTTCCGCACGGCCGGTATCGCCGCGACCTTCTCGGGACACGACGCGGGCGGCAGCGACGACGACGGCGTGTCCGCCCACGAGCTCGCCCACCTCCTCGAACACGACTGCGACGTGCTCGCCGGCTTTCCGCGCTCGGCCATCGCCGACGCATCGGATACGAAGCTGCTGTTCTCGCAAGGCTACCTGCGCTCGGGCTACGTGAGCGTCACGCGTCGCGATGGCGGCGCGCCGGCCACCGACCGCGAAATCGTCGCGGCGACCTACGCGAGCCCCGCGCAACTGATCGCGGTTCAGCAAAAGAACGCACGCTTCGATCTCGAGAACACGTCCGAGCAAACGGTGGACGCGGTCGCGCGCGGCCGCGCGCATCGCGCGATCGTCTGGTATCCGGCAGTCGTCGCGTATCAGGCCGCGCATCCGAAACAGGGGTTCCGCATCGGCGCGACCTCGTCGCCGTATGCGGAATGGCAGCTCACGTTCGCGTTCGCGCCGCGCTCGGCCGCGTTGCAGCAGCGTATCGACGCGGCACTCACGCAGATGAAGAACAACGGCCGGCTCGCCGCGCTGACCCGCAAGTGGGCGCTGCCCGGTAGCGCGCTCGAAGCGCACGAGTCGCGCATGCCGTCCCGTTTCCTCGACGGCGCGACGGCGAGCGCAGGCCGCGCGCCCGGTAACCTGCTGCGCGCGCGCAACGTGCCTGCCGGCGGCGGTTTCATCCGCGTCGGCGCGAGCACCGGCGACGCGGCACCGTCCTTCGACGCGAGCCAGGTCGCCCATGGCAAGGAAATCTACGGCAACGCGTGCGCAAAGTGCCACGGCGCCGATCTCGAAGGCAACACCGCGCCCGCGTTGAGCGGCCCGTCGTTCGCGCCGCTGTCGCATTCGCACCTGACGATCGGTGGCGTGTTCGGCTACATGGCCACCAACATGCCGGCGGACCAGCCGGGCAAGCTGAAGGACGACGAATACGCGGATCTGATGGCCTTCCTGCTCGCGTCGAACGGCTATGCCGCCAGCAAGAGCAAGTTGACGGCCGATACCGCACACGCGTCGACCGCGCCGCTCGTCGCCGGTCCCGCCGCGCACAAGGACGCAAGCCAGTAACGCCGGGCAAGCGGCACCGCCTCGCGATGGGGGCCGCGCCCTTCCGCACGATTTCATCTTCAACAGGAAACGACCGTGACGTACCCGACCTCCCGCAGAACCTTCATCATCAACGCCATCGGCCTGTGTGCGACGCTCGCCGCGGCCCGCACGGCATGCGCGGCCCCGCCGCTGGTCGACGAGAACGACGCCGCCGCGAAGACGCTCGGCTATCGCGCGCACGCGTCCAGCGTCGACACCGCGCAGTTCCCGAAATACCAGGCCGGTCAGCGCTGTGCGAACTGCCGCTTTTACAAGGGCGAAGCGGCGGATGCCGCCGGCACGTGCCCGATGTTCGCCGGCAAGCTGGTGGCGGCGGACGGCTGGTGCAACGTGTATGCGAAGCGCGCGTGACGCGTCGCGCGACGGGCTGCCGGCACGGCGCGCACCGGCGGCCGCCGCCGGCATCGAGGACGGCGCGCCGCCGCACACCGTCGCGCATCTGCACGCGCTGATTGCGACCGGCCTGTCGCGCGGCTTCGTCACGCGCGCCGACATCGTCGATGCGCTGTCCGACGACGACGCAAACGAAAGCAGTATCGACGCGGCTGCCGCCGTGCTCGCCGAACTCGGCATCGCGGTGTCCGAGCGCGCCGATACCGCGAGCGGCTGGAC
This sequence comes from Burkholderia territorii, assembly GCF_001718335.1. Taxonomy (NCBI): domain Bacteria; kingdom Pseudomonadati; phylum Pseudomonadota; class Betaproteobacteria; order Burkholderiales; family Burkholderiaceae; genus Burkholderia; species Burkholderia territorii. Next base: position 760,318 of record NZ_CP013367.1, read on the forward strand.
ACTCGACCGTTACTTCCGGTCCGCGCCGCCCGCACGCGCATGGGTCGACGGAGACGGCGACGGCACGCTCGCCGCAGCGGACCTGCTCGCCCCGCGCACGACCGATCCGGTCCGGCTGTACCTGCGCGAGATGGGCACGACGCCGCTCCTCACGCGCGACGAGGAATTCGCGTACGCGCAACGCATCGAGCGCGGCCGCGCAGCGTCGGTCGCGGTGCTGTGCGGCGATCCCGATGCGCTCGACGTGCTCGTGTCGATGCGTACCGAGATTGCCGAGTGCCGGACCGCCGCATCGACCTATGTGCTCTTCCTGGCCGACGCTCCGCGCGACGATCGAGCCTGCAACCACGCCGAGGCAGGTGCGCGCCGCGCGTCCGCCGGCGACGCCGGGTGCGACGACGAGGCGCCCTCGGAGGATTCGGCTTGGCGCGACGCGGTATTGACACGACTCGCTCGTATCGACGCGATCGCCGACAACATCCGTGCCGCGCTGGCATCCGGTGGCGTCGCGTCTACCTCGTATCGCATGCATGTGCGCGACGCCGCGGCGCTGCTCGGTACGCTTTGCCTGTCGGCGCGTGCACTCGAACGGATGAGCGAGCCGCTGCGCAGCCGCGCACGCCGGCATCGCGCACTGCGGGGACGGCTGGCGCGCCTGTTGGCCGAAGCCGGCGTCCCGCCGTCGTTCGCACAGACGGACCACGACGATCACGCCGGCTGGCTCGCGTCGTGCCTTGCCTCACATCCGGCCTGCGCGCCGACGCTGACGCGACGCGCGGCCGAATTCATCGATGCACGCGCCGCGATCGCGCGCGACGCACCGGCGTCTGAATTGCCGCCCGATCCGACCGCGTCGCTCGATGCCCGGCTCGATGCGATCGAACGCGCGATGCAGCCCGCGAAAGCCGGCTTGTTCGACGCGAACCTGCGGCTCGTCGTGTCGATCGCGAAGCGCTATCCCGATCGCGGCCTGCCGTTCGCCGACCTGATCCAGGAAGGCAACATCGGCCTGTTGAAGGCCATCGAGCGCTACGACTACCGCCGCGGCTTCCGGTTCTCGACCTACGCGACCTGGTGGATCCGGCAGGCAATCACGCATGCGCTCGCCGACCTCGGCCGCACGATCCGCGTGCCGACGCATACGGTCGACGCGCTGAACAAGCTGACGCGGCTCGCGCGCGAGCATCGGCAACGCGCGGGCATCGCCGCGACGCCGACAGAACTGGCCGTGCACATGGGCGAGCCGGTCGACAAGGTGCGCGACTTGCTGGCGATCGTGAAGGAACCGGTGTCGGCAGACCTGCCGGTTTCGCCGGAAGGCGACATGACGTTCGCCGACATCGCGCCGGACCTGTCGTCGCCGTCACCCGAGGACGCCGCAGGCGCCATGCAGTTGCGCAACATGATCGCCGCCGCGATCGACAGGCTGCCGCCGCGCGAGGCGACGGTGCTCCGGCTGCGCTACGGGCTGCATGCCGACGAAGGATGCTCGCTGCGCGACATCGGCCGCCAGATGAACCTGTCCGCGGAACGCGTGCGGCAGATCGAGGCGTCGGCGCTCACCCGCCTTCGCGCGTCGGACGCGCTCGGCGTGCTCCGGTCGTTCATCGCATAGCACGACGCGCGCCGCACGGCACGAACGCCGTGTGTCGTGTTGACGCTTGCAACACCGGTTGCTGCATTTCGACGCAACGTAAGTGCCGGCAAGCGCGTGCCGCTTTCTATCCTTCATTGATCTGCAGTGCATATCAATCGTCGCGAGCCGCACAACAGCGCGCCTGCACGCCGTTCAGACCACCAATCCTCGCATTTGGCATGCAAGTTGCGTTTCAACGGTCATGCCGCATCCGACGATTTTCATGGAGACCATCTTGACTGCCCTCGTATCGATCCTTCAGGAGCACCGAATCTTCGAACCGACGGCCGACGCGCGCGAGCGTGCGACCATTTCCGGCATGCCGGCCTACCGCGCGCTGGCCGCCGAAGCCGAGCAGGATTACGAAGGCTTCTGGGCGCGCCTCGCGCGCGAGGGCCTGACCTGGCACAAGCCGTTCACCAGGGTGCTCGACGAGAGCAATGCGCCGTTCTACAAGTGGTTCGACGACGGCGAGCTCAACGCGTCGTACAACTGCCTCGATCGTCACGTCGAAGCCGGCAACGGCGAACGCGTCGCGATCATCTTCGAGGCCGACGACGGCACCGTCACGCGCGTCACCTACGCCGATCTGCTCGCGCGCGTGTCGCGCTTCGCGAATGCGCTGAAGAAACGCGGCATCGGCAAGGGCGATCGCGTCGTCATCTACATCCCGATGTCGATCGAGGGCATCGTCGCGATGCAGGCCTGCGCGCGCATCGGCGCCACGCACTCGGTCGTGTTCGGCGGCTTCTCCGCGAAGTCGCTCAACGAGCGGCTCGTCGACGTCGGCGCGGTCGCGCTCATCACCGCCGACGAACAGGCGCGCGGCGGCAAGACGCTGCCGCTCAAGAGCATCGCCGACGAGGCGCTCGCGATGGGCGGCTGCGAGGCCGTGAAGAGCGTGATCGTCTACCGCCGCACCGGCGGCAAGATCGACTGGCACGCCGGGCGCGACCTGTGGATGCACGAGATCGCCGACGGCGAGTCCGACACGTGCGCTCCGGAATGGGTCGGCGCCGAGCATCCGCTGTTCATCCTCTATACGTCGGGCTCGACCGGCAAGCCCAAGGGCGTGCAGCACAGCACCGGCGGCTACCTGCTGTGGGCCGCGCAGACGATGAAGTGGACCTTCGACTGGAAGCCCGCCGACGTGTTCTGGTGCACGGCCGACATCGGCTGGGTCACCGGCCACACGTACATCACCTACGGCCCGCTCGCGTGCGGCGGCACGCAGGTCGTGTTCGAAGGCGTGCCGACCTATCCGGACGCCGGCCGCTTCTGGAAGATGATCGACGCTCACAAGGTCACGGTGTTCTACACCGCGCCGACCGCGATCCGCTCGCTGATCAAGGCCGCGGAAGCCGACGACCACGTCCACCCGAAGAGCTACGACCTGTCGAGCCTGCGCATCATCGGCACGGTCGGCGAGCCGATCAATCCGGAAGCGTGGATGTGGTACCACAAGCACGTCGGCCAGGAGCGCTGCCCGATCGTCGACACGTGGTGGCAGACCGAAACCGGCGGCCACATGATCACGCCGCTGCCGGGCGCGACGCCGACGGTGCCGGGTTCGTGCACGCTGCCGCTGCCGGGCATCATGGCCGCGGTGGTCGACGAAACGGGCCAGGACGTGCCGAACGGGCAAGGCGGCATTCTCGTCGTCAAGCGTCCGTGGCCGGCGATGATCCGCACGATCTGGGGCGACCCGGAGCGCTTCAGGAAGAGCTATTACCCGGAGGAACTCGGCGGGCGGCTGTACCTCGCCGGCGACGGCACGGTGCGCGACAAGGACACCGGCTACTTCACGATCATGGGCCGCATCGACGACGTGCTGAACGTGTCGGGCCACCGGCTCGGGACGATGGAGATCGAGTCGGCGCTGGTGTCGCACGAGCTGGTGGCGGAAGCGGCGGTGGTCGGTCGCCCGGACGACACGACGGGCGAGGCGGTGGTCGCGTTCGTGGTGCTCAAGCGTTCGCGTCCGGAAGGCGAGGAGGCCGCGGCGCTGGCCAAGACGCTGCGCGACTGGGTGGGCAAGCAGATCGGTCCGATCGCGAAGCCGAAGGACATCCGCTTCGGCGACAACCTGCCGAAGACGCGCTCGGGCAAGATCATGCGGCGCCTGCTGCGCTCGCTCGCGAAGGGCGAGGCGATCACGCAGGACACCTCCACGCTCGAGAACCCGGCGATCCTCGAGCAGCTCGGCCAGTCGCTCTGAATGACGGGGCCGGCGTCGGCCGGCCCCGCCCGAATTCTTCGACGCACGCGCGTTCCGGCGCCCATCCCCGCCACGAACGCGTCGCACGCGGCCGACACCCGGCCACGCACGTGCGTTTCGCCGCGCCCCACCCTGCGTATGCGGCCCGCGCGCCGGACACCGCTTCGCGGACGTCCGCCGCATCCCCCCGTTCAATGCATCGACGTACAACAACACTGGAGACACTCAATGAAAAGCAGAATCGTGATCGGTTGCGCCGCGCTGGCGGGCGCCGTAGTTAGCGGTGGCGCGTTCGCGCAAAGCAGCGTGACGCTGTACGGCAATCTCGACGCCGCGTTGCTGTATACGAGCAAGACGCTCGACGCAGCCACTGGCACGAACGCCGGCCATCAGTTCGCGATGACCGACACCGGCATGACGCCGACGACGTTCGGGATGACCGGCACCGAGGACCTCGGTGGCGGCCTCAAGGCGAAATTCCAGCTCGAAAGCGGCTTTGCCGTCACCAACGGCGCGTTCGCCCATTCGAACGGCAACTTCTTCGGCCGCCAGGCGTGGGTCGGCCTCGACGGCGGCTTCGGCACGGTCAAGGCGGGCGTGCAGTATTCGCCATTCCTGCTCGCGATCTTCGATTCGGATCCACGCAGCTTCTCGCACTTCGGCAGCGGGCTGATCAATTACGTCGACAACGTGCTGGTGACGGGCCTGTTCAACCCGAACGCAGTGTCGTATACAAGCCCGACGATCGCCGGCCTCACCGGCAGCGCGATGTTCGCGTTCGGCGGCAAGGCCGGCGACTTCCAGGCCGGCCGCCAGTATTCGGCGAGCCTCAAGTACGAACATGAGGGCTTCATGATCGACGCCGCGTTCTACGACGGCAACGACGGCACCAATCCGACGCCGACGCCCAGCACCGTCGCCTTCGTCGGCCGCACGATCGGCGCCGCGTACCGGTTCGGTCCCGTCACCGCGAAGGCGTCGTTCACGAGCTACAAGGTCGGTGGATCGTTCAGCAACAACGTGTATGGCGGCGGGCTCGACTACCAGGCGACGCCGGCCGTCGACCTGAACGGCGGCGTCTGGTTCACCAGCGATCGCAACGACACGGCCAATCACTCGCTGCTCGCGGCCGTCGGCACGACCTACAGCCTGTCGAAGGCGACCGCGCTGTACGCGCAGGTCGCGATGGTCAACAACCACGGTACGATGAACACCGGGCTCGGGATCAACAACGCGCTTTATGCGGTCACCGGCACGACCGTCGCCGCGAACGTCGGGATCCGTCACATGTTCTGACGCACCGGTGGCGATCCCGATGCCGGATCGCCACCTCCTTGCATTCGAACTCCGAATTATTCTGCGCCGGCTTCGCTACGCAAAGACCCGTTCCGATTCGGCGCGATCGCCGCCGCGCACGAATCGGTTCCCGACGCATCGGCCATCCCGCGTCCGCATGAGCCGCGACGTGCCGCATGCATACTCGCGGCAAAATCGGCGACCGGTATAGACCACCATGGGCGCAACCCGGACCGCCAAGTGCCGAACCGCCTGTTACCCGGCGTTGGCCGGCGACGCCATCCGTGTCGTTTACGACCGGTTTCCGGGCGCATGACCGATAGTCCGCGTCTTCCGTTTCTCTACACTGCTTCACACCAGCACATACCGGCCGGATGTCGCATGACACGTCGCATCACCGACATCACGGCGATCCCGAGAAAACCGCCTTCGTCCCCGACGGTTCCGCATCCGCCCGGCCAGCCGAAGGCCCCTCCAGGAGCGTTCATTGAGTTCATCGCAAGCGCACCCCGCGAAAGCCCGGTCTTCGCGCAAGGCCCTCAAGCTGGACGACATCACGATCGTCGACCCTGCCGTCCTGAAGCGTGCGGTCGGAGCCATGGCGTTCGGCAATGCGATGGAGTGGTTCGACTTCGGCGTGTACAGCTACATCGCCGTCACGCTCGGCAAGGTGTTCTTCCCGTCCAGCAGCCCGTCCGCGCAGCTGCTCGCGACCTTCGGCACGTTCGCCGCCGCCTTCCTCGTGCGCCCGCTCGGCGGCATGGTGTTCGGCCCGCTCGGCGATCGCATCGGCCGCCAGCGCGTGCTCGCCGCCACCATGATCATGATGGCCGTCGGCACCTTCGCGATCGGCCTGATCCCCAGCTACGCGTCGATCGGCATCATGGCTCCCGTGCTGCTGCTCGTCGCCCGCCTCGTGCAGGGCTTCTCCACCGGCGGCGAATACGGCGGTGCCGCCACCTTCATCGCCGAGTTCTCCACCGACAAGCGCCGCGGCTTCATGGGCAGCTTCCTCGAGTTCGGCACGCTGATCGGCTACACGCTCGGCGCGGCCACCGTCGCGATATTGACGGCGACGCTGTCGCAGGACGCCCTGCTGTCGTGGGGATGGCGCGTGCCGTTCTTCATCGCCGGTCCGCTGGGCCTCGTCGGCTTGTACGTGCGGCTCAAGCTCGAAGAGACGCCGGCGTTCAAGAAGGAAGCCGAAGCGCGTGAAGCAGACGAGCGCAGCCGCCCGAAGCAGTCGTTCGGCACGCTGCTGGTCGAGCAATGGCGGCCGCTGCTCCAGTGTGTCGGTCTCGTGCTGATCTTCAACGTGACCGATTACATGGCGCTGTCGTATCTGCCGAACTACCTGTCGGCGACGCTGCATTTCAATGAAACGCACGGCCTGTTCATGGTGCTGCTCGTGATGGTGCTGATGATGCCGATGACGCTTTACGCGGGGCATCTGTCGGACCGGCTCGGCCGCAAGCCGGTGATGATGTTCGGCTGTGTCGGCCTGCTCGTGCTGTCGGTGCCCGCGCTGCTGCTGATCCGCACCGGCGGGATGCTGCCGGTATTCGGCGGGATGCTGATCTACGGCACGCTGCTGTCGACCTTCACCGGCGTGATGCCGTCGGCGCTGCCCGCGCTGTTCCCCACGCGAATCCGCTACGGCGCGCTCGCGATCGGCTTCAACGTGTCGGTGTCGCTGTTCGGCGGCACGACGCCGCTCGTCACCGCGTGGCTGGTCGATCGCACCGGCGACCTGATGATGCCGGCCTACTACCTGATGGGTGCGTCGTTCATCGGCATCGTGTCGGTACTCGCGCTGCGCGAAACCGCGCGCCGGCCGCTACCCGGCTCCGCGCCGTGTGTCGCGAGCCGTGCGGAAGCGCAGAACCTGATTCGCCGTGGCGTCGACGAAGGGCGCGTGCGCGAACGCAAGTTCACGCCGATCGGCGAACGCGCGTAATCCGGTAAGGCGGTGCTGCAGTAGCAGTAAGCAAGCCGTTGCGTCGTCACGCGACGCCGGACAGCACCCGCCGCCGGCATTGCGCGCGGTGTTTAGTCCGCCGTGAGCTGCTGTTCGTCGAACCAGTCGAGCAGCATCCGCGTAACGAAAGCGGGATTCTCGAGATTCGAGATGTGTCCGGCGTCAGGCACCAGCGCGTGGCGGCAGCCGATCACGCTGGCCATCTTCGCCGTCTCGGACGGCGGACGCGCCATGTCGCCCGCGCCGCACATCAGCAGCGTGCGCCCGGCATCCAGTTCGGCGAGCTCGGCGAGCGTATCCGGCCGCCCGAAGATCAACCGGCCAAGCGGGACGATCGACTGCCGCAGCCGATCGGCCGGCAGGTTTGCGAGCGCGGCGCGAAAGGCAGTCGGCACCGGGCCCGCGAGATTCACGTTCGGCTGGAAAAACAGCGGCACGATCGCATCGAGCAGCGGCGGCGCGATGCAACCGGCGGCGGCGATCGCATCGAGCATCCCGAAGTAGCGCAATCGCGTCGCGTCGGGTTCGGACTCCAGCGACGCATCCATCAACACGAGCGAGCGCACGCGCTGCGGTTCGCGCAGCGCGAGCCGCGCGCCCCACATCCCGCCGACGCTCAGCCCGACGATCGCGCAGCGTTCGATCTCCAGCGCATCGAGCAACGCGCTCGCGTGCGCGGCGAGGTCGTCGAGCGTCTGGCTGCCATCCGGCAGCGGGCCCGATTCGCCATGGCCCCACAGATCCGGCACGATCACGCGATAGCGGCTCGATAACGCGTCGATCTGCGGCGCCCACATTGCGGAGTCCCACAGATAGCTGTGGCCGAGGAGCACCGGAAAGCCGGTGCCGTGATCCTGGTAATGCAGTGTGCTGCCATTAACGATGTGTGCGGGCATGTCGTCTCCGGATGTCAATGCGATCGGCGGCGGCCCAAAAAGCGGGCATCGCGATGCGCGGCGTTCTGCGACGAACGCGAAGCGGCGAATCATCGCACAAGTTGCCGCCGTTGCGTGTGACACCCGTCTCGCACTGACGCCGCGCGACCGCAACGACGTCGAGCTCCGGCACGTCGCGGCCATGGTTGTTCGAGACGGACGTTCGACGTCGTTGCGTGCGCCAGCAACGCGGCGGCCGCGACGGCGCGCCATGCTGCATTCACGTCGATGTGAATGTTCCGTGCACGAAACGACAGTTGACGTGACGACGGCGCGGGACAACCTCGGTCGTCCCGCGCCGCGACGAGCGAAACGTGCGCTCAGAACACCGCGTGCCCGCTGATGAGGCTCGGCAGCCAGGTGGAGAAAAACGGCATGTACGTGACGATGTTGATCGCACTGAAGATCGCGAGGTAATACGGCCACGCCATCTTCGTCGTCTCGCCGATCGACACGTTGCCGATCGCGCAGCCGACGAACTGCACCGAGCCGATCGGCGGATGGACGAGGCCGAGCGAGCAGTTCAGCAGCAGCATGATCCCGAACTGCACCGGCCCGACGCCGCACGCCATCGCGATCGGCAGGAACAACGGCGTCGTGATCAGGATGTGCGCGGCCATGTCGACGAACGTGCCGAGGAACACCTGGATGATGTTGATGTACAGCAGCATCAGCCACGGAGCCGCGGTCGACTGCTTCAGCAGCCCCTCGATCGCATCCGGGATCTCCAGGTACGACATCTGGAAGCGCAGCATGTTCGACACGGCGATCAGCAGCAGCACGACGCCCGTCGTGCGCGCCGCATGCGACAGCGCGCGGCGCAGCTTCTCGACGGTCAGCGTGCGGTACACGATCGCGGTCAGCACGAGCGAGTAAACGACGGCGATCGCGGCCGCTTCGGTTGCAGTGGCGATCCCCTTCGCGACGCACACGAGGATGATCGCGATCACCATCAGGCCCGGCACCGCACCGACGAAGCTGCGCAGCACCGCATACCAGCCCGGGAACGCCGGCAGCGCGGACGAACCGTCTTCACGGCGCGGATAGCCGTGACGCACGGCTTGCCAGTATGCGGCGGCGAGCACGAAGCCCATCACCCAGAGCACCGGCAGCAGCCCGGAGAACAGCAGGTCGCCGATCGACACGCCACTCACCTGCTGGCCGTGCAGCATGCCGGTGATGCCCTGCGCGGCGAACGCGTAGATGATCATGTTGGTCGACGTCGGCATCAGCGCGCCGGCGAGCGACGCGTGGGTCGTCACGTTGACCGCGTACGCCGCGCTGTAGCCTTCGCGCTTCATCAGCGGGATCACGACGCCGCCCATCGCGGACGTATCGGCCGTGGGCGAACCAGACACGCCGCCGAACAACGTGCACGCAACGACGTTGGCCATCCCGAGGCCGCCGCGGAAGTGACCGACGGTCGCCTGCGCGAAACGCAGGATCCGGTCCGCGATGCCGCCGTGCAGCATCAGCTCGCCGGAGAAGATGAAGAACGGCACCGCGAGGAACGAGAATGCGTTCATCCCCGAGATCATCGACTGCATCGCGGTTGCGATCGGCAGCCCTTCGACCATGTAGGTCAGCACGCAGGCGATCCCGAGCGCGAACGAAACGGGCACGCCGAGCACGAGGAAAATCAGAAAACTGACGGACAGAATCGCGAGTTCCATGGCGTTATTGGCCCGACGAAGAACGACGAAGCGCGAGCAGGTGCTCGAGCGAGAAGAGGATGATGGCGATCGCCGCCGGAATCGTGATCAGGTAGCGCACGCCTTCGGGCAGCCCGATGATCGGAATGCGGTCGCCCATCGTCTCCGCGGCCATGCTGCCGCAACCGACCATGATCGCGATCGCGAACGCGATCAGGCTCGCGTGCTGAATCGCGATCACCACGGTGCGCGCACCCGGCGACAGGCGCCGCACGAGCGAGTCGAGACCGATGTGGCCGCCGTCGCGCACCTTCATCGCCGCGCCGAACATCGCGATCACGATCACCAGAAGCAGCGCGATCGGCTCGACGAAATCGGGCGCGTTCTCGAACACGTAACGCATCACGACCGCGTAGAACACGAGCACGGTGAGCGCCGCGAGACACAGCGACGCGACCACGGCCAGCGCGCGAAACAGCAAGTCGTTCACGCAACGCAGGAGCGGCGCGGCCGCGCGCGGCCGGCACGGTGCCGCGCCATCGTCGGCAGCCGCATCCGGCGCGCCCACGGCCGCCGCGCCGTTCAGGGAAGTGCGACGGGTCACTTGGTGGCCTCGATCTCGTCGACGATCTGCTTCATCTGCGGCGTCTTCTCGTACTTGGCCCACAGCGGCTGCATCGCCTTCACGAACGCCGCGCGATCGATTTGCGCGGCCGGCAAGATCTTCGCGCCGCCCTTGGTCACGGCCTGCTGCGCCGATGCCTCGCGCGCGGTCCACAGTTTCTGGTAGTACGGCACCGAATCGGCCGCGGCCTTCCTGATCGCGGCCTGTTCCTGCGGCGACAGCGTGTCCCAGATCTTCTTCGAGAACACCAGCACTTCAGGCGTCATCGCGTGCTGCGTCTCCGAGTAGTCGGGCGCTACCTCGAAGTGCTTGGTTTCCTCGTAGGACGGCAGGTTGTTTTCCGCTGCGTCGACGAGGCCCGTCTTCAGGCCCGTGTAGACCTCGGCGAACGGCATCGGCGTCGGCGTGCCGCCCATCGCCTTGATCTCGTCGACCATCAGGTCGGACGGTTGCACACGCACCTTCAGCCCTTTCATGTCGGCCGGCGTGCGCACCGGGCGCTTCGCGTAGATCGACCGGGCGCCGCTCTCGTAGAACGTCAGCGCGATCATTCCCTTCGCCGCGAATGCGTCGAGGATCTTCTGGCCGGCCGGACCATACATCGCCTTGCGGAAATGGTCGACGTCGCGGAACAGGAACGGAAACGACGGAATCAGCGACTCCGGCACGATCTCGTTGAACGACGCGCCGTTCACGCGCGCCATGTCGATCGCGCCGATCCGCACCTGGTCGACCGTGTCCTTCTCGGAGCCGAGCGCACTGTTGCCGAACACCTTGATCGAATCCTTGCCGCCCGTCAGCTTCGACAGCTCGTCGCCCATGTACTTGACCGCCATGTTGGTCGGGAAGCTGTCGCCGTGCACGTCCGCCGAGCGGAACACGCGGGCCTGCGCGGACACCGCGAAGCCGGCCATCAGCGCGACGGCCAGTGCGGTACGGGAGCGGGTGAATCGGTGCTTCATCGTCAGTCTCCTTTGGTTTGCTCGTTGTTTGGCGGCGATTCGGTCGGCGTCCGCATGCGTCGGTGCGCGCCCCGTGACCGCAGTCATACGTTGTATGACGTGTCGGAGCGAATGTACGTCGGTTAATCGTTTAACTCACTTGGTGCATACCCGTATAAGTCCGACTGCATCGGGTTAAGGGCTGGTCAAGGAGGAAAACCCTCTTGTTTGTGTGAGTTCTCGGCGAAACGTTTTCCGGAGAACCGCGTGCATTTGAATCGGCAAGCCGGATGCTTCGTTTTCCCGATGCCTACCGTCGACTTTCGTTTCAATTTCCATTGTGATCTGACGACTGATCACATGGTGCCACGACCTGCAACGCCACAAGCCGATGCCGGCCCGACCGCATGCGCCGTGCGACCGCGCCCGCGCCCGCGCCCGCGCGGCGCGCTCCGCGCCATCCGCGCCGGAAGCCAGCGCCACCTTTTTTCACCGGCACGAACTTGCTGGATTAGTCCGCGATTGGCGACGCCGCACCGGCCGCCACACGAGGCACCGCGTCCTGGTGGGCGGTGCGCCTGCCGTTGCGCACTTCCGGCATGCGGATCGGCGCCTGCACGCGTGCGGGCGCCACGGGCACGCGCGATGCGTGCTCGCGGCGAGGTCCGAAACGCGAAAGGAGATACGAGATGCAGACGACCAGAACGTCGGCGGGGCCGAATCAGGACACGCCGCTGAATCCGGGTGACGAAGGGCCGCCCGATGCGCCCGGCGTGGGCGAAGACGTGTGCAGCGTGTGCCGCGGCACGGGCATGATCGAAGGCCAGCCGTGCACGGTGTGCGGCGGCACGGGCAAGGTGCTGCAGGGAATCGGCGGCGGATAGCCGAAGCACCCAGGTGCTGGCCGGTTGCCGCGATGCGCAGGCGGGCAGCACCCCGCAGCATGCAACCGCCCTTCGGCCCCCGAACTACTGCAACGTGAAGTGGGCAACGTCCGGGACGGACACGCGCTCAACGGCCGAGGCGCCGATCCCGAAGGAAAGCGTTCAACTCGCCGCCCGCATGCTCGATATGTCGCTTGAGCAGCGCTGCCGCCGCGCGCGCATCGCCCTTGCGGCACAACGCGACCAGTTCGGCGTGTTCGGATTCGGCCACGTCGCGCGCAGCCTCGGACAGCGACAACTGCACGCGCGTGTAGCGGTCGGTCTGCTGCAGCAGTGACGCGACGATCGCCGCCGTCTTCGGCTGGTCGGCACGCGACAGCAGCAGATGATGCAGTTCGGTGTTCAGTTCCCCCCAGCGCCCGGACTGGCTGGCATGCAGCACCTTGCTGTATTCCTCGAGGATCGCATCGAGCCTGGCGAAATCCTCGGCGGTGAGCTTCGGAATCGACTTCTTCAGCAGGACGGGCTCCAGTAGCGCGCGCAGTTCGAACAGTTCCGTGATGTCTTCCGGGGACAGTTCCGAGACGATGGCGCCCTTGTGGGGCAGGATCTTGACGAGCCCTTCGCTCTCGAGCTGCACGAGCGCTTCGCGCAGCGGGATCCGGCTGATGCCGAGCTCGGTGGCCAGCGCGTCCTGGCGAAGCTGGTAGCCGTCGACATACTCCCCTGTCAGGATGCGGCGGCGCAATTCGTTCGCTGCGGCTTCGGCGCGCGTGGCGTAGACAAGAGCAGGGCGTTTCTCGTTCATGTTGCGGTTCGGAGGGGGAAGGCGGTCAGGCAAGTGCCGGCGCGGCGACGGATATTGCATACTTTCTACAATATTAGCAGAGCACCCGTGCCGCCGAAGGGCCGTCGTGAGGCCGCCGCCGCATGGTGGTTCACGTCGCCGCGCCGCTCGTTCTGATGCGCCGAAGGCGCTTCACGGATGTGCGCGGACGTCGCTTCCCGGCCCGCCACCGGAGGTCGGTCCTTACCACTAGCAACGACAAATATCGGAGCCCAACGATTACTCGTTCGCACGATCCGAAAGCGCGCCGGCGATTGACCGATCAGTCGCAGCAACGGCAAGCGCGATGCACCGCCCGCCCCAAGTCAACGCCTGTCCCGCAGTTGGCGCGACTCGAGACACGATGGCAAGCAGCGGTCAGAGATCTCCGCGCACCTCACCGGTTCCAAGCGCGCTCCGCTGCCGATTGACTTCCGCCCACAGCTCATCGCTGTCGTCGTTGCGCAGCAGGATCATGATGTCCAGTTGTTCGTCGGACACGCCGAAGTACTGCAAGATTTCGCGGCGAACCGCATCGACGAACTCCGCGTACTCCGGAGTTGCCTGAGCCTGCGCGTGCAGCGCATCGTATGCTGCATCGTCCGCGCCGCCGCCGTGCTCGTCGATGTAGCGCGAGATCCATTGGTCGCGTTCGTGGTCGTAATCGGCCTCGGCGCGCATCGCCTGCACAGCCGTGTAGAAATCCAATTGGGCAAACGCGGCGATCGCCGCCGTCGTCGCCTCGTCGAAGCTAGTCGTCATTCCATCTCTCATGTTGGTCATCGCACATCATCGCACGGGTCGCACCGGACAGGTGCCGCGAATTCGCAAGGTGCAACGCGCCGCCGGACACCGACGTTCGGCGCGTGCAGCCACGCGCTCGTTCAACGGCCGTAGCGGCGCCCCGAGCGTCTGTCCTGCAAGTGTGCCAACGCGTCGCGGTCGATGGTAATGACCGTTCAGCGGGCGAAGCCGACGTCCGGGCGCCCACGCAACCATCGAATCGATCGGCGCTCCCGACCGGTATGCGTCACCGTCATATAGAATGATGCGCTTTGCCCGCACGCCTATGTGGTTCAAGAATCTTCAGCTTCATCGTCTTCCGGCACCGTGGGCCGTCACCGCCGACCAGATGGAAGAATGGCTGGCGCCCCACGCGTTTCAGCCGGGCACCAGCATCGAAATGCAGCGCGTCGGATGGGCGTCGCCGCGTGACGACGGCGCGCTCGTGTATTCGATCAACCGGCAGATGCTGCTGACGTTTCGTGCCGAAAAGAAGCTGCTCCCGGCGTCGGTCGTCAATCAGGTGACCAAGGCCCGGGCGCTCGAAATCGAGGAGCAGCAGGGCTTCAAGGTGGGTCGAAAACAGCTGCGCGAACTCAAGGAGCAGGTTACCGACGAACTGCTGCCGCGCGCGTTCACCATTCGCCGCGATACCCGCGTGTGGATCGATACGGTGAACGGCTGGCTGGTCATCGATGCAGCAGCACAGGCTCTCGCCGACGACGTTCGCGGGCTGCTCGTCAAATCGATCGATCAATTGCCGCTCGCCGGCGTTCAGGTGGCACATTCGCCGGTTGCCGCGATGACGGATTGGCTGCTGTCCGGCGACGCGCCGGGCGGATTCACCGTCGACCAGGACGCCGAGTTGCGCTCGAGCGGCGAAGGCGGTGCCACGGTGCGATACGTCGGCCACGCGCTCGAAGCGGACGACATGCGCCGGCACATCGAGGCCGGTAAACAGTGCATGCGCCTCGCGATGACTTGGAACGACCGCATTTCCTTCGTGCTGACGCCGTCGCTGACGATCAAGCGCGTCACGCCGCTCGACGTGATCAAGGAAGCGACGGATCCCACCGCGCAGAACGACGACGAACGCTTCGATTCGGACGTTACATTGATGACGGGTGAATTGGGGCGGATGTTGACCGATCTCGTCGATATCCTCGGTGGCGATCGGAACGACGCGATTCAGCAGGCGGCGGCCTGAGCCGCGACTGCAGCCGACGATCATCACCGGGCGGCGGCGAGGCTTTGCGCTGACGCGGCGTGTCGGGCAGGACCATCGCCGCTCCGGCAGGCTCGCGGGCGCACCGGCGGTTACATAGGATCCCGATTCAATTCCCGAAAGCTGCCGCGATCGTCAAGCCGGGCGAGCAATTCGCACAAGACGCGTGTGATATGCGCTCGTCGGGGTCGGCAGCGATCGATGAGAATCGGACCGGTTTCCAGCGATTTCCGGATTCGGTCGCCTGATCCTTCATGTCCGAACACCGGCCGTCTTCCCTGCTCTTCCCCGACAATCCGCGACGTACCGGAAAAAGCCGCCCTCGCGGGCGGCTTCCGTGCGTTCAATCACGCTTCGGCCGCATGCCTCACGCGCGAGTCCGCCGATTCGCCTCGGCATCGACTTCGCGCAGCGATTTGCCGCGCGTTTCCTTCGCGACGCCCACGCACACGATCGAGATCGCCGCCGCCGCGACCAGGTACAGCGCGATCGGCGTCGACGAATGATAGCGCTCGAGCAGCGTCAGACCGATCAACGGCGCGAGCGAGCCGGCCATCAACGGCGCGACCTGATAGCAGAGTGATAACGCGGTATAGCGCACGTTGGTCGGGAACATCTCGGTCATCAGCGCCGAATACGGCGAGTAGGTCATCGATTCGATGAACAGGCCCAGCACGATCGCGGCCATGATGATCCAGTCGTTGCCCGTATCCATCATCGGGAACGCGACGAAGCCCCAGCCGGCAGTCAGCATCGCGCCGGTCAGGTACACGGGCTTGCGCCCGACGAGGTCCGACATCAGGCCCATCAGCGGGATGAAGAAGAAGTGGATCGCGTTGGCGGCGAACATCAGCTTCAGGATCCGCGTGGTATCGAAGCCCACGACCAGCTTCAGGTACGTCAACGAGAACGTGACGACCATGTAGTACAGGATGTTTTCGGCAAAGCGCGCGCCGATGCCGATCAGCACCTGCCGCCAGTGGTACTTCAGCACGTGCCCGACGCCGAGCTGCTTTTCCTGCGTGCGTGCGCGGCGCGCCTGCGCCTCCTTGAAGATCGGCGCATCGTCGACCTTGCGGCGAATCCAGAAACCGATCAGCACGACCACCGCCGAGAACCAGAACGCCGCGCGCCAGCCCCAGGACAGGAAGTCCGCCTCGGACAGCGAGCTCGACAGCACCAGCAGGATGATGGTCGCGACCAGGTTGCCGGCCGGCACACCGGCTTGCGGCCAGCTGGCCCAGTAGCCACGGCGGTTGTCCGGGCTGTGCTCGCTGACCAGCAGGATCGCACCGCCCCATTCGCCGCCGAACGCGAAGCCCTGGATCAGGCGCAGCGATACCAGCAGCACCGGCGCCCAGTAGCCGATCGCATCGAAAGTCGGCAGGCAGCCCATCAGGAACGTCGTGATGCCGACCACGATCAGGCTGACCTGCAGCAGATACTTGCGGCCGAACTTGTCGCCGTAGTAGCCGAACACCAGCCCGCCGATCGGCCGCGCGGCGAATCCCACCGCATAGAGCGCGAACGCCGCGAGCAGGCCGTCGATCGGGTTGCCCGTCTTCTTGAAGAAGTGCGTGCCGAACACCAGCGCCGACGCCGTTCCATACAGGAAAAACTCGTACCACTCCGCCACCGACCCGACCATCGACGCCGCGACGACCCGCTTCAATTCCCGTTTCGACGCCGTATCCTGCACGGCCCCGGCAGTACCAGGCGAGACTGCCTCGCCGACCTGACTTGTCATCTCCGTATCTCCTCTCGTTGTCTTCCAGTTCCCTTGACGGGCCGGTTCGCGAGTAAGCTCGCCGACAGATTTTATACAATATCCAATACACAATCCACGCAATCTCAAAAATGCTTTCGGTGGAAATGCGACGCGTCGGCGTAGAGCGTTTGGTCGTTCCGGGAGCCAGTGGAGAAGGGATTGCAGTCAGATGAAAGCGCGACTGGACGGGCTTTGCGCGACGGCAGTCGGGCGCCGCGGGCCATCGTGGCGGGCCTCGACCCGCATCGCGCCGAATTCGCCGCGATCATTCGCGATCGTCGCCGGAGGCTGTCGCGACGCAGCTCGCCGACCTCCGGATGCCCCGTGCCGACGACCCTCGTCACGCCCTTTTTATTTTATATTGTATAAAATATGCGAACTCGCTAGAATGCACTCGTCGATGGCTGACTCTCGGGCGAAACCGGAGGCAACGTTTCGGCACCGAGGCAAACGAGAGGTGGCCAGCCGCCGCCCGCTCACGTGAAGCACCGACGTGACGGCGAGCACGCGTACCGCCCACGTTGCCAGCAATGGCAGTTGACCCTATCTGAATGTGAGGAAACGAGATGAGCGACAACATTTTTACCGGCACCATTCCGGCCCTGATGACGCCGTGCACCGCTGACCGTCAGCCGGATTTCGACGCGCTGGTGAAGAAGGGCAAGGAACTGGTGGCGCTCGGCATGCGCGCGGTGGTGTACTGCGGCTCGATGGGCGACTGGCCGTTGCTGACCGAAGCGCAGCGCCAGGAAGGCGTCGCACGCCTGGTCGAAGCCGGCGTCCCGACGATCGTCGGCACCGGCGCGGTGAACTCGAAGGAAGCCGTGTCGCACGCCGCGCATGCCGCGAAGGTCGGCGCGCACGGCCTGATGGTGATTCCGCGCGTGCTGTCGCGCGGCGCATCGCCGGCCGCACAGAAGGCACACTTCGCCGCGATCCTGAACGCCGCGCCGAACCTGCCGGCCGTGATCTACAACAGCCCGTACTACGGCTTCGCGACCCGCGCCGACCTGTTCTTCGAACTGCGTCGCCAGCACCCGAACCTGATCGGCTTCAAGGAATTCGGCGGTGCCGCCGACATGCGGTACGCAGCCGAGCACATCACGTCGCAGGACGACAGCGTGACGCTGATGGCCGGCGTCGACACGCAAGTCTTCCACGGCTTCGTGAACTGCGGCGCCGCGGGCGCGATCACCGGCATCGGCAACGCGCTGCCGCGCGAAGTGCTGCAACTGGTCGACCTGTGCAAGAAGGCCGCACAAGGCGATGCAGTCGCCCGTGCGCGCGCGAAGGAACTCGAAGCGGCGCTGGCCGTGCTGTCGTCGTTCGACGAAGGCTGCGATCTGGTCCTGTACTACAAGTACCTGATGGTGCTGAATGGCGACAAGGAATACACGCTGCACTTCAACGAAACCGACGTACTGAGCGACGCGCAACGCAACTACGCGGAAGCGCAGTACACGCTGTTCCGCAACTGGTACGCGAACTGGTCGAAGAGCATTGCGTAAGCGCATTCGCACGATGCCGCGCGGCGCGCGGCCGTGACGCAGCTGCGTGACTGAAAGGGAAAGCCACGGATTGCTCCGTGGCTTTTTCTCGTCTTCGCCCTGGCCCTCAGCGTGACCGGCATCGCCCCGCCGGGGCCAAGGCCCGTCACGGCTTCAGCGTCACCGGCCGTGACTCGATCCCGTCGATCTTCGCGAGCAGGCCGTTCCCGAATTCCGTCACGTGCCGCGGCATGCCGGGGATCGCCAGCAGCGCTTCGATGCGCCCGCGCCAGTAACTCGGACGGTTCACCCGCATCGCACAAGGCATCGCCGCGTCGCCGCGATCGGCATCGCTTTCCAGTAGCGCGACCATCCTCTCGATATGCGAGAGCTCGCGCTCCACATAGTCTCTCGTCAGCATCTGATCGGTACTCCCCGCAACACTGCGTCGGCCTGTCGTCATCGTCGCGTCGCCGCATGGTCTGTTCGCGGGACCCGTCGTATTCGCTGCCCGTCACGGTACGCACGCCGTGTGTCAGAACACCATCGATCCGCGCAATGATTTCGTTCATATCATCGGACCATTGCCGCGCCATCTTCGAAACGGCGCCGCCGTGCCGGCCGCATCCGCGCCGCGATCCTCGGTCGACAATCGTAGATACTCCCCGCCGCGCCGGCATCCCCAATATTGAGGATGCGGGCGGGAATCGATCGCATCGCATCCGCGCATGCAGCGCGTGCGGGAACCAGCGACTGGAAATGTCCAATGCGCGTTGACGATGTGCGGCCCGGCACCGTGCGCAGCAAGATCAACGCGGGGGCGAGATCGACGGGCACTGCTCTACCGCGCGCCGACCGAACCCTCTCAGCGGTGCCGGCCGCGCACGCTCTTGCCGGTCGGCGGTTCGCCCGCACTCATCCGGTCCAGTTGCCGGACGATCTCCGCGCGCAACTCCGCCGAAATTTCCACGCTGTCGAGTAGCTCGGAGATCCACAGCCCGTCGGCCGCGAGCCGGCAGATCATCAGCGTCGCCGCCTGTTCGAGCGGCACCGGGTCCGGTCGCGTCCACTCGCGCATCGGCACCGACCAGCGCGCACGTGTCTCCTGCTCGGTGATCATCGACGCGACCAGCACGCGCAGGACGTCGGTGCTCGCGGCCGGCTGCGCGGTGTCGAGCACGGCATGCAGATACGCGCGCGCCGCCGCACCGTTGCCGTGCGCATCGGCCGCCCGATGCGCGGCCATCTGCGATGCGAAACGCTCGGTCGCCTGCTCGAACAGTGCGTCGAGCAAGCCTTGCTTGTTCGCAAAGTGATACTGCAGCGCGCCTTTCGTCACGCCCGCGCGTTCGGCGACCGCGTCGAGCGTCAACGCGGCCACGCCGTGATGCGTCGCGATCTCGGACGCGGCTTCCAGCAACTGCGCGCGCACCTGTTCCGGCGCCTTTTTTCGTCGCACACCGGCGACAGGTGCGGCTTCGTGGGCTTCCGGTGCGCCTGCCGGTGTGGCAGCGTCGGCGGGCTTGGCGATGTCGCGCGAAGCGGATTCGGAGCGTTTTTTCATGGGGGCGATGTTAGCACTCGCGGTCTCGATGTAAACATTCCATCTGGATGGTATGATCCGCCGCATGAACAAACCCGCCCCCTCCCATTGGTCCGCGCTCGACACCGCGATCGCGCGCGGACGCGACGCGCTGATGCGTCTTCAGCAGCCTGACGGCAGCTGGTGTTTCGAACTCGAATCCGACGCGACGATCACCGCGGAATACATCCTGATGATGCATTTCATGGACAAGATCGACGACGCGCGCCAGGCACAGATGGCGCGCTACCTGCGCGCGATCCAGCGGCTCGACACGCATGGCGGGTGGGACCTGTACGTCGACGGCGATCCGGACGTCTCCTGCAGCGTGAAGGCGTACTTCGCGCTGAAGGCCGCCGGCGACAGCGAGCACGCGCCGCACATGGTCCGCGCGCGCGATGCGATCCTGAAGCTCGGCGGCGCCGCCCGCGCGAACGTATTCACGCGCATCCTGCTCGCGACGTTCGGACAGGTGCCGTGGCGCGCGACGCCGTTCATGCCGATCGAATTCGTGCTGTTCCCGAAGTGGGTACCGATCTCGATGTACAAGGTCGCGTACTGGGCGCGCACGACGATGGTGCCGCTGCTCGTGCTGTGCTCGCTGAAAGCGCGTGCGCGCAACCCGCGCAACATCGCGATTCCCGAACTGTTCGTCACGCCGCCCGACCAGGAACGCCAGTATTTCCCGCCTGCGCGCGGGATGCGCCGCGCGTTCCTCGTGCTCGACCGCGTGGTGCGCCATGTCGAGCCGTTGCTGCCGAAACGCCTGCGGCAGCGCGCGATCCGGCATGCGGAAGCGTGGTGCGCGGAGCGCATGAACGGCGAGGATGGCCTCGGCGGGATCTTTCCGCCGATCGTGTACAGCTATCAGATGATGGAAGTACTTGGTTATCCTGACGATCATCCGCTGCGCCGCGACTGCGAGAACGCGCTCGAGAAGCTGCTCGTCACGCGGCCTGACGGCAGCGTCTACTGCCAGCCGTGCCTTTCGCCGGTATGGGACACCGCGTGGAGCACGATGGCACTCGAACAGGCGCGCGGCGTGGCCACGCCGGAATCGGGCACACCCGCGGGCACACTGGATGAACTCGACGCGCGCATCACGCGCGCGTATGACTGGCTCGCCGAGCGCCAGGTGAACGACCTGCGCGGCGACTGGATCGAGAACGCGCCCGCCGACACGCAACCGGGTGGCTGGGCGTTCCAGTATGCGAACCCGTACTACCCGGATATCGACGACACCGCAGTCGTCACCGCGATGCTCGACCGCCGCGGGCGCGCGCATCGCAACGCGGACGGGTCGCATCCCTATGCGGCGCGCGTCGCGCGCGCGCTCGACTGGATGCGCGGGCTGCAATCGCGCAACGGCGGGTTCGCGGCTTTCGACGCGGACTGCGACCGCATGTACCTGAATGCGATCCCGTTCGCCGATCACGGCGCACTGCTCGATCCGCCGACGGAGGACGTGTCGGGCCGCGTGCTGCTGTGCTTCGGCGTCACGAAGCGCCCGGACGACCGCGCATCGCTCGCGCGCGCGATCGACTACGTGAAACGCACGCAACAACCCGACGGCAGTTGGTGGGGCCGCTGGGGCACGAACTACCTGTACGGCACGTGGAGCGTGCTGGCCGGGCTCGCGCTCGCGGGCGAGGATCCGTCGCAGCCTTACATCGCCCGCGCGCTTGCGTGGCTGCGCGCTCGCCAGCACGCGGACGGCGGCTGGGGCGAAACGAACGACAGCTACATCGACCCGGCGCTCGCCGGCACCAATGCGGGTGAAAGCACGTCGAACTGCACCGCGTGGGCACTGCTCGCGCAGATGGCATTCGGCGACTGCGAATCCGACTCGGTGAAGCGTGGCATCGCGTATCTGCAATCGGTGCAGCAGGACGACGGCTTCTGGTGGCACCGGTCGCACAATGCGCCGGGCTTTCCGCGCATCTTCTACCTGAAGTATCACGGCTATACCGCGTATTTCCCGCTGTGGGCGCTCGCGCGCTATCGGCGTCTGGCCGCAGCGTCTTCGGCCAGCGAGGCCAACGGGTCCTGCGAGCCCGCTTCCCGCACCACGGACGCCACGCCCGCCTGAGCCCGTTCTTCGGCCCGAGCACCTGCTCGGGCCGCAACGCGCCGGTACGTGACATCACGTCCGGCGCGACTGTGATCGATCGCCGCTCGTTCGTCGCGCGAGTCGCTCATCCACACTTCGCGCCGATCGTCGGCAATTGCATGCGGGCCGCGACGGCGCACGTTACGGCTTACCGTGCAGCGACGCGACGATCCGGTACGCAGTCTTCACGCGATCCTCGATCGGGAAGCTGCGGTTCGCGAGCATCACGATCGCGATTCGCTTCGCGGGAACGAACGCGACATAGGTGCTGAAGCCGTTCGTCGATCCCGTCTTGTTGATCCACGTGTCCGGGCGCGGCGCAAGCGGCGGCTCGAGTTGAGTCGCAGGCGTCGCGTCGTAGAGCATCGGCGGCGCATTCCCCGCGAGCAGCGTCGGCAACGCGACGGGATACGGATACTGTTCCCAGATCAGGTCCTGCGTGAGCGGGCCCGCCCGGAAATAGCCGGTATGCGTGCGTTCGAGCGCGCGTTGCAGCCGCGGCGACGTCTCGACGAGACCCATGCTCGCCTGCACGAAGCGCAGCAGGTCGGCCGCCGTCGTCCTGACGCCGTACGCCGGTTGCCACAGCATGCCGCCCGTCATCCGGATCGGCTTGCCATCTTGCGCATAACCCTGCGCGTAGTCGCCCTGGCGAGCGGCGGGCACGTCGATGTAGGTGTGCGTCATCCCGAGCGCGGGGAACAGCCGCTGTTCCATCAGCACCGTGAAGTCTTCGTGCATCGCCTTCGCGGTGAGAATGCCAAGCATCCCGATCGCGACGTTGGAATACGTGCGACGCGTGCCCGGCGCGTATGCGGGCCGCCATGCGGCGAGATAACGCATCAGGTCCGCGTCGTCGCGGATGCTGTCCGGCACCTGCAGCGGCATTCCACCGGGCGTATGCGTGCCGAGATTGAGCAGCGTGACGGCACCGAACGGCTTGCCCTGCAGCGCCGGCAGGTATTTTCCGGCTCGGTCCGCGAGCGACAGTTCGCCGCCTTCCTGTGCGTCCGCCGCAAGCGTCGCGGTGAGCGTCTTGCTGACCGAGCCGATCTCGAACAGCGTGTCGGCGGTCACGGGCGCGCGGGTTTGCGTCGACATCACGCCGTAGTCGAACACATAGGGCTTGCCGTCCGCCACGACGCCGATCGCCATGCCGGGAATGGCGAACCGTTTCATCAGCGGCGCGACGTGGCGCGTCACCGTGTCGTGGATCTCTTCCTGCGTGGCGGCGGCCGCGCGGCCGGCCGTGGCGGCGGCGCACGCGGCGACGAACAAGGTCGCGGCAATGCGGATCGCGTTGAATCGCATGATTGCGGTTCCTTCGATTTCTTGATGGTTGCGTGGACAACAGGTTCGCCCGCGCCGCGCCCTTCGCGGCAGCCGGCCTGTCGAAGCAGGACTATCCGCCGCCTGCCGCTTGCCAACAATCGATGAAATTTTGCGCGAGCCTAAAGAAAATCTTATGCGGCATGTGAACCGGCGATGCGAACGTCAGTCCGGCAGCCGGTCGAGAAACGCCAGCATCGCGGCGTTGAAGCGCGCGGGCCGTTGCAGCGGCGCGAAGTGGCTCACGCCCGGAAGGATCGTCAGCGTCGCGCCCGGAATCGTGCGTGCGAGATACGCCGCGTGTTCGGGACGGATGAACTCGTCGTGCTCGCCCTGCACGATCGCGACCGGCACGCCGATCGCCGCGAGGTCGGCCGCACTGTAATCCGGTTGCGTGCGCATCATTTCGCTGACGGCCGCAACGAACGCATCGAACTCGCCCGGCGTCGCGGACAACCGCGCGTAGTCCTTGCGGTGCCGCGCGAAGCAGCGGTCGATCAGCGGGCTCGGCGCCATCTCCTTCGTGCCGCCCGGATCCATGTTGCATGCGAAGAAGAACACGCCGGCAGCACGCTCCGGCGCGCGGGCGGCCAGCACGAGCGACACGCACGCCCCGTCGCTCCAGCCGACGAAGCGTGCGCGCCCGATGCGCAGCGCATCGAGCACGGCGAGCACGTCGCCGGCCATGCGTTCGTAGGAATAAGGGCGATCGTCGCGCGTGCTGCGGCCGTGGCCGCGGCTGTCGATCACGATCGCCCGATAGCCGGCCTCGAGCAGCGCCGGCACCTGGTTGCCCCAGTTGCCGCCATGGCCGAGGCCGCCGTGCAGCAGCACGACCGGCAGCCCATGGCCGAACGACGCGTGCCAGATGCGCGCGCCGTCGTGGTCCAGCCATCCTTCGGTGTCGGCCGCCGGCAGCGGCGTGCCGCCCTGCGCGTCGAAACGGGCGAGATCGTCGTCGGCGTATTCCGCATTCATCGTCCTGCCGTCCTTTCGAGGGAGACGAGCTTCGGATTGTAATGCGCGGATGGCGTGCCGGGACGCGTGCGCGCACCGCGTTGCGGGACGATACGGCGCCGTGCCGTCAGGCCTGCGTCGACACCAGCCCGCCGGACGTCGAGCCGCCCGACTTCTGGATCGCCTGGGCAAGCTGGGCGATCGCCGTCGACAGCGCGGCGGAGATCGTGCTGGCTTCCGCGCTCAGCGTCTGCTGCTCGATCGCCGCGGCCGGGTCGCTCTTCGCGCGCTGCGCGGCGCCCGCCATTTGCTGCTGCAGCTGCGCGAGCTGTTTCTGCAGACGCTCGATGAGTTGCTTGAGCTGCTTGACCGCGGGATCCTCGCCCGAGGATCCCGACGCGCCCACCGTCTGCCCCGCGCCATCGGCCGGCGTGGCACCGTTCGTCGGCGACGAAGCGGTGGACGTCGCCGTCGATGCGGCACCGGTGCCGGTGCCGGACGCGCTGGCATTCGCATTGCCGGCGGCCAGCGAAGTTTGCGGGGCGGAAGAAAGATCGATCTGCATCGTGTTGGTCCGTAATGAGCGTGCAACCCGAATAGGTTGAACAGGCAAATACCTTGCAACCGGTTTACGGTATTCGTCGGATAAAACTTTAGGCCCGTCCTCCGAAGCGGCTTGAGCGACGCCCGTGCCGTGGCTGACGTGCGCCGACCGTCGATTGTCGCGAAGGGGCCGGATTGCCTGACCGGCGACGCTGGTAAAATCGTCGGCTGGCCTGCCGCCGCGGCACAACGGCGGCTTCCGGCAAGGCCTGCACGGGCTCCAACCCGGCGCAGGCGCGTGCCCGGTCAGGCTCGCCATGCGATGCCCTCCGGCGCAGCCGGAGAGCGGGCCCGACGCCCACATCGGCATGACGACGCGCCGACTTCGGCGCGCCCCCCTTCATCACGCATTTCGAGGAACTCACGATGGCCCGCATCGGCGCCTTCTGCCTGACCACGTGGCTCGCGGCCGCGATTCTCTATTTCGGCCAGCATTCGGTCGCGATGATTGCGCTCAGCGGCGTGGTCGTGTTCGGCGGATTCGATCTGCTGCGCCCGTAGCAATGACGGCGCTCGCGCCGGACGCGATCTCGCCACCACACTGAAAAAGCACCGACCGGCACGCGGTGACGGAGCGTAAGATGCTTGGTCGGAATCGTCATCCGCGCGCCGCGCGAACGCGGCAACTACCCGATCAGGCCATCCGACCATGAAACAAGGCATTTTCGTCGCCACTCCCGCCTACGGCGGCATGTGCTACCTGCCCTACGTGAACGGGCTGCTGGAGCTTCAGCGTGCGTGCCTGGACGCCGGCCTCGCGTTCGAATACTTCTACCTGAGCGGCACCGCATTGTTGCATCAGCAACGAAACGTCGCGGTGGAGCGCTTCCTGCAGAGCGGCCTGTCGCACATGATGTTCATCGATGCGGACATCGGCTTTCGCGGCAGCGACGTGATCCGGATGTTCGAACAGCAGCACGATGTGATGCTCGGGCTGTATCCGTCCAAGAGCATCAACTGGGCCGCAGTCGCCGACGCCGCGCGCGCCGATCCGTCGGCGCCGCCCGAGCGGCTCGCGTTGTTCAGCGCCGATTACAGCCAGACCGTGTATGCGATGGACGGTGCAGCGTCCCGGATCCAGCTCGATTCGGTTTCCGAAGTCCATTCGGGCGGCGCCGGCCTGATGATGATCGCGCACGGCGTATTCGAGAAGATGGCGCAAGCCTTTCCCGAAACGAAGGTGCAGTTCCCGTCGAGCTATCGAGGCCTGTCGCCGAATTCCACAACCATGTACGAACACTTCGAATTCCTGAGGGAGCCCGACGGACGCTCGCTGTCGGAGGATCTGTCTTTCTGCAGGAAGTGGCGGATGTGCGGCGGCAAGCTGTATGCATGTTCGTGGTTCAAGACCGTTCACGTGGGCGTTCATCTCCATGAAGGCAACCTCCCCGCGTTGCTCGGCCGATGAGCCGCGAGCCCGAATGGCCGATATCGGGCACGAAACCTTCAACCCACGCTGAATTCCCCATGGCACCCTGCGGAATTTCCGTCTCCGGCCGAACGCTCGATCGCGCCGACCTGCTGCTTCTCGTCGAAAGCTCGCCCGCGCCGATTCATCTCGAGGACTGCGATCTCGAAGGCGCGGACCTGTCGCGGCTCGATTTGCGCGGCCTGCGATTCGAGCGTTGCGCGCTCGCGGAAGCGTCGTTCGTCGGCGCGACGCTCGCGCGGACCGAGTGGATTCGTTGCCGCGCGCGCCAGGCAAGCTTCGCGTCGGCCGATCTCGAAGATGCGCAGTTTCAGTCCTGCGATCTCAACAACACGAGTTGGCGCCGCAGCAAGCTGAGCTCGGCACGCTTCGATGAATGCCGGCTCACCGGTGCCGACTTCGAGGAATGCAAGTCGCTCGGCATCGCGTTCTCGAACACGCTGCTGGTGGGAGCGAGCCTGCGCCGTTTCTCGTTTCGGAAGACGCGGCTCGTGGCGCTCGATTTCTCGGATGCCGATCTCGCCGGCACGGATTTTCGCGACGCCGTGTTCGAAGGCGGCAGCCTGCGCAACGCGCATCTGGCCGACGTGCGCTTCGACGGCGCCGACCTGCGCGACGTGGACCTCGGCGGCACGCCCAGGCTGCTCGCGTCGGGCGTGCTGCGCGGCGCGACCATCTCGTATGACCAGGCCGCGATGCTGATCGAGAATCTCGGGATCCGGGTCGCTTGACCATTGCTTGCGCCGTTGTTCGCGTCGCGGCCGCTATTCGGGAGCGCACTCACGTGCCGCGCATGTCGCTCATGCCGCCGGCAATCCGTCGAATATTCTCATCACTTCGGCGACACGCCGACCGACACGGGCACGCGCGGCCCGTGTTCTCACCCTCGCCTTCCGGTTCCATCGGCACGCGAATCACTAGGGAAAATCCGGAGACATCCTTACAGCGATTTACCTGATGATTCACAGGAACGCCATGTTTCGGCGATTTCGCTTTGCAGAATGCTTTCGTTTTGCTTGACGGCCGCGGTGCCACTAACCGGCAGCCGCGACGAGCGAAGCGTGAAACGACAAGCGCCCGCGCATCGCGAGGTGTTCAATACTTTCAACAACCGGTCGAGAGTAATCGTGAGAATCCGTGGCCCGCTGGTGCGGTGGAGACGAGGCGATGCGCGCAATGTGCGTGTCGCGATCTCATCCGCCGACGACAGTGACCGCCGGCAGAGTCCTCGCCTGCATCTGTCGATCTATACCATCCTGTCCCGCCGTTCCGTCCGCCGTCACAACTCCGTCGCCGCACGCGCGTTCGTCGCGATCCATACCGACGACGTGGCGTCGCTCCTGCCTTAGCGCGTCCACTTCATTCCCTTCGACCAGCGCATCGCCTCGCGTGGCTCGCGACGCGATCGGCGCGCGCTTTGTGTCCGAGCGATTCGCTTCGCAGCCCGAATGAACTCGTGATGGTCATGCATCGTCGGCGCCCGTTTCGTGCGCCGGCCGGTTTCACACGTCCGTCCCCTGAACCGAGACGCGACGACTCGCCAGCCGCCGAGCGCCGCGTCCCCCGATACGGAAAACACGCCATGCAACTCCGCACCTTCCGCCGCACCATCGCCACCGCCGCCATGATGTCCGTCGCGTGCATTGCCACCTTCGGCGCCATGCACGCCCGGGCAGCCGGCGAACTGAACATCTACAACTGGTCCGACTACATCGCGCCGGACACGATCCCGAATTTCCAGAAGCAGACCGGCCTGCACGTGCGCTACGACAACTACGACAGCGACGACACGCTGCAGGCGAAGCTGCTGTCGGGCAACTCCGGCTACGACATCGTCGTGCCGACGTCGAACTACATGGCCAAGCAGATCCAGGCGAACGTCTACCAGCCACTGGACAAGACGAAGCTGCCGAACCTGGCGCACCTCGATCCGCTGTTGATGAAGATGGTCGCCGACGCCGATCCCGGCAACCGGTACGGCGTGCCGTGGGCTTATGGCACCGACGGCATCGGCTACAACGTGCAGGCCGTGAAGAAGGCGCTCGGCGACAAAGCGCCGGTCGACAGCTGGGCGCTGGTGTTCGACCCGGCCAACATGGCGAAGTTGAAGAGTTGCGGCGTATCGTTCCTGGATCAGGCGGTCGACGTGTTCGCCGCGACACTGCAGTACATGGGCAAGGACCCGAACAGCACGAATCCGGCCGATTACCGCGCCGCATACGAAGTGCTGAAGAAGGTGCGCCCGTACATCACGCAGTTCAATTCGTCGGGTTACATCAACGATCTCGCGAACAACGACCTGTGCGTGTCGTTCGGCTATTCCGGCGACGTCGGCATCGCGCATCGCCGGGCGGCGGAAGCAAAGCGTCCGTATGAGATCCGCTTCGCGAATCCGAAGGAAGGCGGGCTGCTGTGGTTCGACATGATGGTGATCCCGAAGGATGCACCGAATCGCGACGCCGCGCTGAAGTGGATCAACTACCTGCAGGACCCGAAGGTCAACGCGGCGATCACCAACGCGGTGTTCTACCCGACCGCGAACAAGGCCGCGCGCCAGTTCGTGAAGCCCGCGATCGCACGCGATCCGTCGGTCTATCCGGCAGACGAGGTGCTGAGCAAGATGACGCTGCTCAAACCGATGCCGCCCGAGATTCGCCGTCTCCAGAACCGGTTGTGGGCGCAACTGAAGACCGGACGCTGAGGCGGCGGCGCCGGTCGGACGACGGAGCGACGGGCGCGGCTTGTCCGAGCCGGCCGTTGCAGGGCCGCTCGCCGCTGCCGTGCACGGGCGACCGCGCGTTCGCTCCGACCGCCGGTGACGGCGGCCATACGCGCTGCACCGGCGTATGGCCGCCCGGCCTGCATGATGCACCGGTCAGAACCGGTGAATGATCCCCGCGCCGAACGCGAACTGATTGCCGGTCGACGACGGTGCGGAGTTGAAGCCGTCACCCAGTGTCGCCGTCGCGTCGACGACGCTGCCCGCGCCGCTCGTGCCGAGCGTCTTTCCCTTCGCATGCTGATACGCTTCGAGCAGGTAAAGGCCCGTACGCTTCGACAGCGAGTAGTACTGCGACAGGTTGAACTGATGATACTGCGCGCTGTCGGTGATACCGTTCGCCTCGGTCGCGCGCGTGTACGCATAGCCCGCACCGAAATCCCACACCGCCGAAGGCTTCCAGTGCAGCACCGCGCCGGCCGTGTTGAAGATCGCGGTATCGAAGAACTTCGATGCCGAGCCCGGGATGTATTCGGTGTTGGTATACGTGGCCGTCGCATCCCATGCATCACTGAACCGGTAGCTGAGGCCAACGGCGAACCGCTGCTGCGCCTTCGCGGTCTGGTAGCCATTCGTCAGCGCCGACACGCCGATCTGTGAACCGCCGTTCGATGTCGTCGAACTCGCGCCCCACGTGCCACCGGCCGTGTTCGAGTTGTTCACGCGCTCGAACGCGACGCCGACGCCGAGCGGGCCGGCCGCGTACTGGATGCCGGTCGCCCACGTCGATCCTGCGTTCGTGCTCCCGGCCACGCCGCCGAGCGAATACGAACCGCTCAGCGTCAGGCCGTACCATTTCGGCGACGTGTACTCGAGCGTGTTGTTCGCGCGGTAGATCGTGTCGAGCCCGTCGACGTCGCCCGGGTGCGCGCCGTAATAGCCGGTGACCCACGTGGTCGGGCTGAACGGCGACATCGTCTGGTAGTACGACGCGTATTGCCGGCCCGCCGTGAGCGTACCGTAAGTCGCATTCGTCAGCCCGACCCACGCCTGCCGCCCGAACATCGCATCGGTGTACTGCATCGCCCCCGTGCCGGAGTTGAAACCCGATTCGAGCGTGAAGATCGCCTTCGTGCCGCCACCGAGGTCTTCCGCGCCCTTGAGGCCGAAACGGCTGCCGGCCCACACCCCCTGGTTCATCCTGACGACCGACTTGCCACCGCTCGTCGAGCCGAGCGTCGTCGCATTGCTCTGGTAGCCGATCCCGTTATCGACGATCCCGTACAGCGTGACGCTGCTCTGCGCGAACGCCGGCGCAACGGCCGTCATCGCGGCACCGAACGTCAGCGCCACGCGTATTGCCTGCTTGTTCATCAATCAGTCTCCTTCCTTGCCTCGTTGAGTGGTTAATGTGTTATCGGGGCGGAGCCTGGCGTCATCGGATCAAGGACGATATGCACGCCAGCCGTTACCGCCCTTGCAAACGAGTTGCGAACCCTGGATCTGGCACTGCGCCTCATACCCGGGCGAGTACAGCCATTCGCCAGCCCAGCGCAGGTCGACGTACGGGTCGGCATTCGGCGTATCGGCGACGAAACTGGCCGCATCGTCGGTGCTGCCGCTGCCCGTGTAGCGTGCGGTGGCCGGATACGGGAACACAGGGCGCGTGCGCGTCGTGTTGCCGTTCGTATCGACGATCGACGCGACGATCCTGCCCGGGGTCGCGTCCGTCTCGGTCCACGCCATCAGCGGCGAGAGGATATCGAACACGTTCGGCCCCTGTCCGCCGCCGCAGTGCGCGACACCCGGGAACAGATAGAAGCGCGCGAAGCGATCAACCTTCGCATCGCCCATGTAGCGCTTCATCGCTTCGTAGTATTCGATGCTCGAACGCGGCGAGATGTGCTGATCCTCCAGACCGTGCCACAGCAGCAGCTTGCCGCCACGGCCGGCGAAGCGGCTCAGGTCCGGATCGGTCGCGGCCAGGTAGTTCGACACCGGCACCGTCTTGGCGAATGCATCGAGCGTGAACTTGAGGTCGGCGATCGTCGCCGACGGGTACGACGCGTTGTAGTAGTCGAGATAGCGGAGGAACGGCAGCACGAAACCGATCGTGCCGCTCTGCGCGGTGGCGGTCGCCGGGACGAACAGCGTCCAGTTCAGCTCCGAGCCCCATTCACGCGATACGAAAGGTTCGAGACGCATGCCGTCCGCCGCCGTCGCGCCGTCATGAATCCGGCGCACCACGTCTGCTTCCTGCGACGTCAGGCAGGTCGCAGTCGATTGCCCCTGTGCGCAGACGATCGTCGCGGGATCGAAACGGCACGCACGCGGATTGTCGATCACGCCATCGACCACGCCGTCCAGACCGTCGCATGCCTTCAGCACGGCCGCGTGCAGCATCGGCAGCTTGCCGGCGAGCAGGATTGCGTTGCCCGTCTTCGGGTCCGTGTTGACCGCGTTCGGCCACGCATGATGGAACGTGTTCTGCACGATCAGGTCGTTGGCGGGTGCGCCGGCGGCAATGCCGTCGAAGTCGTCGGGGAAGCGCTGCGCCTCCATCAGCGCCTCGCGGCCGCCGTCCGAGCAGCCGTCGAAGTAGGCGTAGCGGGCGGGCCGCGCATAGAACTTGCCGATGATCGCTTTTGCCACTTGCGCGGTCGCATGTTCGGCGCGGTACGCGAAGTCGAGCTTCGCTTTTGGGTCGAGCGCCCACGAGCCGTCGTTGCCACCTTCGTGGCCCATGTCGGTCGCGGCCATCGCGATCGTTCCGTTCGTCACCGGCACGCAGGTCGACGCCATCGGCGCATTGACGGACAGGTTCCCGCACAAGCCACCGCAGCCCGTCTGCAGATAGCGTTGCGTCCAGCCTTGCGTCGGCAACTGCAATTCAAACAGCGACGCGCCCGGGCCGATCGTGCCTTTCACGTCGCAGACGGGCGCGGGTAGTGTATTGTTGCCGACGACCGTGCCGGCCGGCAGCAGCACCGCCGACGTGATCGTGACGGTACCGTCGGTCACGCCGCTCAGGTCGAGTGCCGCGACCGACGGGCACGACATCGCCGGCATCACCGCCGGAAGATTTGCAAGGCCGCCGGTGCTCGCGGCATTTGCCACGTTGGGCCAGCCGGTCAGCGCAGCGCACAACCACACGACGCCGATCGCCAGCACCCTGGCCAGCACATCGCACCTGTTGCGCGCCGTGCGATGCCGAGCGCGCACCATCCACCCTGCCCTGCCGTTCGTCTGCATGCCTGTCTCCTGTCGTTGTTTGCTATGTCGCTCGCTCGGGAATGAACGATGCGGCGACGTGGTGTCGGCCATTCGCTACATCGGGCGGCGCATCACGCCCGTTACCTCATACTCAGCATAACTACGTTCCTGACACGACCCGTTGCGAAGAAGGCCATATTCCATCTGATCCGTTTATCGGTTGCGCCCAACCGGCCTCATGCAGGCTCCATCCCGTACAAGCCCTTCACGGAATCGGCTTGCGGAGACGCGAGATACGCGAGAAACCGCGCAGTGGCCGCGCGATCGGACGCCGTGCCGCATATTGCCGCCGCGAACACCGTCACCGCCTGGACCTCATCCGGCAGCGGTCCGGCGACATCGATGCCCGGCGCATGCATCAGCTCGCTCAACTGCTGAAAGCCGAGCTCGACGTCGCCGGCCGCGATCAACCGGCCGACCGGCACGCCCGGTGGCGCCTGCACGATACGCGGCGCGATCGTGTCGGCGATGCCCCAGCGCGCGAACAGGCGATTCAGGTGCGCACCGCTCGGTCCCGTCGAGTAACCGATCCGGCCGGCCCGCAGGATCGCATCGCGCAACGCAGCCTCGGTGCCGATCTCCGGCCGCGTCGCGCCGCTCGCCACCGCGACCGCGATGCCTGAGCGGGCAACGTCCACGCGGCTGCCGGCATCGACATGACCGCTCGCCGCCAACTGCTCGATCGCATCGGACGCGAGCACGACGAAATCGAACGGCTCGCCGTTCCGCACGCGCCGCGCGGCATCGACCCCGCCAATCGACGTGATCGACACGTGTGTACCCGTTTCGTGCTCGTAAAGGGCCGCGAGCCTCGCCAGCAGTGGCCGCGTCGCCATCGACGAAATACCCGCGGCGGTCGCCGCCCCGCCTGACGCCGCCATCGCCGCCGCCTGCATCAGTCGATGTAGCGCAGGCCGGCCTGACGCAGCGGCTCGCGCATGTCGTACATGTCCAGACCCAGCACGCCGGACGCGAGCTTCGCACGCTTCGCCGCTTCGTTCGCCTCACGCGCCACGGCCTTCTCGAGCACTTGCGCCGCACGCGCGGCCGGCACCACGACCACCCCGTCGTCGTCCGCGACGATTACGTCGCCGGGGTTGACGAGCGAACCCGCGCATACCACCGGTACGTTCACCGATCCGAGCGTCGCCTTGATCGTGCCTTTCGCCGAAATCGCCTTGCTCCACACCGGAAACTGCATCGCCTCGAGCACCGCGACGTCGCGCACGCCGGCATCGATGATCAATGCGTGCGCGCCGCGCGCCTTGAAGCTGGTCGCGAGCAGGTCGCCGAAATAGCCGTCGGTGCAATCCGCGGTAATCGCCGCAACGACCACGTCGCCGGTACGGATCTGTTCGGCGGCAACGTGCATCATCCAGTTGTCGCCCGGATGCAGCAGCACCGTGACCGCCGTGCCGGACGCACGCGCGCGCGGATAGATCGGCCGCATGTACGGCTTCAGCAGCCCCGTGCGGCCCATCGCTTCGTGTACCGTCGCCGAGCCGAGCGCGCCGAGCCGCGCGGCGACGTCCTGATCCGCGCGATGGATGGTGCGGTACACCACGCCGAGTTCAGTCATGATCAAAGCCCCTTCGCTTTCAGTTGCGCATCCAGGCGCGGATAAACACGCCGTGCATTGCCTTCGTAGATCTTGTGACGCGCGTTCGCGTCGAGCGACGACGCCTCGATGTATCGCTTCGTGTCGTCGTAGTAGTGCCCCGTCTCGGGATCGATGCCGCGCACCGCGCCGATCATCTCGCTCGCGAACAGGATGTTGTCCACCGGAATCACGCCGGTCAGCAGGTCGATGCCGGGCTGGTGATACACGCACGTGTCGAAGAACACGTTGTTCAACAGGTGGTCCTTCAGAAGCGGCTTCTTCAGCTCCTGCGCGAGCCCGCGAAAACGTCCCCAGTGATACGGCACTGCGCCGCCGCCGTGCGGAACCACGAACCGCAGCGTCGGGAAATCGCGGAATAGGTCGGAGGTCAGGCACTGCATGAAGGCCGTAGTGTCGGCGTTCAGGTAGTGCGCGCCTGTCGTGTGGAAGCACGCGTTGCAGCTCGTGCTCACATGGATCATCGCGGGAATGTCGTACTCGACCATCTTCTCGTAGATCGGGTACCAGTAGCGGTCCGACAGCGGCGGGCTGGTCCAGTGACCGCCCGACGGGTCCGGGTTCAGGTTGATTGCGACGTTGCCGTATTCCTCGATGCAGCGCACGAGCTCCGGAATGCACGTCGCGACATCGACACCCGGGCTCTGCGGCAGCATCGCGGCCGGCACGAAATGATCGGGAAAAAGCCGATGCACGCGATGGCACAACTCGTTGCATACGGCCGCCCATGTGCTCGATACCTGGAAATCGCCGATGTGATGGGCCATGAAGCTCGCACGCGGGCTGAAGATCGTCAGGTCGAGGCCGCGCTCGCGCATCAACCGCAGCTGGTTGTGCTCGATCGATTCGCGCAGTTCGTCGTCGCCGATGTTCAGCTCGGCGACCTTCGGCTGTTCGGACGGACTGCCGAGCGCCGCGACCTGGCGATTGCGCCACGCTTCCAGCGCCTTCGGCGCGGTGGTGTAGTGACCATGAATGTCGATGATCATTGATGCTCCTGCGTTTGATGATGAGTCCGGCTCCTTGCCAACGACCGCGCCGGACGGCGGCGCGCAACGTGCGTCAGTGCGCCGGGTTTTCGAGTTCCCGCGGTTCCGGCGCGGCCGTATGCTGCGTCGTCATGATCGCGATCGCGGCCAGCGTGGCCGGCACCGCGAGCATCGACAGGATCGCGCCGAACTTCCAGCCGAAGCCGAGCAGCGCGCCGCCGATCGCCGAGCCGAAGATGCTGCCGAAGCGGCCCATTCCGAGCATCCAGCTCACACCGGTTGCGCGCGCAACGGTCGGATAGCGTCCGGGCGCGTAAGCGTTCAGCCCCGTCTGCGCGCCGCTCATGCAGAAACCGGCCGCGAACACCAGCAGCGCGAGCGACGACGACAGCGCGCCAGCCCACGCGAGCACGGCCACGCACAGGCCGCCGCCGAGATACGCGGCGCCGATCACCGGCGCCGGCCGCACGCGGTCCATCAGCCAGCCCACGCAGATCGCGCCGACCGTGCCGCCGATCTGGAACATCGCGGTCACGTTCGCGGCCGTGCTGACGGACAGGCCCGCGTCCTTGATCAGCGTCGGAAGCCAGCCGGTCAGCAGATAGATCACCAGCAGGCCCATGAAATAGGTGATCCACAACGACAACGTGACGCGGCCATACCCTTGCGAGAAAAGCACGCCGATCGGCTTGCGCGTCGGCAGCGGCGGCTCGTTCGATACAAACGTCTCGTTGCCGCTGAACTGACCGCCACACACGCGGTTCAGCAACGCGCCGATGCGTTGCGACGGCGCGCCGCGCACGGCAAGCAGCCGTGCCGATTCGGGCAGCAGCCAAAGCTGCAGCGGAATCAGCAGCAGCGGCAGCGCGCCGCCGAACAGCAGCACCGAGCGCCAGCCGTGCAGCGGGATCAGCCAGCCGGCGACGAAACCGATCAGCGCCGAGCCGAGGTTGAAGCCGGTAAACATCACGGTGATCATCAACGCGCGCATCCGCTGCGGTGCGTACTCCGACAACAGCGTCGTCGTGTTCGGCATCGCCGCGCCCAGACCGATGCCGGTCAGCAGCCGCAGCATCGCCATCTCGAACGGCGAATGCGCGTGCGCGGTCAAGATCGTGAACACGCCGAACAGGAACACCGACGCGATCAGCACGCGCTTGCGCCCAAACCGGTCGGCACTCGGCCCGGCCAGCAGCGCGCCGATCACGAGGCCAATCGGCGCCGCGCTCATCACGAGACCGAATTCAGGCCGCGAGATCGCCCAGTCGCGAATCACCGACGGCGCAACGAACCCCATGATCGCGACGTCCATCCCGTCGGCGATCACGACGAGGCAGCACAGCACGACCAGCAGCCACTGGTAGCGCGACACCGGCCTCTCGTCAATGAATGCCTTGATGTCGATTGTCTTTCCACTGTCCATCATGACTCTCCTGTCTCCTTGGAGACGATCGACCTGTCGATTCGTCATCCTATTTATATGGTTCGATACGCTGCCGGCGTTCCGGCGTTCCGGTCCCGCAGGCGCGGCGATCCCGCGCGCCTTCGTCCTGCCTTACGTGTTGCGCGGCTTGTCCGCGCCGTCCCAGCCCAAGGGCCCGGCGCTCTTTCCAGCTACCGAATACAGCGCCCCCGGCGCGTTGCGCGTACGCTGGAACGCCTCCAGCGATTCGCCGCGCATCGCCGCATAGATATGCAGGTTCGATACGCCCGTCACCGCACCGAGCTTCTCCAGCAGGAAAAAGATGACGCCGTAGCGCAGCAGGCCGAGCCAGTCGCGTCGGCGAATCAGGTCGCGCTCCGCCGTGTCGAGGCCCGCGGCTTCGAAACTCGCCTCGGGGTCGCTCAGGAACTGCGCGCGATGCGCAGGCTCGATCATCCGGTGCAGATAGTCGTTGATCCGGTACGCGCGAACCGCGCGCTCGATCGTGAACGGGTAGGTCCCCGGCAGTCGCTCGACGCCGGAGAGCTCCGCCGCCATTCGCTGCCGATGGCGTTCGGCCGCCGCCTCGTCGACGTCGGTGTCGGCCGGCTCGTAGACGGCCGTTGCAATGCCCGTCATCGACGGCAGGTAGTAGCTGCGGTGCCGGCACACGACGCCGGCCGGCAATGCACCGCGCATCGTGAGCCACATCACGACCTCGGCGCCTTCGAAACCGCCAAGCGTCGCATATTCGCCGAGCGGCATTGCGGCCAGGCGCTCCGGGTCGTCCTGGAGCAGATCGAGAAAGCGCGCATCCCATTCGGGATTGTTGAAACCGGAACGCTCGCCGTGCACCTGGTGCGACAGCCCGCCGGTCGCGACGATCGCGACGCGCAGGTCCTCCGGATAACTCTCGATGGCGCGCCTCAGTGCCTGCCCGAGCCGATAGAAGCGGCGCGCTGACGGCACCGGCAACTGCAGCACGCCCATCTGCAGCGGCACGAGCTGCACCGGCCAATCGGGACGATGCGGGCACAGCACCGACAGCGGCGAGAAACAGCCGTGATCGAGCGGCTTGTTCTGGAAGAATGACATGTCGAACTCGTCGGCCATCAACGACTGGCCGATATGCGCGGCCAGCATCGGGTGACCCGCGATCGGCGGCAGGTCTCGCGCGCCACCGCCTTCGTCCGCCGGATGCCACTGCGGCCCGACGCCGAGCGCGAACGCCGAATAGTGATCGAAGAAGAACGACGTCACGTGATCGTTGTAGATGAACAGCAGCACGTCGGGGCGTTTTTCGGCGAGCCACGCGCTCAGCGGCGCGAAGTTTTCGAAGATCGGTGCCCAGACAGGGTCCTGCTGCTTGTTCTTGTCGAACGCGAACCCGATCGTGGGCGTGTGGGAGGCCGCGATGCCTCCGATGATCCGTGCCATGCCAATGCTCCTTCGTGATGCTCGAATGCGTTCCGGCTTCGCCGTCCGCTACTGATGAATGCGTGCGCGTACGCTCACGCGCCGCGGCCGTTCGGCTGCGGCGCGAGACTGCGCTTGACGATCAGCGCGAGCGGCACGGCGAAGACGAAATGCGACATGAACCCGCCGATGATCACGTTCGGATCGAAATAGTTCGGGTGATTGCTCGACGCGATCATGATGAGCGCGTGCATCACGATCCACGCGATGATCGCGAAGAACAGCGCGACGAACGTCGCCTCGAAGCCGCGCCGGCGAAACCATGGCCAGATCGCCGCGAACACGATGCCCCACGACAGCGCGAACGCGAAGTGGATCGCTGTGCCGATGAAGTACGCGCCGATGCCCAGCGCATCCTGCGCGGCCTTGCCGAACACGAGCCCCGTCGCGTTGCGCGGAATGCCGGCGAGCGGCATCAGGTGCTGCGCACCGACCCAGACGAGCGCCTCGTAGACCCAGATCAGCACGGCCCCCGCCAGGCCGCCGCGAATCCCCGCGCGTACCGTGTCGGCAAACGTCGTGCTGTCCTGCGCTGCTTGCGTCGTTTCGCGTGCTCCGATGATGTGCTGCTGTCCCATTGGGCTGCCTCATTCGTGAATGGGGGCGCCGCGCTCCGCGCAACCCCTTTGTGATCGGACGAACAATGAATCAGATGGCGGCCCGATGCGCCGGCAACCGCGCGCTTGCTGTCGCCGGAACTGAAATTACTCATTCGGCAGCGGGACGAAACAGTCAGGGTAAACCCTTTAATCGCAGCGAAACGGCATGTCCGACACGCTTTCAGCCGGCATGCGAACGGCGCCGCCGATGCCTGGAACGCCCGCCGGGCATGGCGCTCGGGGATGGAGACGCGCTAGGTTGCCGATCGCGGCCCGTTGTCCGTCGATTCGCGATCGATAAATAAAACAGATAGCTGGATAAGCGCGACGCAAGTTCTGCCGCCGCCGTTCCGGTAAAGTCGGTCAACGCGCTTCGATGCTGGCGCAGCTCGCGCGGATGCACGCAGGTCATGCGCGATCGCCGCCGCGACGCACATCGCCCGACCGACCCATGGACAACACCGAACTCCCGAACCTCGCCTTCCTGTACGCGGTGCAGCGCGTTGCCGAAACCGGCAGCGTGAGCCGCGCCGCCGCCACACTGTTTCGTGCGCAGTCTGCCGTCACACGCGCGGTGCAGGACCTCGAGACGGCCCTCGGCGAACCGCTGTTCGATCGCAAGCCGTCAGGCATGCTCGCGACACCGGTCGGGCGCGCGGTGCTGAAACGCGGTGAGCGCGTGTTCACCGAACTCGGCGCGCTCGCGAGCTGGTGTGCGCTGCGCCAGTCGCGCCGCCGCGCATCGGCCGAAGGCGGCCTGCCCGCGTATCTGCTCAACACGCGGCGGCTCCAGCTGTTCTCGACGCTCGCGCGGTATCGGCACATGCCGAGCGCCGCGCGAGCGCTCGGCCTCACGCAGCCAGCCGTCAGCAGCGCGATCCGGATTCTCGAGAGCGGTGCGGGTTTCGCGCTGTTCCATCGTCATCCGCGCGGCCTCCTGCTCACGACCGACGGCGAGACGTTTCTGCTTCATGTGCGGCGCGCGCTGAACGAATTGCGGCACGTCGCCGACGACGTCGCCGCGCTGCACGGCAGCATCCAGGGTGTCGTAACCGTCGGTGCGCTGCCGCTCGGCCGCACGCTGATCCTGCCCGAAGCGGTCGCGCGCGTCGTCTCGCGATTTCCGAAGGTGCACGTGATCACCGACGAAAGCGCATACGAGGCGCTCGTCGCCGGCGTGCGCGCGGGCGACATCGACTTCATCCTCGGTGCGTTGCGCGCGAGCGATCCGGCAAGCGAACTCGAGAACGAGCGGTTGATGTCCGAGAACCTCGTCGTGCTCGCGCGGCACGATCACCCGCTCGCCGGCGTCCGGAACCTCGGGCTCGCGAGCCTCGCCCGCGCGCAATGGATCCTGCCGCGCAGCCATGCGCCCGCGCGCGGCCTGTTCGAATCGCTGTTCCGGCGCATGAAGCTCAAGCCGCCGATGCCGACGGTCGAAAGCGCGGACCTCGCGGTGATTCGCGGCCTGCTGCTGCATAGCGACATGCTCGCGGTGCTGTCCGCGCAGCAACTGCGCTACGAATGCGATGCGGGGCTGCTGGCCGTGCTCGATGTGCCGATGCGCGAAACGACCCGCGACATCGGCCTGATGACACGCACCGGTAGTCCACCGTCGCCCGCGGCGCGTGCGTTGATC
The DNA here is from genome assembly GCF_001718335.1 of Burkholderia territorii. NCBI lineage: Bacteria > Pseudomonadati > Pseudomonadota > Betaproteobacteria > Burkholderiales > Burkholderiaceae > Burkholderia > Burkholderia territorii. The sequence continues at coordinate 800,318 of NZ_CP013367.1, forward strand.
GACGCGATACGCATCGTCGCGACCGAGGTCGCGCGCACGCCGCACGCCCCTGCCGCGACCATCGCGCGATAAGCAAAGTGCATGGCCGGCGAGCCCGATTCGCATCGGGCCGGTCGAATCCGTTGCCCCACAATGCAATCAATACACGGAGCCGTGTGCAACCGATGCGCGTAGCCGCCATAAGGCATTGCGATACCGCCCGCGCATCACACACCCGAGGAGCGACACGCATGATCGACCCGGCAATTTCCTTCATTGGTTTCGGCGAAGCCGGTGGGCTGCTCGGCGGCGCGCTGGCCGCCCGCGCCGTGCGCGTGACGATGTACGACCGGCAACTCGACGACGCACGGTCGGCGCCCGCGATGCGCGGCAAGGCCGCGCGCCTGCACGTCGAAGCCGCATCTTCACTCGCCGCCGCGATCCGCGACTCGCGCTGGATCGTGTCGGCCGTCACGGCGTCGTCCGACGCGGAAGTCGCGGCGGCGGTCGCCGTGCACATCCGCGCCGGACAGACTTTCATCGACATCAATTCGGTATCACCCGCGCGAAAGCAGCATGGCCAGCGTCTGATCGAAGCCGCCGGCGGGAGCTACGTCGAAGCGGCGGTGATGGCGCCCGTACCGCCTCACGGCCTCGCCGTGCCGATGCTGCTGGCCGGCCCGGCGGCCGAAACAGTCTCGCTCGAACTGAATGCGCTCGGCTTCCATGCGCAGGCCGTGTCGACCCGCGTCGGCGTGGCGTCGGCGGCCAAGATGTGCCGCAGCGTGATGATCAAGGGAATCGAAGCGCTGACCGTCGAATGCCTCGGCGCGGCGCGCGCATACGGCGCCGACGCGCTCGTGCTCGCGTCGCTGCGGCAGACCTTCGACACGTTCGCGACGCTGCCCGACCTGCCCGGCTACCTGATCGGCCGCGTTGCCGAACACGGCCGCCGGCGCGCGGCGGAGATGCGCGAAGTATGCGATACGCTGCGCGAAGGCGGCGTCACGCCGGAGATGAGCTCGGCATGCGCGCGCGTGCAGGATGCATTCGTCGACAGGATGGCCGCCCGCGGGCTTGATTACCACGCGCTGCTGCCGCTCGACTGGCAAGATGTGCTCGACCGACTCGACGACCGGTTGCCGCGGGCACCGGCCCCCGGCGACTGACGCACGACCGCGATCGCGATCGCGATCGCACTATCACTGTACCTGCGCCGCATGCGGCAACGCCGTCGCGAACACTGCGTCGACAAACCGGACCACGTCGTCGAGCGACGACGTGCATGTCGCACCCGCAGCGAGTTCACTAAACGCGCCGTCCGGCCCGAGGCAGATGAGCGGCTTGCACCAGCGCCGCGCGAGCGCGATCTCCTCGGCCGTGCCGTGCCCGCCGGGTAGCGCGACGATCAGGTCGCTGCTCAACACGTTCACGTAGTTGCGATTGATCGTGTGTGGATCGGCGCCCGGCTCGCGGCGCGGCAGCGGCGTGAGGATCGGTATCTCGACGAACGGATGCGGATAGCCGTCGAGCGGCACGAAGCCCGCGTGCGGATCGGCCCGCGTCGGCACGATGCCGATCGACCGGCCGGCCCGTCCCGGCACGCCGGCGAACGCACGCGCGACCGCCAGCATCACACCCTGGCCGCCGCCCGTCAGCAGGTTGAAGCCAGCCTGCGCGAGCCATGCGCCGAGCGGCTCGGAAAACGCGAGCCATGGCTCCTTGCCCGAGCCCATCACGCCGATCGTTCGGTTCTTGAGTTGCATGGTGAATTCCAGTGACGAATTCCAGTTGAATTGCGGCGTGACGCCGGGTCGCGGCACCCGGCGCCACGCCGCACGTCGTCATTCGAGTTCGACGCCCTTGAGTTCCGGAATCAGGAACAGCGTCGCGATCATGTCGAGCACGTAGAGGCCGGCGAGCAGCGCGATCGCCGTCTGGAACGAATAGTGCGCGGCGAGCGCGCCGACGGCCACCGGCCCGAAACCGCCGACCGCGCGGCCGATGTTCCACAGCACGTTCTGCGCGGTCGCACGCGCTGCGGTCGGATAGCCTTCGGACATCAACGTGCCGTAGCCGCCGACCATCCCGTTGACGAACATCCCCATCAGCGCGCCGGCCCACAGCATGGCCGTCGGGTCCGACAGGCGCGCATACGCGATGACCGTCACGACCGAACCGAGCTGATACAGCAGGAACGTCGGCTTGCGGCCGATGCGATCGGCGAGCTGCCCGAACGTCCAGACGCCGATCATCATCCCGACGACGGTCGCCGCCGTCCACAGCCCCGACTTCGTCAGCGAGAAGCCCATCTGCTTCGACAGGAAAGTGGGCAGCCAGATCATGATCCCGTAGTAGCCGAAGTTCTGGACCGAGCACAGGATCACGATGCCGAGACTCGTGCGCGCGGTGCGGGCGTCGGCGATGAGCATCCGGAACGCGTTGGCCCGTGGCTGCGCCGCGCGCTGCACGAAAACCTCCGGCTCGTGCAGCCGGTTGCGCAGCAGCCACGCGAGCAGCGCGGGCAGCACGCCGACCACGAACATCCCGCGCCAGCCGACATGGAGCAGCAGCAGCGGCGTCAGCAGCGCGGCCAGCAGCACGCCGGCCTGCCAGCCGAGCGCAACGTAGCACGACACGCGCGCCCGCTTGCTCGCCGGCCACGCTTCGGCCGCGAGCGCCATGCCGATGCCGAACTCGCCGCCAAGGCCGATGCCCGCGATGGTCCGGTACACGAGCAGATCCCGGAAGCCCTGCGCGAACGCGCACAGGCCGGTGAAAACCGCGAACAGCATGATCGTCCAGGTCAGGACGCGCACACGGCCGTAACGGTCGCTCAGTGCACCGAACAGAATGCCGCCCGCGACGGCGCCGATCAGCGTCCACGTGACGAGCGCGCCGCCCTGCCCGGGCGTCAGTTGCAATGCCGCGGTGATCGCCGGCAGCATGAAGCCGAGGATCAGCAGATCGAAGCCGTCCATTGCATAGCCGATCGCCGAGCCGGCCAGCGCCTTCCACGCGTACGCGTTGACCTGATCGTCGCGCGACGGCGCCGGATCGCCCAGCGCCGAAGATCTCATGTTTGCTGCCATGGTGTCCTGCCGGAAATGTCCGGGCGACATTCTAAAGCCTCCCCCGTGCATGACGGGCCGGCGGACGCGCGCACGCGCAAAGCGTCGCGCGGCCCGCTTCCGGGAACGGAGGCAGGCCGCGCGGGTAATGAATTTGAAAGATGGTGAAGTCGGCGATCGCACAATCAGGCGGGACACCGAAACAACGCGATGAAGCGGATGTTGCGAGGCCGGCATCGCCGCCGGCGCGGATCGACCGGCACTGGAGCGGTGCCGGCGCGGTGCTGCCTCAGCCCTGATCGTCGCCGGGCCACCAGGTCTTTGCCGCGCGCTCGACGAGCAGCGTATCGAGATCCTTGCCTTCGAGCCATTTGGGTCGCGGGCCACGGCCCGACCACGAGCGGCCGGTCGTCGGATCGTAATACTTGGCAGGCGCCTTGCGTTTTCGCTGGACGATGTAGCCGAGGGCGCTCAGCACTTCCTGCTGCGTGATGCCCAACAGCTCGACCTGCTCCTTGAACGCCGCGAGTGCGGCTTGCTTCTCTTTCTGCTTCGCTTCCGACAGCTTGATGTTCAGGTCCCGAAGTTGTGCTTCGAGCTCCTGCAGGGCCTGGGTCATGTATTCATCCTCTTTGGGCATGTTTTTATTCAAAAAACCTCCGATGGGCGAAGCTATCACGAAGTTCCGCCAATCTGTGTTGCGATATGTGAATCGGTTGCCTGGACCTGTAAGGCTTTCGAAGTATGCCGAATGTCGCGCCATCGTCGAAAAACACATGGCATCGGCACGCAACACGAGGCTCGGCGCGTTCGAGCGCGCGACGAGCCGTCGGTGGCGACCTCCTCGCCACCTGCCGCCGCATCGGACAGGCGCGGCATGGCGCGAATGATAGCAGTGCGCATCCGTCATGTTCGAGGACTTTTGCGGTCCGGCGCACACTTGCCTTCGCGAGCCCGCGAGTGTCGGCGCAGGTGCAGCGGTTTACATGCCGAAGCTGCAACCCTCCGGCGCGACCGGCGCATGCAGGATCGCTGCCGCGCGCGGCGTTCAGCGCGCGCTCGATATGGACGACGTAACGTTCAGCTTCGCCGGGCAACGCGGCCCGGATGCGCTCGGCGTGTTCGTAAACCGGCACGCACGCAGCCGCGCGCCGGATCGCGTCCGTGACGAACACGTATCGCGACGGGCCGTCGCTCCCGATCCTTCGAACGCGTCAGGACAGCGGCGGCGCATCGCGCAGCACCGCTTGCAGCCCGGTTGCGAACGGCGTCGCATGATCGATGCCGAGTGCGCGCACGCTCGATGCATCGAGGTGGCAATCGTACGGACGCGGCGTCGCATCGGCCGGCGTGTCGATCCGCGCGAGCGTCGCATCGATGCCGAGCGCGGCCGCGATCCGTTGCGCGATGCCGTACTTCGTCATCGGCTCCTCGCCCGACCAATGACGGATGCCCGTGACGGGCGAGCCCGCGAGATGCCGCAGCGTCAGGTCGCGGATGACCGCCGCGACGTCGGGTGTGTAGGTCGGATAGCGGATCGCCCACGCGTCCATCCCGACCGCATCCGCACCCGGTCGCGCGGACGCGACGATCGCCGGCACGAGGCTCGTGACGGCGGACTCCTGCCAGTCGACGATCGGCCCGTAGAGCAACGGCAGGCGCAGCACGCATGCGAGCGGCGACGCGGCGAGCAACGCGGCCTCGCCTTCCAGCTTGGTGCGGCCGTAGATGTTCAACGGGTTCGGCGTTGCGTCCTCGCGGTACGGTGCCGCGTTGCCGTCGAACACGTAGTCGGTGGAGATGCCGAGTGTCCACGCGCCGTAGCGTGCGGCGAGCGCGCCGATGCGGGCCGGTGCGTCGACGTTGATCGCGCGCGCGGCCGCGGGGTCGCGTTCGCAGACGTCCGGGCGACGTTCGGCGGCGCAGATGATTACGGCAGCCGGCCGGGAAGTCGCGAAGAGGTGTTCGAGCGCCGGCTGATCGAGCACGTCGAGCCGGGCGACGTTTTCCGGCGACAGCGCGAGGCGCCGTGCGCCCGCGGTGTCCGGGTGACGGATCGTTCCGATCGTCGTCAGCGACGATTCGCGGGACAGCGATGCAGCAACCGCACGGCCGAGCAGGCCGGACGCGCCGATGAGAAGGATGGTCGGATGCGGCACGGTGGCGAACGATGAAAGGGGATGAGGGCCCCCAATCTATACGAGAACACGCAGTCGATGTCGATTTCGCGCGCACGTCGACGACGTGCGTATGATGAAAAAGGCCCGATGCGCGATTGCGCGCACCGGGCCCGTCGTGCGGCACGAAGTCTCGCGTCCGCTTACTTGCGGTCGAACGAATAGCGCCCCGGCCCGCTTACCGCGAGCAACAGCAGCCCGCCGATGATGCTGATGTTCTTGTAGAAGTTGATCATCGCCAGATACTGATCCATGCCCTGCAGCGCCCAGTAGCGATGCCCGATCAACGCGGTCGCGAGCGTATAGACCGCGAACACCAGCGCGAGCGGACGCGTATAGAACCCGACCGCGATCAGCGCGCCGCCGACCAGCTCGACCGCCACCGCGATCACCGCCGACAGTTCCGGCGACGGTGCGCCGGTCGACGCCATGTACGCGACCGTGCCCGAGAAGCCGTTCAGCTTCTGCCAGCCGAACAACACGAACAGGATCATCATCAGCACGCGAGCCGCCAGCAGCAGCTCGTCCTTCTTCGACTCCAGCGAAACGTAACGCATAGCAATCACCTTGATTTGACGGTTTGACGCATTCGGTGCCGACGGCCGCGCAACGGCGGATCCACGGATCGGCAACGAACCCTCCTCGCACGCTCGAACCGCGGGCCGTCCGGCCCGCTGCCGAAGAATCCGTTCCGTCGCGCCGTCGTGGCGGGCTGCGGTGCGGTTCTGGCGAAGCACCGATGCAGTCTACTGTCTCACCGGAAATCATCAATCCGTCAAAACAAGATTCGCTGTCTCTATTTAGTGGACAATTGTCACGTAACAAACGCGTCATGGCCCGCCGCGCACATTTCGCGCCGGCATACCACACTGGCGGATCACATCAAATCGATCGGCAACGTCTTGTCGAGATTGTCGTGCCATGCGCGAATGGTCTTCGGCACGGTCTTTTTCCATGCCGGCACGCTCGTGTAATAGCGCATCCGTACCTTGCCGTGGGCATCGAATACCAGCAGGCCGATCCACAGATCAGTGCCGCGACGCATCACGATCGCGGCGTTCGTCGTTGCGATACCGCGTACCCAGTACGACTTCACGCCGGCATGCAGGCCGTCGAGATCCTGCTCGTCCGCGCTGGAATTGACCGTGTCGACGAGCGTCTGGTAATCGGCGCCGAGCAGCTTGTGTGCGATCGCGTTCTGCCGCGCGTCGGTCAGCACCTTCAGGGTCACGAGATCCGCCGCCTGACTCGCCTGCGCCTTCGATGCCGTCACGTAGTCGCCCGAATACACGACGCCTGCACCGGCGCCGCAATCGGCATCGCCGCCCTGTTGAGCGACGTGCACGCGCCCGCCCTTGCGGCTGAAATCGAGCCGGCAGCGATCCTGGCGGAACGTGCCGGTGTCGCCGTGCAGTTCGATATCGCCGCTCAGGCCGCCGGTATTCGCGCCGTTGTTGCCGCTCAGTTCGAAGTGAAGGCGCGGTGCCGTGCCGCTGAACGTCAACACGCCACCGAACGACGGGTTCGCGCTGTCGCGATACCACGTCTGCTGCCAGCGATCGGCCGCAAGCGACGTGCCGTTCAGGTTCGCGAGCCGCTCGCGATAGCGGTCGCCGAGGCATGATGCATCGTTTCCACAACGATCGCGCTGCTTGAGCCAGTCCAGCTGCGCAGCCTTCAGCGCGGCCGTATCGCCACCCTTGGCAAGCGCCTTCTTCCACGCCGCCGCCAGTTCTCCGTCGAGCGCCGACAGCCCGGCATCCGCACAGATCGCCTTCTCGCTCGGCGACGCGGCTTTCGCGCAATCGAAGCCCGCCGCATGCACGGCCATCGGCAAAATGGTAAGCATTGCCAACATCATGACGGATCGCAGGTTCGCGCTCCGCGCATGCCGGCCGTAACGCGCGGCTGCCTCTCGCTCGCCCGCGCGAGCATTCGATCGGTTCTTCGTTGTCATTGGACTGGACTCGTCGTGGATGGCGGGGAGTAGAAGCTACGTGGCCGATGCGGTTCGAGGTAAAAACACCCGGTCCGGCATGCGACGCCGGCCGTCGCCCCCGGCGAAGCCTAACGCGAATGCGCGTCGTCGATCAACGCCGCGCAGCACCGGGGACGCGCGCATGGAAAGCCCCTGCGATACCGGCACACGAATGCCGAGACGAGACCATCGCGACGCTGAATACATCAAGCGGCACGCCGCCCACCGATGCGCCCGCGCGACGCGCCCTGCCGCTCGACGAAAGCCGTCGCGGCGTCCACCGCGCGTGCAACCTCGCCTTCATCGGGTCAAAAGAACGTCGCGCAGCGCACCGCGCCCGCTACGCCCGCGCGCCCAACCGTTCGGCCAGAAACCCGATGAACGTGCGCAGCGTGACGAACCCTTCACGGTGCTGCGGAAACACCGCGTTCAACGTGATCGGCGACGGCGCATATGCATCGAGCACCGGCACGAGCGCGCCACTGTCGAGCGCCGAGCCGACGATGAAATGCGGCAGCAGCGCGATGCCGAGCCCCGCGATCGCCGCGTCGCGCACGACTTCGCCGTTGTTCGCGACGAGCGGACCTTGCACGTCGAACGTGCGCGCGGCGCCGTCGACCCGGAATTCCCAGCCCACACGCCGCTCGCGCCCGTACATCAGGCACGTATGGCCGGCAAGGTCGGCCGGCGTCGCAGGCGCGCCCTGTCGCTTCAGATACGCGGGGCTCGCGCACGCGATCATTTCCCAGGCGGCCAGCGGCCGCGCAATCAGCGTCGAATCCTCGAGCGTGCCGATCCGCAGCACGAGATCGAAGCCCTCGCCGATCAGGTCGACACGCCGGTCGGTCAGGTCGACGTTGAGCCGCACGGCCGGATGCGCGGACAGGAATTCGGCGATCAGCGGCGACACGTGCGTGATCCCGAACGACAGCGGCGCGCTGATCTTCAGCGAACCGTGCAGCTCGGTGCTGCGCACCGACATCGCCTGCTCGGCGTCCGCGACTTCGGCCAGGATCCGCTGCGCGCGCGCATAGAACTCCTGCCCCGATTCCGTGACCGCGAGATTGCGTGTATTGCGATGGAGCAAACGCACGCCCAGCGCGGCCTCGAGCGCCATCGTGCGCCGGCTCACGAACTGCTTGGACAGCATCAGTTGATCGGCCGCCGCCGTGAAGCTACCCGCATCGACGGTCGCGACGAAGATCCTCAGGTCGTTGAATTCCATATTGTCCACCTCAGAGTGACAGTCATTATCACTACAGCCATTTATTTGTCAAATCGATTGACCTAAGATTCATCTCAACGAACGGCCGGGCCCACTTCCGAGGACCGGCGATATTCAGGAAAAAATCATGATCGAGACTCGTGCAGCAGACCAACGTGGCCATGCCGAGCATGGCTGGCTCAGCTCCCGTCACACGTTTTCTTTCGCGAATTACTACGATCCGAAGCAAGTCGGCTTCTCCGACCTGCTGGTGATCAATGACGACCGCGTCGCGCCGGGCCGAGGCTTCGGCACGCACCCGCACCGAGACATGGAAATCCTGTCGTACGTGCTCGACGGCGCGCTGGAGCACAAGGATTCGATGGGGACCGGCTCGGTGATCGTGCCGGGCGACGTCCAGCTGATGAGCGCGGGTACGGGCGTGCGTCACAGCGAGTTCAACCACTCGCACGAGACGCCGGTCCACTTCCTGCAGATCTGGATCGGGCCGGCCGAAAAGGGCGCCGAGCCGCGCTATCAGCAGACGAACATCGCGGCAGACGACAAGCGCGGCAAGCTCACGCCGATCGTGTCGCCCGACGGTAGCGGCGGTTCGCTGAAGATCCGCCAGGACACGCGGATCTACGCGGGCCTGTTCGACGGCGATGAACGCGCCACGCTCGAACTGGCGCCGGATCGCTTCGCCTACGTGCATGTCGCACGCGGCAGCGTGACGGTCAACGGCGTGACGCTCGGCGAAGGCGACGGCGCACGGATCCGCAACGAGCAGTCGCTCACGTTCGCGGACGGCAAGGATGCCGAAGTGCTGGTATTCGACCTGCGTCCGGTCGAAGTGACGGCCGAGTGGGCATGACGCCCGTTCGGAACATCGAGCCCCGCTGAAGCGGGGCCTTCTCAATCGGAGATTCGCAACATGGCCAAGGTACTCGTTCTCTACTACTCGTCCTACGGGCACATCGAAACGATGGCGCAGCACGTCGCGGAAGGCGCGAAATCGGTGCCCGGCGTCGAGGTCACGCTCAAGCGCGTGCCTGAAACCATTCCCGTCGACCAGGCGAAGGCGATCGGCATCAAGGTCGACCAGGCCGCACCCGTCGCCACCGTGGACGAACTCGCGGGCTACGACGCGATCATCTTCGGCACCCCGACCCGCTTCGGCAACATGGCCGGCCAGATGCGCACGTTCCTCGACCAGACGGGCGGCCTGTGGATGAAGGGTGCGCTCGTCGGCAAGATCGGCAGCGTGTTCGCGTCGACCGGCACGCAGCACGGCGGCCAGGAAACGACCATCACGTCGTTCCACACGACGCTGCTGCATCACGGGATGGTGATCGTGGGCGTGCCCTATGCGTGCAGCGGGCTCGTCAACATGAACGAAATCACGGGCGGCACGCCGTACGGCGCGACCACGCTCGCGGGCGCGGACGGCAGCCGTCAGCCGAGCGCGAACGAACTCGACATCGCGCGCTACCAGGGCAAGCACGTCGCGGAACTCGCCGCGAAGCTCGCGTCGTAACGCGGGCGCCGCCCGCCCCGGGACACCCGGGCGGGGCGGCGCGTGCCGCCGGTGCGCGGCACGCACGAGAAAGCACGGCGCCGGTCGACCCGGCGCCGCTTTCCGGCGCGCGAGCGCCGGCTGTTACTGGCCCGTTACTGGCCCGTTACTGGCCCGATGCCGGCGCGGCCGGAGCGGGTGCCGGCGCCGCCTTCGTCGCGGGCGCCTTCTCCACCGCGTTCTGCGGATAATTGCTCTGATCGTTGGTCAGCCGGTAGCCGGTGCCCGTGCCGATCGCCTTCAGGTCCTTCGCGTGGCGCGCGCGGGCGGCCTTGCGGGCTGCCTTCTTCTGCGCCTTGTCGAGCTGCTTCTGCGTCGGTGCGGACGCCGGATCCTGCGCGTATGCCGCCGGCGCGGCGGTCAACAGCAGACCGAACGACGCCGTTACTGCCACTGCCACCGAAACCACGCGAGACTTCGTCATGGCCGGATCTCCTTGTCGATGTTGGTTGTGGGTCGAACGCCGGCACGCACGCGACGGACGTCGGCGTGCGACCACGGCGCCGATGCAACGTTAGCCGATCGCCGCGCAAATGTCCGTGCCGGTTCCTGAATTCTCCTGATAACGGCAACGATACATGCGCGGCAGGCGCCCGGCCCGCCGGCGCGGCGCGCGTGCCATCAGGGAAACCGATAGCATCGCGCGGCCGGGCGGCGCCGCGCAGCGCCGCTCAGATCCAGCGCGACAGCATCGGCAGCAGGACCGGCACGACGAACGCGGTCAGCACGCCGTTCATTCCCATCCCGAGGCCCGCGAACGCGCCGGCCTCCTCGCTGACCTGGAACGCGCGCGCGGTGCCGATCCCGTGCGACGCGACGCCGAGCGCGAAACCGCGCACCGCCGGCTCCTCGATACGCAGCGTGTTCAGGATCGCACGGGCGCACACGGCGCCGAAGATCCCGGTCGAGATCACCAGCACGGCGGTCAGCGACGGAATGCCGCCGATTTCCTGCGCGACGGCCATCGCGATCGGCGTCGTCGCGGATTTCGGCGCGAGCGACGCGATCGTCTGGTGCGACGCGCCGAACAGCGCGGCGATCCCGACCGCCGACACGATCGCGGTCAGCGAGCCCGCGAGCAGCCCGACGAGCAACGGCACCGCGGCGCGCCGCAGCTTCGACCACTGGCGGTACAGCGGCAGCGCCAGCGCGACGGTCGCCGGGCCGAGCAGGAAGTGGACGAACTGCGCGCCTTCGAAATACGTCGGATACGGCGTGCGCGTGATCGTCAGCAGCACGACGATCAGCGCGACCGCGATCAGCACCGGGTTCGCGAGCGGGTTGAAGCGCGCGCGTGCATAGGCCGCCTGTGCGATCAGGTACGCGATCAACGTGATCGTCAGGCCGAGCAGCGGCGTGGCCGCGAGGTAGACCCAGATCGCGCCGAGCTTCGGGAAGGCCGTCATCGCGTGCCCTCCGCCATGCCGTCCGCGCGCCGCTGGCGCCGCAGCAATGCACGCGTGACGAGTGCGGTCACGGCGATCGCGAGCGATGTGCTCACCGCCAGCGCGACGACCACCGCGAGCGCATCGCCGCGCACGCGGTCGGCCGACACCATGATGCCGACGCCGGCCGGCACGAACAGCAGCGACAGATGGCGCAGCAACTCGAGTGCGGTCGGCTCGATCGCGTCGGCCACCCGCGGGCGCAGCATCACGAAGCCGAACAGCAGCAGCATGCCGATCACCGGGCCCGGCACCGGCAGGCCGAACAGATAGGACACCCCTTCCCCGAGACACTGGAAGGTCAGCAACACCGCGAATGCCTGCAGCATGAAGCTTCTCCCGAACGTGGCCGCGCGATCGTGCAGGCGCGCGGCCGATGAGCCGGCGGCTTGCCGCGCCGGCGTGGACGATACGCGCGATCGTATCAACAAAGGCCGACGGCCGGGCCGCCGGCGTGGCGCGCGACCGCGGGCAACCGCCCTGCAGCCGGATCGAATCGATGCGACACTTGCCGCCGGACGATGCGAAAACGACGCAATCGTCGCGCAAGATGAGGCGTCGCATACGCTCGGCGCGATCGCGTCATCGATTCGCTCGCAGCGAATGCGTACCGCACGACGCACATGAAACATGCATCACGGGGCGGCCACCTGCCCTCGCCGCATCAAGGAGAAGGTTCGATGTTTTCGTGGTTTGAACGGCGCCTGCCGACATTCCCGCTCGAGGATCCCGCCACCCCGCCGAAGGGATTCTTCTCGTTCGTCTGGGCGTGCACGAAAGGCGCGCGCAGCTGGCTTCTGCTGATCGCGCTGACGTCGGCCGCGCTCGCCGCTTACGAGGCGGCGCTGTTCGCGATGATGGGACGCGTGGTCGACTGGCTGTCGTCGGCCACGCCGGCCGACTTCGGCGTCCGCCACTTCGGCACGCTCGCCGGCTTCGCCGCGATCCTCGCGGGCAGCGCATTGCTGATCGCGCTGCATACGATGGTCAAGCATCAGGTGCTCGCGATCAACTTCCCGATGCGGCTGCGCTGGCTGTTTCACCGGCTGATGCTCGACCAGAGCCTGTCGTTCTACGCGAACGAGTTCGCGGGCCGCGTGACGACGAAGATCATGCAGACCGCGCTCGCCGTGCGCGACGCGCTGTTCATGTCGGTCGACGTCGTGATCGGCGTCGGCGCGTACCTGATCGGCATCCTCGCGCTCGCGGCGAGCTTCGACTGGCGGCTGATGATTCCGCTCGCGCTGTGGGCGCTCGGCTACGGCGTCGCGTGCGCGTATTTCGTGCCGCGCCTGGGCGCTGTGGGCAGCCGGCAGGCCGACGCGCGCGCGCTGATGACAGGCCGCATCACCGACGCCTATTCGAACATCACGACCGTGAAGCTGTTCTCGCACACGCGCCGGGAAGCCGACCACGCGCGGCGCGCGATGGAGGCGTTCAAGGTGACCGGCGATGCGCAAATGCGGCTGGTCAGCGCGTTCGAGGTCGTCAACCATCTGCTGTCGACGCTGCTGCTGATCGGCTCGACCGGCGTCGCGCTTTATCTGTGGCTGCACGGCGAGGCGAGCGCGGGCGTGGTCGCGGCCGTGGTCGCGATGGCGCTGCGCCTGTCGAGCTACTCGCACTGGATCATGTGGGAGATGACCGAACTGTTCGAGAACGTCGGCACGATCCAGGACGGCATCAACACGCTGACGAAGGTGCGCAGCGTGGTCGACGCACCCGATGCGAAGACGCTCACCGTGCAGCGCGGCGGCATCGTGTTCGATAACGTGCGTTTCGCGCACGAGGACAACGACACGCCCGTGTTCGACGGGCTGAACCTGACGATCCGGCCCGGCGAGCGGATCGGCCTCATCGGCCGCTCGGGCGCCGGCAAGTCGACGCTCGTGAACCTGCTGCTGCGCTTCTACGACGTCGACGGCGGCGCGATCCGGATCGACGGGCAGGACATCGCGCACGTGACGCAGGACAGCCTGCGCGCGGCGATCGGGATGGTCACGCAGGATACGTCGCTGCTGCACCGGACGATGCGGGAGAACATCCTGTACGGCCGCCCCGACGCGACCGAAGACGAGATGCGCGACGCAGCCGTGCGTGCTGAAGCGTCCGACTTCATCGAGCGGCTGCGCGACCGGCATGGGCGTAGCGGCTACGACGTCGAGGTCGGCGAGCGCGGCGTGAAGCTGTCGGGCGGCCAGCGGCAGCGCGTCGCGATCGCGCGCGTGATGCTCAAGGATGCACCGATCCTCGTGCTCGACGAAGCGACGAGCGCGCTCGATTCCGAAGTGGAAGTCGCGATCCAGCGCAGCCTCGACACCCTGATGCACGGCAAGACTGTGATCGCCATCGCGCACCGGCTGTCGACGATCGCGGCGCTGGACCGGCTGATCGTGCTCGACGAAGGGCGCATCGTCGAGAAAGGCACGCATCTGGAACTGCTTCAGGCCGGCGGCATCTACGCGGCGCTCTGGGCGCACCAGAGCGGCGGGTTCCTCGGCGAGACGGCGGACGCTGAAGGCGCCGAGCAGTGATGTTCAGGCAAGCGCGGCACGCACACGACGGCCTGCCGCGCTGGCGTTACAACCGCACGATCGTCGAGTTCAGTTCGGTGTACTTGTCGAGCGCGTGCAATGATTTGTCGCGACCGTTGCCCGACTGCTTGTATCCGCCGAAGGGGAAGTTCGAAGGGCATCGAGCATCCATCGTCCCTTGTGCGTCAGGTGTGCAACGCGCCTTCCGGGTGTGCAATGCTCGAGCATGACCAGTTGGCGCACGAGCAGTGCATCGAGTTCGGTCCTGTTCATGTCGATCTGGTCCGGCGCTTCGCGGACCAACATCAATGTTGCGAATTCGTGTGGACCGAGCATCTTCGTCTCCAGTCGACGATGAAACGGTAGGCCGGACGACTACGCGCAAGACCGCTGTCGATGGCGCATGTCGCGCGCACGTTCGTCGCCGGATGCACGCCCCGTGTCCTGTCGCCGAGACGACGCGCATCGCATCGAAAGCGTCAACCCGCGAACGACTCTTCCGGGCGTCCAACACGCGCGGTTTTGCACCCGAAAATGCCGCGCCGGAACATACGGCAAGCATTCCGGCTCTCGCTTCGGTCCTCGCCCGTGGCTTCGCCCGAATGACCGCCGAATCGGCGCAGGTCCCGCCTGCCGCGCAGTACGTCCGGATCTGCGCCGATACTTTCGTCTATTCGACGCTCACCGGGATGCGTCGCGGCTTCGCCTCCTCGCGGCGCGGAATCGTCAACGTGAGCACGCCGTCGCGTAGTTGTGCATCGATGCGCGACACGTCGAAATCCGGGCTGATGGTGAACGCTCGCCAGAAGTGCGGATGCCGGACTTCGCCGTGCTGCAGGCGAAGCCCCGACGGGGTCGGGATGACCGCTTCGGCTTCGACGGTCAGGTTGCCGTCCCGCACCTGCACTTCGAGCTTGTCGCGGGACACGCCCGGCAGATCCGCGTACAGCGTGATGCCGCGATTGTCCTCGAACACATCGACGGCGGGCGCGACGCGGGTGACCTGCTTTGCCGGCTCCCCGCCCGCCGGGCCGGCAACGCCGGTGCTTCCCTGCCGGGTCGTCAGTTCGTTGCTGTCGTTCATGATGTCCTCCATTCGTTTCATGCGTCGATCAACACTCACTGGACGGTAATGGCGCGCGGTTTCGATGCCTCGGAACGTCCGACGCTGATGGTCAGGCAACCGTTCACATACCGCGCGTTGACTTTGTCCGGATCGGCGTGCTGCGGCAATTCGATCACCCGCCGGAACGCGCCCATGAAGCGCTCCCGCGCATAGACGCGCGTTTCGTCGCCCACATTTGCTTCGGGCGGCTTGCGCTCGCCGCTGATCGTCAGTAGTCCCTTGTCGATCGAGACTTCGATCGCGGACGGATCGAGCCCCGGCGCGAATGCGACGATCTCGACGGTATCGTCGGTACTGCCGATGTTCACCGCGGGGAAGGTTTCGCTGCGCGTAGCGCGCAGACTGGCGGGATATCCCGCAAAGAGGCTGGCCATCTGCCGTTGCAGGCGGTCGAATTCGCCCAGCAGATCCGTGCCGAAGAAGAGATCGCTCATGACTGGCTCCTTGAAACCGGGGCCCTTCGCGAGAGACGAACGGAACCACGCGCTCCAGTTCGCCTGCCCACGGGAAACCCCGCCGACAAACAAATCGAAACACGCAGCGCTTAGCGCGACTGCCTGAGCGATCCGTAAACTAGTGCAACAATCGGAAAATTCAAGAGGTCCTGCAACATGTCGTGAGGGAGGTTTCATCGGCCTTCCGACCGCCTTCGGAAACAGACGGAACGTGGCCCATGCCGACCTTTGCCGGCCGCGCCGGCAGCGCTGCCGCTTCGCGCAACACCGATCGATCCTGCGAGCTTCCCCGGTCGATGAGGCCGAGGGTGGGGCCCCGGTGCAATTGGCTGCGCACGAAGGTTACGTTCCGATTGGCCGTGCCGCGCGGGCAAGGACGGCTTGTCACAAATGCTCGGTGCGCCGGCCGACGCCTGCGAATCCACCCGCCGCTCCCGGCCTGCCCGAGCCGCACCGCCCGGACGGACGCCGGCGCGTCCTGTACCGCGTCGGCTGGTACGCGAGCCTGTTGCCGCGCCGAAACAATTTGTTACAGCAGGTGTTTTCGCAGGCGCCTGAAGGAAGAACCGTCGCCGCTCACGCGCGCGGCAACCGCCGGGCGAAGCAGTAAGCGCCCGCCGCGACGACACCGAATACCAAATGGGCAACCAGCGTGATCACGCCGCGCGCCGCGACGAACCACGGGAAGATCGCGGTGAACGCGTGCAGGTTGATGCCGTACAGAACGAGCCCGAACGCGGCGCCCGCGAGCAGCGCGGCGCCGAGTGACCGGCCGCGGACCAGCTTCGCCAGCACGACCGTATAGGCGAGCGACAGCACGGCATGCACCATCGTCGCCACGCCCATGATCGTCGGATCGAAGCCCGCGGGCGCACCGAGGATGGATCGCCCCATCACAATGGCGGCCGTCAGGCGCGCATCGCGAAGCAGATCGTGAATGGCGTCTTCGCCGGCAATTGGCCAGAGCAGCAACTCGATGATCGTCGAGCAAACCGCCGCGCAGCATGCTGCCCAGAGAATCGGAACCGCACCGGTCTGCTTCAAGCATCCACCTCCGCGATGACCGGCCGCCATGCGCGGCTTACAACGGACGTTCGCAATCCGTCCAGTAGGCGAACGGATCGCGATGCTTCGGGTAGTGCTCGTCGAGCCATTTCAGCAACGTCGCACGCGCGTTGTCCAGGTCGGCCTTCGACGACGACGTCGTCAGCTCGTGCACTTCGACGGACTTTTCCCGATCCATCACGTAGCAGTTCCAGTCGGGGCCGTCGAGATCCGGATCGTCCGACGCCTTCGACGCCTTGCGCCAGCCCACTCCCTTGCGTGCATCGATGTAATAACGCGGATGCACTTTCAGATACGACATCTCGCCGCCCTGCAGGCTGCTTTCCGCGCGCAGCACGTCGCGTTCGTCGACGATCTGCGTGACTTCCGGCAGCCGGCGCGAGCGCCAGCCGGCCGGTAGCGTCGCCGTCGCCCGCACGGCGTCGTACGGCCCCCAGGTGAGGCCCCAGGCTTCGGCCATGCGCTTCATGAACGCATCGGCGCCCGGATAGCCGCGCAGCTGGATTCTCGTCGACAACGTGACTTCGACCCGGCCGTCGGCACCGGCCGGGTCGCCTGCCGCTTCGAACGGATTGCCCGGACGCGACGCGCGCTGCTGCGCATCCGCGGGCGCCATGCCCGAAAACAGCTGGTCGAGCGCCGCACGCGCTTTCGACGACTTGTCTGGTCTATTCATTACTCACTCTCTCCCTCTGCATCCGCACGTCTGCAAAAACTGTCGATTCTCGTTCATCTTCGGGTCTCGCGGTTTTCCGCGGTCGCATTGTCGACGATCCCATGGCCGCGGTCGAGCACCAGCGGCGCCGACGCACGTTGCGTCGCGGGCCCCGGCTTTCCGGCGCCTACCCGAGCGCCGCCCGCATCCGCTCCATCAGCGCGAGCACCTCCGGGCGACTCTCGCCCTTCGCGTGCACGAAGTGATACCTGAGCAGCGACTCGACCTCATGCCGGCCCACGCGCACGAGCGCACTGCGCCGAAGATACGCTTTCGCGAGCGGCACCCGCGCCAGCGCCACGCCGAGCCCCGCTTCGGCCGCCGCGAGCACCAGGTTGTAGTCCTCGAAGCGGCGATCCTGCGCGCGCGGTTTGAACGGAACGCCGAGCGCGTCGAACCAGGTACGCCAGCCGGTGACGTCGGAGTCGTGCAAGAGCGGCATGCCGAGCAGCGCTGCGTCGCCGTTTCGGCGGCGCAGTGCGGCCAGTTGCGCCGCGAGCCGCGGATGCGCGACCGGATAAAGCGTTTCCGGCATGAACTCGCGGGTCTCGAGCTGGCGCCAGTTGCCGCGCCCGTAACGGATCGACAGATCCGCTTCGCCGCCGGCGATATCCACGTTGCGAAGCTCGATGCCGAGCTCGATGCGCAATGCCGGCGCTTCGCTCTCGAGCGCATGCTGGCGCTCGAGCAGCCAGAGCTGCGCGAATGCCGGCACCACGCTCATCCTGACCAGTCGCGGCGTGCGCGGCGAGCGCCATTGATCGGCCGCGCCGTCGATGATCGCGAACGCCTGCTCGATCCGGCCGACGAAGCGCTGACCGTCCGGCGTCAGCCGCACGCCGCGCGCATGACGTTCGAACAACGCCATGCCCAGCCAGTTCTCGACGGCCGCCACGCGCCGGCTGATCGCGCCATGCGTGACGCCCGAGGCGTCGGCGGCCGCCAGAAACGAACCCTGGCGCGCCACCAGGCAGACAGTCTCCAGGCTGGCCAACGGCGGTCGCAGGCCGGGTGCCGGGACGGCCGGCAGCGCGTTGGCAACGCGCCGCCGCGCGCGCATCGAGCTGTGAGCCATATTCATACCCGCATGTTGATCTGTGCGCTAGCTTAACATCTGACCACACCGCACCATTGCCGCATGAACACGCTCTCTCCTCCGTCGTCGCGCGGCGCGCGACTGCCGCTCGTCGCGGCCGGCGCGGTGGCGTTCACGATCGTCTCGTGGGCCTCCGCCTTCCCGTTCATCCGGATCGGCCTGCACGGGCTGGCCCCGCTACAACTCGCGGCCGCTCGCTTCGCGACCGCCGCCGTGCTCGTGCTCGCATGGCTCGCGTGGCGACGGCCGAAGATGCCTGCCAAAGGCGACGCGTTGCGCTTTCTCGCGTGCGGCTTGCTCGGCATCGCGCTCTACAACGCGCTGCTCAATACCGGCGAGCAGACCGTGTCGGCCGGCGCGGCGAGCTTCATCGTCAATACGCTGCCGATCTTCACGGCGCTGCTGGCCGCGATATTTCTGCGCGAACGCTTCAATCGCTGGGGATGGCTCGGCTCACTGGTCAGTCTCGCCGGCATCGCCGTGATCGCGCACGGACAGCCCGGCGGTCTCGTGCTCGGCTCCGGCAGCACGCTGATTCTCGGCGCGGCGCTGTGTTCGGCCAGCTACTTCGTGTTGCAGCGGCGACTGATCCCCGTGTACGGCGCACTGCCCTGCGCCGCGTACACGCTGCTGGCCGGCGCGTTGCTGCTCACGCCGTGGTTGCCCGGTGCGCTCGCGTCGCTCGGCGGCGGTGCTTCGCGCGACACGGCGCTCGCCGTCCTCGTGCTCGGTATCTTTCCCGCCGCGCTCGGCTATGCGACGTGGACCTTCGCGCTCGGCTACTTCGGCGCGGCACGCGCCGCCAATTTCCTCTACCTGACACCGGCGGTCGCGACGGCGCTGTCGATGGCGCTCACGGGCGAGCGTCCCGGCATCGAGACCGTGTGCGGCGGCCTGCTGGCCATTGCCGGCGTGATATTCGTGGCCTTGCGCGGACGGACATAGCGGGCGCGCGGTTTCGACGGACGGCGATAGTCGCTCGAAGAACGATCCTGCGCGGTTCGGCCAGGCCGGGCGCCATCCACTGCAAAACGGGAACACATGGAAAGCTTCGACGCCTCGCGCCAATTCATGGTCGCGAGCGGGCTTGACCGTTAGTTGCATCAAATGGTTCGCGACCTTGCCGGAGCATGACGATGGAAGTGTGCAGACAAACCGACCGAACAGTTCGCGATTGATTGCAGCGCACTGTCCATGGTCACCGGTGGCGGCCCGGTCGAATAATCGGAGCATTCGGTGATCACAAGGATCACGTCTGCACGAGAGACCACGCAGTCGCATCACATTTGCGCAAGGCTGGGCAATTCGCGGAAGCGGGCACAAACGGGTTCGGATATATTCATACCAATTGCGTGTCGTCAGACGAAATCGTCCGCTCGCTCGGACACTGCGTGGCGCAGGCGTCGCTCGCCGGCCTCGACAACAGGCGACACGCAAGCCGAACCCGTCACGGGTCGGAGACGCGTCCGGCACGTACGTCGAGCACCTCACGAGGGCGCGCCGCGCACCGGACGACATTAGAAATATCAATCAACGGAGATGGCAGATGGAACGAAGCATTGTCGGCATGCGCTGCAAACCCCTGGCAACCGTCGCACTGGCAGCCGCCGCATTTGTGGCCGCGTCGGGCGCGATGGCCGACCAGGTCGTGAAGATCGGCAGCGTCGAACCGACGACGGGTGGCATTTCGCACCTCGGCAAGGACAACGAGAACGGCGCACGCCTCGCGGTCGAGGAAATCAATGCGAAGGGCCTGACGATCGGCGGCAAGAAGATCACGCTGCAGCTCGACGCGCAGGACGACGCAGCCGACCCGCGCCAGGCCACGCAGGTTGCACAGAAACTCGTCGACGACAAAGTCGTCGCCGTCATCGGCCACCTGAACTCGGGCACGTCGATCCCGGCATCGAAGATCTACAGCGACGCGGGCATCGTGCAGATCTCGCCGTCGGCCACGAACCCGACCTACACGCAGCAGGGCTTCAAGACCACGTATCGCGTGGTCGCCACCGATGCGCAGCAAGGCCCGGCGCTCGCGAGCTACGCGCAGTCGAAGGGCGTGAAGAGCGTCGCGGTGATCGACGATTCGACCGCGTACGGCCAGGGCCTCGCGAACGAATTCGAGAAGAAGGCGAAGGCGCTCGGCCTGAAGGTGCTGTCGCACGACGCGACCAACGACAAGGCCGTCGACTTCCGCGCGATCCTGACGAAGGTGAAGGGCGAGAACCCGGACGCGATCATGTACGGCGGCATGGATGCCACCGGCGGCCCGCTCGCGAAGCAGGCGAAGCAGCTCGGCCTGCGCGCGAAGATCCTGTCCGGCGACGGCGTGTGCACCGACTCGCTGGCCGAATTGGCCGGCCCGGCGGCCGACAACGTGCTGTGCTCGCAGGCCGGCGCGGCGCTCGAGAAGATGCCGGGCGGCGCAGCGTTCCTCGCCAAGTACCAGAAGCGCTTCAACCAGGGCATCAAGTTCGATGCACCGTTTGCGTACGACGCGGTCTATATCGCGGTCGACGCGATGAAGCGCGCGAACTCGACGGACCCGGCGAAGATCCTCGCGGCGATGCCGTCGACGAAGTACGAAGGCGTGATCGGCACGACGACGTTCGACGCGAAGGGCGACCTGACGCACGGGATCATCTCGATCTACGGCTACAAGAGCGGCAAGAAGACGTTCCTCGACCAGGTGAAGATGTAACGCCCCACGACGCCGGCACGACGGGAACGCCACCCGTCGGCGCCGGCGCCGCGCGGTGCCGATTCAAGTTTTGCGGAGACGAAGCGACATGTGTGCAATGGCGTATGCGGAATTTCAACAGGAGTTGAAGAAAGCGCAGTTGACGGCGCGAGAATTCGCCCGTTTGATCCGGATGAACGAAAGTTCCATCACGAACTATTCGAGCAAGGGCACCGTCCCCTCCCACCTCGCGGTCATCGCGACGCTGATCGGCGCGCTGGCCGCGCATGAGATCGATTTTCGGCGCGTGATCGGTAAAACGGGCATCGAGCCGAAACGGCCGCGCGGCGTCGGCGCGTTTCCCGCGGCGCGCAAGCCGCGCGCGAGCAAGACCACGAAAGCCGGTTCCTGAACCAGCGCGGGCGCCGGGCCAGGCACCGCACGTGCCGTTCGCTCCGGCGCACGCTCGATACCGTCACGCACGCTGCCGCGCGACACGCTCAGCCGGCCCGTCAGGCCGCCGCCCGCACGTGATCGAGCAGCGCCTGCAGCGGGTGGCGCACCTGGCGCGACGCCATCCGCTTCACCTGGCTGCGGCACGAATACCCGGTCGCGAGTGCTTCACCTTCCGCTTCCGGCGCATCGACATGCGCGGCCCACGATTGCGTGTAGATCGTCCGCGACGTCTGCAGGTTGCGCGCCTCGTGCCCGTAGGTCCCCGACATTCCGCAACACCCGGTCGCCTGCACCTTCAATCGCAGCCCGCGCCGCGCGAATACCTGCGCCCATTGCTTGCCGCTATCCGGCGCGTTGGTTTTCTCCGTGCAGTGCAAAAGCAACCGGTATGACGCAACCACCGCCTCCGCCCCCGCATCCGCTTCGGGCAGCGCCTGCAACAACCACTCCTGCGGCAGCGCAACCTTCGGCACGTCGGCGAGCCCCGTCACCTTCAGGTATTCCTGCCGATACGTCAGCGTCATTGCCGGATCGAGGCCGACCAGCGCGACACCCGAGCGCGCGAGCGCGGCCAGTTGCGTCGCGTTGCGAATCGCCGCCCGCTCGAACGCTCGGAGGAAACCCTGCACATGCAGCGCCTTCCCGTTCGGCGCGAGTGGCGCGAGCCATACCTGGAAGCCGATGCGCGCGGCCAGCTCGATCAGCGTCGCCAGTTGCTCGGTGTCGAAATAGCGCGTGAACGTGTCCTGCACGATCACGACGCTGCGCGCGCGCTGCGCATCGCTCAGCGCGGCGAGCGCGCGCGGATCGGCCGGCCGCACGTTCCACTGCCGCGTCACGGCCGCGAGGTCGAAGCGGCTGAGCAGCGGGCTGTCGACCATGCCGACGTGCCGCTCGAGCAGCGTGCGAACCCAGCCGGCGCGCATCAGGCCGTTGTACAGCGCGGGCACGCGCGCCATCCACGGCATCGTGAATTCGAGCGAGCCGATCAGATAGTCGCGCAGCGGGCGCAGGTAGCGCTGGTGATACAGCTCGAGAAAGCGCGAGCGGAATTCGGGCACGTTGACCTTGACCGGGCACTGCCCCGCACACGACTTGCATGCGAGGCAGCCGGCCATCGCGTCGTACACCTCGTGCGAGAAGTCGGTTTCGCCGTCACGCGCGGCACGGCTGTTGCGCCAGCGGGTCACGAGGCCTCGCATGAACGGCTGCGGCGCGCGCGCCGCCGCGACCACGTCGATGCCCGCCTGTCCTTGCAGACGCAACCATTCGCGCATCAACGACGCGCGCCCCTTCGGCGACTGCACGCGTTCGCGGGTCGCCTTCCACGACGGGCACATTGCGTCGTCCGGATCGAAGTTGTAGCACGCGCCGTTGCCGTTGCAGTGCATCGCCGTGCCGTAGCTCTGCCACACGCGCTCGTCGATCTGCCGGTCGTGGTCGCCGCGCGTCGGCACTTCGTCGATCTTCAGCAGCCGCAGCGTGTTGTCCGGTGGCGTCGCGATCTTGCCCGGGTTGAACTGGTTGTGCGGATCGAACGCGGCCTTCAGCTGTTGCAGCGACGGATACAACTCGCCGAAGAACGCCGGCGCATATTCGGAACGCACGCCCTTGCCGTGTTCGCCCCATAACAGGCCACCATGCCGCCGCGTGAGTTCGGCCACGGCGTCCGACACCGGCCGCACCAGCGCGGCCTGCTTCGGATCCTTCATATCGAGCGCCGGGCGCACGTGCAGCACGCCCGCGTCGACGTGACCGAACATCCCGTACTGCAGCCCGTGGCTATCGAGCAGCGCGCGAAATTCGGCGATGTATGCGGCGAGATTTTCGGGCGGCACCGCGGTGTCCTCGACGAACGGCTGCGGACGCGCCTCGCCCTGCACGTTGCCGAGCAGGCCGACCGCACGCTTGCGCATCGCGTACACGCGCTTCACCGCATCGTCGCCGGCCGCGAGCGTGTGGCCCAGCCGCTCGACGCTCGTGTCGGTGCGCAAATGCTCGATGAATGCTCGCACGCGCGCATCGACGTCGTCGGCATCGTCGCCGCTGAATTCGATCAGGTTGATGCCGAGCGTCGGACGCGCATCGTCCTGCGGAAAATACTCGGCCACGCTGCTCCACACGAAATCCTTCATCGCGAGCATCAGCACCTTCGAGTCGACCGTCTCGATCGACAGCGGCTTGAGTTCGAGCAGCGCACGCGCATCGCGCAGCGCGTCCATGAAGCCGGCGTAGCGCACGTTGACGAGCACCGAATACTTCGGGATCGGCAGCACGTTCAGCTTCGCCTCGACGACGAAGCCGAGCGAGCCCTCGGCGCCGCACAGCACGCTGTTCAGATTGAAGCGGCCGTCCGCCTCGCGCAGGTGCGCGAGATCGTAGCCGGTCAGGCAGCGATTGAGCTTCGGAAACTTCGCGTCGATCAGCGCGGCCTTTTCGTCGCTGATGCGGCGCGCGGTGCGATAGACCTTGCCGATCCGGTCCTGCCGTGCGCAGCGGCGTTCCAGCTCGTCGTCCGCGAGCGCGTCGCTGTGCAACTGCTCGCCGCCCATCAGCACGAAGTCGAGCGCGAGCACGTGGTCGCGTGTCTTCCCGTACGTGCAACTGCCCTGCCCGCTCGCATCGGTATTGATCATCCCACCGACCGTCGCGCGGTTCGACGTCGACAGCTCGGGCGCGAAAAAGAGCCCGTGCGGCTTCAGCGCGGCGTTGAGCTGATCCTTGACGACGCCCGCCTGCACGCGCACCCAGCGCTCGTCCGCGTTGATTTCCAGGACCCGGTTCATGTTGCGCGACAGATCGACGACCACGCCGTCGGTCAGCGACTGCCCGTTGGTGCCCGTGCCGCCGCCGCGCGCCGCCACCGCGACGTCGCGGTGCGCGGGCTCGGCCAGCAGCCGCGCGAGCAGCCGCACGTCCTGCGCATGCGCGGGGCAAACCACCGCCTGAGGCAAGCGCTGGTAGATCGAATTGTCGGTCGCCTGCACGGTCCGGTTCGCATGGTCCGCACGGATTTCACCTGCGAATCCGGCCGCCCGAAGTGCGGCGAGGAAGTCGCGATAACGGGCCTCTGGCGGGCTGGCGGGACGGGGCAACGGAGCGATCGACATGAGATAAAAGCACGGTGTAGGTGGAGCCGGTACTCGGCCTCGCGCAGAATCATGAGTTTTCAGCAAGATTCCATGCGAGCCGGAAATCCAGTATCTTGCGGATCAGCGCAAGAAACAAACGAATTCTTCCCCGGCAACACTTGCATAAAACTCATGAATTACCGTCGCCTGACCCCGTCGATGTCGTTGCTGCTGGCGTTCGAGGCTGCGGCGCGCCACGAGAGCTACACGCGCGCGGCCGACGAGCTGTCGCTGAGCCAAAGCGCGATCAGCCGGCAGGTTCAGACACTTGAGGATCAGCTCGGCGTGGCGCTGTTCCGGCGCGAGGGCCGCTCCGTGAAGCTGACGGAAGTCGGGCGGCGCTACTTCGTCGAGCTGAGCGGCGCGCTCGGGCGCATCCGCGGTGCGACGCTGCAAGCGATGTCGCATCAGGCCGGCGCCGGCACGCTGCGGCTCGCGACCTTGCCGACCTTCGGTTCGAAATGGCTGCTGCCGCACCTGCATGATTTCTATGCCGCGCATCCGGGCGTGACCGTGCACCTGCATTCGCGGATCGGCGGCATCGACTTCCATACCGACGACCTCGACGCGGCCATCACCGTCGGCGCGGGCGACTGGCCCGGCCTGCGCGCGCACCGGCTGTACAACGAGTTCCTGATCGCGATCGCGAGCCCCGACACGGCCGGGCGCCGCAAGGCCGGCCCGCGCGCGCCGGCGTGGGCGGTCGGGCAGACGCTGCTGGGCGTGACGAGCAATCAGCATGCGTGGGCCGAATGGTTCTCGCGTTCCGGTCTCGATCATCGCGAGATGCGCATCGGCCCCAGTTTCGAGCTGACGTCGCATCTGATCCAGGCCGTGCGGGCCGGGATGGGAATCGGCCTCGTGCCGAAGGTGCTGGTGGAGGACGAGCTGAGCCGCAACGAACTCGTGTCGATCGGCGACGCGATCACCAGCGAGCGCAGCTACTACCTCGTGTATCCGCCGGAAAACGACACGCTGCCGTCGCTCGTGGCGTTTCGGGAATGGCTGCTGAAATCGTGCTGACGAGCTAACGGGCTGACGGGCGACCGGATGGAACGCGCGCTCACGCGCGCCATTCATTGAGAATCTGTTCGGCGAGGTAATCGCAAGGCGGTCGCGCCGACTGCGCGCTGCGCGCCAGCACGACCTCGAGCGCATCCAGCGGCGGCAGCCCTTCGTTCTGCGACAACTGGACGAGATGTTCGGGAATGCAGCAGCGTGCGAGCGGCGCGACCGCAAGGCCGGCCTCGACCATGCTGATCAGCCCGAGGAAGCTCGGGCTTTCGTACGACATCCGGAACGGAATCTTCTGCCGGTTCAGCGCCTTGATCGCGTGATCGCGCGCCATGCTGCCATGCGTGAAGAGCGCGACCGGCAACGGGCGCTCTTCCCATACGTTGCGCTTGGGGGAACCCGTCCACACGATCGGTTCGAGCCGCACCAGCTCGCCCGTCACGCCCTTGATGCGCGTGAGGCATGCGAGGTCGATCGTGTTGTCCTTCAGCATCGGCACGAGCGCGCTGCTCGGCTGGCCGATCACACGCACTTCCACCCGCGGATGCATCGCGGCGAACTTGCCGAGCACCTGCGGCAGTAGCGACGAGATGTAGTCGTCCGGCACGCCGATCGTCACGCGCCCGCGAATCTCCGGACGCACCACCGACGCCCACGCCTCGTCGCGCATCGCCAGCATCCGGCGGCCGTAGTCGGCGAGCATGCGGCCCTCGTCGGTGGCCGTCACATTGCGCGTGTCGCGAATGAACAGCGGCTTGCCGAGCGCATCCTCAAGCGCCTTGATCTGCATGCTCACCGCCGACGGCGACCGGTGCACCGCTTGCGCGCCCTGCGCGAACGAACCGGACTCCGTCACGGCCACCACCATCGCCAGCACATCGAGGTCGAGCTTTTTCATGGTATTCAGAAAATCTGATTAATCGATTCAGTTTATCCCGTTTTACTGTTCACCTCCATCGCCGGACAATGAATGCCATCGATTTCATCGCGGGAAGCAGCAATCATGCATACCACCGGCTCGCTCTACGGATTTCTGGTCATCGGCGGCATGCTCGCGATCACGCCGGGGCCGAACATGGTCTACGTGATGTCGCGCTCGATCGCGCAGGGGCGCACCGCCGGCCTGATTTCGCTGGCGGGCGTGATGGTGGGCTATCTGTTCTACATGTTCGGCGCCGCGTTCGGAATCACGACGCTGTTCATGAGCGTGCCGTACGCGGGCACCGCGCTCGGCGTCGTGGGCGCCGCGTATCTGCTCTATCTCGCATGGCAGGCCGTCCGGCCCGGCGGCCGTTCGCCGTTCGAGCTGAAGACGTTGCCGAACGAGCAGCCGCTGCGCCTGCTCGCGATGGGGGCGACGACGAGCGTGCTGAATCCGAAGCTCGCGATGCTGTTCGTGTCGCTGCTGCCGCAGTTCATCAATTACCGGCACGGCAGCGTGTTCGGCCAGTCGCTCTTTCTCGGTTCGTTGTTGATCACGGCGTTCGCGTCGGCGAACGGGCTGGTCGCGATCTGCTCGAGCGGCATCGCGCAATTCCTGCATGGACGGCCGGCGCTGTTGCTCGCGCAGCGCTGGGCGATGGGCGCGGTGCTCGGCGGCCTCGGCGTGCAGATGCTCGT
The DNA here is from genome assembly GCF_001718335.1 of Burkholderia territorii. Lineage (NCBI taxonomy): Bacteria > Pseudomonadati > Pseudomonadota > Betaproteobacteria > Burkholderiales > Burkholderiaceae > Burkholderia > Burkholderia territorii. Next base: position 827,640 of record NZ_CP013367.1, read on the forward strand.
CGAGGCGTCGAGAACGGCGGGTATGGCGTGACGCCTTCGACAAGTCTCGGCGCCGATGAGGCGGTAACACCCGGCCCGCGCCGCGCTTCGCGACGCAGCGATCCTGGATGGCCGGCGGCACCCGGCGCCGGCCGCGACGTTTAGGCGTTCAGATGTTCATGCGATCGCGCGGGCGTTCACGATCGCAACCGTTCGCCCGCGCGCGCATGCGTCACGCGGCAACCGCCTGCCGCTGCGCTTCGAGCTCGCGCACGAGCGGCAGTACGCGCTTGCCGAAGTACTCGACTTCCTCGATGAAATGCAGGAACCCGGCGAGCACGAGATCGACGCCGACCGCCTTCAGCGCGACGATCCGCTCGGCGATCTGTTGCGGCGTGCCGATCAGGTTCGTGCGGAAGCCGTCGTTGTACTGCACGAGATCCTCGAACGTGGAGGTCGCCCAGTTGCCTTCGCCTTCCGGTGACGCCTTGCCGGCCTCCTTCACCGCGTCGCCGAACGCATGCACGGCCTCGACGTGCGCGTGCCGGACGATGTCGTCGAGCACGGCCCGCGCCTCTTCCTCGGTGTCGCGCGCGATCACGAACGCGTTCACGCCGATCCGCACGCGATGGCCGTTCGCGGCGGCCTTCGCGCGGATGTCGTCGATCTGCGCCTTCAGGTTCTCCGGCGTATTGCCGTTCGTGAAGTACCAGTCCGACACACTTGCCGCGTTGTCGCGCGCCGCGCGCGAACTGCCGCCCTGGAAGATCTCCGGGTGCGGCTTCTGCACGGGCTTCGGGCTGAGCGTGTAGTCGTTGAAGCGGTAGAAGTCGCCCTTGAACGTGAAGTTGTCCTGCGTCCAGATGCCTTTCAGCGCCTGGATGAATTCCTTCGAGCGCCGATAGCGTTCGTCGTGCTCGAGCCACGGCTCGCCGATCGCCGTGAATTCGCCCTTGAACCAGCCGCTGACGACGTTGATCGCGATGCGTCCGTTCGAAACATGATCGATCGTCGCGAGCTGCTTCGCGACCACGGCCGGATGCCACGGCCCCGGCAGGATCGCCGCGATCACCTTCAGTTTCGTCGTTGCGTGCAGCAGCGCATGGCTGAACGAGACCGACTCGTGCTGGTATTCGGCGCCGTAGCCGGCCGTGAAGCGTATCTGGCTCAGCGCGTAGTCGAAGCCGGCCGCCTCGGCCGTGCGCGCAAGCTTCTGGTTGTACTCGAGGCTCCAGTCGGTACGCTGCTCGATCGTGCTGACGACGAGACCGCCGCTGACGTTGGGCACCCAGTACGCGAATTTGACACCGTCGGTTGAAGGTTCGTGAATGCTCATGAGGAATCCTGATCGAAGGAGAAGACGAAAGGCGGGCTGCGCGACCACGTCGGCAAGCATGGGCAAACGAACGACCACGCCGACGGTGTCGCTCGCTCCTTGCGTTCCGTTGTCGGGCCGTGCGTCGCCGCGCCGGTATCGTGTCGGGTTCGCAAGGGGCGTGCCATAGCCGACGGATGAGCGATCGCGCGGATCATCTGGATCCCGAACCTTCCTTCGATCGCCCGGCGGATATGGCTTCCGCGGCCAAATTTCTGGCAATGGAAAGCGTTTCTCTACTAGCGTCGGATCGATATTCCACGGCGAGATGAACCGACGGAAACAACATTGCTGATGGCCTGCTGCTCGATCAGCAGTTTCGCGCGCTCCGTTCGTCGGATCGCCGGGTTCGGACGCCGTCGCATCGAACGCGATGACGTTGAATCCGTTGTCGCAGCAGCGAGCGTCGCCGCCGTTTCATCCTGCGCAGCAATCCGGCTTTCGTTATCAGAAATCGATGTTTCCCGTACGGAGCAAAACGCGGAACACTCTGCTGACCAGGCAGCAACCGGACCGCGACGCCCCTCGGCGCTGGTTCGACCGTTCGATCGACTCACGCTTTCATCGCCATGACCACCCTGTCTGCAACGCCGCACCCGGTCCGTTCTCGAGTCGTCACCGCGCAGCCGGATGAATCGCGCGGCGCGGCCGTTCTCGCATTCCCCGCCCACCACGCGCCGCCCCGCGCCCGCGCGCCCGTGTTCGCCGATCCGCGTTCGCTCGCGTTGCTCGAACGCGTGCGGCGCGTCGCGCCGAGCGACGCGAACGTGCTGATCGTCGGCGAGACCGGCACCGGCAAGGAGTTGATCGCGCGCCATGTGCACGACGCCAGCCATCGCGGCGGCGGCCCGTTCGTCGCCGTGAACTGCGGCGCGCTCTGCGACACGCTCGTCGACAGCGAACTGTTCGGTCACGAGAAAGGGGCCTTCACGGGTGCGCTCGGCACGAAGCCCGGCTGGTTCGAGGCCGCGAACGGCGGCACGCTGTTTCTCGACGAGATCGGCGACCTGCCGCCGCCGATGCAGGTCAAGCTGCTGCGCGTGCTGCAGGAACGCGAGGTCGTGCGACTCGGCTCGCGCACGGGCATCCCGATCGACGTGCGCGTGGTGGCCGCGACGAATGTCGACCTGCAGCAGGCCGTGGTGGACGGCCGGTTTCGCGGCGACCTGTTCTACCGGCTCAATGTCGTGCGGCTCGACGTGCCGCCGTTGCGCGAACGGCCGCGCGACATCCTGCCGCTCGCGCGCCACTTCTTCGACGAATACCGCACCCGCGTCGGCCATGGGCCGCGCAGCATCGATCCGCGCGCGGCGCGCCTGCTCGAAGCGCATTCGTGGCCCGGCAATATCCGCGAACTGGAAAACGTGATCCATCACGCGCTGCTGGTGAGCCGCCACGATGCGCTGCAGGACACCGACCTGAACCTGTCGTCGTCATGCGTGCCGGCGGTGGCTGTCGGCGTGCGGGAAGCGGCGGACCGCGTGCCCGGTCAGGAAGCGCTCGAACTCGCACTGTGCGCGCTGTTCGACGAGCCGCACGAGAACCTGTTCGAACGCATCGAGAACACCGTGATGCGGGTCGCGTTCGACTTCTGTCACCGCAACCAGGTCCAGGCCGCACGCCTGCTCGGCATCAGCCGGAACGTGCTGCGTGCGCGGCTGATTCGCGCGAAGGCGATCGCGGCGGTCAAATAAGAAACGCGATCGCGCGGCCGCAAGCGGTGCCGCGCGTCGGCTCGTCGCAATTCACCGACGGCATGAACGGGCGATGCCGATGCGCTGCTCGCCTGCGCGACGGCACGCGGCGCGTCGTCGAGCCGCGTGCCGTACGGTACGCCGTTATTTCCCGACGCCGCCCGTCACGCCGCCGAGCAACGATGTCACCGGCGCGAGCGGATTCGCCGAGGAACCGCCGCCTCCCGCCGCGCCGCCGAGCGTGCCGGTAACCGTCGACACGAGGTTCGTCACCGGCGCGAGTGGGCTCGCCGCACCGGCACCGGTCGTGCCGCCGAGTGCGCCGGTCAGCGACCCGAGCGGCGTCGACCCGAGCCCCGACAGCACGCCGCCGAGCGGGCCGGACGCGCTCGAGCCACTCGACGGACCGTTCTGCACGGTGGCGACGGAAGCGCCCGCGAGGCTCACGATCATCCCGGGAATCGGCGCGACGCCGTTCGGGCCGTTGTAGTTGACGAGTCCACCCGCGTTCGTGACGGTATTGCCGAGCGCGCCGACGACCGCCCCCACCGCGCCGACGGCCGGTTGCGACGAAACGGAGCCCATCCGCGAGCCCGTCGTCGCGAGTGCGGTGCCGACCTGTCCGAGCAGGCCGGCCACCGGCTGACCGAGGCCCGTGGTCGCCCCGATCTGCTGCGTTGTCTGGCCAGCCGTGATGACGAGCGGCGTGACGGCCGAACTGAGCGGCTGCGTGACCTGTTGGACGGCGCCCGACGCCAGCGTCGCGCCGACCGTGTTGCCTGCCGCGCCGAGTCCGCCGGCCACGGTATCGAGCGCTGCGCCGACGGGTGTCGTCACCGGCGCGAGCGGCGCCAGCGGCCCCAAGCCGAGCGCGCGGATGGTCTGCGCAAGGCCCTCGACCGGATTCGCGGTCGCGCCGACCACTTCACCGAGGCCGGCGACCGTCGTACCGACCGGATTGGGCGTCGAACCGGTCTTGCCGAGCCCGTCGCTGAGCGCATCGGCCGCGGCGCGCGAAATCGTGCTGATGCTCGAGATCGCGTCGCCCGCGCTGCGCGTCACGGTATTGCCGAGTACCGGCAGCGACATCGCGCTGACGGTCGAGCCGACGCCGACCGCGAGCGCGCCGGCGGTGCTCACGACGCCGCGCGTGCCGGGTGTGCCGCTGGTGCCCCAGCCCCCGTCCGACGTGTTGCTGCCGGGCGTGTTGCCGGAGACGGATGTGCCGCTGGTGCTCGCGGCGGCGGCGCTCGCCGGCGCGGCGACGTCGGTGCCGCCGCAGGCGGCCAGCATGCCGGCGGCGGCGAACAACGCCGCGGACGTGACAATGCGGGTTCGATACATGGTGGTCTCCTCGCGGTCCGGGCGATGGAATGTTCGATTGAGGACCGGACAAGAAACAGCATTTTCCATGCCATTGCCGCCAGGCGAACACGCGTTCCCGCCGCCGCGCCAGCATCCGCGCACCCGCGCGAGCGCGTGCCCCGCGATCGCGATCGATACGTTTCGGCCCCCGAGCGGCGCTGTTTTCGTTACATTCGTGCTACGAATGCCTCGATGTTACGTAACGCCGGCCGCGCGGCGCGCCGCTTTCCGCAGCGCGCCGCCTACCATCCACAGTACGAAGCCGGCGGCGCTGCATGCGTGCCGCCGGGCTTCGTCCCATCGTCAGGAACCCGCTGCCATGAAGAAGCTCGTGAACCACCCGTCCGACGTCGTGCGCGAAATGCTCGAAGGTATCGCGCGGCAGTCGCCGCATGTCGCGATTCTCGGCGATGAGCAGGTGCTCGTGCGCCAGCCGCTGCCCGAGCCATCGCAGCGCCCCGTCGCGATCCTGTCCGGCGGCGGCAGCGGTCACGAGCCCGCGCACGGCGGCTTCGTCGGTGAAGGGATGCTGAGCGCCGCCGTCTGCGGCGAGGTGTTCACGTCGCCGCCGACCGATGCCGTGCTCGCCGCGATCCGCGCGTGCGCCGGCCCGAACGGCGCGCTGCTCGTCGTGAAGAACTACACCGGCGACCGGCTCAATTTCGGGTTGGCCGCCGAACTTGCACGCGCCGAGGGCATTCCGGTGGAAACCGTGATCGTGGCCGACGACGTGTCGCTGCGCGGCCGCGTCGAGCGCGGGCAGCGACGCGGGATCGCCGGCACCGTGCTGATCCACAAGCTGGCCGGCGCGGCCGCGGCGCGCGGGTTGCCGCTAGCCCGCGTCGCCGCTATCGCGCGCGATGCGGCCGCCGAACTCGGCACGATGGGCGTCGCGCTCGACGGCTGCACGATCCCCGGCGCCAAGAAGTCGGGTTTCAGCCTCGCCGATCACGAGATCGAGCTCGGCCTCGGCATCCACGGCGAGAAAGGCGTCGAACGCACGGCACCGCTGCCGGCCGACGCGCTCGTCGAGACGCTGCTGTCGAGCATCGTCGCGGACCTCGTGCTGGATCGCGGCGAACGCGTCGCACTGTTCGTCAACGGTCTTGGCGCGACGCCTGACATGGAACTGGCGATCGTGCTGCGCGCCGCGTACGACAACCTGAGCCGGCGCGGCATCGTCGTCGCGCGCGCATGGGCCGGCACGTTCCTGTCGGCGCTGGACATGCCCGGCTGCTCGATCTCGCTGCTCAGGCTGAACGACGAACGCGCCGCGCTGCTCGATGCGCCGACGCAGGCGCGCGCGTGGCCCGGCGGCGGCGCGGTCAACACGCACATCCAGGTGGCCGCGCCAGCCGTGCCCGACCAGCCGCCGGCGCCGCTCGATGCGGCCGGCCGCGCGTCGGCAGCACGCCTGCAGCCGGCGCTGCACGCGGTCGCGCAAGCGTTGATCGACAACGAAGCGACGCTCACGGAACTCGACACGGCCGCCGGCGACGGCGATCTGGGCGCGAGCATGCATCGCGCCGCGCAGGCGATCCTCGCGTTGCCGGAAGCCGCGTACGGCGCGCCGGCCGGTGCGCTCGCGGCACTGGGCACCGCATTGCGCCGCGCGATCGCGGGCAGCTCGGGACCGTTCTATGCGACCGCGCTGCTGCGCGCATCGCGGCGCGTCGCCGAGGCCGCTGACCCCGTCGCGCCGTCGGCACGCGACTGGGCCGCGGCATTGCGCTGCGCGGTCGATGCGATCTCCGAACTGGGCGGCGCACGCGCCGGCGATCGCACGATGCTCGATGCGCTGGTGCCGGCCGCCGATGCGTTCGATCGCGCGCTGGATGATGGGCGCGCCCCCGCCGACGCGTGGGCGCAAGTCGTCGAGGCGGCGGAACACGGCGCGCAACGAACGGCCGGCATGGCACCGCGCGCGGGGCGAGCGAGTTATCTCGGCGAACGCGCGATCGGCACGCCCGACGGCGGCGCGGTGGCGGTCACGTACTGGCTTCGTGCGTTGCTGCCGCACATTCGATAACGGCCGCGCTCAGACTCCCTCGACCAGCACCGCGCGATAGCGGGCACCCTTGAACCGGTGCTGGACGACCTTCTGGTATTCGGGGCCGTGATACCACGCGTGCGCGGCCTCCTTCGACGGGAACTCGACGATCACGACGCCTTCCGGGCCTTCACCCTCGAGGATTTCCTGCGGCCCATATGCTGCGAGCACCTTCACCGGATGGCCGGCAAGGGTCGCGCCGACCTGGCTCGAGTAGACGTCGAGCTCATGCTGGTCCTGCGTGCTTTCCCGTGTGAAAACGATGTAGGTCGCCACGATATGCGCTCCTGATGAATTGCGAAAAAGGGGACGCCACGCTGCCCGGCCCGATGAATTCCGCGTGGCAGCGCGCAGCTTACAGCCGTTTGCCGGCCGGTGCGTCGGCGAGCGAGGCGGCGGGCTCCGCCGGCCACCTTTGGACGGCACGGGAAAACCCCGATCCCCACATCGTCCTATGACATCGGGCGCCGGTAATTGGCGGGATTACTTTGATCCTCGTCGGCGCCCGCCCGGGCGCATGCTGATAGCGAGGATCCCTCATGCGATACGTGCCATCGTGGACTTCCGTTTCCGCCGCCCCGTCCGTTCCGGACGAGACGGCTTCCCGCGGCGACGAGCCGCACTGCCTGCCTCGGGTAGCGATCGCGGCTGCGGCCCTCGGCAATGCAACAGAATGGTTCGATTACGGCATTTACGCGTACGGACTCGCCTACATCTCCGCCGCGCTGTTTCCCGGCAACACGGCCAGCGCGACGCTGTTCGCACTCGGCACCTTCGCGATCTCGTTCCTGATCCGTCCGCTCGGCGGCCTGTTCTGGGGTCCGCTCGGCGACCGCCTCGGCCGCAAGCGCGTGCTTGCGCTGACCGTCCTCACGATGTCGGGCGCGACCCTGCTCGTCGGCGTGCTGCCGACCTACGCGAGCGCCGGCTGGCTCGCGCCGGCCGCGCTGATCGTGCTGCGCATGGTGCAGGGCTTCTCGACCGGCGGCGAATACGGCGGCGCGGCGACCTTCATCGCCGAATACGCACCGGATTCGCGACGTGGCCTGTGCGGCAGCTTCCTCGAATTCGCGACCCTCGCCGGCTTCTCGCTCGGCGCGCTGCTGATGCTCGGCTTCGCGCTGCTGCTCGGCGACACCGCGATGCATGCGTGGGGATGGCGCCTGCCGTTCCTCGTCGCGGCACCGCTCGGGCTGATCGGCTTCTATCTGCGTTCGCGCCTCGAGGAAACGCCCGTGTTCCGCGAACTCGAGGAGCAGGCGCAGCGGCGCGAGCAGAGCACCGCCGCCGCGGCGCTGCCGATCGGTCAGCTGCTGGTGCGCTATGCGCGGCCACTGTTGCTGCTCGGCGGGCTCGTCGTCGCGCTGAACGTCGTCAACTACGTGCTGCTCGCGTACATGCCGACCTACATGCACAAGGAACTCGGCGTCAGCGAGAATATGTCGTTGCTGATTCCGCTGATCGGCATGCTCGCGATGATGGTGCTGTTGCCGTTCGCCGGCTGGCTGTCGGACCGCGTCGGCCGCAAGGCAATGTGGTGGATCTCGCTCGTCGGGTTGTTCGTCGCCGCCGTCCCGATGTTCGCGTTGATGACGCACGGCGTGCTCGGCGCATTCGTCGGCTTCGCGGTGCTCGGCCTGCTGTACGTGCCGCAGTTGGCGACCATTTCCGCGATGTTCCCCGCGATGTTCCCGACTCATGTGCGCTATGCGGGCATGGCGATCGCATACAACGTGTCGACGTCGCTGTTCGGCGGCACCGCGCCGATCGTCAACGACTGGTTGATCGGCAAGACCGGCAACGCGATGATTCCTGCGTACTACATGATGGCGGCCTGCGCGGTCGGGTTGGTCGCGCTGTCCGCCGTGATCGAGACGCGCGGATGCTCGCTGCGCGGCGAAACCGTGCCGGGACAACCGGGCTGACGCCAACCGGGGCGGCACTCGTCGCCCCATGAACGGCAACCCTTGCATCGCCCGCGGTCCGGAAACGGACCGCGGGCGATGTGCATTTCGGTACCGTGAACCGGCCGGCGGATTGTTGTCGCGAGGACAACACGATGTTCGCAGGTGCGGTGCTTCAGGCGTTCGCCGGGCCTCCCTACAATCGCCGACATGCTCGATCGGCATGCACGCGATACGAAAGGCGCGTCGTGCACGGTCGCGCGCGAACCGTGCTGCGCAGCGCGGAGAACCCCCAACTCGATGAAAGGACGATTCAACATGAACGGATCAATCCACAACGTGCGGCCGGTAACGACCCGCCTTGGCAAGGAAGCGGCTGGTGAACTCGTTCCATCCCGCTACGCGGTGCGCATCGGCGACGTCGACGTCGTGCTGATCAGCGACGGCGTCCTGCCGCTGCCGACATCCACGATGTCCACCAACGTGAGCGAAGCGGACCGCAACGAATGGTTCGACGGACGCTTCCTGCAACGCGACACGTTCGACTGGGCGCTGAATATCGCGCTGGTGCGCAGCGCCGAACGCCTGATCCTCATCGACTCGGGCGTGGGCGACGGCTTCGAATACTTCACGCGCGCGGGACGGTCGGTGATGCGTCTCGAGTCCGCGGGCATCGATCTCGCCGCGATCACCGACATCGTGATCACCCACATGCATATGGATCACGTCGGCGGGCTGAACGTCGACGGCGTCAAGGCGCGGCTGAATCCCGACGTGCGCATTCACGTGTCGGCCGCGGAACTGGCGTTCTGGAAGAATCCGGACTTCAGCAAGACGGTGATGCCGGAAACAGTCCCGCCCGCGCTACGCAAGGCCGCGGCGCGATTCGTGGAGCTGTATCGCGAGCACATCGTGCCGTTCGACCGCACCGTGGAAGTTGCGGCCGGCGTATCGGTGCGCGTGACCGGCGGCCATACGCCGGGACACTGCGTGGTCGATATCGCATCGAACGGCGAACGACTGACGTTCGCGGGCGACGCGATCTTCGAAGTGAACTTCGACCATCCTGACTGGCAAAACGGCTTCGAGCACGACCCGCAAGCGGCCACCGACGTCCGGCTCGCACTGTTCAACGAAGCCGCCGACACCGGCGCGATGCTGGCCGCCGCGCATGTCGCGTTCCCGTCGATAGGCCACATTGCAAGGGACGGCGACGGCTTCCGCTTCGTCCCGGTCGTGTGGGACTACTGATCGATCCGGGGCACGCAGCGGGCGACACGCGAGCCGTATTGACGATGTTCGAGCAATCGCCGCAGTTCTTGCAGCGATGGTGATGCGTCGTGGCAGGTGGCACCGCTGTCGCGAAAGGTCCCCCGTGAAGCAAAAAACGCCGCCGCACTCCCGTGCGACGGCGTCACTTCGCGCGCTTGCGCGCGCATCGGGCCCGCAGGAAATTCAGGCGACGCTCGACAGATTGCGCTCCGCGACCTCGTCCACCGCTTCCTTCACGATACCGACGATCTCGTCGGCTTCCGCCCGCGTCATCACCAGCGGCGGCGCAAAACCCAGAATGTCACCGTGCGGCATTGCCCGTGCGATCACGCCACGCTGCAGCGCCGCGGCCGACACCTGCGCGCCGATCTTCAAAGCCGGATCGAACGGCGTGCGCGCGTCCTTGTCCGCCATGAATTCGAGCGCCGCCAGCATCCCGACACTGCGCACCTCGCCGACGAGCGGATGCGCGCCGAACGCGTCACGCAGCTTCGCGCCGAAATACGCGCCAACCTCGGCAGCATTGCCGACGAGGTTCTCGCGCTCGAGAATCGCAAGGTTCGCGAGTGCGGCGGCCGCGCACACAGGGTGGCCCGAATACGTCCAGCCGTGCCCCATCGGCCCATGCTCCTGCGAGCCGCGCGCAATCACGTCCCAGACTTTCTCGCCGACGATCACGCCCGACAGCGGCGCATACGCGCTCGTCAGCCCTTTCGCGACCGTAATGAGATCGGGGGCGATCCCGAAGTGCTGCGCGCCCATCTTCGCGCCCAGGCGCCCGAATCCGCAGACGACTTCATCCGAGATCAGCAGGATGTCGTGCTTGCGCAGCACGGCCTGAATCGCGGGCCAGTAGCCGGCCGGCGGCTCGATGATGCCGCCCGTGCCCATCACCGGCTCCGCGATGAACGCGGCGATCGTGTCGGCGCCTTCGCGTGCGACCAGCTTCTCGAGCTCGTCGACGCAATGCGCGACAAACTGCGCTTCGCTCATTCCGGCCGGTGCCTTGCGATACCAGTGCGGACACACCGTGTGCTTCACGCGATCGATCGGCAAGTCGAAATGCTGGTGGAAGCTCGGCAGGCCCGTGAGACTGCCCGTCACGATGCCCGAGCCGTGATAGCCGCGCTCGCGCGAGATGATCTTCTTCTTGTTCGGGCGGCCGAGCACGTTGTTGTAGTACCAGACGATCTTGACCTGCGTCTCGTTCGCGTCGGAACCCGACATCCCGTAGTAGACCTTCTTCATCCCCGCCGGCACCCAGTCGATGATGCGTGACGACAGCTCGATGATCGCGTCCGACGAGTGGCCGACATACGTGTGGTAGTACGCGAGCTGCTTCGCCTGTTCGTACATCGCTTCGGCAACTTCGGTGCGGCCGTAGCCGATGTTCACGCAGTAGAGGCCGGCGAACGCGTCGATATAGCGCTTGCCCTCGTGATCCTCGATGCGGATGCCTTGCGCGCCGCGCACGATCTTGCCGGGCAGCGCACCGGTCTCGTGGTCGTATGCGTGAGTCGACGGATGCATGAAGTGGGCGCGGTCCTCGCGCAGCAGTGCGTCGATCGATTGTTTCATGATGGCTCCTTTGAATGGGTGGTCAGGCCGTCGCGGCGACGGGCAGGCCGAGATTGCCGAGGCAGAAGTACTTGGTTTCGGTGAACGGTTCGAACCCTTCGGCGCCGCCTTCGCGCCCGAGGCCCGACGCCTTCATTCCGCCGAACGGGATCGGCGCACCGGTGAATTTCACGCCGTTGACCGACACCATCGCGAACTCGAGCCGCCGCACGAGCTGGAAGATCGTGTCGATGCGCGTCGCGCACACGTAGGCGGCGAGGCCGTACTCGGTGTCGTTGGCCTTGTCGACCGCTTCGTCGAGCGTGTCGAACGCGCACACCGCCGAGATCGGCGCAAAGTTCTCCTCGTCGTACACGCGCATGCCGGGTGCGGCGTCCGCGATCACGGTGGGTTCGTAGAACCAGCCGCCGAGCGCATGCGGCCGGCCGCCCGCGACGATCCGGGCCCCGCGTACGCGTGCGTCGTCGACGCGTGCCACCGTCGCGTCGAACGCGGCCTGGTGCATCAGGGGACCGACGTCAACGTCCGGCTCGAACGCGGGGCCGGTCTTCAGTTCACGCACCGCGTTCGCGTAGCGGCTGACGAATGCTTCATAGAGCGGGCGCGCAACGAAGATCCGGTTCGCGGCGCAACAGTCCTGGCCGGAAGTCTGGAACTTCGCGCCGACGGCAATCCGCACCGCCTGTTCGAGATTCGCGTCCTCGGTCACGATGAACGGTGCGTTCCCGCCCAGTTCGAGCGCGATCTTGCGAATGCCGGCCTTCGCGGCGGTTTCGGTGACGAGCCGCCCGACGCGCGTCGATCCGGTGAAGCTCACCGCACGCACGCGCGCATCGCCGACGAGCGTCTCCATCGCCATCTGCGGTTCGCCGAGCACGACGTTGAACACGCCGGCCGGAAAGCCCGCCTCGTCGGCAAGCTGCGCGAGCGCGAGCGCCGAAAACGGTGTTTCGTGCGCGGGCTTCACGACCACCGTGCAGCCCACGGCGATCGCGGCCGCCGCCTTGCGCGTGATCATCGCCGCCGGGAAATTCCACGGCGTGATCAGCGCGGCGACTCCGACCGGCTCCATCACCGTGCCGAGATGCGCGCCGTCGATGTGCGTCGGGATCGTGCGGCCCGCGACGCGCTTCGCCTCGTTCGCGAACCATTCGATGAAGCTCGCCGCATAGCGGATCTCCCCGCGCGATTCGGCGAGCGGCTTGCCCTGTTCGAGCGACAGGAGCGCAGCGAGATCGTCGAGATGCCGCAGGATCAGCGCATGCCAGCGCGATAGCGCCGCGCTACGCACGTCTTGCGACGTCCAGCGCCACGTGCCGAATGCTCGCTGCGCGGCGTCGACGGCGCCGACGATCTGGGCGCGCTCGAGCATCGGCACGTGGCCGATCACGGCCTGATCGGCGGGGTTCACGACGGCGACCGTCGCGGCACTGTCGCTGTGGATCCAGCGACCGTCGACATAGCACGTCGACTTGAACAGAACGGGGTGTCCGGGCAACATCCTGCGTCTCCTCGTTTGGGTGGGCACGAGCTTCATTCTGTCGTGCCGGCGGGTGCGGAAATTTCTGTTTCCGCGCGCGCTTCTTGCGTCTTTTTCCGTATTGCCGTGCGTTCGCGCGAAGTTTCAGAGCCAGTCCGGCGCGCCGCCGGATTCGCATTTCACGACCTTCGTCACGATGTACGTGAAGTAGCGCTCGATGCCGAGATCCTCCATCAGCAACGTGTCGATGAAGCGCTGGTAGTGATCGATGTCGCGCGCGATCACGTGCAGCACGTAGTCGACGCCACCACCGGTGGCGTAGCACTGCGCGACTTCGGGCGCCGCGCTCACGCGCTCCTCGAAGCGCCGCATGTCGGGTGCGGTATGACGCGACAGCGTCACCTCGACGACGATGCGGCTGCCGGAAACTGCACCGATCCAGTCGACGTCCGCGCGATAGCCGCGGATCACGCCGCTTTCCTCGAGCTTGCGCACGCGCTCCCACGCGGGCGAAATCGACAGGTTCACGGCCTCCGCGAGCTTCGACTTCGTGATGCGCCCGTCGCGCTCGAGGATTCGCAGGATCGCGAGGTCGTATCGGTCGAGCTTGATCACGATGCGGCGCGTCCTTAAGCGGACACCGGAATGTTGCGCTCGACGATGTCGGCGACCACCGCGATCGTGTCGCCGGCCTGCACGATGCCCGGGAAGTGGCGGGCCGCGAGCAGCCCGCGACGCCGTGCGACGTATTCGACCGGTGCGACACCCGTGCGGTCGATGTCGTGCACGCGCGCCAGCACGTCGCCGGCGTTCACCTCGCTGCCGAGATCGCGGCACATCTCGAGCAGCCCGCGATGCTCGCTGGTCGTGAAGCACGACCCGTCCGGCATGTCGAGCAACGTCGTCGTGCGCGGCGCGTTGCCGTCGATCACGTCCTTCGCGATCACCCCGGCATGCGCGAGAAATCCATACACGCCACGCTCGGCGATCGCGACGCTCGCGGCCGTCGACGAACCGCCGCCGCCGAGCTCGGTCGACACGAACACCTTGCCGGCTTCCTCCGCCGCGGTGTCGAAAAGACCCACGTTGTCGAGTTCGAGCATGCGCATCGAGTACGGCGCGCCGAACGCACGCATCGCGCGCTCGCAGCGTGCCTGCTGATCGCGGTCGTCGAGCACGTGGATCGCCGCGAACGGCACGAAATCAAGCGTGCGGCCGCCCGCGTGAATGTCGAGCACGTGCGTCGCGAGCGGAAGCAGATGCCGCTGGAAGTAGTCGGCGATCTTCTCGGTGACGGTGCCGTCCGGGCGCCCGGGAAAGGCGCGATTCAGATTGCCTGCATCGATCGGCGACGTGCGGCAGCCGGCGCGAAACGCCGGGTAGTTCATGAACGGCACGACGATCACGCGGCCGGTCACGTCGGCCGCCTTCAGCGAGCCGGCGAGCTTCGACAGCGCGACCGGCCCTTCGTATTCGTCGCCGTGGTTGCCGCCGGTGAGCAAGACCGTCGGCCCGTCGCCGCGCTTGACGACGGTCACCGGAATCATGATCGCGCCCCACGCGGAATCGTCGCGCGAGTAAGGCAGCTTCAGGAAGCCATGCTGTTCGCCGTCCGCGTCGAAGTCGACGGTCGGCGTGATCGGAGAAGCACGCATCGTCCTACTCCTTCACGAACAGCTTGCGCGGCACGTTGCAGAACGTCTCCACGCCGGTTTCGGTGATCAGGATGCTTTCGGTGATCTCCAGCCCCCAGTCGTCGAGCCACAGGCCCGGCATAAAATGGAACGTCATGCCGGGTTCGAGCACCGTGCGGTCGCCCGGGCGCAGGCTCATCGTGCGCTCGCCCCAGTCCGGCGGATAGCTCGCGCCGATCGGGTAGCCGCAGCGGCTGTCCTTGTCGATGCCCGCGCGGCGCAGCACCGCAAAAAATGCATTCGCGATGTCCTCGCATACGTTGCCGGGCTTCGCGGCCGCGAGCCCCGCCTCGATCCCCTCGACCACCGCGCGCTCGCCTTCGATGAAGTGGGCGGGCGGCTTGCCGAGATAGACGGTGCGCGACAGCGGACAGTGATAGCGGCGGTAGCACCCGGCGATCTCGAAGAAGGTGCCCGCGCCGCGCGCGAACACCGAATCGTCCCAGGTCAGATGCGGCGCAGCTGCGTCGGCGCCCGTCGGCAGCAGCGGCACGATCGCCGGATAGTCGCCGCCGAAGCCGTCCGCGCCGCCGATCCCGGTCGCATAGATCTGCGCGACGAGATCGCTCTTCTTCATGCCCGGCTCGATGGTGTCGACGATGTGCGCGTGCATGCGCTCGACGATCCGCGCGGCGACGCGCATGTACTCGATTTCGCGCGGCGATTTCACCGCACGCTGCCAGTTCACGAGCGCCGTCGCATCGATCCAGCGCGCCGCCGGCAGATGCTTCCGAAGCGATGCGTACGCCGCGGCGCTGAAGTAGTAGTTGTCGAGTTCGACACCGATGCGCAGCGTGCTCCAGCCGCGTGCGGCAATCACCTCGGTCGACAGGTAGTCCATCGGGTGACGCGCCGTCGACTGCACGTAGTGATCCGGATAGCCGACGATGTTGTCGTGCGCCATGAACACGGTGCGCTTCGCGCCGTTCGCGTCCTGGCCGCGTCCGTACCAGACAGGCTCGCCGTCCATCGGCAGCAGCACGCACTGGTGCACGTAGAACGACCAGCCGTCATAGCCGGTAAGCCAGGCCATGTTGGTCGGGTCGGTGACGATCAGCAGGTCGATGCCGGCCTGCTGCATCGCCGTGCGCGTCTTCGCGATGCGCGCAGCGTATTCGCTGCGCTCGAACGCGAGACGCGGCACGGCTTCGTGGGTTTCGATGACTGCGGCCATCTGTCTCCTCTCAAGTCGTGAGGTCGTTGTGAAAAATCGTGCCCACCTCGGCCGCGCGGGCGCGCTGCAGCGCGAGCACGGCAATGGCGGTGTCTTGCGCGCCGGTCCCGGTCAGATCGCAGATCGTGATGTCGTCGCGGTGCGTGCGGCCTTCGCGCTGCCCGGCGATCACCTCGCCGAGCTCGGGGAACACGGCATCGGGCGCGACCGCACCGGCGGCGATCGCATGCGCGAGTTCACCGGCCACGCGGGTCTGCTGCAGCCGGTCGCAGAAGTAGCGCGCGGCGCCGAACACCGACGGCGCGAGCTCGGTCTTGTAGTCGGCGTCGGCGCCCATTGCCGTCACGTGCAGCCCCGGACGCAGATCCTCGGCATGCACGAGCGGCTCGCGGCTGGGCGTGGTCGTGACCGCGACGTCCGCGTCGGCAAGCGCCGCATGCACCGAACGCGCGACGATCGCATCGATCCCGTGCGCGGCGCGCACGTCGGCCGCGAATCGCGCCGCACGCTCGGCGTTGCGCGCCCATACGGTCACGTGCTCGATGTCGCGCACCAGCGTCAGCGCATCGAGCTGAAGTCGCGCCTGTTCGCCGGCGCCGATGATCGCCGCGCGACGTGCATCGGCGCGCGCGAGCCGGCGCGCGGCCACCGCACCGGCCGCGGCGGTGCGCACGGCCGTCAGGTAGCCGTTGTCGAGCAGCACGGCTTCGGTGAGGCCGGTGCGCGCGGACAGCACGAGCATCAGTCCGTTCAGGCTCGGCAGCCCGAGCGACGGGTTGTCGAAGAAGCCGGGGCTCACCTTGATCGCGAAGCTGTCGAAGCGCGGCAGGTAAGCAGTCTTCACGTCGACCTCGCCGTGACGGGCGGGCAGTGCGAGGTTGAGGATCGGCGGCATGACGACCGCGTCGGTCGCGAGCGAAGCGAACGCGGCCTCGACCTGATCGATTGCGGCCAGATCGAGCGGGACCAGCGCGCGCAGTTGCGCCTGCCCGAGCAGCATGACGGGATGGGCCACGTCAGTTCTCCGAAACGAGCCGGCGATGCACGGCCATGTCGATGTTCGCGCCGCTGACGATCACGACGATCGGGCCGTCGCGATCGCGGCGCGCGATCCGTTCGTCCAGCAATGCGGCGATGCCGACCGCACCCGCGCCTTCCACGACCAGACGCTCTTCGCGGTACGCGTGCGCGATGCCGCGCGCGATCGCCGGCTCGTCGAGCAGCACGACGTCGTCGGCCAGTGTGCGCGTCATGTCGAACGTATGGCGGTTGTCCAGGCCGATGCCGCCGCCGAGCGAATCGGCGAGCGTCGGCTGTTCGTCGATGTCGATCGGTCGTCCGGCCGCGAGGCTCGCGTGCATCGCGGCACCACGCGCCATCGACACACCGATTACCTCGATCGCGGGCCGGATCGCCTTCGCTGCAAACGCGACGCCGCTGAACAACCCGCCGCCGGACAGCGGCACGACGAGCGTGGACGTATCGGGCAACGCCTCGAGAACCTCGACGCCGATCGTCGCCTGCCCCGCGATGATGCGCGGGTCGTCGAACGGCGGCACATACGCATAGCCTTCGTCGCGCACGAGGCGCCGCGCCTCGGCCTGCGCGTCGTCCTGGCTGTCGCCGGCGATCACGACCCGCGCACCGAGCGCGGCGACCGCATCCACCTTGTTCGCCGGCACGAGCGACGACATGCAGACTGCAGCCTCGATGCCGAACGCGCGCGCCGCATACGCGACCGCTCGGCCGTGATTGCCGGTCGATGCGGTGACGACGCGCGTCACGCGCCGTGCCGCCAGTTCGGCGAGCGCATTCGTCGCGCCGCGCAGCTTGAAGCTGCCGGTCGGCTGCAGCGTTTCGAGTTTCAGATGGACGGCGGCGCCGGCCCGCGCGGACAACGCGGCCGACGCGACCAGCGGCGTGACGCACGCATGCCCTGCGATGCATCGGCGTGCGCGGTAGACGTCGGACAGCGACAGGAAGGACATGAATCGCACGCCTCATCATTGATGTAGTGCGATCCAGTCTAATGTCCCAAATTGCGCTTTCGAATGTCCTGATACATTGTGCGCCGCCGGTACGACGCGCGCTGCGCTTCAGTGAAAATCGTGCACGTGCGGATATTGCTCGAATACGCGCGCGATCGTCGCGAGCGCGGCGTTGCACGCGGCATCGGTCGTCTCCGCGCCGATGCACACACGCACCGCATTCGGCCGCTCCGTGCCGCCCACGAGGAACGGATCGGGCGACGTCACCGCGATCTTGCGGGTGCGCAATTCGCGCACGAGCCGGTCGGCCTGCCAGTAGTCGGGCACGCGCAGCCACGCCGACAGCGCATTCGGATGCGCACCCAGCACGTAGGGGCCGAGCGTGGCCTTCACCATGTCCTGGCGCACCGCGAGCCGTTGCCGCTGCAATTCGACGAGCCGTCGCGCGGTGCCGTCCGCGATCCAGCGCGTCGCGATCTCCGCGATCGGCGACGTCGCCATCCAGCTGCTCACGCGCAGCACGCTTTCCACGCGCAGCGCGAGCCGCCTCGGCATCGCGAGATAGCCGGTGCGCAGCCCGGTCAGCACCGATTTCGTCATGCTCGTGCAATAGAAGCCGAGCTCCGGAATCAGGCTCGCGATCGGCGTTGCCGTCTTCGCGGGCAGCGGGCCGTATACGTCGTCCTCGATCACGTACACGCCGTAGCGCGACGCAATGCGCGCGATCGACTTGCGGCGCGAATCCGACATCATCGATACGGTCGGGTTATTGAGGGTCGGCGTGCAGACAAGCGCACTGATTCGCTCGCCGTCGCACATTTCCTCGAAATGTTCGGGACGGATCCCGTGTTCGTCCATCTCGAGCCCCTTGAGCGTAAACCCGAGCACGTTCGCGGAGCCGATCACGCCGTGGTCGGTCAGGCTCTCGCACAGCACGGTATCGCCCGGCCCGACGATCGACGCGAGCGCGAGAAAGATGCCGTGCGCGGCACCGTTCGTGATCAGCAGCGATTCGGGATGGACCGGCAGATTCAGCGACGCGAGCCACGCGGCGCCGGCCTCGCGATGCGCATCGAGCCCCGCGATCGGACGGAACGAGCGAATCCACGGCTGGTCGTCGGCAGCGGCGAGCGCCGCGCACACGGCCCGCCACGCGGCGTCGTGCTCCGGCGTGTGCACGATGCGCGCGATCGAGAAGTCGACGAGCTCGCGCTCGGCCGTGTCGAGAATGTAGTTCGACATCGATTCGGTCACGCGCGCGGCCACGAAACTGCCGCGCCCGACTTCGCAGCGGATCAGGCCCTGTCTTTCGAGTTCCTTGTAGGCATTGGTGACGGTCTGCACGCTCACACCGAGGCTCGACGCCACGTCGCGTTGCGGCGCGAGCCGCGCGCCTGGTGCGAGCGCGCCGCTGTCGATGTCGGCGGCGATCGCCTTCACGAGCCGCTTGTATTTCGACTCGATGCCGTGCACCGCGCCGATCGCGTCGTGCCAGCGCGCCGATACCTCGGTCCGTCCCATCTCGATGTCTCCGTCGTTGCTTCCACATGGTCGCTCAGAAAGACACCCGGAAATTATTGTCCTAGTGCAATCGCGTGCGGAACCAGGACGCTGCGGCGCGCGTTGCGGTCCGATCGGTCGGCATGGCCGAGTACGCGCTCATGCAGAGCGGCTATTTCTTACAACCTCCCTGCAATCCTTCCGCTGACCACCGAGCCGCCACGTGTGATCGCTGCGTTCGGGCCGGATTGCACGCCATATATGTATAGGGATCGGCCGCACGCCGCCCCCTGACGGCTTGACCAGCCCCGGATCGACCACCTAAATTGCTCGTTGCAGGGCGATGCTCCAGTGTGCGACATGACATGCGGGTGACAAAAACGATAGTTTGCTACCAAATGTTTTTGCCCCTATCATCTCGCCCATGACCAACCTGCACGACCTCCGTCTCGCCGTCAGCAGCCAGCTGGTGCTCACCGCGCGCAAATGGCGCCGCACGAGCGATGCCGTGCTGACCGCGTACAACGTATCCGAAGCCTGCGCGACGCCGTTGCTGATTGCCGGCCGCCTCGGCGAAGGCGTGCGCCAGGGCACGCTCGCCGAGCACGTCGGCATCGAGGGGCCGTCGCTCGTGCGCCTGCTCGACCAGCTGTGCGCGGCCGGCCTCGCTCGCCGCGACGAGGATCCGCACGACCGCCGCGCGAAGACGATCTCGCTGACGGCCGCCGGTCGCGCCGTCACCGCGAAGATGGAGGAAGACCTGCGCGCGCTGCGCGCCGAGGTGCTCAAGGGCGTCACGCGCGCCGATCTCGAAGCGACGCTGCGCGTACTGAACGCGTTCAACGCGGCCGATGCGCAACATCCGGCGCCGCGTCCGCCTCACTCCGCCGGGCCCGCGTCATGACCTATCCGAGCCTTCGCGACTGGCTGTTCTCGGGCAAGACCTTCGCCGCGTCGATGCTGGCGTTGTACCTCGGCCTGTATTTCCAGTTGCCGCGCCCTTACTGGGCGATGGCGAGCGTCTACATCGTGTCGAACCCATTCGTCGGCGCGACGCGCTCCAAGGCGCTGTATCGCGCACTCGGCACCGCGCTTGGCGCCGCCGCGGCGATCCTGTTCGTCCCGCCGTTCGTCGAGACGCCGTTCCTGTTCAGCGTCATCGTCGCGACGTGGTGCGGCACGCTGCTCTACCTCGCGATCTCCGACCGCACCGCGCGCAGCTACGTGTTCATGCTTGCCGGCTATACGATGCCGCTGGTCGCGCTGCCGACGGTGACCGATCCGTCGACGATCTTCGACGTCGCGATCGCGCGAACCGAGGAAATCGTGCTCGGCATCGTGTGCGCGAGCGTGGTCGGCAGCGCGGTGTTCCCGAACCGGCTCGCGCCGACGCTGATCGAGCGCACCGACGCCTGGTTCAAGGACGCGGCGTTCTACGGCCGCGAAACGCTGTCGGGGCACATCGCGGGCAAGGCGCTGTCGGCATGCCGGCAACGTCTCGCCGCGACCATCACCGGCCTCGAATTCCTGCTGAGCCAGCTGAGCTACGATCATGCGCACCCGCGTGTGCTCGCCCGTGCGCAGGCGCTCGCAGGCCGCATGCAGCTGTTCCTGCCGCTGATGTCGTCGCTCGCCGATCCGCTGATCGCACTGATGCGCGACCTGCACGTGCGACCGCCGGCACTCGACGCGCTGCTCGCCGACGCGGCAAAGTGGTTCGACGCGCCGTTGCCGACCGTGAAGGCAGACAACGACGGCGAGATGGCGCACGATCCGGTCGCCGACGATCTGCGTGAGCGCATCGCGTCGCTGCAGCCGTCCGACAGTGCGCTCGCGAGCTGGGACGGCGCGCTGCTGTCGAACGCACTGTGGCGGCTGCGTCAGGTCATCGACATCTGGCAGGACTGCCGCTCGCTGCGCGCGCTGATCGCGAACGAGTCGGGCATCTGGCAGCCGCGCTACCGGCACTGGCGGCTCGGCGGCACCGAACGCTTCTTCGATCGCGGGATGATGCTGTTCTCGACGCTGACCGTCGTGCTCGCGATCGTGTTCGCGTGCTGGCTGTGGATCTCGTCGGGTTGGCACGACGGCGCCGCGGCCGTCACGCTCGTAGCCGTGTCGTGCAGCTTCTTCGCCGCGCTCGACGAACCGGCACCGCTGGTGTTCAAGTTCTTCCTGTCGACGGCCGCGAGTGTCGTGTTCGCCGGGCTGTACCTGTTCGTCGTGCTGCCGCACGTGCACGACTTCCCGATGCTCGTGCTGATGTTCGCGGGGCCGTTCGTGCTGATCGGCACGCTGCTGCCGCGTCCGCAGTTCAACATGGTGACGATGCTCGTCGCGGTGAACACCGCCACCTTCATCAGCATCCAGAGCGCGTACGACGCCGATTTCTTCGTGTTCCTGAACAGCAACCTCGCCGGCGTCGCCGGGCTGCTGTTCGCGTACGTGTGGACGCGCGCGACGCGTCCGTTCGGCGCGGAACTCGCGGTGCGGCGCCTGCTGCGCTCGGGCTGGGAGGACGTCGCACGCTCCGCGTCGACGCAGCCGCTCGACGACCAGCGCAACCACGCATCGCGCATGCTCGATCGCGTCACGCAACTGCTGCCGCGCCTCGGCGCGTCGGACGATCATCGTCATCCGTCGATCGAGAGCTTCCGCGACCTGCGCATCGCGCTGAACGCGCTCGATCTGCGCCGCTCGCGCCGCAAGCTGACGGGCGACGTGCCCGACGCGATCGACCGCGTGCTGGCCGGTGTCACCGAGCACTACACGCGCTGCGCGGCCGCGAATGCGCGACAGCCTGTGCCGCCGGCGCTGCTCGCATCGATCGACGACGCGCTGCAGCGCGTGGCCGGCCGCAACCTGCCCGGCACGTCCGCCACATCCGCGGACGGCGGCGCCGCGCAAGCCGCTCCCGCGGCACCAGCCACGCCCGCGACACACCGCTGGCTGCGCGATACGCTGCATGCGCTCGTCGGTCTGCGCCTGTCGCTGTACCCGGCTGCGTCCGCGCAGCCGCCGCATGCCGCACCGGACGGCGCGCGTGCATGATCCCGCTTTCCAACCCGTCTTTCCGACCGCGACCATGATCGGCGAAATCGACATCTTCGGCGTATTCGTGCCGGCTCCGCTCGTGCTGATGCTGATCGCCTACCTGATCAACATCGTCGTGCGCGCGCTGCTCGAACGCGTCGGCTTTTACCGCCTCGTCTGGCACCGTTCGATCTTCGACCTCGGCATCTACGTGTTCGTGCTTGCCGCCGTCGTCATCGTGTCTCACCATCTCGTGGCTAGCTAACCGTGAAAAAAACCTGGCTCTCGGCAGGTCAGATCCTGCTCACCCTGATCGTCGTCGTCGTGGCCGCCCTCGTCCTGTGGCGGATCATCAACTACTACATGTTCTCGCCGTGGACACGCGACGGCCACGTGCGTGCCGACGTGATCCAGGTCGCGCCCGACGTGTCGGGCCTCATCACCGCGGTGCAGGTCGCCGACAACCAGGAGGTGAAGCGCGGCCAGGTGCTGTTCGTCATCGACCAGGCGCGCTACACGCTCGCGGAACGGCTGGCCGAAGCCACGCTCGCACAGCGCCGCGCGACGCTCGCCCAGGCCAGGCGCGAATATGCGCGCAACCTGCAGCTCGGCAATCTGGTCGCCAGCGAGCAGGTCGAGGAAAGCCGCACGCGCGTCGAGCAGGGCGAAGCCGCTGTCGCCGATGCGCAGGTATCGCTCGACACCGCGAAGCTCAATCTGCAGCGCACGACGATCGTGAGCCCCGTCGACGGCTACCTGAACGACCGCGCGCCGCGCGTCGGCGAATACGTGCCGGCCGGCCGCGCGGTGCTGTCGGTCGTCGACCGCAATTCGTTCCGCGTCGACGGCTACTTCGAGGAAACCAAGCTGCGCGGCATCCATATCGGCCAGCCGGTCGACATCGTCGTGATGGGCGAGCCGCATCCGCTGCGCGGCCATGTCCAGAGCATCGTCGCCGCGATCGAGGATCGCGACCGCACGCAGGGCGCGAACCTGCTGCCGAACGTGAATCCGGCATTCAGCTGGGTGCGGCTCGCGCAGCGCGTGCCGGTGCGTGTCGTGCTCGACGAGGTGCCCGACGACTTCCGGATGATCGCCGGGCGCACCGCGACCGTCGCGGTACGCAGCGACACGCGCCGCAACGACAATGCGAAGCCGGCCGCCGGTGCCTCCACGGCAGCCGTGCCGCCCGCAACCTCCGCAGCTTTGGCGGGCAGCGCGACGGGAGCATCGCAATGAAGCGGCACGGCCTGCGCCTCGCGGCGGCACTGGCGCCGCTCGCGTTCGCACTCGGCGCGTGCAAATCCGTCGGCCCCGACTACAAGCTGCCGCAGCAGGCGTACGTGAATGCGCCGCTCGCGAACCATGCGTTCGACGACGCAAACGGCTCGCTCGTGTCGCGCGATGCGGTGCCCGGCAACTGGTGGCAGCTGTACGACGATCCCGTGCTCGACGAACTCGTGCGCAGTGCGCTCAAATCCAACACCGACCTGCGCGTCGCCGCGGCCAACCTCGCACGTTCGCGCGCGGCGCTCGAAGTGGCGAATGAACAGGGCGGCTTCTCCGGCAGCGCGGAAGCAGCCGTGCAGCGCGCGCAGGAGTCGGCCGAGCAATATCTGCTCGAAAACAAGCTGCCCGTCGTCAACGAAGGGATGGTGGGCATCAGCGTGTCATACGAGCTCGATCTGTTCGGCAAGCTGCGGCGCGGCGTCGAGGCCGCGCGCGCGGACAGCGAAGCCGTGCAGGCGGCGGCCGATCTCGCGCGCATCACCGTCGTCGCGGACGTCGTGCGTGCGTACGTCGAATCATGCTCGGCTGGGGACGAACTCGCGATCGCGAAGCAGTCGCTCGCGCTGCAACAGCAGCGTGTGAAACTGTCGCAGCGCCTGCGCGATGCGGGACGCGGCAACCAGACCGACGTCACGCGCGGCGTCACGCAGGTGCGCACGCTCGCGGCCGACATCCCGCGCTTCGAAAGCCGCCGCAAGATTGCGCAATACCAGCTCGCCGCGCTGCTCGCGCGTTCGCCCGCCGACCTGCCGAAAGCGGTCGCCGAATGCGAACGCCTGCCGAAGCTGCGCCAGCCGATTCCGATCGGCGACGGTGCCGCGCTGCTGCGCCGCCGGCCCGACATTCGCGAAGCCGAGCGTCAGCTCGCCGCGTCGACCGCACGGATCGGCGTCGCGACCGCCGCGCTTTATCCGTCGATCAGCATCGGCGCGTCCGCCGGGTCGGTCGGCGTCGCGGCCGACCTGTTCTCTTCCACCACGAATCGCTGGTCGTTCGGACCACTGATCAGCTGGTCATTCCCCGTCAACGGCCAGCGCGCGCGCGTGCGCGAAGCGGAAGCGGCGACCGGTGGTGCGCTCGCGCACTTCGACGGCGTCGTGCTGAACGCGCTGCGCGAAACGCAGTCGAGCCTCGCGACCTATGCAGCCGACGTGCAGCGCACCGACGCGCTGCACACGGCCTACGAATCGGCGCGCAGTTCCGCTGACGAAACGCATCGCCTCTACATGGCCGGCCGCGAGTCGTTCATTTCGGATCTCGATGCGACGCGCACGCTGACGAGCGTGCGTGCGCAAGTCGCTGCGGCCGAAGGCCAGGTCGCCGCCGACCAGGTGAAGTTGTTCCTCGCGCTCGGCGGCGGATGGGAAAGCGATATGAAGGCCGCTGCGACGCAGCAGAAGACGGCGGCGGGCGTACCGGCTGCTGCGTCGGCGGCTGCAAAGTAAGCGCGATCGCGGCGGCACGGCGTGCACGACGCCCCTGCTGTCGCGCAGCATCGTACGTCGTTTCACATGTGCGGTATGTCGCTGCCGACGTCGCGCTTCACCTGCATTGCCGGTAAACTCATCCGCGGTTTCCGTCGTTCGCCGGCCACCCGCCGGCGGCCCATTTCCTGGAGAATCATCATGCGCACCAGCGCCCGCAATCAATTCGTCGGCCAGATCGGCGCCGTCAAGCCCGGTGCCGTCAACGACGAAATCACGCTGCGCACGCAAGACGGCCTCGACATCGTCGCCGTGATCACGCATGGGAGCGCCGCATCGCTCGGTCTCGCTGCCGGCACGAAGGCATTCGCGCTCGTCAAGGCATCGTCGGTGATCGTGATGGTCGACGTCGACAGCAGCAAGGTGTCGGCGCGCAACTGCGTCGCGGCCACCGTGTCGTCGATCGCGAAGGGCGCGGTCAATTCGGAAGTCGTGGTCAAGGCTGCGGGCGGTGCGGAAATCGTCGCGATCGTCACCAACGACAGCGTCGATCGTCTCGGCCTCGCGAGCGGCAAGCCGGCGTCCGCGATCTTCAAGGCATCGAGCGTGATCATCGGCGTCGAATGATCGACCGACCGTGCAGGTGATTGCAATGTCGCCCCGTCGTTCGCCGCGCCCGCGCAACGCGCGCAACGCTCGCACTGCGTGCAGGCGCGCACGATGACGTCCGCGCTGGAGCACGCGCATCAACGCATGTTTCAATCGCTGCTGGCCGGAGCGACCGATGCCGATTGCGCGGATGCGCGTCTGTTCGGCGCGCTGATCGCGGCACGCGCATGCCGCAACGAACTTGCGCTGCTCGGCCTGTCTTCCGTACGGTTGAGCGGTCTGCTCGCTCGCCAGTTTCCGCGCTTGCATTCCACCGAGGCCGCCGCGCTCGCATCGGCCGCTGCCGCCGTCGCGCCGCTGCCGGCCGCGCACGCGCAGTTCGTTGCGACACTGCACGCGCTGCTGATGCGGAATGCGCACCCCGCCGTCTCACCGGACGATGCCGACTGCGTCGCGACGATCATCTCGCATGCGTGCCTGCGCCCCGATCACCTGTGGCGCGATCTCGGCCTCGATGGACGCGACGCGGTATCCGCGATGCTCGAACGCTATTTCCCCGCGCTCGCCGCGCGCAATGTCGCGCAGTTGCGCTGGAAGAAATTCCTCGCGCAGCAAGTCGCTGCATCGCTCGGCCTGCCCGCCGGGCCCGCGCCGGGATGTCCCGGCTGCGAGGACTTCGGATTCTGCTTCCCCCGGCAACAATATTGACGACGGCGGCGTGTGTGGCTTGCGGGCACGCATCGTTTGACCGATCATGCGTGACACCTGTCCGCGCCTTCATTCAATCGTCAACGCTCACCGGAGACACAACCGTGGCTGACTTCGCGAGTCCCAATCTCCCCTCGCGCGATTTCGAAACCACGTCGCTGTTCTACGCGAAGCTCGGCTTCGTCGAAACGTGGCGCGACGATGGCTGGATGATCCTGCGACGCGGCGACCTGTTGCTGGAATTCTTTCCGCATCCCGGCCTCGACCCGGCCACGAGCTGGTTCAGCTGTTGTTTCCGGCTCGCCGACGTCGCCGCGTTCTTCGACGAGGTAATCGCGGCCGGCGTGCCGGAGCAGGCGACCGGTTGGCCGCGCGCACATCGGCCGAAACGCGAAGCATGGGGCGGCAGCGTCGGCGCGCTGATTGACCCGGACGGCTCTTTGATTCGATTGATCCAGACGGACGACTGAAGCGCCCCGTACCGCGAGGTTGCGGCAAATACGAAACGACGCCCCATAAACGGATACCTTGCGACGCACATTGCAACGGCTGTCCGTCGTACGCCTTGCGCCGCGCGGTCAATGACGATGGCGGTGATGAATGTCCGGGAAATGTGCGTGACTGTGCGTGATCGGCAGATGCACGTGAGGATGCGAGTGCGGCTCTTCGCCGTCGTACGGAAAATCGTGCGCGTGCTGATGATGTTCATCGTGCCGATGCCGGTGCGTATGCTCGAGCCGTTCATGCGCGTGCTCGTGTTCGTGCCGTTCGCGCACATGCAGCCAGATACCGCACGCCATCAGCGCGGCCGCGATCCAGAACGTGACGGACGGCAGCGCCGGCCAGATCAGCAACGACAGCACGACGCCGAACAGCGGCGCCACCGAAAAATATGCGCCCGTGCGCGCACTGCCGAGATGGCGCAGCGCGACGACGAACAACACGAGACTGATCCCGTAGCCACCGAGGCCTGTCAACATCGCGGCGGCCATGGCCGGAACAGCAGGCAGCGTTGCGCCGGTCGCGAGCGCGATACCGATGTTCACGGGGCCGGCCACGAGGCCTTTCGCGCACGCGATGACCATCGCATCGTTCGCGGCGACCTTGCGGGTCAGGTTGTTGTCGATGGCCCAGCACAGGCATGCGCCGGCAATCAGCAACGCGCCGACCGGCAAGCCCGCGTGCCCCGGGCTCCACGACAGCAGCGTGCCGCCCGCGACGATCGCGCCCATGCCGAGAAACACCTGGAGATCCACGTTCTCGCGAAACACGACCCACGCGATGACCGCCGTCAGCATGCCTTCGAGATTGAGCAGCAACGCACTCGTTGCAGCCGGTGTACTCGACAGCCCGAGCATCAGCAGCGCTGGTCCCGCGACGCCGCCGGCCGCGATCGCGCCGGCGAGCCACGGCAGGTCGGAGCGTTGCAGCGGGGCGGCGTCCGCGGCTGGCTTGCGGGCGCGACGCAACCCGCGCAGCAGGATCCCGACGCCGAGGCCGATCCCGCTGCCGAGATAGAACAGGCCGGCAACCATGAACGGCGACATCGCGCCGATCAGTACCTTCGCCAGCGGCGTCGCGGCACCGAACAGCGCAGCGGCGGTGAGTGCGACGAGAATCGCGCCATTTCTCGGGTTCATGATGCGGTCTATGCGTTGTGCGTTGTGCGTTGTGCGTTGTGCGTTGTGCGTTGTGCGTTGTGCGTTGTGCGTTGTGCGTTGTGCGTTGTGCGTTGTGCGTTGTGCGTTGTGCGTTGTGCGTTGTGCGTACGGAATCGGCAGGCTTCGTGTGATGCGGTAACGCGTTCGGTTTTTGCCGGTGCAGTGCCTTTCAAATTCGCTGAATGTCGGGTGAATCGCGCTGGCGTTCTGGTTCCCGTCGCGTCATGCGTTACCGCCAATGTGCCGGCCCGACGATGCGTGCTGGTGAGATTATCGCGTGTGTGTCACGGGCCGCCAACGGAGGTGGCAATCGCGGGTGCGAATCCGGGTTCCATCTGACATCCAGCTACATTAGGAATACGAATTACTGCGGCGAAAGAAGGGCGAATTGACTGGACCGCCGACACAATGACACACGCGTCGGCCAGCCACGCGCAAGCGTCGATGCGCAGCCGTGCTCGACGCTGGTCTACGCAACGTTCGTCGGGATGCATGCCGCCCCTGATCGATATGCCGTCGCCATGCATACCCGCTGGACGATACCTTGCACACACGGCATCCGCCGACATGCTTTCGTCGTGGAGTTCGATCGGCAGTTCGAGGGGATTTCGTGAGGCTGACTGGCTGTGCCGCCAGCGGAGGCAGTCCCGACCTGTCCCGGAGGACTGGTCGGTCTGTCATGGGATGCGCTGCATGCATGGTGCAGGCAGGCCGTCGCCACGCGTCGCGCGGCGACACATCGCGTATTACTCGCTCGCGGCCGTTTGCTGCTCGGACTGCGGTGCTGCGTCGGCCGGTGCTTCCGCCGTCGCCGGCTGCGACGGCGCTGCGTCGGCCGGCGTTTCCGCCTTCGGCTGCTGCGGTGCACCCTTCGCCGCCTGCGCACCGCCCTTGTTGCCCGGACGGCGCGACTTCAGCCGGCGCGCACGCGCCGCGTCATCGTGCGTCACGCGTCCCGCTTCATTACCTTGCAGATCGACCCGCACCGCGTCTTCGACCAGACACGACCAGTAACGATTGCCGCGGCACCACGTCGACATCGCGTCGCGCAGTTCGGCCTCGCTCAGGCCGATGGCTTGTGCCTCGCGCGCGAGGTCGTCCCAGATACCGACCTTCAGCGGCACCTTCGGGGCCGGATTCTTCGGGAACGCACGCGGGAAGCGGCGCTGCAGTTTGCCGATCGCGACGATGACCGGATCGACCGGTGTCGACGGCTTCGTCGAAGCGGGCTTCGCGCCGGACGACGCCTTGGCCGCCGCCGCCGGTTTGGCCCCGCGAGCGGGCCGATCGCCGGACTTCGGCTTCGCGCCCGCTTCCGGTTGCGTAGCCGGTCGCTTCGCGTTGCGCTCCTGCTTGGCCTTTGCTGCGAGCTGCGCCCGCAATTCGGCAAGTTGTTCAAAACCCATAAATTCAATCCACCAGGAATATAAGGTGTGGTTCGTGCAGCCATTCCGCACATCGGCGTTTGCCGCATCGCCTGCGGCTCGTCTGCCACCGACGCGGATCATTGCGGGGCCGCATCGCCACCACCACTGTTTCAGGCACCGGCCACGATGCCGGACAAAGGCAGGAGTGGAAGTATACCGGTACGCGCGGCCGTCGGCTGACTCACCGGTTCGCATTTGACGAATCCGGGGCAACCGCAATGCGTCCGCGCGGTCGTGCTGCGCATTATCGCTGCGTTTTCGCGGTGCATCGACCGTCGCGTTACGTAGTGTCGTTAATGGCGGGATTTCGGCCATCCTGCACCGATCACGCGACGCGTCGGTTGTTCCACAGTACGAAATGGTAAGCAATGGACGCGGATAGCGAAGACGCGATATGCGCTGCCCGCATCTCCGAGAGTTCCGGCTCGCACATACGATTCGTGCGGCGTGGCAGGTTTGCTCGATTGCCGTCGCGCATTCTATTAGTTGCGTCCACATCTATCGTCGATCGTACAACCGTTATCACAACCTCCGCGCGACGCTGGTCTTCGACACCGACATGCCTGCGGGACGGTATCCAGGTTCATCAAGCCGCGCCCTTATGCACGATGTTCGTGAGGCGGCGACACGCTTTGGGCGATCGGCGGGCCGCGCATCGGCGCCGAATCGAACAGTGTGTGCTCCGAAATTCACTGCAATCAGGTGCCGCACGACGAGTGTCGCGCTCCGGTCATTGTGCACGTCCGCGGCTCGGCTTCGGTCGGCTTGATTACCGGCAGTCAAAACACGCCGAGCGCAAGACCCGCAGCAAGCCCTGCTCCGACCTCCGCGCAACGCGCGAGATCGTCGCTGCCGATAGTCTTCGGCGCGAGGATCCGCTCAGGGGTTTGCGCATGGGTGCAGACGATCAGGCCCGGCGCCACATTCTTGAGCCGCCATCCGGTCGCGATCCTGTCGATCTGGCGCAGCGCGTTCTGTCCATCGCTGCCGGCACAAATCATCGCCGCATAAGGGCGACCGTTCACGCGATCGAGCGCGGCGTAGTAACAGCGATCGAAGAAGTCCTTCATCAGCCCGGACATCGCAGCGAGATTTTCCGGCGTAGCGAACAGGTAGGCGTCGGCGGCTAGCACGTCGTCCGCGCTGGTCGCATCTGCGCATTGCAACCTGACGTCGACGCCGGGTTGCTCGCGCGCGGCATCCGCAGCCGCTTCGGCCATCTGCTGCGTGCCTCCGGTCATAGTGTGATAGACGATCAACAACGTCTTCATCGGTTTTCGCTCGCGGTCGGTTTGATTTGCACTTGCCACACGCGTCGGTACGGTTCAATCCGGCTACGTCGACGTGTGTGCAAGTGCGGCGCTTTTTCGAGGGAGAGGATGGGCTCGTGCTACGGATGTCGACAACTGTTCTGCGTCGCGCCTCGCACGACGCGCCATCAGTCCTGCGCGATACGCGGCATACCAGCGTGATCGGCGCGCGCGTAGTACGCAAGAAACATGTCGGCAGCCGTTTCCGCGACCTTCCGTTGTTCCTGGGCCCCGAGTGGTGGCTGGCCCATCGTCACCTGCGGCCAGAACGCGAATGCCTTCACGAGCCCATGCAGTTGATGCGCGGCGAATACGGGATCGGTCACCGACAATCGGCCAGCCGCCGCGGCCGCACGAATCCAGATCGTCACGTCTTCTTCGCGCTCGCCCATGCGCTCGACCATGTCGCGTGCGCGTTCCGGCGAGTGGATGACTGCACCGATCGCAACGCGGGCGAGTGCAAGAAACGCTTCGTCGCTCAGCAACCGCAACTTGCGGTCCAGTAGTGCAAGCAGTTGGTCGCGCAGCGGCACGTCGGCACGGAAGGCCGGCGCGGCGGCGGTCAGCGTTGTGTCCCATAGCTGATGCAGGATTGCCGCGAACAACGCCTCCTTTCCTGCGAAGTGGTTGTAGACGGTGCGCTTCGATACGTCCGCACGCGCGGCGATGCGGTCCATGCTGGTCGCGTCGTAGCCGGCCGCGAGGAATTCGTCGATCGCCGCGGCGAGTATCGCCGCACGCTTTCGGTCGGTCAGCCGTTGAGGGGAAGTGCTCGTGTCCATTGAAAAATTTTACACCCGTCAGTTTACTTTTCCCACGGATAAACTACACTGCCCGGTGTACTTTCTCTTCCGGACGAATCGACATGGCTTCGCCTCTCGTATTTCTTCACCGCGTATTGGGTTTCGCCGCCGCCAGGCGCGGCCGCACATTGTCCGGCGAGTCGCCGCAGCACAACGGCATGCGCTTCAGCAACGTTGCGCCGCGGCCTGCCGAAGGTTTCGGCAAGACGCTCAGCATCGCGTGGAACATGCTGGTCAACAAACCAAGCAACACGGTTCCGACGGGCGCATTGCCTATCGATTCACTGACTCGCGAGCAGCTCGACGCGGCGCCCGATCGCAGCCTGTATCGGCTGGGGCACTCCACGCTGCTACTGAAACTACGCGGCGAATTCTGGCTGACCGACCCGGTATTTGCAGAACGCGCATCGCCGTTCCGGCGCGTCGGCCCGAAGCGTTTCCATGCACCGCCGATCACGCTCGAGGACCTCCCGCCGTTGCGTGGCGTGATCCTGTCGCACGATCACTACGATCACCTCGACCGCGACACGGTGCTAACGCTTGCGGCCACCACCAGCGTGTTCGTCACGACGCTGGGC
The DNA here is from genome assembly GCF_001718335.1 of Burkholderia territorii. Lineage (NCBI taxonomy): Bacteria > Pseudomonadati > Pseudomonadota > Betaproteobacteria > Burkholderiales > Burkholderiaceae > Burkholderia > Burkholderia territorii. The sequence goes on from NZ_CP013367.1 coordinate 859,536, forward strand.
GTCGGCGACCGCCTGATCGAATGGGGTATCGACGCGAAAAAAGTACGTCAGCTCGACTGGTGGCAGAGTGTCGACGTCGATGGCCTGACGCTGACCGCGACACCGGCACAGCACTTCTCCGGACGCAGCCTGTTCGACGGCAACAGCACGCTTTGGGCGTCATGGGTAATCGCCGACGACGATCTCCGGGTGTTCTTCAGTGGCGACACCGGCTATTTCGATGGTTTCCGGGCAATCGGCGAACGGCTTGGGCCCTTCGACGTGACGCTGATCGAGACCGGGGCATATGACCCGCAATGGCCCTACGTGCACATGCAGCCGGAAGAAACCGTTCAAGCGCACATCGATTTGCGCGGTCGCACGCTGGTGCCGATTCATAACGGTACGTTCGATCTCGCGATGCACCGTTGGCAAGAACCATTCGAGCGCGTCACGGCGCTGGCAATGGTACGCGGCGTCGAACTGTCGACACCGCGGATGGGCGAGCGACTCGATCTGGATGTGCCGCATCGCGGTGAACCTTGGTGGCGAACGGTCGACGCGCCAGTAAAGGAGCCTGCAACGAAGACGCGCCGGTGGCTGCAATTGTGCGCATCGCAGGCGACGAAGTAGGTTCGCAGGCCACGGCGGCGCCCTGTAGGAGGCGCCGCAGTATCGAATTTTCGTCGTGGTAACGGGCCTGGTGGCGCGCTCTTTGCGCGGATGATCGGCAATGATGCTCAATCGCGCCGGGTAGCGGACGGCGGGCGAAGACTGAGCGATACACAATCGCTACGATTTCGGCGATGCGCATCAGCCGCTCGACCGGTAGTCTGCATTTTCCGCTCCGTCCGCGCTGTGGTGCACACGCGTTAAATTCATCGAAGGCGATCTGCGGTCGTCCACAAATTCGCCTTAGCGCAATCTTGCCTTTGGCGGGCTTGTAGATTCGGTGTCGACCTAGCGCACGATTCGGTTTCTCGTGACATCTGCAGTTTGCATTCCGATGCTGTTGGCGCGAGGCGTTGTCACGTGACAACTGGCGACGAAGAGTACGCTGCCTCCGTTGAATTCCGCCCTGCCCCGAACAAGTCTTTAGATCCTGAGCACCTCGACCCGACAGCCCGCCGCCACTTAAAGCGTATCAATCACCACGAAACACGTTTCATATGATACGAAAAGTGATCAAACCGTCACCGCCGTGAGCCAATAGCGGTCGTCGGCGTCATGACCCCTATTTCGCGGAGCGCAAGTGCCTGACTGGCGTGAAACAACATGAAGAAAGTGGCGTAACTCATTGCCCAGCAAGGGTTTCCGAGCACCTAGCGTTTTAGAAGAATTGTTTCACGCGGGCTGATTTGCCCGTCTCACATCGTCGATGTGGCGGAATCTGAGTCCCCTAAACCCATCAAGCCTGTATCAGGCGATGCTGCTACTTGAACCATCGGCTGGCCAGCGGTACTCCGAAATCAATATCTCGCCCCCCTTCCCTTCCCATCGCGAGCGCCGGTAGATAGGGGCCCATTTATTAGGGCCACATCATTCTCATAGATACCTGCCGCCATTGGATATTGAGCGCGCACGCTGCGCCGCGGAGTATGCGCACGATATAAGTCTGCGCGGACGACATAACGGCCCTCTATTTCGGCTCGCCGACACGTCCTCTCCGTCGTCACCAAATCGTTGCAGAGAAGCCGCGCCAATATCAAAACACTCCTCCGCCACAGAGTCGCATTGGTTGTCACGTGACAACGACGCCTCGACTTGTATTTCAGCGTTCAGTCGCAAGCAACAATAATCACTTCGCGTGCTGCCTGCAATTCTTCACATTTCTGCTTGTCCAGCGGCCGTATTGAGACAGTGGGCTATGTTCGGAGCTGACGCATCGGCTGGTTGTCACGTAACAACAGGCATCGATTGCAATGGCAACCGCAATTTGTGAACGCACCTCATCGTACTAACCGTCCACGAAGAAACCATCATCTCCGTTACCGTCGCGCGCCCAATCTGCGCGCCAAAGCAGTCGAATCCTGGCCACTCGATCGACTTGTCACGTGACAACCGGTGTCGTGGCCCACGCCGAATTCCGAGCTGATCACCAAATTACGCGAAATTGCCCGCGACAACGGACTCCTTTTCGCGCGAAGCTCAGTGCCCCAAGGTCGCATGCGACGGCGAAGTCCTCAGCACCTCATCTGTGCGGCTGGCCCCGAACAAAATTCCATCTGCTTATATTTCTCTTATCGTCAATTCAAAGAACTTGCCGCAGCCGCTCCCAGTTTGTCACGTGACAACAACATCCAGGAAAAAACAGTCTCGCCATATCACACTTTTCTGGACTTTCGCGCGATAACTCCCTATATTTACGAAAACTCGTTGGAGGAATTTAATGGCTTTCAAGATCGCCGTTAGCAATCAAAAAGGTGGTACTGGAAAGACCACTATCTCCGTCAATATCGCTGCGGCATTTGAAGCCGGCGGTAACAAAGTTGCCTTGATTGATGCCGACCCCCAAGGCACATCGGTCAGATGGGTGACGAGCGGCGAAAATACGCTTCCGATGACGGTTCTTTCATTGGCGCCCGCCGGCCGCGGTATCGGCGGCGAGATCAAGAAGCAGGATGCGAACTTCGATGTAATCGTGGTCGACTGCCCCGGCAACCTCGAAGACCCCCGTATCGCGTCCGTGCTCGAAGTCGCCGATTTCTGTCTCGTGCCGCTGTCGCCGTCGCCGGCCGACCTGTACAGCACGGTCGCGATGATTCGCATGATCGAGTCGATGCGTGCCGTTCGTAACCCGAATTTATCTTCTGCGCTGATGCTGAATAGCGTCAATGGAAAAACTAAAATGCGAGAAGAAATTTTAAAAATTCTAAAAGCAGAAGAAATAGGGGAGCATCTGCTTGACAGCCAGATCGCGCAACGTGAGGTCTATCGGCAGACGTTCGCGCTCGGCACCACGATTCATCATCACAATCGATATCTGAAGGGGCTGAAGGAAGCCCGTGCGGAAATCGAGAGGCTGGTCACCGAAATGGCCCAATACATCGCGTCGACGCGCGCTACCGGAACCGCTCATGGCTAAGGACACATCGAAAGAGAAGAAGCCGACCGGCAACCTGCATCTCGCAGCGGGCTTGCTGCGCGGGCTCGCACAGGAAAACGCGGCGCTGGAAACGCGCCTGCCCGAGCCGGCGGCCACGACCAATCCTGCGGCCGAAGCCACGACTGCCGTCGCCCCGGCCACTGCCACGCCCGCCGACGCCCTCGATCTCGGCGCTCCGCAGAAGGTTGCGGTCAAGGACTGCATCCCGAACCCGTTCAACCCGCGCGTGTTCTATTCCGAGTCGAGCTTGCACGAGCTCGCACTGACGCTGAAGCGGGAAGGGCAGATCGAGCCGATCAAGGTCACGCGCCTGCCGGAATTTCCGGGCAAGCTCGTCGTGATCGACGGACAACGCCGCTTGCGTGCGACGAGCATCAACGGCGACGAAACGATCAACGCGACATTCCGAACGGATCACACCCCCGAGCAGCTCTATACGATCGCGTATCGCGCCAACCACGACCACGAACGTCAGACCATCTTCGACGATGCGGTCGCGTGGAAGCGTCTCCTCGACGAAAAGGTCTTCCCTGACCAGAACACGCTCGCGGAGAAAATCGGCAAGGACAAGGCGTCGATCAGCAAGACGCTGTCGCTGAACGCACTGCCGAACACGCTGCTCGAACGGATGGCGAGCGCAAACGATGTGGTCGGGCTGCAGGCCGCGTACTTCCTGAAACTGATTTTCGAGCGCCTGGGCGAACCGGCGGCCGACCGTCTGCTCACGGCAGTGATCGACCGGAAAAAATCGGTACGCGATCTAGAGAACTTCCTGCGCGCGCAGAGCGAGGGCAACAAGAAGACGGGGCGTACGCGTTACAGCGTTCGCCACGATTTCACGCTCGAATCACGCGCGATCGGTCAGTTGAAGACTTATCCGGACGGGCGGCTCGATCTGCAACTGAAGGGAGTCGATGCGTCCCAACAGGAAGCGCTCGCCGACCGACTCAAGACCGTGATCGACGCCTATGTCGCCGAACTGGCGGGAGCGGCACAGAAGTAAAGGAAGGGGTCCAAAACAAAGCCTCGCACCTGCATGGTGGCATGCCGCCGGACAAAGACCGGTGCACGCCGCGTGGCAGGCAGCGAGGCCTCGATCAGTTGGTCGCGAGGCTGCTCTTCAGCAGGAATTCCAGCAAGTCGTCCGAGGTCGGTTCACCCCAGGTGTCGAGCGCCAGCCACCGGAAGAAGCTGGTTTGCGCCAGCTTGCTCGCCTTCTTCTTCGGCGACAGCGTGAGATCTTTCGAACCGGCCACCGTTTCGTTGTAGCGCTCGATCAGCTTGGTCTGGTCGTCGATCTCCAGCTCGCGGAAATACGCGCCGGCCTCATCGACCTTGGCCGCCAGATATTTGTCGCGAATCTGTTCCTGCTTGCTCTGCGCGGATTCCTTTGCCGGCGCGGCCGTTTCGGTCCCCTGCCCATCGGCCAACGTATACCCGTGCGTGAGAGCCTTGCGGAAATACGCGGCCACATTGTCGACCGGCGCTGCGTTCTTCTTCGTAGTCCGATTGAGCGTATAGGCAATTGCCGCCTTGATGCGCTGCACACCATATTGCGTGATCAACCGCCGCGCTTCCGAGCGCGGGATACCGAACTTGGCGACCTCGTCGACGAGGGCTTCGTTCTTGACGTCGCCTTCCTCGACCGTATCCGCGCTCTGCTTGCGGGTCACCTTGAACTGCACGGCCTCCACGCTACGACCTGACTTGTGTTCGATCAGCTCGAGCGTATGGTCGGAAACTTCGTTCACCTCCTGAATGCACGGCACCAGGACCTTGCTCTTGAAGAGCTTGTATTCCTTGTACGACTGCGACGCTTTGTCCTGACCGAGAATGAGATCACGGAATTTCGGCAGCGGAATCTTGGCCGTGATGCCGATCCCCTCGTAGCGCACCGTGTTTTCCCAAAGGGCAAGCGAGTGCGAGCGCCGAAACTCGCGCGCGATCCGCATATCGATGAGCGCGTAGATTTCGGGATTGAGCAGTTCGCTGCGAATCTGGTCGGAGAAGCTGTACTTCAGCACCGATTGCTCGAGCTCGGCGCCCGCGAGCAGGCCCGACGCCTTCCACACCGTCGAGCGGTCCGCAGCAAGGTAGTCCCAGTTGACGACGGTACTGATCAGCGAGTTGACAGTGTCCTTCACGTACTTCGTGTTGTTGCTGTTCAACCCGCTCTCGTGTGACAGCGCGGCGATCGAGATCGAAAAGCTTGTCCGGCCAGGCTCGAACGCTTCCTGACGAAGGGCGTTCTTGATCAGCGAGCTGAACATCTTGCGCTGCTGCAGACCGATCTTTCCGGACTTTGGAGCGATGTGAATTGCCTGGACCGCCTTGCGCAGCAGATCGGGCGGCTCGGGCGTCTGAAATAGCGAGACCTGCTTGTCGGAGCCTTTGATTGCGGGCTTGCGCGGCATCGTGATGTCCGGAGAAGGTGACCGTGTTGATGGCGGACTTTATACCTTTTCAAAAGATCGAGCAACGCCCTCTTCTCCAGTATCACTTTCACTTTTGTCGCTAACTTATCGTCACAAAAGGAAAAATTGAGGTTTCACGATTTGTGCAATGCCCCATATCCATATACCTTTCCACCAAAAATAGCTCCCACATCCTGCTACCTGTGTATCCGGTCGCCAGAATCAGATACGAGCCGGCACGAGACTTGCCCGACTAAAGGTACCCACTTATGGGAGGAAGTCCAGCCGAACTCGATTGGCAAACCGGAATCGTGATGCCCTGCAACACGGATCGCATTCCCCCATAAGATGCTACCTTTAGCCAGTCCCATGAACGGGTACCTATCCAGGGCCGCCAGATCGGGATGTTCGCTCCCATAGCGCCTCGACGACGAAAAGAGCTCCCACAAACGACTACCTTAAGATTTCCCCATAGGTGGTTACCTTTACGCCGTCCTGCGCCTGTCTATGGGAGCCTGGATCCTAACGGGCAAGTGAGACGAAATCCTTCTGTTAACGCGGGCACCCATAAATGACTACCTTGAAGAGGTCCCATAACCGGCAACCCAGGAAGAAATGCTGTGGGCATCGGAGAAGGCGGATCGGGAACGGCACACCATAAATGGCTACCTGAGGATTGCCCCATAGAGGGCTACCTTCGGCGTTTTTGGGTCAAAATCCCATAACAGGCTACGCGTGTCCCATATCCACAGCCCTCATTTCCCACAGCGCGGTACCCGAATCCCCAAATCCACAGACCTGAAGCCCCATACTCTTCCGCCTGTGCTCCCATAAATGGGTACTGAACCCCCGTCAAACCCTTGTCAGATAAGGCTGTGAGCCGACTAAAAGTAGTTAAAGAAGTAAACGTGGTTTACCAAAGATGTAAACACACGTGTGCATGTACAAAAAAACGACCCCCATAAACCGCTACCCAAGCACGCTCCAACCGCCCCTGAGCCCTACAAAACTCGATGCGACACCTGTCGGACCCTCAATCTCCGCCTTATTTGGCAAGCGTCTCAGGCCCGACAAGGCTCTCGGCGAAGGTGAGTACCCACTAACTGGTACCCAAACGTAGAAACTTATGGGAGCAACGCCCTCTTTTCCGGACATAGGTTCCCATCTATGGGACAGGAAAGCTCTTATAGCGGTATGCCTCTCGTACGGGATTTCCCTGATTCGACGGTAGGCATGGCCGATCCCGGGTACAGCGGATCTCCGTCTCCGCAGTAGGAAATCGCTGGAATTCGTTCTCACGCCGTTTTTTTGGCCTCTGTGTCGGCGCTGCCGTAGAAAACTCTACGGCGTTCGCGGGTTGATCGGTCTGGCGCTTTCCGGTCGATGGCCTCTCCACAGACAAAATCCGCGTTCCCCGCATCGTTTGTTCTGCATCTCGATTTTCTACCTTTGAACCGATATTCCGACCGACGCGACCAGAATCACATCGCTGTGCCCAACGAGACGCCACCTGGGCGCCTGATCCGGATCGTCCAGGCGACCGCCGCAGCGTGAGACCAACGCCATTGACATGGCTCACCCTCGTCGAATCCACGCTCGCATCCCGAAAATTCTCACCGTTGAAAGCTCGCCGGTCCTGTAGAAGCTCACCTATCTCGTCGACCAATGCCGGTCGAATCAACAAACCGCAGGCACGAAGCCTCGGCATCCGACGCGGTCACCCAATCGACATGCTGTGGGGCAGCCTGCAACTCTGGATGTGTCGCCGCACAGGCTCGAGACACTTCGTGGAGTCGGTACGACGACACGCACCAAGCATTCGCACTACGATTGCTTTCGCGATCCAGGCCCGATCGTGAACGAATGCCCGCCGAGGTGTTCACCGCCGAGAGGCGGAAGGCGCATTCACAGGTAGAGGTCATCTCCCACAACCGGTGACGAATGGAACCCGACAGGGAGCCACGCATGCGATGATCGGTTACCCGATCGGTCGCTCCGCATCGTCGACCCGCTCCAGAACACCGCGCGCTCGGTATGGAATGAATCGTGGTCGTTTATGGGAGGAACCGCCGTTCACGCGGCCGCGAATCGCAACATGGCGCACCGGTCCGCAATTCGGTTGCATATCCCGCTCACGAAGCGACGGTCGCGTTGGCCGAGCAGAAAATTCCACAGATGAAACAGTCGGCGTCGTGCGAGGGCGTGAGGCACCGAAATCGATCTCATCTTCCATGGCAATCTGCACCGTATCGAAGGAACGACGCGCTTCGCTACCTTGCTGCCGACCGTTCTCGTTGCGTGCACGATGCATCGCCGTGGCTCCTGCGAAACGCTCAGCGGCCGGGCCGCGGGACGATACGACGTCTCCCATACGTGTATCCCCACGAAGGTCTGCACGATGACGCCACATTTTTTGCAACGCGGTTATGATGCAAAAGCCCTGACCGCACATGAAGACTGATCAGGGGCAGGGGCGGTATCTCGATGTGCTTTCACTCCGTGACCAATCAGAAAAGAGAGTTCAGCGATGCGAATCCAGATCAAAAAACTGACGCTGGCTGCTACGGCAGCAGCGTTCCTCTTCGGCTCGGCCGCTCCGGTGTTCGCGCAGACCGACGCCAGCGCACCGGCAGCATCCGCCGCATCGGATGCGAAAGCCGCAAAGCGTGAAGCACGCAAGGCAGCACGCGCAAAACGCAAAGCCGAACACAAGGCAGCTCGTGCGAAGAACAACGCCGAACTGAAGAAACTCGAAGACGCTGGTTACAAGCCGGCGGCCAACGATCCGAACTATCCGCAGAATCTGCAGAACGCCGAGAAGAAGGCAGGCGAGGCCGCTGGCGCAAGCCAATAAGCGTTCTCCCACGACACAAACCCCGGCTCGCGCCGGGGTTTGTCGTTTGTGCTACCGAAATGCGATGCGCGACGGGCGCCATGCAGGTTCGACATCTCGATCAATTGATTCGTTATCCTTTTTTAAGGCGCCGTGAACGCGTATCTCGATGCGTCGAATCTTTTCGCTCTCCGAGAATGGCCCGCATCATTCTTCTTGTTTAGTATCTAAGGAATCCTACGGAACACATCAGATCGCTCGAGGCCTCACGAAACGAAGATCGATCATGCACGCGCAATACGGTTCCACGTAAAGACACACAAAGCCCGCACCAATCGAGCGGATGCGCGTCGCGTAACTGATCGCCGACTTACCGACTTGTTCGATGCCGCGCGTTCGCCGCTGCGTTCCCCGTCGCTTTCAGCCAGTCCTTGAATGCCCGCACGGCTTCGTCTTCCGCGCGCGCAGTCGGCACGTAAGTGAAATAGCGCCACGGGGGCAATGCCGGTTCGCTGAACGGCTGCACCAGCCGGCCCTCCGCTATGTCATCCGCGACGAGTGCGATCGGGCCCATCGCGACGCCGAGGCCGTCGAGCGCGCCTTGCAGCGTCAGATAGAAATGCTCGAGCGTGAGCGAATGCCGGGGTACCAGATTTGCCTGGCCCGCTGCCGCGAGCCACTCGGGCCACATGCCTGGATAGGTGGCCGCATGCAGCAGCGTGAAACCGGCGAGATCGGCCGGCGTACGCAACGTCCGGCCCTCGAGCAGCTTTGGCGCGCATACCGGCAGCCGGATCTCGGATAGAAACTCCTCGGCAACATATCCGTCGACAGCCTGCGGGCCGCCGCGCACGATCAGGTCGACCTTGTCGCGCAACCTCTCGATCGGGTCGTTCGATGTCGACAGCCGCACCTCGATGGCCGGATGCGCGACCTGAAACGACGACAGCTTCGGCACGAGCCAGCGCAGCGAGAAGGTCGCGGGCGCACTGACGCGCAGCACACGCTGCTGCCCCTGGCCGAAATGCTGCGCGGTGGCGAGCGCGATCCGATCGAACGATGCACCGACCTCGGCGAGGTACAGGCGGCCGGCATCGGTCAATTCGACGCGCCGGTTGTGCCGCTCGAACAACGCGCGGCCAAGCCATGTCTCCAACTGCTGAACATGCCGGCTGATCGCGCCGTGCGTCACGCACAGCTCGTCGGCGGCACGCGTGAAACTGCCGAGGCGGGCCGCGGCTTCGAACGCGCGCAGCGAATTCAATGGAGGGAGTCGTCGGGCCATACATTGCTTCGCGTGATATTTCCTCATGCGACTGCTCAGATTTAATCGTTTGATCGGGTGATCCTGCTCCGCCAATATGGCACATAAAAGGCCGATCAGGCCGGAATAGATGTCTGGATTTCTCACATGGAGGATGGAGCATGCCGAACGTGGTCGTGGTGGGCGCCCAATGGGGTGATGAAGGCAAGGGGCGCGTCGTGGACTGGCTGGCGGCGCAGGCCGATCTCGTCGCACGCTACAACGGCGGCCACAACGCGGGCCATACGCTGGTCGTCGGCGACAAGACGTACAAGCTTGCGCTGCTGCCGAGCGGCATCGTGCGCGGCAAGCGGGGCGTGATCGGCAACGGCGTGGCGCTCGATCCGGAAGCGCTGCTGGCCGAGATTGGCCGAATGGCCGAGCTCGGATTGGCGGTAACGCCCGACAACCTGTCGATCGCGGAGAACGCCACGCTGGTCCTGCCGATCCACCGTGCGATCGACCAGGCGCAGGAGCGGCTGCGTCGCGAACCCATCGGCACCACGCTGCGCGGAATCGGCCCAGCTTACGAGGACAAGGTCGGGCGTCGCGGGCTGCGGGTTGCGGATCTGGCCGAGCCGGTCCGCCTTGCCGACAAGCTCGATGTGCTGGTCGACCACCACAACGCATGGTTCCGCGGTCTGGGGCTCGAGCCGTGCTCGCGCGATGCGATGCTGGCAACGCTGGTCGACATCGCGCCGAAGATCCTCCCGTTCGTGCGGCCGGTGTGGGCGGATCTCAACGACGCGAACGACCGCGGCGAGCGCATCTTGTTCGAGGGCTCGCAGGCCGTGATGCTCGACATCGACTGGGGTACGTATCCGTTCGTGACGTCGTCGGGCACCGTTGCATCGGCCGCTGCGGCCGGCACGGGCCTCGGCGCGTCGAAACTCGGCCATGTGCTCGGCGTGACCAAGGCGTACGCGACACGCGTCGGTGGCGGGCCGTTCCTCACCGAACTGACCGACGCCACCGGCGAAACGCTGCGCGAACGCGGGCGAGAATTCGGCGTCAACACGGGCCGGCCGCGCCGCTGCGGATGGCTCGATGCCGCACAGCTGCGACAGGCTGTCCGGATATCGGGCATCGATTCTCTCGCGCTTACCAAGCTCGACGTGCTCGACGGCGTCAGTTCGATCGAGCTGTGCGTCGGCTACGAACTTGACGGCGCCCGCGTCGACCATCTGCCGTCGAATCTTGATGCGCAGGCGCGCGCAACGCCCGTCTACGAAACGTTCACCGGATGGGACGGTACCGTGAAGGGTGTACGCGAGCGTGCAGCGCTGCCGCGTGCCGCCCAGGATTTCATCGCGCGTGTCGAGGCGATCGCGGGTGTGCCCGTGTCGATGATCACGACTGGCGCCGAGCGCGACGACACGATCGTGCTGAGCAATCCCTTCGACCCGGCCTGAGCGCGACCCGGCAGGCCGAGATGCGGCCTGCAACGATGCGTTGCCGATCGTCCTTCGAAACGGTGCGTCGCATCCGCGATCGCCCGCCGACGCGGCGCACGGCAAACTGGACATGCCTGCACCGCTGCGGTACTGTTCCGCACGATTCGCGCCAGACCGGAACGTGCCGGGGCGGGCGCCGCTGCAAGGCGACTTCAATCCCGGGGACATGTCGATGGACACGTTACAGATGATGCGCATTTTCGTCCGGGTGGCGGAGGAGGGCAGCTTCACGAGCGCGGCCCAGCGCCTGGACATCACGACCGCCTACGCATCGCGTTCGGTCGCGCAACTCGAAACGCACCTGCGCACCCGCCTGCTCAATCGGAGCACGCGCCGCATCGCATTGACCGATGCCGGACAGCGCTATCTCGACCGCTGCCAGCGCATCCTCGGTTATATCGACGAAGCGGAGGCCGAGGCGGCTGACGCGCAGGCGAAGCCGTCCGGCCGCCTGCATGTGCATGCGACGACCAGTTTCGGTCAGGCCTACCTGGTGCCTGCGGTGGTGCGATACCGGGAACGCTATCCGTCGGTGGCCGTCGAGCTTACGCTGTCGCAGCACGTGCCCGACATCATCGACGAAGGCTACGACGTGTCGCTGCAACTGAGCACGACGGAACTGCCCGACTCGGGGCTGGTGTCGCAGCGGCTCGGCGATGTGCACAGCGTGCTGTGTGCGTCACCGGCATACCTGAAGGCACGCGGCACGCCGCGCACCGTGCGCGATCTCGAATCGCATGCCTGCCTGCAGATCGTCACGCCGATCTTTCCGCGCGACCGGTGGCATCTCGACGGCCCCAACGGTCGCGAAACCTTCGAACTGCCGCTTCCGGATTTTCAGGTCAATATCGCCGATGCACTCGGCGCCGCATTGCGCGCGGGCCTCGGGATCGGCTCGTTACCGATGTCGACTGCCGTACCGGCCCTGGCGAGTGGCGCGCTGGTTCGCGTGTTGCCGGAGTACCGGCTGCAGAAGCTGACGGTCTACACGCTCTATGCATCGCGCCAGTACCTCGACGCAAAGATCCGCACGTTCGTCGATTTCCTGCGCGAATGCGTGCCGGAAATGCTGTCTGCCGACGAGGCGGCGCTACGAGGATCCTGCGAGTCGTGAACGAAGGCCGGACAACGAGTGCCGGGTCGAGCGACTCGGCGCTCGAACGTTGCCCGTGAATCGACGTTCTGCTGTGCCGGTTATTCCGTAGTCCGAACTTGATGATCGGGGCACAGCCTGAATTTGGGAGTCCTGAGCATTCGACCTCCTCCGTGGCCTCGTATTCCACAGTGCGTGCGCCGGTTTCGAACCCGTCACGCGCGAGGCGGCTGCACAACGAATGCGCTCCATGAAACGATAACGCCACGGCTGCAAGTCCGTGGCGTTTCGCTTTATGGGCATCGCTGCCCGGCAGCGGCGCGGATCCGCTTACTGCTTGTCCCAGAGCGTGCGCCCGAAGAACGTGAGTGTGCGATCCCACGCAATCTGCGACCACACCGGATCAAATTGCGTGCCGCCGATGCGGCCCGGGCCGACGGCCGTTTCATTCGCAAACGCGTGATGCGCGAGGTAGCGGTGGAATTCGAGGTCGACCTTTGCGTCGGCCAGCTTCTTTTCCAGCGCATCGACCTGGTCGATCGCAAAGAATGCATCCTGCGTGCCCCAGTGACCCATCAGCGGCACCTTGATCTTCGACGGATCGAGGTAGTCGAGCGGGGGGAAGCCATACCAGGTGACGCCGGCGTGCGCATCGGCGAACTGCAGCGACAGCAGCGTGAGAGCGCCGCCCATGCAGAAACCGGTGATTGCCACGCGCGATGCGCGCGTCTTCAGGTATTGCACCGCGCCGGGGATGTCCTGCGATGCCGCGTCGCCGAAATCGAGACCCGTCATCAGGTGGTGCGCTTCTTCCTCCTCGACCGTCGACTTGCCGCGATACAGGTCGGGCACGAGCGCGAAGTAGCCGCAGCGCGCGAGGCGGTCGGCAACGCCGCGGATCTGGTCATTCAGGCCCCACCATTCCTGGATGACGACGACCGCGGGCGCGCCCTCGGTCTTTTCCGGCGTGGCGAGGTAGCCCTGCAGTTCCTGGCCGTCCGGACGGCGAAACGTGATCATGGAACCGGATGTTTGAGACATGAAACCGCTCCTTTTCGAAAATGCGATGAATGCGGCATCGGGGCGGCCGGCGAGTGCGGTATGCCCGGTAGGTCGAGGCTTCGCTCGCATTCGCTCGGCCGGCGCCGACCACGCGGCCATTCTATGCGCAAACGCTGGCGGTCCGCGTGAAGGTCGCGTTGCGGCGGCCGACCCGCATCCTCGCAGCGGTCGAGCTTTGTGACGCGCGCATGTCGCGGGGACCGAAAGCGAAACACCCCGCCCCGATGAACGGGAGCGGGGTGTTTCGTTTGCCGCGGGCGTATCGTGTACGCGCCGCATTCGGCGGCCTTACTGACTTACTGACCGAAATACACGGAGTCGCGAGCGTTCTGCTTGACCGCGATTGCGCGGCCGGTGCGCACACCGGCCGCGGCTTGCGCGCCGTAACCCGTTGCGTCGCTGCTCGTCACGCGCGCCTGTGCGGTCTGCAGCGCATTCGGATAGTGGACGTCGGAGACTTCCGGCTTGTACCCGGCCTGCTCGAGCTGGACGAGTTCTGCGCGGACCTCGGCGCGAGTCAGTTGGTTCGACGAGTTCGACTGAGCGAATGCGCCGACAGATGTGGACAGGGCAGCGGCAGCGGCGACTGCGTAGATGAACGGCTTCATGACGACCTCCGGTTTTCGTAGATTTCGCGCTTCGCTTGTCGCGTTGAGCGGTTGATTGCATCGTAGCGATCGCGATACCGGACGGAAATACGCGTTCCAGCGAATGATTATTGCAACTGGGTAAACGATCGAGCGCTTTTGACTGATGATTTGCGGCGTGCCCCGAGGTGATGATCAAGGGTTGGCGGTATTCCTCAGAAAAATTGTTACGTGACAACTTCGTGACGTCACACGCGACGGCTCGGGCTGCGAGCCCGATTCGCCGACGCTAACAACCACTGCGCCATCGGAAGGTCGAGTACGGAATTCGCCCGTCGTCGGCAAAACGCCTATAATGATTGGGCAAATTGCCGGAGAAGAGCCATGAGCACGATCGCATTCCATCCGTCGGGCGTTGCGCACCCGCGCCAGACCGAGTTCACGATCCTCGAGCAACTGCTCGCGATTCGCGTGCGCTCGGGTGCCGATCTCGCCGAGCTTGCGAGCGCGCGCGTCGACGTTTCGGTGATCGACCGGCTGTCGGAACGCGGCCTGAAGTCGGACGAACTCGCGTTCATCATCCCGCGACGCACGCTGAGCCATCGCCGGCAGGCGCACGAGCGCCTGTCGCCGGAGGAGTCCGACAAGGCGATCCGGCTGGCACGCATCGTCGCGCAGGCGACGGCCACATTCGGCGACCAGGACAAGGCGATGGCGTGGCTGCGTAACGGGCTCCAGCGCTTCGGCGGACGCACGTCGCTCGACATGTCGAGTACCGAGCATGGCGCGCGACTCGTCGAAGAAGCCCTCACGCAGATCGACGAGGGGTACTTCGCTTGACGACGCTGTGGCGGATCAGCAATTACGCGGATCTGAAAGGCATCGGCGGATTGCGCGCCGGCGGCCGCTGGCATTTCGCCGGGCAGCCCGTCGTCTACCTCGCCGAGCATCCGGCGCTTGCGTTGCTCGAGACGCTCGTCCACTTCGAAATCGCCACCGTTGCGCAATTGCCGAGCGGGTACCAGTTGCTCCGCATCGAGGTGCCCGATTCGGTGGACGTTGCCGAGATCGCGGATGGCGATGCACCGGCCGACTGGCGAGACAACGTCGACTGGACCCGTAGCGCCGGCACCGAGTGGCTGCACACACAGCCGAGCGCCTTGCTGCGTGTCCCCAGCGTCGTCGTGCCGCACGCGCACAATTTCCTGTTGAATCCGCTGCATCCTGCCGCATCCGACATTCGCATCGCGGAAACCATTCGGTCGCCGTACGACACCCGGATTCTGCGGCTGATCCAGTCGAACGAGCGCGAATAGGAAGGGGCCGCACACCGTTGCGTGCACAACGTCGGACGGCATGTTCGCGCGCGATGTCCCAGCCGGTGTCAGCGAATTTGCTTGACCGTTCGTGAGCCAGTAAGGCCAGGCACCGCGATGACGGCAGCATGCGTCCGTCCGTCGAGCAACTGCGGCGCGCGTCGATGTTGCGCAGCACGCGCGGCCGGGCCGGCTGCATGAAAGTCGATCGAGCGGGTTCAACGCTGTTGCGCGCACCAAGCGGCACATGGCCGCAACGATCGACAAACAGAACCGCCACGCATTGTGGCAAGGGGGGCGCCGTGACGAACGCGCATCTGCTTGAAATGGACGCCATCCTGTCAGAGCCGGGATTTTTCGATTTCCTCGGCGACGTCGATTGCGAACGCGCACTGACCCGCCGCGAGGCGGAGCCGTTCGACGTCTGCTGGATGACGGCATTCGACGACATCGACGGTCATCCAGGGGGCGCGCTCGACAAGCCGGCAGTGGACGCACTCAGGGAAAAGGCGTTCAGGCTCGCATTCCGGGCATCCGGGAATGCCGACATCGCGGCGTGCGTGTCCGGTGACATCGAGCTGATCGCGCGAAGCCGGTTGTCCGGCCGCACCGACGGCTGGCCGAC
Organism: Burkholderia territorii; assembly: GCF_001718335.1. Lineage (NCBI taxonomy): Bacteria > Pseudomonadati > Pseudomonadota > Betaproteobacteria > Burkholderiales > Burkholderiaceae > Burkholderia > Burkholderia territorii. The sequence continues at coordinate 875,308 of NZ_CP013367.1, forward strand.
ACGCGTTCTTTGGGATGCCTACACGAATGGTCGCTTTCCGTGTTAGCCGATACGTCGAGCGCGATGCGCCGATGCATGCCATCGAGCGATGCCAATCACGCGCCGAGCGCGATGATTGTCAAACAGTGTGAGTCAATCGTCAGCATTTGCAACTGAAGTAACAGTCCCCGCAATTCGCTGGTTTTGGACGTTGGCGCGGCTACATTAGCTCCACCTGCCGCACGTCGCGGCAAGGCATGCGACCAGCCGCACGAAGGCGGCCCGCAGCAACAACGTCTTTGGGGAGAATGACCATGAACAAGATTCGCACGATTCTGCTTGGCGCCGCGCTGACGGCAATCGCATCGGCTGCTTTCGCACAAACGGCGCAGACGGGTGCGGAAGGCTCCGCCGGCGTCGGCGCACAAGTCCAGACGCCGCTGCTCGGCGGCGGCGTGGGTGTGCAGGCAGGTGCAGGCGCGAACGCCGCGGGCTCGGGTTCGGGCGCCGGCAATCTCGTCGGCGGTGCGCTGAACGGCGTGGGCAAGACGGTGGGCGGCGTGGGTTCGGCAGCGGGCAACGCGGTCGGTGGCGCGACGCAGGCAGTCGGCTCGACCGCCGGCTCGGCGAAGGAAGCCGCTGCATCGGCCGTGCATGCGACGAAGTCGCACGTGAAGCACGTCGCGAATTCCGCAAAGAGCCACGCACAGGGCGCGATGTCGACGGCAGGTGATGTCGCAGGCGGCGCGAAGGCGAAGGCCGGCGAAGCGCTCGACGGCGCGACGAACGCGGTACAGGGCGGCGCGTCGGTTGGCGTGAAGGGCTCGGCGTCGGCACAAGGCGGCGCGCTGTAAGCAATACGCTTCCTGCGAAGGCCCGGCCCGCTTCAATGCGGGCCGGGCTTTCTTTTTATTGGGCCCGCCGTGCGTCGTGTTGGCGTTGAGGTACCGTGGATCGAAACAGGCGCGTCCGCAGCACCCCCTGCCCATTGTCTGCCGGCCATGCTTAAATGGCGGAGCACCCGGGCCACCCTCGGGCGATGCAGACCGATTCAGGCAAGTGATCTCCGATCGCCATCGTGACGACAGACGACTCCAAAGTGCCGCCGCGACCTGCCCGGCGTGATCCGATAATATTCCGAGGCATCGGATCATGATCATCCGCTTCAGTCTCCTCGCGCTCGCTTGCGTGCCGTGGCTCGCGGCGCGCGTGGATCGAACGTCGCGGGTACAGTCGTTCGCGGACTTCGGAAGATCATGCGAGGCAACAGTGCGAGGCATCGCGACGTCCGTGTTTGGAATCGCAGGTTCGTCGAGGCCGCACGATCACGCGCGGATCGAGCGCGTCGGGGCGTGCCATTCTCCCAGCCCGCTTTCAGGTACCATCGCGACCCGCTGGCGACGGGTGGCATCATTGCCCGGACGAGCATTTCATCGTCACGACGCGACGGCGATGGTCTGATTCGTGCCTCTCGACCGCATTGCGTCGCCTGACAGCGCACAATGCGTATCGACATCGCCCCTTCGTCCGGAAACAGAGGAATCTTCGTGAAGTTCATCCACGCGGCAGACATTCATCTTGACAGCCCGTTGCACGGCCTGAGCGCTTATCCCGACGCGCCGGCCGCGCAGTTGCGCAACGCATCGCGCGAGGCGCTGCGGCAGCTCGTGGATCGTGCGATCGAAGAGGAGGTTGCGTTCCTCGTGATCGCCGGCGATCTGTACGACGGCGACTGGAAGGATCACAACACCGGCATTTTTTTCGGTCAGCAAATGGGGCGGCTGCGCAAGGCCGGCATTCGCGCCTTCGTGCTCGGCGGCAATCACGATGCCGAAAGCGAGATGACGAAGAAGCTGACGTTGCCCGACAACGTCACCGTGTTCGGCCATCGCAAGCCGGAAACGCATCTGCTGCCCGAGTTCGACGTCGCACTGCACGGCCAGAGCTTCAAGGACAAGGCCGTTGTCGACAACCTCGCGATCGGCTACCCGGAGCCCGTGCCGGGCCATTACAACATCGGCGTACTGCACACCGCGCTAGAAGGCTATGCGGCGCATGCGAACTATGCGCCATGCACGCTGGCGGAACTGCACGCGAAGGGCTACGACTACTGGGCGCTCGGCCACGTGCACGAGTTCCAGCAATGGTCGGGGCCGTCGACCGTGGTATTTCCCGGCAACCTGCAGGGCCGTCATATCCGCGAGACGGGCCGCCGCGGCGCGGTGCTCGTGACGGTCGAGCAGGGGCGCACGCAGGTCGAGCGCCTCTACCTCGACGTGCTGCGCTGGGAGGCCTTGTCGGTCGACGCGGCCGATTGCCTTACGGTCGCCGACCTGTCGAGAAAGATCGGCCAGTCTCTGGAGGCGCTGTTGAGCGTCGACGGTCACGTGCCGCGCGCGGTGCGCGTGACGGTCACGGGACGCACGCCCGCGCACGGGCTCTTCTTCGGCCGTGCGCCGCAATTGCGCGCCGAGGTGCTGAACCAGATCGGCATTATCGGCAACGAGCGACTGTGGCTGGAGAAGGTCCGTCTCGCGACCTCCGCGCCCCTGCAGCAGGGCGAGAGCGAGCAGCTCGAGGCGCTGGAGGATCTGAAGCAGATCCTGGCGGATGCCGCGCACGATCCGGATTTTCTCGCGTTGCTCGAGCGCGACCTGAAGCCGTTCGTCGGCAAGGTGCGCAGCGACGTGAAGGAAGAGGTGCCGCTGCTGACGATGGCGCGCGCGGGCGAATTCACGGCGCTGGTCGAGCAGGTCGGTCCCGCGTTGCTCGCGCGGCTGGCGAGGGGGGAATAAGCGATGCGCATCAGCCAGCTCGATCTGATCAAGTACGGCAAGTTCACCGACGAGACGCTGCGCTTTCCGTCGGCGGGACACGATTTCCACGTGATCGTCGGGCCGAACGAGGCAGGCAAGTCGACGATCCGGACGGCGGTGTCGGAACTGTTGTTCGGGATGAAACTGCAGACGCCGCTCGACTTCCTGCATGCGACGCCCGACCTGCGGATTGGCGGCGTGCTCGAGGGCAGCGCCGGCGCGCTCGCATTTCATCGCGCCCGCGGGCGCAGTTCGTTGCGCACGCCCGCCGACGACAAGCTGCCGGACGACTACCTCGCAGCCGTCCTCGACGGCGCGACGCGCGAGTTCTTCGAGCAGATGTTCGGGCTCGATCATGGGCGGCTCGTCGATGGCGGCCGGAGCATTCTCGATGCATCCGACAAGCTCGGCCAGGTGCTGTTCGAATCTGCGGCGGGTGTCGGCACGCTCGGGCCCGTGCGCGAGGAGCTCGAAGCGCGCGCGAGCGAGCTGTGGGCGCCGCGACGCAGCGGCAGTGCGTACGCGCAGGCCGAGACGGCGTTCAACGAAGCGGTCGGCGAACTGAAGGCTGTCCAGGTGCGCACGCGCGACTGGGTCGACCGCAAGGAGGCGCGCGACGCGATCGAGCAGGAGATCGAGCACGCGCGTGTGGAGCAGCGCCGCCTCGAAGCGCTGCGCTCGAAGCTCGAGCGGGTTCGGCGGTTGGCGCCATACCTGAAGGAACTGACGATCAGGGAAGCCGAACTTGCCGAACTGGGCACGGTGGTCGAGCTGCCGCCGACCGCGTATGCCGACTTGCTGAAAGCGCAAGGCGATCTCGCGGCGGAACAGAAGGTACTCGAGGAGCGGCGTGCCGACTTGCTCGCGAAACGGCAGGCACGCGATGCAATCGATCCGGACAACGAAGCGTTGGCGCTTGAAGGCGACATCGAAGCGCTCGACCGGCTGCGCGCCGCATGCATGAATCATGCTCAGGATCTGCTGTTGCTCGGCGCGGACGTGGAGCGACATCTGTCCGCTGCGGGGGCCGCCGCTGCGCAACTCGGCTGGCCGACCGACGAGGCGTCGCTGCGCGCCGCATTGCCGACCGCGCTGTCGCTGAAGACGGTCGCGAACCTGTTGCGCGATCATGGCGCGCTGCATCAGGCGCTGGCCGGCGCGCGCGAATCGCTCGACGAACGCACACAGGAACTCGCGCAGGCGCGGGAACAGCTGGCGCGTCTGTCCATCGTCGACGTGCCGGAAGTGCTTCGTGCCGCGCTTGCCGATGCGCAGGGCTTTCGCGGCAGCGTCCAGCGCGAACTGACGCTCGAGCGCGACATTGCCGGCGCCGAGCGTGCGCTCGCCGACGCGCTCGATGCACTTGGTCAATGGCGCAAGCCGGTCGACGCACTGCGTGCGCTCGACGTGCCGTCGGCGGCGCGGCTTGGCGCGCTGCTCAACGAAGCAAGCGAGCGCGCGAGCGCGGCAGCCGCCGCCCGCGATGCACGGGACGGCGCGCAGGAGGAATACGAGCGGCTCGAACTGCAGGAGAAGCATTTCGCGGAGACGCACAAGGTCGTCACGACCGCCGAGGTGCTGGCGGCGCGCGCGCGTCGCGACGGCGCGTGGGGCGATATCCGCGACGGCGAGGTCGATCTGGCAACGGGCGCACAGGCCGTCGACGATGCGATTCGCCTTGCCGACGAACTCGTCGACGCGCAGCTCGGCGCCACGCAAGCGGCGGCGACGCTGCAATCGCTGCGTCAACAGGTCGAATCCGCGCGTGCCGTGTTGAAGCGCCGGCAGGCTGTCATGGATGAGCGCGAACGCGAACTTGCCGCGCATCGCGACGCATGGTCCGAATTGGCGACGACGGCCGGCGTACCCGGCATGCCGCTGGCGGCGATGGGCGACTGGCTTGCGAAGCGCGATGCGGTGTTTGCCGCGCAGCTCGAACTCGACCGCCTGAGCCGCGAATTAGCGGCGATCCGCGATGCGCGCACCGGCGCGGAAGCCGCGTTGCGTTCGGCGCTGCGCCTGGTCTCGCGCGGTGGCGACGCCGACGGGTTGGCGGCGCTCATCGCGATCGCCGAGACGTTCGTTCAGTCGGCGGAGAAGACGCTTGCGCAGAAGGACAGCCTGGAGGACCGCGCGCGCGAAGCCGAACGCGGATGCGCGACGGCCCGTTTGCGCGCTGGCCACGCCCAGGCTGCGTACGATGCGTGGCACGCACAATGGCGCGACGCGCTCGCCGACGCGAAGCTGTCCGCGAATGCGGTGACGCTGGCTGCGGCGGAAGGGGCGCTCGGGCTCGCGAACGCGGTGACGGACGCACTGGCCGACGCCGATGCGCCCCGCAACCGGATTGCCGCGATTCGTGCCGAGCTGGCTGCGCTCGAGGCTGGCGCACGGCGGCTGGCCGAAGCGCTCGAACCCGAATGGCTGGCGAGCGGCGACTGGCTGGAGGTCGCGCGTCGGTTGACGATTCGCGTGGCGGCCGCACGGGAAACCGCGCGTGCGATCGATCGTGCCGACGACGCGATCCGGCAGGCCGACGGCAAGGTCGCTGATGCGGCCGCCGCGGTGGCGGGCGCGGACGCACGCATTCAACCGTTGCTACAACTGGCCGGCGTCGCGTCGATCGACGCGGCACTGCCGCTGGCCGAGCGCTCCGATCGGCTGCGTCAGCTCCGGCAAGCCGTCGAAGCCGCGAAGGAGGCGCTGGTGCGCGACGGCGACGGATTGTCCCAGTCGGCCATCGAGGCCGAAGTCGCCGAACAGGACATCGCCGACGTGCCCGCGCATCTCGAAGCGGTGAAGCAGTCGCTCGACGACGTCGGCAAGCGTCTGAACGCGCTCGCGCAGCAACAGGTCGTCGCGCAGCAGGCGTTCGGCGCGATCGACGGCCAGGCGAACGCAGCCGTGGCCGAGGCGAAGCGGCAGGAAGCGCTCGCGGCGATGGGCGATGCCGCCGAACAATATCTGGAAGCAGCGACCGCGAGCCGTCTGCTGAAGTGGACGACCGATCGCTATCGCGATCAGAAGCAGGGGCCGATGCTGCGTCGCGCGGGCGAGATATTCGCGGGACTGACGCTTGGCGAGTTCGCGCGGCTGACGGTCGACACCGAACGAACGCCGCCCGCGCTGTACGCGCGACGCACGAAGGGCACATCGGTCGAAGTCGCCGGCCTGAGCGAAGGGACGCGCGATCAGTTGTTCCTCGCGCTGCGGATCGCGGCGCTCGAACTGCAGCTCGCCAGCAGGGCCGCGCTGCCGTTCGTTGCCGACGATCTGTTCATCAACTTCGACGATGCACGTGCGAAGGCAGGGCTCGAGGCACTGCGCGATCTGTCGACGCGAACCCAGGTGCTGTTCCTGACGCACCACGACCACCTGCTGCCGCTCGTGCGCGACGTGTTCGGTGCGCAGGTCAACGTGGTCGGGCTGCACCGCGAGGCGGCCGCCGCATGACGCCGGACGGGCCGATGTTCCGATATGTGGGAATGGTCATCGTGTACAGGTAGTATGTGCGGTTCCGAAACGCAAGCGACCGGCTCACGCGGTCGCGGGTCCGGCCACACGAGGGATCAATATGAACAAGCTGGTAGCTGCCATCGCGTTCGCGGCGGACAAGCATCGCAATCAGCGGCGCAAGGACGACGAGGCATCGCCGTACATCAACCATCCGATCGCGCTGGCCGCCGTACTGGCCAACGAAGCCGGTATCGAGGACGAGCGTGTGATCGTCGCGGCGGTGTTGCACGACACGATCGAGGACACCGAGACCACCGAGCAGGAACTGCTGCGGCTGTTCGGCAAGGACATCGCTGACATCGTGATGGAAGTCACCGACGACAAGTCGTTGCCGAAGGACGAGCGCAAGCGCCTGCAGGTCGAGCATGCGGCGACCATCAGCCGGCGCGCGAAGCTCGTGAAGCTTGCCGACAAGATCTGCAACCTGCGCGACATCGCGCGGCATCCGCCCGCGGACTGGCCGCTCGAGCGCAAGCAGGCGTACTTCGACTGGGCAAAATCGGTCGTCGACCGGATGCGCGGCGTGCACCCGGGCCTGGAGGGAATCTTCGATGCCGCGTACGACGCGCGGCCGGCGGACTGACGCGCAGCCATGGAAGCGGCGCGATCTGAATTCCTCGCCCGTTCGTTGCCCGCGGTGGCGGGCGTCGACGTGGGCGGCGACAAGAAGCAATGCGATCTCGTGATCCTGCGCGGCTCGACGGTCGTTTGCCGCGAAGAACGGATTGCACCGGAAGCGCTGCCGTCTCTGTGTATCGAGCACGACGTGGTTGCCGTCGGCGTCGACGCGCCGAGCCTGTGGTGGACCGGCAGCGGACGGCGCGCTGCCGAACAGGCGCTTGCGCGTGAACGGATCTCGTGTTTCCCGACGCCATCACGCGAGCAGGCCATGGCCAGCACGTCCGGCTTCTTCGACTGGATGTTCATGGGAGAGCGCGTTTATCGCGCGCTTGCCGACGCTTATCCGCTGCTGACAGGCGAGCGCTATGCCGGCGGGCGCGTGAGCTTCGAGACTTATCCGTACGCGATTACCTGCGCGATGCTGGGCAAGGCGATTGCGTCGGCGAAGCAGAAACGCAACCAGCGCCGGCAGTTGCTGATCAAGCTCGGGATCGACGTGTCGACACTGCGATCGGTCGACGCCCGAGACGCGACGCTGTGCGCATTGGCCGCGCAATACGTGATCGATGGAAACGCGCATGCGTATGGCGATGCGGAAGGCGGGTATATCCGCGTGCCGATCGTCGGCGAAACGATCATCCTCGATGTGCCGTGGTCAGGGGCCACGGTTGGCTGATACTTGCGAGCCCATGATAGGAAGGTGAGCTTTTTCGGGAGACGCATCGGACTGTCGACGTCTGGATGTCGAGCAGTGAAAGCCGGTGGCAGGTGCGACACGTAGGCGATCGAGGTACCGTACGCTTCGCGGCCGGATGCTCAGTCTTCGAGAATGGACGTCGGCACGCTGGAGAGATCGCAGGCAGCGGCCTGTTCGAAATAGCCTTGTGCGTCGTCGATCATCACGACCGCGACGTCGATCAGTTCGTCGAGTCGCTGCAGCAGCGATTCGCGCCACTCGATGTCTTCGTCGCGCTCGGGCGTCTTGTCGAGTTGCTCGATGATCGAGTCGGCCGTCTGCAGGAACGGGATCGCCTGTTGATAATTTTCGATCGAGACCATTGCTGCGTTACGCGCGCCCACGAGCCGTTCACGATGCTCATCTGCCAGTTCCGACACGCCGCTGATGCGAGGCAGGACATCCGAGATGCGTTGCAGGAGCGGTGGAACCCGTTCTTCGAGCATGTCGGCGCGCTCGCGCAGCGCGGCGTATTCATCGCGGAGATCGGCATCGTCGGATTGAGTGGTGCTGTCCATCGTCGGTATAAGTGCGTTGTTCGGTCGCGGCATGATACTCGACGGCATACGTTCCCTGGTTTATACAGCCGGGGCGTGATTGGCGGGAGGCAAATGCGTAGCGCGGTCGAACAGAGGGCGCATTCGATCGCCTGTGCCAGGGCCACGAGGAAAGAAGGACTCGTCTCGGATTCGTCGCGGGTGCCTCGCGCTGCAGGCGGTGTGGAGCGCGCCGAGCCCGAAGCCCCCGTGCGCGGCAGCGCACGGGGGGCTTTTCAAAATATTTTCACAAAGGGCTTGCGGAGACGGGGGCGGGTGCATAGAATCACGCCTCTTTCGCGCTAACGGCAACGCGGCGCGGAGGAAGAAGGGAAGCGGTGCGGTTGGGCTGGCTGTAGAACCCCCGACGCACACGAAGTTGAACCCCGGTCGTCGCAACGAAGCAGTTCAAAAAGTTGTTGACGAACCGAGAAACGCGGTTCATAATCTCGCTTCTCTGCTGCTGAAAACGCAGCGCTGCTGAGAAACTCCAGGTTTCCCGCAGAAATGCTCTTTAAAAATTAACAGCCGATAAGTGTGGGCGCTTGATGGTAGCGAGCTGATCCTCGGATCAGATAGCAAAAGTATCAAGAGTCTCACACTAAAGTAAGTCAGGTTTATGAAGTGATTCATATTCCTGTCAGCTTTGAGTGAGCGACCGGTTCGAAAGAACCGAAAACAGTAACAGGTTTGAACTGAAGAGTTTGATCCTGGCTCAGATTGAACGCTGGCGGCATGCCTTACACATGCAAGTCGAACGGCAGCACGGGTGCTTGCACCTGGTGGCGAGTGGCGAACGGGTGAGTAATACATCGGAACATGTCCTGTAGTGGGGGATAGCCCGGCGAAAGCCGGATTAATACCGCATACGATCTACGGATGAAAGCGGGGGACCTTCGGGCCTCGCGCTATAGGGTTGGCCGATGGCTGATTAGCTAGTTGGTGGGGTAAAGGCCTACCAAGGCGACGATCAGTAGCTGGTCTGAGAGGACGACCAGCCACACTGGGACTGAGACACGGCCCAGACTCCTACGGGAGGCAGCAGTGGGGAATTTTGGACAATGGGCGAAAGCCTGATCCAGCAATGCCGCGTGTGTGAAGAAGGCCTTCGGGTTGTAAAGCACTTTTGTCCGGAAAGAAATCCTTGGTCCTAATATGGCCGGGGGATGACGGTACCGGAAGAATAAGCACCGGCTAACTACGTGCCAGCAGCCGCGGTAATACGTAGGGTGCAAGCGTTAATCGGAATTACTGGGCGTAAAGCGTGCGCAGGCGGTTTGCTAAGACCGATGTGAAATCCCCGGGCTCAACCTGGGAACTGCATTGGTGACTGGCAGGCTAGAGTATGGCAGAGGGGGGTAGAATTCCACGTGTAGCAGTGAAATGCGTAGAGATGTGGAGGAATACCGATGGCGAAGGCAGCCCCCTGGGCCAATACTGACGCTCATGCACGAAAGCGTGGGGAGCAAACAGGATTAGATACCCTGGTAGTCCACGCCCTAAACGATGTCAACTAGTTGTTGGGGATTCATTTCCTTAGTAACGTAGCTAACGCGTGAAGTTGACCGCCTGGGGAGTACGGTCGCAAGATTAAAACTCAAAGGAATTGACGGGGACCCGCACAAGCGGTGGATGATGTGGATTAATTCGATGCAACGCGAAAAACCTTACCTACCCTTGACATGGCCGGAATCCTGCTGAGAGGCGGGAGTGCTCGAAAGAGAACCGGCGCACAGGTGCTGCATGGCTGTCGTCAGCTCGTGTCGTGAGATGTTGGGTTAAGTCCCGCAACGAGCGCAACCCTTGTCCTTAGTTGCTACGCAAGAGCACTCTAAGGAGACTGCCGGTGACAAACCGGAGGAAGGTGGGGATGACGTCAAGTCCTCATGGCCCTTATGGGTAGGGCTTCACACGTCATACAATGGTCGGAACAGAGGGTTGCCAACCCGCGAGGGGGAGCTAATCCCAGAAAACCGATCGTAGTCCGGATTGCACTCTGCAACTCGAGTGCATGAAGCTGGAATCGCTAGTAATCGCGGATCAGCATGCCGCGGTGAATACGTTCCCGGGTCTTGTACACACCGCCCGTCACACCATGGGAGTGGGTTTTACCAGAAGTGGCTAGTCTAACCGCAAGGAGGACGGTCACCACGGTAGGATTCATGACTGGGGTGAAGTCGTAACAAGGTAGCCGTATCGGAAGGTGCGGCTGGATCACCTCCTTTCCAGAGCTATCTCGCAAAGTTGAGCGCTCACGCTTATCGGCTGTAAATTAAAGACAGACTCAGGGGTCTGTAGCTCAGTCGGTTAGAGCACCGTCTTGATAAGGCGGGGGTCGTTGGTTCGAATCCAACCAGACCCACCATTGTCTGGCGGTAGTACACCTGAGGGTATCTGTACTCAATGGGGGCATAGCTCAGCTGGGAGAGCACCTGCTTTGCAAGCAGGGGGTCGTCGGTTCGATCCCGTCTGCCTCCACCAATTGCGATGATCGTTAGCGCTTTAGCGCTTACGAGCATCTCACTCCCGAAGGGAGCCCCAATGGATAATGTTTGATTGGGTTCGAGAGAACGAATCGAATCTTACCCATTGGCGATTGAGCCAGTCAGAGCGGTACGAAAGTATCGGCTGTCGTTCTTTAACAATCTGGAAGAAGTAAGTAATTTGGATAGCGGAAGCGTCTTGAGATGGACGTGGAAACTATCCGGGTTGTGATTGTATCGATGTATCTCAAGATGATTCGAACTTCATTGTTCGACTCAATTGGAATACGGCACAACGCGAGAACTCAACCTGTAGCGACTGTCGAAGAGACAGACTCGTTATAGGGTCAAGCGAACAAGTGCATGTGGTGGATGCCTTGGCGATCACAGGCGATGAAGGACGCGGTAGCCTGCGAAAAGCCCCGGGGAGCTGGCAAACAAGCTTTGATCCGGGGATGTCCGAATGGGGAAACCCACTCCGTATGGAGTATCCATGGCTGAATACATAGGCCATGCGAAGCGAACGCGGTGAACTGAAACATCTAAGTAACCGCAGGAAAAGAAATCAACCGAGATTCCCAAAGTAGTGGCGAGCGAAATGGGATGAGCCTTGCACTCTTTATTTGTATTGTTAGCCGAACGCTCTGGAAAGTGCGGCCATAGCAGGTGATAGCCCTGTAGGCGAAAACAGTATGAAAGAACTAGGTGTGCGACAAGTAGGGCGGGACACGTGAAATCCTGTCTGAAGATGGGGGGACCATCCTCCAAGGCTAAATACTCGTGATCGACCGATAGTGAACCAGTACCGTGAGGGAAAGGCGAAAAGAACCCCGGGAGGGGAGTGAAATAGATCCTGAAACCGCATGCATACAAACAGTCGGAGCCTCGTAAGGGGTGACGGCGTACCTTTTGTATAATGGGTCAGCGACTTACGTTCAGTAGCAAGCTTAACCGTATAGGGCAGGCGTAGCGAAAGCGAGTCCGAATAGGGCGTTCAGTTGCTGGGCGTAGACCCGAAACCAGGTGATCTATCCATGGCCAGGATGAAGGTGCGGTAACACGTACTGGAGGTCCGAACCCACTAACGTTGAAAAGTTAGGGGATGAGCTGTGGATAGGGGTGAAAGGCTAAACAAACCTGGAAATAGCTGGTTCTCTCCGAAAACTATTTAGGTAGTGCCTCGTGTCTCACCTTCGGGGGTAGAGCACTGTCATGGTTGGGGGGTCTATTGCAGATTACCCCGCCATAGCAAACTCCGAATACCGAAGAGTGCAATCACGGGAGACAGACATCGGGTGCTAACGTCCGGTGTCAAGAGGGAAACAACCCAGACCGCCAGCTAAGGTCCCCAAATATAGCTAAGTGGGAAACGAAGTGGGAAGGCTAAAACAGTCAGGAGGTTGGCTTAGAAGCAGCCACCCTTTAAAGAAAGCGTAATAGCTCACTGATCGAGTCGTCCTGCGCGGAAGATGTAACGGGGCTAAGCTATATACCGAAGCTGCGGATGCGTGCTTGCACGCATGGTAGGAGAGCGTTCCGTAAGCCTGCGAAGGTGCCTTGTAAAGGGTGCTGGAGGTATCGGAAGTGCGAATGCTGACATGAGTAGCGATAAAGGGGGTGAAAGGCCCCCTCGCCGTAAGCCCAAGGTTTCCTACGCAACGTTCATCGGCGTAGGGTGAGTCGGCCCCTAAGGCGAGGCAGAAATGCGTAGCTGATGGGAAGCAGGTCAATATTCCTGCACCATTGTTAGATGCGATGGGGGGACGGATCGCGGAAGGTTGTCCGGGTGTTGGAAGTCCCGGTCGCTGCATTGGAGAAGGCGCTTAGGCAAATCCGGGCGCGTAATTCAAGGGTGTGGCGCGAGCTCCTTCGGGAGCGAAGCAATTGGAAGTGGTTCCAAGAAAAGCCTCTAAGCTTCAGTCTAACGATGACCGTACCGCAAACCGACACAGGTGGGCGAGATGAGTATTCTAAGGCGCTTGAGAGAACTCGGGAGAAGGAACTCGGCAAATTGGTACCGTAACTTCGGGATAAGGTACGCCCTTGTAGCTTGACTGGCCTGCGCCAGGAGGGTGAAGGGGTTGCAATAAACTGGTGGCTGCGACTGTTTAATAAAAACACAGCACTCTGCAAACACGAAAGTGGACGTATAGGGTGTGACGCCTGCCCGGTGCCGGAAGATTAAATGATGGGGTGCAAGCTCTTGATTGAAGTCCCGGTAAACGGCGGCCGTAACTATAACGGTCCTAAGGTAGCGAAATTCCTTGTCGGGTAAGTTCCGACCTGCACGAATGGCGTAACGATGGCCACACTGTCTCCTCCCGAGACTCAGCGAAGTTGAAGTGTTTGTGATGATGCAATCTACCCGCGGCTAGACGGAAAGACCCCATGAACCTTTACTGTAGCTTTGCATTGGACTTTGAACCGATCTGTGTAGGATAGGTGGGAGGCTATGAAACCGGAACGCTAGTTTCGGTGGAGCCGTCCTTGAAATACCACCCTGGTTTGTTTGAGGTTCTAACCTTGGCCCGTGATCCGGGTCGGGGACAGTGCATGGTAGGCAGTTTGACTGGGGCGGTCTCCTCCCAAAGCGTAACGGAGGAGTACGAAGGTACGCTAGGTACGGTCGGAAATCGTGCTGATAGTGCAATGGCATAAGCGTGCTTAACTGCGAGACCGACAAGTCGAGCAGGTGCGAAAGCAGGTCATAGTGATCCGGTGGTTCTGTATGGAAGGGCCATCGCTCAACGGATAAAAGGTACTCTGGGGATAACAGGCTGATACCGCCCAAGAGTTCATATCGACGGCGGTGTTTGGCACCTCGATGTCGGCTCATCTCATCCTGGGGCTGTAGCCGGTCCCAAGGGTATGGCTGTTCGCCATTTAAAGAGGTACGTGAGCTGGGTTTAAAACGTCGTGAGACAGTTTGGTCCCTATCTGCCGTGGGCGTTGGATATTTGAAGGGGGCTGCTCCTAGTACGAGAGGACCGGAGTGGACGAACCTCTGGTGTACCGGTTGTCACGCCAGTGGCATCGCCGGGTAGCTATGTTCGGAAGAGATAACCGCTGAAAGCATCTAAGCGGGAAACTCGCCTTAAGATGAGATATCCCCGGGGACTAGATCCCCTTGAAGGGTCGTTCGAGACCAGGACGTTGATAGGTCGGGTGTGTAAGCGCAGTAATGCGTTCAGCTAACCGATACTAATTGCCCGTAAGGCTTGATCCTATAACAAGTCTGTCTCGCGCCAAGATGAGCGCGTCGGACAAGTTGGATTCTCGTGTGTGATACACACAACTCAAGATTACTGCTTCTTCCAAGATTGGTTCTGTTGGCCATGCCAGCAGGACAACCCCCTTTGCCTGATGACCATAGCGAGTCGGTCCCACCCCTTCCCATCCCGAACAGGACCGTGAAACGACTCTACGCCGATGATAGTGCGGATTCCCGTGTGAAAGTAGGTAATCGTCAGGCTCCCTAAGCCAGAAACCCCCGCCCAAACAGGCGGGGGTTTTTGCATTTGAAGCGTCAAAATCGGCAAGCGGACCGCGACGGCTCTCGCACTCCGGCACCACGGCTATTCGATCGTGGCTACTCCGGTTTCGGCCGCGCGTGCCCCCGCACTGCAATTCAATGCTCCGCCTGCGCCGCATTGACATCCCGCCGAAACGCGCCTGGGCTCGTTCCTGTCCATTTCCGGAACGCGCGATGAAACGCGCTGGGCTCGGTAAAACCGAGTTCTACCGCGATTTCCGCGACGCTGAGCGTATCTCCGCGCAGCAGCGACTGGGCCAGCGCGCCTCGTAGCTCGTCCTTGATCGAAGCAAAGCTCTGCCCCTCGCTGCGCAGGCGTCGTCGCAGCGTCGCGGGCGTCGTGCCGAGGCGCACGGCCAGCGTGTCGAAGTCCGGCCATTCGGCGGCCGGCTGCGCTTTCAGATGCGCGCGCGTCTTCGCAACCCAGCCGGTGTCGTGCCGATAGCGCACGAGCAGGTTGCCGGGCGCGCCGCGCAGGAAGGTTTTCAGGGCCTGCGCGGAGCGGATCGTCGGCAGCGCGAGGTATGCGGCGTTGAATGCGAGCCGGCTGTCCGGGCGGTCGAAATGGACGGGCACACCGAAGAACTGATGGTAGTCGCTGCGCTGGTCCGGGCTCGGGCACGCGAAATCGATGCGCTGCAACGGAATGCGTCGGCCGATCAGCCAGCAGGCGACGCCGAGCAGGATCAACCAGAACGTCCGGTAAGCGAACGCCGAATACGGTGCGCCTGTCTGCGTGAGGACGATCTGTGCTTGACCGTCGGCGACCACGAGCTCGCCGCGCGGTTCGTCGAGCACCACGCGCAGAAACTGCAGCGCTCGCCGCAGCGCCTTCTCGAGCGTGCCCGCGTGCAGGACCGCATGACACAGCAGTGTGAAGCTGCCGCGCCGCATCGGGCGCGCCGCGAGTCCGAAGAATTCATCGTCGATCGCGTTGGCGATCGCCAGCCACAGTCGCCCGTACTGCTGTGGCGTGACGGGCTCGCGCACGGCAGCCGGCAGGCCGGCAATGCGCAGGACGGGCTCCGTCGGAATCCGCCGCCTGCGCAAACTCTCGAGCGCATCCTCGACGAAATCCGATGAAATCATCTGCGGCCCCATTTTTTCATGTCCTCCAGACATGGCAAAAGCGATCACGATTCTAGATTCTGTTTGTCATTGATTGCAATGTGACGGCTGTCTACCATCATCGATATACCCCGGTTCGCCGGCGGGCATAACGAACAGGAGACACGCATGCGTGATGGAGCAACCGCCCGGGTGGTGCCGGCCTACGCCGACGCCGTGGCCGGATTTCGTATCGAGACCGCCGCCGCAACACTTTACGGCGATCTGGAGCAGGGCCTGAATGCCTGCGTCGAATGCTGCGACCGGCATGCGGCGGCGAACCCGGACGCGATCGCGCTGGACTGGATCGGCGCGGGCGGCCAGCATCGCAGCTTCACGTTCGCGCAGATGCAGGCGCTCTCCGCGCGGGTCGCGAATCTGCTGGCCGAGCAGGGCGTGAAGCCGGGCGACGTGGTGGCTGGCCTGTTGCCCCGCACGCCAGAACTTGTCGCGACGATTCTCGGCACGTGGCGCGTGGGCGCCATCTATCAGCCGCTCTTCACCGCGTTCGGCCCGAAGGCGATCGAGCACCGGTTGCGCATGAGCAATGCGCGGCTGGTCGTCACGAACACTGCAAACCGCGCGAAGCTCGACGATGTCGTCGAATGCCCGCGTGTCGCGACGGTTCGCGAGTCGGGCGACGCGTTGCCGTCAGGCGACATCGATTTCCGCGCGGCACTCGACGCGCAGTCCGACGTATTCGAACCGGTCCCGCGCAAGGGCACCGACCTGTTCATGATGATGTCGACGTCGGGCACGACCGGTTTGCCAAAGGGCGTGCCGGTGCCGCTGCGTGCGCTGCTCGCGTTCGGCGCGTACATGCGCGACGCGGTGGACCTGCGCGCCAGCGATCGCTTCTGGAACATCGCCGATCCGGGCTGGGCATACGGCCTTTATTACGCGATTACGGGCCCGCTGCTGCTCGGCCATGCGACGACGTTATACGAGGGCAGCTTCACGGTCGACAGCACCTACGACGTGATCGAACGGCTCGGCATCACGAGCCTGGCGGGCTCGCCGACCGCGTACCGGATGCTGATGGCGGCCGGCACCGAAGCGGCCGCGCGCCTGAAAGGGCAACTGCGGGTCGTCAGCAGCGCGGGCGAACCGCTGAATCCGGAAGTCGTGCGCTGGTTCCACGCGGCACTCGGCGCGCCGATCTACGATCACTACGGCCAGACCGAACTCGGGATGGTCGTGAACAATCATCACGGGCTCACGCACGTCGTCCATGCCGGTTCGGCGGGCTTGGCGATGCCCGGCTATCGCGTCGCGGTGCTCGACGAAGCCGGCCGCGAGCTTGGCCCCGGCGAGCCCGGGATCCTCGCGATCGACATCGCGCGCTCGCCGTTGCTGTGGTTCCACGGTTACTGGCAGCAAGACACGCCGGCGATCGCGGGCGGCTATTACCGGACGGGCGACAACGTCGAGCTCGAGCCGGACGGCACCGTAAGCTTTATCGGCCGCGCGGACGACGTGATCACGTCGTCCGGCTACCGGATCGGTCCGTTCGACGTGGAAAGCGCGCTGATCGAGCATCCGGCCGTCAGCGAGGCCGCGGTGATCGGCGTGCCCGACCCGGAGCGCACGGAAATCGTCAAGGCGTTCGTCGTGCTGTCCAAAGGCTTCGACGGCACACCGGCGCTGGCCGACGAACTGAGCCAGCATGTGAAGCGGCGGCTGTCGGCACACGCCTATCCTCGCGCGATCGACTTCGTCGACGCGCTGCCGAAAACCCCGAGCGGCAAGATCCAGCGCTTCGTGCTGCGCAAGCTGGAAGCCGAGAAGACCGCTCAATCCTGAATACTGAATACGGACTGCGAATGAAAATCAACGATCGCGTTTTTCTGATTACGGGCGCCGGTTCGGGCCTCGGTGCGGCGGTGGCGCGCATGGTGGTCGCGGAAGGCGGCAAGGCCGTGCTGCTGGACGTGAATGAAGACGCCGGTGCGAACCTCGCGCACGAGCTGGGCGCGGCTGCGCGCTTTGTGAAGACCGACGTGACGAGCGAAGCCGACGGACAGGCCGCCGTTGCCGCCGCGCGCGACGCGTTCGGCCGCATCGACGCGCTCGTGAATTGTGCGGGCGTCGCACCGGGCGAGAAGGTCGTCGGCCGCGAAGGCCCGCATTCGCTCGATCGCTTCGCGCGGGCGGTGTCGATCAATCTGGTCGGCACGTTCAACATGATCCGGCTGGCTGCGGAAGCGATGTCGAAGCAGGACGCCGACGCGGAAGGCGAGCGCGGTGTGATCGTCAATACCGCATCGGTCGCGGCGTTCGACGGCCAGATCGGGCAGGCCGCGTATGCGGCATCGAAGAGCGGCGTGGTCGGTATGACGCTGCCGATCGCGCGCGAGCTCGCGCGATTCGGTATTCGCGTGGTGACGATCGCGCCGGGCATCTTCGCGACGCCGATGATGGCCGGCATGCCGCAGGACGTGCAGGACGCGCTCGGCAAGAGCGTACCGTTTCCGCCGCGGCTCGGCCGCCCGGAGGAATTCGCGGCGCTGGTGCGCCACATCGCCGAGAATACGATGCTGAACGGCGAAGTCATCCGTCTCGATGGCGCGCTGCGAATGGCACCGCGCTGACACTGGAGGAATGCAATCATGACGACACAGGATCCGATCGTAATCGTCGGCGCTGCTCGCACGCCGATGGGTGGTTTTCAGGGCGACCTGGCCGCGGCCAGTGCGAGCGAGCTCGGCGCGGTGGCGATTCGCGCGGCGCTCGAAAGCGCGCGGGTGCCGGCCGAGCGCATCGATGAAATCGTGTTCGGCTGTGTGCTGCCGGCCGGCCAGGGACAGGCGCCGGCGCGGCAGGCTGCGCTGAAGGCCGGCTTGCCGCTGGCGACGGGCGCGACCACGGTCAACAAGATGTGCGGCTCGGGGATGAAGGCCGCGATGTTCGCGCACGACCTGCTGCTGGCAGGATCGGCCGACGTGGCGGTCGCGGGCGGGATGGAGAGCATGACGAATGCGCCGTATCTGCTGCCGAAAGCGCGTGCCGGGATGCGCATGGGGCATGGCCAGGTGCTCGACCACATGTTCCTCGACGGGCTCGAGGACGCATATGACAAGGGCCGGCTGATGGGCACGTTCGCGGAGGATTGCGCGCAGGCTTACCAGTTCACGCGTGACGAGCAGGATGCGTTCGCGATCGCATCGCTGACGCGCGCACAACGCGCGATCGCGGAAGGGCGCTTCGTGTCGGAGATCGCGCCGGTGACCGTGAAGGCCGGCAAGACGGAAGCCGTCGTGTCGATCGACGAGCAGCCGGGCAAGGCGAAGCTCGACAAGATTCCGACGCTCAAGCCGGCTTTCCGCGAAGGCGGTACGGTGACGGCGGCCAATTCGTCGTCGATTTCGGACGGCGCGGCCGCGCTCGTGATGATGCGTCGCTCGGAAGCGGACCGGCTCGGCCTCGCGCCGAAGGCGGTGATCGTCGGGCACTCGACCTACGCGAACAAGCCCGGCCTGTTCGCCACGGCGCCGATCGGCGCGATCCGCAAGCTGTCGGAGAAAACCGGCTGGAACCTGCGCGACGTTGACCTGTTCGAGATCAACGAGGCTTTCGCAGTGGTGGCGATGGCCGCGATGCGCGATCTCGACCTGTCGCACGACAAGGTCAACGTGCACGGCGGTGCATGCGCGCTGGGCCATCCGATCGGTGCATCGGGCGCACGCGTGATGGTGACGCTGCTGGCCGCGCTCGAAACACACGGGCTGAAGCGCGGCGTCGCGTCGCTGTGCATCGGCGGCGGCGAGGCGACGGCGATCGCGATCGAGCGCGTCGCGTAACGCTAGCGTATCGACGCATCATGCGCGATACGGCACGCATGCCGTATCGCGATGCGGGCGGCGGCCTTCGTGCACGTCGCCCGTTTCACTTTCCCGGGGCGCACGATCGCGTTACGCGCTCCCTCCCGGCGACACCGCCCCGCACGCGCGGATCACGAGCTGCACGACCTGCTCGGTCTTCTCCGCGAACGCCTTCTGCGTGAACGCACGCTTGCCGCTCAGCGCGCGGATCTGCGCATCGAAATCCGCGTAGTGCTGGGTGGTCGCCCAGATCAGGTACATCAACGCGTGCGCATCGATCGGGGCGAGCAGCCCGCGCGCGATCCAGCCTTCGATTACCGTCACGCGCGTGTCGAACCAGGGCTTCACGCGCTCCGACAGGATGTCCTGCATGTGCGCGGCACCGTGGATGATCTCGTTGGCCCAGACCTTCGAGCCGAGCGGGCGCCGCCGCGACAGATCCATCTTCGCGCGCACGTAGCCGCCGATCGCCTCGACCGGATCGTCGCCGGCCTCGAACGAGCCGGCCGCGCGGTGCCAGTCTTCGAACAGGTCGTCGAGCACGCGACGGTACAGCGCAAGCTTCGTCGGGAAGTAGTAATGCAGGTTCGCTTTCGGCAGGCCCGCACGTTCGGCGATCATTGCGGTGCTTGCGCCGTCGAGCCCGCGCTCCGCGAATACGGCTTCCGCACAGGCCAGCAGATGCGCCTCGTTGGACTCGCGGATGTGCGCCTTGCGTCGCCGCAAAGGCGTGTTGGTTTCGTCGTCGCTGGTGGCTTCGGCGGCCGCTTCGTCATGTCTCATCGTCACCCTCGCGCGGCTCGCATGCCGCGTTGCGCTTCATTCTAGCCGCTGGTTCGCGTCGAACGCACGTGCCCCCACAAATCGTCGCGCGCGATGCTGCGATGCGGTGGCACGTTTCTCGCTCCTTCGATTCACGCAAGAAAGGCATTGCGCTGTGCATTTTGATCGTCTAAAACCTGTCCAATCGGACAGGATTTGACGATCGACGGAATGCAGTGCCGGCAATCCGCCGAGCGACCGGGCGAATCGCGCGAACGATGCGCCTCTGCACCTCGCCGGTGCGGGTTTGCCCCGACAGCGGCAATGCGCGCACCGGCGCCGACCGGAACGACGGCATGACCGACCCACAGGAGCGATACGAATGGACGCGGTATCGGAAACAGCGAAGCGGGCAGCATTCGACACGTCGATCAAGGTCGACGGCAGGCGGTTGTGGGACAGCCTGATGGAGGTCGCGAAGATCGGCGCGACGCCGAAGGGCGGCGTCTGCCGCCTCGCGCTGACCGATCTCGACAAGGCCGGACGCGACTTGATCGTCGGCTGGGCGAACGCCGCCGGCTGCACGGTCACGGTCGATACGATGGGCAACGTGTTCATGCGTCGCGCGGGGCGCGTGCCCGACGCGGCGCCGGTCGTCACCGGATCGCACGCCGATTCGCAGCCGACCGGCGGCCGCTTCGACGGCATCTACGGCGTGCTGGGCGGCCTCGAAGTGATTCGGAGTCTGAACGATCACGGCATCGAGACCGAACATCCGGTCGAGGTCGTGATCTGGACCAACGAGGAAGGGTCGCGTTTCGCGCCGGCGATGGTCGCGTCGGGTGTGTTCGCGGGCGTGTTCCCGCTCGAGTACGGGCTGTCGCGCAAGGACGTCGACGGCAAGACGATCGGCGAGGAACTCGCGCGTATCGGCTACGCGGGCGACGTGCCGTGCGGTGGCCGCAAGCTGCATGCGGCGTTCGAACTGCATATCGAGCAGGGGCCGATTCTCGAGGCGGAGTGCAAGACGATCGGCGTCGTGACCGACGCGCAGGGGCAGCGCTGGTACGAGATCACGTTCACGGGCCAGGAAGCACATGCGGGGCCGACGCCGATGCCGCGACGCCGCGACGCGCTGCTCGGCGCATCGCGCGTGGTCGATCTCGTGAACCGGATCGGCCTCGATCACGCGCCGTTCGGCTGCGCGACGGTCGGGATGATGCAGGTTCACCCGAACTCGCGCAACGTGATTCCGGGGCGCGTGTTCTTCACCGTGGATTTCCGTCACCCAGACGACGCCGTGCTCGCGAAGATGGACGCCGCGCTGCGCGATGGCGTCGCGCGCATCGCGGGCGAGATCGGGCTCGAAACCGCGCTCGAGCAGATTTTCTACTACAAGCCCGTCGCATTCGATCCGGCCTGCGTCGCGGCCGTGCGCGACGCGGCCGATCGCTTCGGTTACTCGCATCGCGACATCGTGTCGGGCGCGGGTCATGACGCGTGTTACCTGGCGCAGGTCGCACCGACGTCGATGGTGTTCGTGCCCTGCGTCGACGGCATCAGTCACAACGAGATCGAGGACGCGACGCCTGCATGGATCGAGGCCGGCGCGAACGTGCTGCTGCACGCGATGCTGTCGCGCGCATGCGAGCCGGCTTCATGATGGATCGGGTATAGCGCGGCCGGCAGGCTGCGCATCGCGTAACCGTAGCACTCCTGATGCATGACCGCCCCGACTGCGCATTCGCAGGCGGCGGGGACGGCTTTGTCTCCACTCAGTCGAAGGAACGCGTATGACCACCAAGCCAACCGGCGATATCGCCGCGCATCGCCTGTCGTCCACGCAACTCTCGTGCGAATTCGCCGATATCGCGCCGCTGCTCGATCCGACTGCCGCCGCGGCCGCCGCCAGCCGCTGCCACTACTGCTACGACGCACCGTGCGTGCAGGCCTGCCCGACGCAAATCGACATTCCGGGCTTCATCCGCAAGATCGGCAACGGCAATCTGAAAGGTGCCGCGACCGACATCCTGTCCGCGAATCCGCTCGGCGGAATGTGCGCACGCGTGTGTCCGACCGAGATCCTCTGCGAAGGCGCGTGCGTGCGCAATCATCAGGACGCGCAGCCGGTCGCGATCGGCGCGCTGCAGCGGCATGCGACCGACTGGGCGATGGCGAGCGGCGCCGTGCGATTCACGCGCGCACCCGACACGGGGCGGCATGTCGCGGTGGTCGGCGCAGGGCCGGCCGGGCTGGCCTGCGCACACCGGCTCGCGCTCGCCGGGCATCGCGTCACGCTGTTCGATGCGCGGCCGAAGGCGGGCGGCCTGAACGAATACGGGATCGCTGCGTACAAGACGGTCGACGATTTCGCGCAGCGCGAAGTGGCGTGGCTGTTGTCGGTCGGCGGCATCGCGCTGGAAACGGGCGTCGCGCTCGGCCGCGACGTGACGCTCGATGCGCTGCGCGAACAGCATGACGCGGTGTTTCTCGCGATCGGCCTCGGCGGCGTGCGCACGCTCGCGATCGACGGCGAGCAATTGACCGGCGTGATGGACGCGGTCGACTTCATCGAGCAGGTGCGGCAGGCCGACGCTCTGGAGAACGTGCCGGTCGGGCGGCGGGTGGTCGTGATCGGCGGCGGCAACACGGCGATCGACGCATCGGTGCAAAGCCGCAAGCTCGGCGCGGAGCGCGTGACGATGGTGTATCGCCGTGGCGTGGACGCGATGAGCGCGACCTGGGCCGAACGCGAATTCGCGCAAAAGAGCGGCGTCACGCTCATCACGCACGCGAAGCCGGTGCGCATCGCGGGTGCGGACGGGCACGTGACGGGCGTCGAATTCGAGGCCGCGTCGGGCGAGCGTTTCACCATCGACGCCGACATGGTGCTGAAGGCGATCGGCCAGACGCTGGCGCCGGACGGTGTCGCCGCCGCGCTGCTGACCGCGGACGGTTCGCGCATCGCGGTCGACGCGGACGGACGCACGGCATTGCCCGACGTATGGGCCGGCGGCGATTGCGCGGAGACGGACGGCATTGACCTCACGGTGCAGGCCGTACAGGACGGCAAGCGTGCGGCGGCGGCGATCGACGCGGCGCTCGCGCAGCGTGCCGCCAAGGCCGCGTGAGCACGGCATACGCAACGGCATCGCGCGCGGCGCGTGCATGGCGCGCGCCACGCGGATCACGATAAACGCCCCCTTTTCACGGAGCCGAACATGGCCGACCTTCGCTGCACCATCGCAGGCATCACTTCGCCGAATCCGTTCTGGCTCGCCTCCGCGCCGCCGACCGACAAGGCGTACAACGTCAATCGCGCGTTCGAGGCGGGCTGGGGCGGCGTCGTCTGGAAGACGCTCGGGCTCGATCCGCACGTCGTCAACGTCAGCTCGCGCTACGGCGCGGTGCAGTGGAACGGCCAGCGGATCGCCGGGTTGAACAACATCGAGCTGATCACCGACCGCCCGCTCGACGTGAACCTGAAAGAGATCGCGCAGGTGAAGCGCGACTGGCCCGACCGCGCGCTGATCGTGTCGCTGATGGTGCCGTGCAACGAGCGCGACTGGAAATGGATCCTGCCGCTGGTCGAGGATACGGGCGCCGATGCGGTCGAACTGAACTTCGGTTGCCCGCACGGGATGAGCGAACGCGGAATGGGCGCGGCCGTCGGGCAGGTGCCGGAATACGTCGAGATGGTCACGCGCTGGGTCAAGGAAGGCACGAAGCTGCCGTGTCTCGTGAAGCTCACGCCGAACATCAGCGACATCCGGATGGGCTCGCGCGCCGCTTACAAGGGCGGCGCGGACGGCGTGTCGCTGATCAACACGATCAACTCGATCGTCGCGGTGGATCTCGACCAGATGGCGCCGATGCCCACCGTCGACGGCAAGGGCACGCACGGCGGATACTGCGGGCCGGCGGTCAAGCCGATCGCGCTGAACATGGTCG
This sequence comes from Burkholderia territorii, assembly GCF_001718335.1. NCBI lineage: Bacteria > Pseudomonadati > Pseudomonadota > Betaproteobacteria > Burkholderiales > Burkholderiaceae > Burkholderia > Burkholderia territorii. The sequence goes on from NZ_CP013367.1 coordinate 899,168, forward strand.
CGGAGATTGCGCGTGACCCGGAAACGCCGAACCTGCCGATCTCCGGCATCGGCGGGATTTCGTCGTGGCGTGACGCGGCCGAGTTCATCGTGCTCGGCGCCGGAAGCGTGCAGGTGTGCACCGCCGCGATGCATTACGGATTCCGGATCGTATCGGATCTCGCCGACGGGCTGTCGAACTGGATGGACGAGAAGGGCTACGCGACGCTCGACGACGTGCGCGGGCGCGCGGTGCCGAACGTGACCGACTGGAAATACCTGAACCTGAAGTACGACATCAAGGCGCGCATCGACCAGGACCGCTGCATCCAGTGCGGGTTGTGCCATATCGCGTGCGAGGACACGTCGCACCAGGCGATCACGGCCGAGAAGGACGGCGTGCGGCACTTCGAGGTGGTGGATGCGGAGTGCGTCGGGTGCAATCTTTGCATGCATGTGTGTCCGGTCGAGCAATGCATCACGATGGAGCGGGTCGACGCGGGCGACTATGCGAACTGGACCACGCATCCGAACAACCCGGCGCGTGCCGACGCCGGCGCGAGCCCGGCGGAACCCGCGAAGCACGCGAAGGCTGCCTGACCGACGGCCGGCGGCGCGGGATCGCTCGCGCTGCTGCTTGTGTCCTGTCCTGCCGGCATCTCGCGATGCCGGCACTGACGTTTACGTGGAGCGCGTCCGATGAAACCAGCAGCGATTCCCGCCGATCCCGACAGCGCCGCGGCGCCGGGCGGCAGCCTGTACAACGACGACCTCGCCCCGACGACGATGGCGCAGCGCACATGGCGCTGGTATCACTTCGCGGCGCTGTGGGTCGGGATGGTGATGAACATCGCGTCGTACATGCTCGCGGCCGGGTTGATCCAGGAAGGCATGTCGCCCTGGCAGGCGGTGCTGACGGTGTTGCTCGGCAACCTGATCGTGCTCGTGCCGATGCTGCTGATCGGTCATGCGGGCGCGAAGCATGGAATTCCGTATGCAGTGCTCGTGCGCGCGTCGTTCGGCACACAGGGCGCGAAGCTGCCCGCGATGCTGCGCGCGATCGTCGCGTGCGGCTGGTACGGCATCCAGAGTTGGCTCGGCGGCAGCGCGATCTACACGTTGCTAAACATCCTGACCGGTAACGCGCTGCACGGCGCCGCGCTGCCGCTCATCGGCATTTCGCTCGGGCAGCTCGCGTGCTTCCTCGTGTTCTGGGCGCTGCAGCTGTACTTCATCTGGCATGGCACCGACTCGATCCGCTGGCTCGAGAGCTGGTCCGCGCCGATCAAGGTCGTGATGTGCATCGCGCTCGTGTGGTGGGCGACGTCGCAGGCGGGCGGCTTCGGCACGATGCTGTCGGCGCCGTCGCAGTTCGTCGCGGGCGGCAAGAAGGCCGGGCTCTTCTGGGCGACGTTCTGGCCGGGCCTGACCGCGATGGTCGGCTTCTGGGCAACGCTCGCGCTGAACATTCCCGACTTCACGCGCTTCGCGCATTCGCAGCGCGACCAGGTGATCGGGCAATCGATCGGGCTGCCGCTGCCGATGGCACTGCTGTCGGTGGTGTCGGTCGTGGTGACGTCGGCCACCGTCGTGATCTATGGCAACGCGATCTGGGATCCGATCGATCTGACGAGCCGGATGACCGGCATCGGCGTCGGCATCGCGCTCGTGATTCTCACGCTCGATACGATGTGCTGCAATCTTGCGGCGAACCTGGTCGGTCCTGCTTACGATTTCTCGAGCCTGTGGCCGAAGGCAATCTCGTACCGCACGGGCGGTTTGATCACCGCGACGCTCGCGATCGTGATGATGCCGTGGAAGATCCTTGCGACGACGGACGGCTACATCTTCACCTGGCTCGTCGGCTACTCGGCGCTGCTCGGGCCGGTCGCGGGCATCCTGATGGTCGACTACTTCCTGATTCGCGGCACGCGGCTCGACACGCGCGCGCTGTTCGACGAGCGTGGCGACTTCAGCTACGCACGCGGGTGGAATCCGGCCGCGCTGGCCGCGCTCGCGATCGGCGTGCTGCCGAACCTGCCCGGCTTCCTGCATACCGCGTTTCCGGCGTCGTTCCCGAACGTGCCGGCGTTCTTCAATACGCTCTACACGTATGCGTGGTTCGTCGGGCTCGTGCTGGCGTCCGGCGTGTACGGTACCTGGATGAAGTGGCGCGCCGGACAGCGCGCGCAGATCGCGAGCGCGTGATGCGCAAGCGCATGCGGCACCCGACAGTCAACGAGGAGGCAAGCAAATGGCAATCCTGATTCGCGGCGGCACCGTGGTCGATGCGGACCGCACCTATCGCGCGGACGTACTGTGTGCCGACCCGCAGGACGGCGGCACGATCCTGCAGATCGCGGAGACGATCGACGCGCCGGCCGGCGCGACGGTGGTCGACGCGCACGACCAGTACGTGATGCCGGGCGGCATCGATCCGCATACGCACATGGAACTGCCGTTCATGGGCACGACGGCGAGCGACGACTTCTACTCGGGCACGGCCGCCGGGCTGTCGGGCGGCACGACCAGCATCATCGATTTCGTGATTCCCAGCCCGAAGCAGCCGCTGATGGACGCATTTCACGAATGGCGCGGCTGGGCAGAGAAGGCCGCGGCCGACTACGGTTTCCACGTGGCCGTCACGTGGTGGGACGAATCGGTGCACCGCGACATGGGCACGCTCGTGCGCGAGCACGGCGTGTCGAGCTTCAAGCACTTCATGGCGTACAAGAACGCGATCATGGCCGACGACGAGGTGCTCGTGAACAGCTTCTCGCGTTCGCTCGAACTCGGCGCGTTGCCAACGGTGCACGCGGAGAACGGCGAACTCGTGTTCCGGCTTCAGCAGGCGCTGCTCGCGCGCGGGATGACGGGCCCGGAGGCGCATCCGTTGTCGCGACCGCCGGAGGTGGAGGGCGAGGCCGCGAACCGCGCGATCCGCATCGCGCAGGTGCTCGGCGTGCCCGTGTATATCGTGCACGTATCCGCGAAGGACGCCGTCGATGCGATCACGCGCGCGCGCAGCGAAGGGTTGCGCGTATTCGGCGAAGTGCTGCCGGGACACCTGGTGATCGACGAGTCGGTGTATCGCGATCCGGACTGGACGCGCGCGGCCGCACACGTGATGAGCCCGCCGTTCCGCTCGGCCGAGCATCGCGAGGCGCTGTGGCGCGCGCTGCAGGCGGGGCAGCTGCATACGACGGCGACCGATCACTGCGTGTTCTGCGCGTCGCAGAAGGCGATGGGCCGCGAGGACTTCACGAAGATCCCGAACGGCTGCGGCGGCGTCGAGGACCGCATGTCGGTGCTGTGGCATCACGGCGTGAATCATGGCCGCATCACGCCGAACGAGTTCGTGCGGATCACGTCGACCAACGCCGCGCAGATCTTCAACCTGTATCCGCGCAAGGGGGCCGTGCAAGTGGGCGCCGATGCCGATCTGGTCGTGTGGGATCCCGCAGCGACGAAGACGATCTCGGTGAAGACCCATCACCAGCAGGTCGACTTCAACGTGTTCGAAGGGATGACGGTGCAGGGCGTCGCGACGCATACGCTGACGCGCGGTGCGCTTGCCTGGGCCGACGGTGAGCTGCGTGCGGTGCGCGGCGCGGGTCGCTATCTGAAGCGGCCGCCCGCGGCCGGCTACTACGAGGCCGCGCGCATCGCGAACCGGCTGCGCGAGCCGCATCCGGTCGAACGCGCGGGCTGAGCCGCGCATTTCGTCGATTGCGTGGGGCGTGCCCGTTCGGATCGCCCCGCGCGCGTTCATGCCTCACGGTCACTGCCTCTTCTCGGCCTCCCGGTCAATTCGCTCAATATGTGGGACGGGTCGAGCCTCGTCGCGTCCGTGCAATCTTCATGTACATAGGAGAACTTGGTAAATCCACGACGCCAGCGAAACCGCATGGCGCTTGCCATTTTGTTTGCGTTGTCGTCGTGCATGACGGCGAGTAATATCCACCGACGGCGTGACACGGGCGAGCCGGGCCGCCCTGCCGAGCAATCCAATAAACATAGAGAGCAAGGAGTACGAGGTGGATATTCTGCGCAGTCTCCTGGGTATGCTGTTCCTGCTGATGGTGGCCTATCTGCTGTCGAACAATCGGCGCGCGGTCAGCGGCCGGACCCTGATCGCCGCGCTGCTCACGCAGTTCGCGATCGGCGCGCTGGTACTGTTCGTGCCGTCCGGCCGCGCGGCGCTGGCGGCCGCCGCGAACGGTGTCAACCGCGTGCTCGACATGGGCAATCACGGCATCGCGTTCGTGTTCGGCGGGCTCGTCGACGCCCGGATGTTCCAGTTGTTCGGCGACGGCGGGTTCGTGTTCGGCCTGCGCGTGCTGCCGATGATCATCTTCGTCACCGCGCTGATCTCGGTGCTCTACTACATCGGCGTGATGAAGTGGATCGTCGCGATCCTCGGCGCGGGGCTCGCGAAAGTGCTCGGCGTGAGCCGCATCGAGGCGTGCTCGGCCGTCGCAACGATCTTTCTCGGGCAGAGCGAAATGCCCGCGCTCGTGAAGCCGTTCGTGCGGCACATGACGGGCGCCGAGATCTTCACGGTGATGGCGAGCGGCATGGCATCGGTCGCGGGCTCGGTGCTGGTCGGCTACGCCGGCCTCGGCGTGAAGATGGAGTACCTGCTCGCCGCGTCGTTCATGGCAGTGCCGGGCGGGCTGTTGTTCGGCAAGCTGCTGTTTCCGACCGTGGAGCCGAGCCGCGTCGTGGTCGACGGGCTCGATTTCGACGACAAGCGCGCGGCCAACGTGATCGAGGCGGCGGCGTCCGGCGCGTCGGTGGGGCTGCGGATCGCGATCAACGTCGGCGCGATGCTGATCGCGTTCGTCGGACTCATCGCGCTGATGAACCTCATCGTCGGCGGCGTGGCCGCGTTCGCGGGCTTTCCGCAGGTGACGCTGCTGGGCATCATCGGCCACCTGTTCGCACCGCTCGCGTGGATCATCGGCGTGCCGTGGCACGACGCCGCGCTGGCCGGCAACTTCATCGGCGAGAAATTGATCTTCAACGAGTTCGTCGCGTACGGTGACTTGTCGCCGTATCTGAAGGGCGGCGAGCACGTCGCGGCGGCCGGCCTTCAAGTGCTCGACCCGAAGACGCTCGCGATCGTGTCGTTCGCGCTGTGCGGCTTCGCGAACTTCTCGTCGATCGCCATTCTCGCGGGCGGCTTCAGCGCGGTCGCGCCCGAGCGCCGCTCGGAAGTCGCGCGGCACGGCTTGCGTGCGCTGACGGCCGCGACCTTGTCGAACCTGATGAGCGCGGCGATCGCCGGCCTGTTCTTTTCGCTGCACTGAGCGATCGAGGAGACGCAACGATGTTTCTGCCGCAAGAGTTCATTCGCCGCAAGCGCGACCGGCAGCCGCTCGATCGCGACGAGATTGCCGCGTTCGTGCGCGGCGTGACCGACGGCAGCGTGACCGAGGGCCAGGTGGCGGCGTTCGCGATGGCCGTGTACTTCAACGACCTGAGCACCGACGAGCGCGTCGCGTTGACGCTCGCGCAGCGCGATTCCGGCGACGTGCTGGACTGGCGCGCGCTCGATCTCGGCGGACCGGTCATCGACAAGCATTCGACGGGCGGCGTCGGCGATGTCGTGTCGCTGATGCTCGGGCCGATGGTGGCCGCATGCGGCGGCTATGTGCCGATGATCTCGGGGCGCGGGCTCGGCCATACCGGCGGCACGCTCGACAAGCTCGGCGCGATCCCCGGCTACGACGTGACACCGGACACGGACACGTTTCGCCGCACCGTGCGTGACGTCGGTGTCGCGATCATCGGGCAGACCGCGCGGCTCGCGCCGGCCGACAAGCGCATCTATGCGATTCGCGATGTGACGGCGACCGTCGAGTCGGTCGCGATGATCACCGCGTCGATCCTGTCGAAGAAGCTCGCGGCGGGGCTCGACGGGCTCGTGATGGACGTCAAGGTCGGCTCGGGCGCGTTCATGCCGACTGCCGCGAAATCGGCGGAGCTGGCACGCAGCATCGTCGACGTCGGCAACGGCGCGGGCATGAAGACGACCGCGATCCTGACCGACATGAACCAGTCGCTCGCGCCGTGCGCGGGCAATGCGCTCGAGGTGGCCTGTGCGATCGACTACCTGACGGGCAAGTCGCGACCGGCGCGCCTGCACGACGTCACGATGGCGCTGTCGGCGCAGTTGCTCGTGACCGGCGGGCTGGCGCGCGATGTCGCCGACGCGCGCACGATGTTGCTGCAGTCGCTCGAATCGGGCGGCGCGGCGGAACGCTTCGCGAGAATGGTGGCGGCGCTCGGCGGCCCGGCGGACCTGATCGAAGCGCCCGCGCGTCATCTTGCCCGGGCGGATGTGATCGTGCCGGTTCCGTCGCCCGCGAGCGGCGTGGTGAAGCGGGTCGATTGCCGCGCGCTCGGGCTCGCGGTCGTCGCGCTCGGCGGCGGCCGCACGCGCGCCGAGGATGCGATCGACCACCGTGTCGGCCTGACGGCGCTCGCGGAGATCGGCCAGCGTGTCGAAGCCGGCCAGCCGCTCGGCTACGTACATGCCCGCGACGACGCGGCTGCCGCCCGCGCGGTGGAGGAAGTACGGCAAAGCTACGTGCTGGGCGAGACGGGCGATGCGCCGCCGACCATCTACGAGCAGATCGGCTGACAGCGCCGATGCCGACGCGGCGGAGCGTGCGGGTATCGACGCCTGCTTCACATGACGGGAGTATCGTGCGGGCCGAGGTGCGTCGCGTCGATGCATCCCGGCCCACCACTGGAGGCACCATCGAGATGGAACGAGACGAGCTGATCGAACAGGCCAGGGCGGCGCGCGAGCGCGCATATGCGCCGTATTCGCGCTTCAAGGTCGGCGCTGCGCTGGAGGCGCGCGACGGAACGGTTTTTCACGGCTGCAACGTCGAGAACGCGTCGTACGGACTGTGCAATTGCGCGGAACGCACGGCGATGTTCGCGGCGATTGCCGCCGGCTATCGTCCGGGCGACTTCGCGCGGCTCGCGGTGATCGGCGACACGGACGGCCCGATCGCGCCGTGCGGCGCGTGCCGTCAGGTGATCATCGAGATCGGCATGCCCGACATCGAAGTGATCCTGGCCAACCTGAAAGGGGCCGTCGAGGTCACGACGGCCCGCGCGTTGCTGCCGGGCGCATTCAGCCTGTAACGCACTCGCCTCGGCGCGCCGCACGCCGCGCGTATCACGCCGCGCGTATCACGCGCCGTCGCGCGCGTCGCGGATCGGGATCACCGTTCGCGCGCCGCACTGGCGCAGCAGGTCGCGCAGTTCGTTGATGACCGGAAACACCTCGTGGTTCCAGTCGGCGCCCTGCCGGTCGTGCGCTTCCTGCTCGCGCTCGACGATCCAGCGATCCTCGCGGAAGATCCGCTCGGTGAACCAGACGAGCAGCGGCCACGCGAGATCGAGCGCGAACGGAATGCGCGGCTTGTGGATCGACAGCAGCCCGAACGTGCGGTTGGTGCGTTGTTGTTCGTCGAGCGGCACGTAGACGATCCACAGATCCATCACCAGCGTGCCTTCGCTCGAACGGATCTGCAGCGTCTGGTACGGGTAGCCGGTGCGCACCGTCATCACGCTCTTGTTGGCCTGGTCGCCGGGCTTCTTGCTCGAGCCGAACACGAGCGCCTCGCCGACCGGCTGCTTGCCTTCCATGCGCGCGAACGTGTAATCGACCTCGACCCAGTCGTCGCCGCGGCGCCGGCCGATCGAGCGTGCCCGCATCTGCCCCATCTGCTTGCGATGCAGGAACTGATGGTTCATGTCCATCAGGTTCTCGTGCATGAACGAGTAGTGGCACTTGACCTCGCGGCCGAAGCGGCGCGTCTTGAATGCCGGGTTGTCCGCGGATGCGAGCGCGGGGAACGGGCGTTCGTCGGCGAGCGTCGCGTCGCCGGGGAACACGAAGATCAGCCCGTGCGCCTCGCGGCACGGATAGGCGCGCACGCCGTTGGGCAAGCGCTCGCGGCCGAGATAGGGCACGTCGACGCAGCGGCCGGTGTCGCACGCGTAGGTCCAGCCGTGATAGCAGCAGCGCAGCGTTTCACCGCTGACGACGCCCGCATGCAACGGCACCTGGCGGTGCGCGCAACGATCTTCGAGCGCATGCACGGCGCCGGATTCGGTGCGCACGAGCACGATCGGGTCGCCGGCGAAGCGCACGCCGAGCGTCTTGCCGCGCTTCAGTTCGCGCGACCAGGCAAGCGGATACCAGTGATCGGGATGGATGGGCACGCGGCGCAGGTCGCGCACGACCGCGCCGGTGGACGGTTCTTCGAAGGTGCCGCTGTCAGACAAAGGCACTGCGCGCATGCGTGACGCCTCCTGGCTGGACGGTGGTCCGGACGCCGCAACATGCGGCGTGGCTTGGGAGAAGTCTACGCGAAGTTGCATCGCATGGCAGATGCGATGCGGGTTTGCACCGGCACGGCGAGTGCGGGCTGCTTGATGCGGCGCAAACCGGGGGCGTGGCCGGCACGCGAGCTATACGACGCTGCCGGGCCGTGGCTACGGCTACGGCCGCGCGACGGGCCGCACGCCGTCACGCGGCCGGTTGCCGATCACGAGCGCGCATCGCGCCACAGCACCGGGTCGGCGCGGTACAGCGCCGGGAAATAGTGTTTCAGCCCGGCGACCTTCGGCAGGTCGTTGAACGCGATGTACGGCGCGTCGGGATGCAGTTCGAGATAGTTCTGGTGATACGCCTCGGCCGGATAGAACCCCTTGTAGTCCTCGACGCGCGTGACGACCGGCGCCGGGAACGCATGCGCGGTGCCGAGCTGCGCGATGTACGCGGTCGCGACCGCGCGTTGCCGCGCGGTGGTCGGGAAGATCGCGGACCGGTATTGCGAGCCTTCGTCGGGGCCTTGCCGGTTGAGCTGGGTCGGATCGTGGGCGACCGAGAAGAACACTTGCAGCAGCCGGCCGTAGGTGATCTGCGTCGGGTCGTAGACGATGCGTACCGATTCCGCATGCCCCGTCAGCCCGGAGCCGACGAGCGCATAGTGCGCGGTTTCGGACGCGCCGCCCGCATAACCGGTCGTGACCTGCTTCACGCCCTTCACGTGCTCGAACACGCCCTGCACGCCCCAGAAGCAACCGCCGGCAAACACGGCCGTCTCGTCGTGCGATGCGCCGGGCGTTTCGTCGACCGTCGGCGCGGGCACGGTGCGCATCGGCTCGGCGGAGTTGACGACGCGCTGGTAGCCGAACACGGCGGCGGCCGCGACGGCGAGCGCGCCGATGCGGCGCAGCATTGCCGCGCGCCGTCGCGGCGTGGAAGCGCGGGTCGGTGTCGGGTTCATCATTGGCTCCTTTGAGATGCGTTGGGGAAGACGGCGATCGGGTGTCGGCATCGCACGCGTTCAACCGAACGTGAACGCGTACGCATCGACACCCGGATCGAGAAACTCGATCGCGAACGTGCGATCGGCGATTGCGCCGGGCTGACGGACGAGCTGGTACAGACGCTGCCCGGTGACCGTCCCGTAGCCCTGCGCATCGACGTCGGCGCCGTGTGCGGCACCGGGCGCGGTGCCGTCGAGCGTCACGCGAAAGCGCACCGGCTTGCCGTTTTCACCGGGGCCGAGCACAAGGTGCAGGTCACGTGCATGGAAGCGGTAGACGATGCGGCCGGACGGCGCGGCGAGCGACGCGCGTTCGGCGCCGACCTGCCAGGTGCCGGCGAGGCCCCAGTCGTTCAGGCCGGCGTGCGCGGGCGCGTCGTAGCGGTGTGCCGTGTCGCGTACGACGCCGCCCGGCGACGTGAAGCCGTCCGCGCGCGCATAGCCGACATAGGTTTCAGGCGAACGGACGTCCGCGCTGTCGGCCGCCGCGAGCGCGCCTTTCGCGGGCGCGCCGGCGAGCCCGAGCGGCACCTTCAGCGCTTCCGGGTGGCCGGCTTCGGCGAGCAGCGACTGGATCGCGCGTTCCGATTCCGCATATTCGCCTTCGCCGAAATGATGGCGGCGCACGCGTCCCTGCGCGTCGACGAAATAGTGCGCGGGCCAGTATTCGTTGCTGAACGCGCGCCAGATCGTGTAGTGATTGTCGATCGCGACCGGAAAATCGATGCCGAGGTCGTGCACGGCCTTCTTCACGTTGCCGATGTCGCGCTCGAATGCGAACTCGGGGGCATGCACGCCGATCACGACGAGGCCGTACGGCGCGTACTTGCGTGCCCAGGCAGTCGTGTACGGCAGCGTGCGCAGGCAGTTGATGCACGAATACGTCCAGAAGTCGACGAGCACGACCTTGCCGCGCAGCCCGGCCGCGGTAAGCGGCGCGGAATTCAGCCACTGCACGGCGCCGTCGAGCGACGGCAGCGTGCCTTCGACGGGCAGCGCGGCCGGTGCCGGCGTCGCGGGCGAGACATCCGCCGCGCGCATCATCGCGCCGCCGGATTGCGCGGCATCGGCCGTCGCGGACATCATCGCGCCGCCCGAACTGGTCGCGGTGCGGTCTGCCGGGCCGTCCGCCGGGGTGCCCGTCGCGGACATCGCGGCCGGCGCGCCGCCCGAGTGCCCGCCGAGTCGCGCGACGAGCTTCGTCTCGAGACCGCCCGTCGTGACGGTCGACAACTGCGCAAGCGCCCCCGTATCGAGGCCGAGCGCGATCGCGCCGACACCGGCCAGCAGCGCGGCGCCGATCCCGCGCTTGATCCATTCGCCCGCGCCGAGCGAGCGCTTCATCGCGGCGAACACCTTGCCGCCGATCACGAGCGCGACGCCGAGCGACGTTGCCGCGCCGGCCGCATACGCGACCAGCAGCAGCGTCGTGCCGACGCTCGCGCCGCGCAGTGCGGCGCCGGTCAGCACGAGCCCGAGGATCGGGCCCGCGCACGGCGCCCACAGCAGGCCGGTGGCGACGCCGAGCAGCAGCGACGACAGCGGCCCGGCCGGGCGGCCGTCGCGCTGCGCGAGGCCGGTGAGCCGGTTGCCTGCGGCGACGAGCGGGCGGGTCAGGTGTTCGGCGACGCGCGGCATCAGCAGCGTCAGCCCGAACAGCGCGAGCAGCACGATGGCGGCCCAGCGGCCGGCCTGGTTGGCCTGCGCGACCCAACCGCCGCCGACGGCGGCGAGCGTCGCGACGACGGCGAACGTGAGCGCCATCCCGGCCAGCAGCGGCAGGCCGGTGCGCACGAACGGCTGGTCGGCGCGCGCGAACACGAACGGCAGCACGGGCAGGATGCACGGGCTCAGGATCGTGAGCACGCCGCCGAGATAGGCAAGGACGATGAGCAGCATGGTGCGTTCTCCAGTCGGTCGGAGGTAGGGCCGGATCAGGCGGCGGCCGGGTGGAAGACGAGCGCGAGGCCGTTCATGCAGTAGCGCAGGCCGGTGGGCGGCGGGCCGTCGTCGAACACGTGCCCGAGATGACCGCCGCAGCGGCGGCAGTGGACTTCGGTGCGGACCATCCCGAACGACGTGTCGGCATCGGTCGCGACCGCATGGTCGAGCGGTTTCCAGAAGCTCGGCCAGCCGGTGTGGCTGTCGAACTTGGTGGCCGACGAGAACAGCGCGAGGCCGCAGCCCGCACACGCGAACGTGCCGGGGCGATGTTCGTCGTTCAGCGCGCTGCTGTACGGCCGCTCGGTGCCGGCGTCGCGCAGGATCGCGTATTGGGCGGGCGTGAGCCGGCGATGCCATTCGGCGTCGCTCAGGGTGACCTCGAAAGGGGCGGCCGTTTGCGGCGTGGCCGACGATGCGGCGAACGCGCGGCCGATCAGCGCGCGCCGACCGGCGGACGACAGCGTCGCGAGCGCGGCGAGGCCGGTGGCGCCGGCGAACAGCAGCAGATGTCTGCGGGTGGGCATGATGGGCTCCGGGCAGGTCCTGAAAACATGCGCCCATCGTAGACAGCGGCCGGTGTCGAAGTCCTCACGGAAAGTTAAATGAATTGTGATGACTGGCCGGGTGGTGCGTCGGGGTGTGACGAGATTCGGATGAGCGTTGGACAGACGCGGGGTGGGCTGCGCTCGAAGCGTTGCCTTTTGTTCACGATGAGCAACTTGCTGCAGTGGCGGTCCATCGCTATCTGGAGCGCTGCAGCAGGTGCAGCGTGTCGGCACATCGTCCTTTGAAATGCCGATCGAATCGGACTGCTGCTCGAGCGCTGCCTGCCTGTGAGGACGAGTGCGGCGAGCGTCTGATATGCACGGCTGAATCGGCAGGTTGCGGTAGCCAATGCATGGTGCGCGCGTGGACGTCGAAATCGACAGTTTCTACGTAGAAACTCAGGAAGCGTGTCTGGACGTCCGTAGTTGCGCTGCGGAAGCGCCCCCGATGCTCTTCACCGAAATGTGCAGCCGTCGGCCGCACCAGGCGGAATGAAGGGGAACATAGTAAGGGCTATGTTCCCCTTGATTTCGGGACTAAGCGAAGTCTCAGTGTGGAGGTACCGTGTCCGAGGGACATGGAGCGCCCCCGCCATGGCGATCGAAAAACGCTGCCGCCGCCCTCTCGGCGCCCCCGTTTCTGGTGCGGGCGGCGACGTGCGGTGGGCGGGTTCATTGGTCATTGCATCACTCGCGGGCATGGAGGTTCTCGTTCCGGCCGGGCGACTGGAGGGTGGCTTCTTCTCTGGCGACGCCGAATCTCAATTGCGAGCACCCACATTTAGTGCGGGGTGGGGGCGAGGGCTTTGGCGGGAAGATGGCTGGATTCTCTCCGCGGTGCGGAGAGAATTGGGGGAGCGCCCGGCAGGGTTCCGCCGATGCTGAGATTCCGGTAACGTGGCCACTGCTGGCGCGCACCGGCCCGCCGATTCCTCCATTCCCAACAAGATGACCGAACTCGTCCCCGCATCCCTCTTGACCGACATCCGCCGCATGATTGATTCGGCGCGCGCCCGCGCGGCGGCCGCAGTCAACGCTGAACTGACCCTACTTTATTGGCAGGTTGGTTATCGCATTCGGGATGATGTGCTGGGCGGTGAGCGCGCGGGCTACGGACAACAGATCCTCCCCGCGCTCGCTCGGCAGCTGCGAGTCGAATACGGCCGGGGTTGGAGCGAGCAGCAATTGCGCCACTGCATCCGCGCGGCCGAGGTGTTTCCGGACGAGTCAATTCTCTCCGCACTGCGGAGAGAATTGAGCTGGACCCATCTGAAGATGCTGATGTACGTCGACGACCCGCTCAAGCGCGACTTCTACATTGAACTCTGTCGCCTGGAGCGCTGGTCGTCGCGGCAGTTGCAGGAGCGGATGCAGTCGATGTTGTTCGAGCGAAGCGCGCTGTCGCGGCAACCCGACGAAGTGATTCGGCGCGAAGTGGCACACCTCCGCGACGCGCAGCAGATGTCGCCCGATCTCGTGCTGAAAGATCCGTACATCCTCGACTTTCTCGGCCTCAATGATCACTACCTCGAGCGCGATCTCGAGGATGCGATCCTGCGCGAGATGGAACAGTTTCTTCTGGAACTCGGCGCCGGCTTTACATTCGTCGCGCGCCAGAAGCGGCTGCTGATCGACGACGACGACTTCTATCTTGACCTGCTGTTTTACAACCGCAAACTCAAACGTCTGGTCGCCATCGAATTGAAGCTCGGTTCCTTCAAGGCCGAGTACAAGAGTCAGATGGAGCTGTACTTGCGCTGGCTCGCGAAGCACGAGCAGGAGCCAGATGAAGCGCCGCCGATCGGCATTATCCTGTGTGCGGGCAAAAAGCAAGAGCAGATCGAATTGCTTGAACTCGGCAAAAGTGGGATTCACGTCGCAGAGTACCTCACGGTGCTCCCGCCACGCGAGACGCTGCAGGCGAAGCTGCACCAATCGATTGCCGCGGCACGTGCTCGGCTCGACGAAAAGCGGGAGTCGTGACGGACGCCCCGCCCCGGTCGGCCGGGCCCGTCTTTGGGCAGTCGTCGCTGGCGACCGCTTCACCCGGTCATCCGACTTTGTTGGCACTATCAAGGCGCGACTGGCGGCAATGGGTCAATCTGCACCGGTCGCGTGTCACAGAGCGGCGGCCCGGCCAACTGCGGCCAGTTGGGATGAAACCTTGTCAGGCCGCTTCGATCGTTAAAGCGGCCTTGCGTTGTCATATCTTCAAACGGGCTGCGCCGCCGAGCATGCGTGTGCAGCAGCCATCGTATCCGGTGCATCGCGCGACCTCGGCGCTGCGCTGGCGTCTGCCTTCATTGCGGCTTTGGCCATCGCCACGTGGGATCGGAGAGATGTTCGGCGAAGTAATCGGATAGCGCCGCGACCTTCGCAGGCCGCGCACGCGCCGACGGCGTGACGAAGTACAGGCCGCCCTTCGTCAGCGACCAGTCCGTGAGGATCGCTTCGAGGCGGCCATCGGCCAGATACTCGGCAGCGATGAATTCGGGCAGCTCGGCGATCGCCAGGCCGTCCAGCAACGTGGGCAGCAACGCATCGGCATTCGTCACGCGCAGCGGGCCGGTCGGCATCACGGCTTCCTCCTCGCCCGCATCGTTCGTGAAGCGCCAGACATCGCTACGCGCGCGATACGCGTACGAGAGACAGGGCCGGTCCGCCAGTTCGCGCGGGTGAGTGGGCCGCCCCTCGCGCTCCAGATATTCCGGCGACGCCACGACGTATTGTGTCACCGCGCACAGCCGCCGCGCCACCAGCGACGAATCGGGCAATGCGGCAATGCGCAGCGCGGCGTCGAAGCCATCGGCGACCAGATCGACCGAGGCATCCGACAGATGCAGGTCGATCGACACCTCCGGATACGCGCGAAAGAACCCCGGCAGCAGCGGCGCGACCCAGCGCAGCCCGAACGACATCGGTACCGCCAGCCGCGCCAGCCCGCGCGGCTGCACCGACATTTCGCGCGCCGAGCTCTCTGCTTCTTCCGCCCGGCGGTAGATTTCGCCGGCTTTCTCGCAGATCGTGCGGCCGAACTCGGTCAGCGAAACCTGGCGCGACGTGCGGTTGAAAAGCCGCGCACCCAGCCGGTCCTCCAGGCGGGCCACTGCGCGCGAGACCGTCGCCACCGACACGCCCATGGCGCGCGCCGCAGCCGCGAACGACCCCTCTTCGGCGACCTTCGCGAACATCGCGAGCCCCTCGAAATCAGGCAGTTTCGCCATTTCTCCTCGTCTTTGCATTTGTGCAACATTAAGTTGCGATCAATTCTATTTCGAAAAGACAGGGCCGTCGATATTCTCCTTACATCGCAGCACGCAACACCGAAGCAGCCAACACCCACATCGACCGAACGAAACGAAAGGAGCACTACCATGGCACGCAAACTCGACAACAAGATCGCACTCGTTACCGGCGCAACCAGCGGCATCGGCCTCGCCACGGCCCAGCGCTTCGCGACCGAAGGCGCGCACGTCTACCTCACGGGCCGTCGTCAGGCCGAACTCGACGCTGCCGTGCAAAGCATCCGTGAAGCGGGCGGCGAGGCGACTGGCGTGCGTGTCGATTCGACGAAGCTGAACGAGCTTGATGCGCTGTATGCGCAGATCAACGAAGAACAGGGGCGCCTCGACGTGCTGTTCGCCAACGCAGGCGGCGGATCGATGCTGCCGTTCGGCAACATCACCGAAGAACACTTCGACGATACCTTCAACCGCAACGTGAAGGGCGTGCTGTTC
Source organism: Burkholderia territorii (assembly GCF_001718335.1). NCBI lineage: Bacteria > Pseudomonadati > Pseudomonadota > Betaproteobacteria > Burkholderiales > Burkholderiaceae > Burkholderia > Burkholderia territorii. Next base: position 914,734 of record NZ_CP013367.1, read on the forward strand.
ACGGTGCAAAAGGCGCTGCCGCTGCTCGCCAAGGGCGCATCGGTGATTCTCACGGGTTCGACGGCAGGCAGCGCAGGCACGGCGGCGTTCAGCGTGTACTCGGCGTCCAAGGCTGCGGTGCGCGCGTTCGCACGCAACTGGATTCTCGACCTCAAGGACCGCCACATCCGCGTGAATACGATCAGCCCGGGCGCGACCCGCACGCCGGGCCTGCTCGATCTTGCCGGTGACGATGCTGCCCAGCGCCAGGGGCTTGCCGATTACCTGGCAGCCCAGATCCCGATGGGGCGCCTCGGCGAGCCGGGCGAGATCGCAAGCGCGGCGCTGTTCCTGGCCTCGCACGACGCGAGCTTCGTGAACGGCATCGAATTGTTTGTCGATGGCGGCCAGCAGCAGATCTAAGCGCGGCCAAGTGCGTGGGGGCGGTGAACGCGATCGTTGACGCTCGCAAATCCGCCCCAGCATTCCCGAACCGGACTCCGTCATGATTGAACATCGGCCTTTTCTTACACTTCGTGCATTCCGGCGCGGCGAGGTCGACGCGCGCCAGCATTTCTCCGCGGGCGAACCCGGGCGCGCGGACCATGCACAGGCCAGCCGGAACAGGAAGACGAACTGCTCAACGGCTTGCTGCCTGAATTGCGGCGTCGCCACCTGCCCGATACCGACCACGTAGGCGGCGACTTCCGCGCGAACCTGGCGCTGCCGGCTTTGCACTGCGAAACGGCGCCGGCGTGCGCGGGCGAACGGACGAACGGTGCACCGCACTCCGCGTTCAGCGGTGCGCCGTTGCGCCATATCGCGTGATCAGATATCCATCGAAAAAATAACCATTTGGTACACGCATGTGCGCGCATTACAGTCTGGCCTCCTGCCGGCTGCGCTGCCGGTCGTTTCGACGTTATTTCAGAAATTCGCCACATGAATCGTTTGATGCGTTCCAGGGTCCGCCGTGCCGCGGCCGCGCTGTTCGTGTTCGGCCTCGTGCCGGCTTCCCATGCAGCCCAGCCGACGTTGCGCGTCGGCATCGATGCCGAGTCTTATCCGCCGTTCTTCTCGAAGGATGCGGCCGGCAAGTGGAAGGGCTGGGAAATCGACCTGCTCGATGCCGCGTGCGGCAAACTGAACGTGCGCTGCGAACTCACCGACATTGCATGGGACGGCCTGATCCCGGCGTTGCAGAATCGCAAGATCGACGTGATCTGGTCGTCGATGACGATTACGGGCGAACGGCAGAAGGCGATCGATTTCAGCCGTGCATATTACGAGTCGCCGACGGTGTTCGTCGGCGCGAAAAGCGACCGGCGCCGCGTCGATTGCGCGGTGCCCGCGAGCTTCAAGGGCCGCGTGATCGGCGTCGAGGCCGGCACGAACTTCTCGGCGTTCCTCGATTCCCGCTTCAAGGCGGACGCGCAGATCAAGGCCTTCGACAAGTTCGACAACGCGCTCGCGGATCTGGTGTCCGGCCGGGTCGATTACGTGCAGGAAGGCAAGGGGCTGTTTACGGCATTCCTCGCGTCGCGCGACGGCAAGGACTTCGAGGTCAAGGCGACCTGCGCGGACAATCCGGTGCTGGGCCTCGGCATCGGCGCGGGCGTGCGCCAGGGCGATGCGCTGCGCGGCAAGCTGTCGACCGCGATCGCGCAACTGCAGCAGGACGGCACGTGGGATGCGATCACCGCGCGCTATCCGAACCTGAAAGGCACGATCGAGAAGGGCCGCTGACCCGATGGCCGCGGACGATTCGCTGCTCGCGTTGCTCGCATTCGGCGACGGCGGCTATGGCCGCGTGTTCGCGGGCGCGTTCGCGCTGACGTTCGGCGTCGCGGCAGCGTCGTTCGGCGCCGGCGTGCTGCTCGGCATCGCCGGCGCGCTCGGCAAGCTGTCGCGCCACGCGCCGCTCGCGTGGCTAGCGCGGCTCTACACGACGCTGGTGCGCGCGCTGCCCGAGCTGTTGTGCCTGCTGCTCGCGTTCTATGCGCTCGCGCCTGCCGTCGAGGCGGCGCTGCAGCGCGGCGGCCTGGTGCCCGACGGCTTCGCGTTCCCGCCGTTCCTCGTCGCGGCGCTGTCGCTCGGGTTCATCCAGGGTGCGTATCTGACCGACATCTTCCGCGCGGCGCTCGTCAACGTGCCGACCGGCCAGGTCGAAGCCGCGCACGCGTTCGGGATGACGCCGTGGCAGACGTTCATGCGCATCCGGCTTCCGGCCGCCGCACGGCTCGCGTTGCCGGGCACGGGCAACGTGTGGCTGAACGCGACCAAGGATGCGTCGTTCATCAGCGTGCTCGGCTCGTTCACGGATTTGCTGAAAGCGAGCCAGCTCGCGGCCGGCGCGACGCGCCACTACGTATTCTTCTATCTCGTCACGGCCGCGCTGTTCCTGCTGCTGAGCATCGCGTCGACGGGCCTCTTCGCGGCGCTCGAGCGCCACGCGAATCGTGGCACGAGGCGCGCAACCGCATGATCTTCTCGCTGCCATTCCTGCTCGACACGGTGATGCCGAAGCTGCTCGCCGCGGTGCCGACGACGCTCGCGCTGACGCTTGTGTCGGGCGCGGCCAGCGTGCTGCTGGGCGTGCCGCTCGCGCTCGCCGCCGGCGCGCGCCATGCGCCGCTGCGCTGGTCGTCGCGCGGCTGGCTCATGCTGATTCGCGGCACGCCGCTGCTCGTTCAGCTCTATTTGCTCTACTACGGATTCGGGCAGATCGTACCGCGCGAATGGATGCGCGACAGTTGGGCGTCGCCGCTGCTGCGCGACGCGTTCTGGTACGCGATCGTCGCGTTGAGCGTGAACGAGAGCGCGTACGTCGCGACGATCCTGCGCGGTGCGATCGCCGGCGTGCCGGCCGGCGAGATCGAAGCCGGGCACGCTTACGGCATGACGCGCGTGCAGGTGCTGCGCCGCATCGTCGGCCCGCGCGCGTGGCGGCTCGCGCTGCCCGCGCTCACCGGCGAGGCGATCCTGCTGCTGAAATCGACCGTCCTCGCGTCGACAGTGACGGTGTTCGACGTGATGGGAACGGCCAATACGCTGCGCTTCGAGACATTGCGCGTGTACGAGCCGCTGGTCGGCGCGGCTGTCGTCTATGTCGTGCTCGTCGCGCTGCTCACCATTCCGGCCGCTCGTCTCGAGAAGCATGTCAATCGCCATCTGACGCGCGCCCCCGACGCTCGCGTCGCCGTACGCCGCCGCCGCGCGTCGCCGGACGCGTGGTCGGCCCCCAACTGATTCCTGTCCTGGTAACGAATCTGACGATGTCCGATCCTCGCCCCTTGCTGTTTTCCCTGTACGAACAAGCCAGCGTCGGCTGCGGCGGCGCGCCGAGCCTGTGGACCCATCCCGCCGACGAACGGCTGCGCGCGAATACGCTCGCGTTCTGGTCGGACCTCGCACGCACGGCCGAGCAAGCCGATCTCGACATGCTGTTCTTCGCGGACGTGCTCGGCCTGTACGACGTCTATGGCGGGTCGGCGGACGCGGCACTGCGATGGGCGGTCGAGTCGCCCGCGAACGATCCGATGATGCTGATTCCGGCACTCGTCGCGCAGACCGAGCGGCTCGCATTCGGCGTGACCGCGAGCACGACCTACGAGCATCCGTTCGCGCTCGCGCGCCGCTTCAGCACGCTCGATCACCTGAGCAACGGCCGGATCGGCTGGAACATCGTGACGTCCTACCTGACGAGCGCGGCGCGCAACTTCGGGCTCGACCGGATGATCGGCCACGATGAACGCTACGCGCGCGCGGAGGAATTCCTCGACGTCGTGTACAAGTTGTGGGAAGGGAGCTGGGCGGACGATGCGGTGGTCGCCGACAAGCAAGCGCCGCGCTATGCGCGCGGCGACCGCGTGCGGCCGATCGCGCACGAAGGCACGCACTATCGCGTGCAGGGGCCGCACGTCTGCGCGCCCTCGCCGCAGCGCTCGCCCGTGCTGATCCAGGCCGGCTGGTCCGGGCGCGGGCGCGAATTCGCGGCGAAGCACGCGGAGGTGGTGTTCGTCGCGAAGTCGAATCCGCACGAGATTCGTGCGGGCCTCGACGAGATTCGCCGCCTTGCGACGGAGCGGGGCCGCGCAGCGGATGACGTGAAGTCGCTGACCGTGCTGCGGATCGTGACCGCGCGCTCGTCGAGCGATGCGAAGGAGAAGTACCACACGCTGCAGCAGCACTACCATCAGCACGCGCAACTCGTCAGCTATGCGGGCGACACCGGCATCGACATCGACCGCTATGCGGACGACGAACCGCTGACCACGCACACGGAAGGGCTCACGTCCTATGTGGTGCGGCCCGACGGCAGCGGCAAGCCGCTCACTGCCGGCGACGTGCGGCGCAAGTTCGCGAGCGTCACGCGCGGCACCGACCTGATCCTCGTCGGCTCGCCCAGCGAGGTCGCCGATCAGCTCGCCGAGCACGCGCGCCAGTCGACGACGAGCGGCTACATGCTCAATCCGCTGATCAGCCCGGGCACGCTCGACGATTTCGCGGAGCTGATCGTGCCGGAACTGAAAAAACGCGGCCTGTACCGCACGACGGCACCGGCCGGCACCTTCCGCTCTCGGCTTAGCGGCCGCGACCGCCTGCCGGAGACCGCGCATGGCGCGTCCTTCCGGCAATCCGCATCGGAATGACGGTGACGCGCCGGTCAAGACGGAACGACTATCAGCGGAGCGCGGAGCCGCTTCCGTGCCGTGTCGGGTTGCCATCGCGATCCGACGGGGCTTCGTAACGTGCGTTCAGGGAGTGGCTGCCAATTTCAGTTCGTGCCAGGTCCCCGCGCCGAAACGCAGCAGCCCGGTCTCACCAAATCGCCACAGATGAAGCCAGCCGTGGTCGACCAATTGCCGAACCGTCGAATGCTTGTCGATCACGCGTTCGATCGATGCGCGAGGTGCGTCGATGATCACGGTCAGGCGCAATGGCTCGTGTATCCAGCGCTGGCCATCATGCAGGGACTGTTTCGAAAGACCGATGCGCAAGTCGCCACTGTTGCCTTCAAAGACGCCGATATGCCCGCCTACGACGTTGTGAAGGACCTTGTTGCCACAGCCCATGTGCGCGGGATCGCATGTCGACGCGTGGTACTGCCAATTGATCCAGTGCGCGACCAGCATCGGTGCGGTCATCAATAGTTCGAGCAGGCTGCCGTCCGCGTCTTGCGTGAAATCGTAGTCGTGCAGGAAGCAGCGACCGTCGAGCACGGCGCCGCGGCTGCGCGTGCGTGGCGCGATGATGAACGCAGCATTGCCGGCCAGCCCCCACTCGGGGCGCGTCTGAGCGCCATCGTTGGCTCGCTCGCGAAGGCAGTCCAGCAAGCGGCCGGCGTCCATCCGCGGGTCGAGGCCGACGCGCACCGCTTGCTCGCGGCGCACCTGGTCGCTCGCGTGGCCGAAGACGCCCAGCATCCGCTCCCAGCGCGCGGCGGCGACGGGGCCCAGGAGGTCGAGGTCGAAGCCTTCGATTTCGTCGGTCGTGGTGTTGTGCAGCGCCGCGACGAACGTCGTGTCGTCGGGCACGTCGATGCCCCGCTGCACGAGACCTGCGCGCACCACGCGATCGTTCAGCACCTGCGCAAGCACGCGTACGTTGACTTCCCCGCTTTGGCCGCAGCAGGCGCCGCAGTCGAGCGCCGCCGCATGCGCGTTGTTTGCGCTCTGGCTGGCATGTCCGACCAGGACGACCAGCGGGGCGAGCGATTGCGCGATGCCCATGCCATGCAGAATGCGCACGGCCAGGTCGATCTTGGCCTGATCGTCGATGCCGACGAGTGCCGGACGGCAAACGGCCTTGTAGCGGGGCGGCAGGCCGGCGAGGTCATCGCGAACGCGCGGGTTGCGCGAGGGTTTCAGCCACTGTTGCAGCTTGCCCAGATAGCCGAGCCCGGCGGCCTCGACGAACGAAAAAGATGTGCCCGGCAGCCGGGTCGCGGCAGACGCCTGGTTCGACAATGCGAAGCGCAAGCGGCGCGCCGTGCTCGCAGCCGCGCTGATTGCTCCGCCGCCTTCGCTGGAAGTGGCCGATACGGCATCGGTGACTTCGAGCGACGGTGCGAGCAGGCCGGGAAGTTGCGGGCGGCGCGCCGACGTGGCGAGCGGCGTATAAGCGACCGGCAGGCCGAAGAATCCGGCGAACCCGATCGTCTGGACCGCTGGCCAAATCGACTCAACGGCACGCCGCAACGGTTCGCTGCGAACGTCGATGCAGAACGCGGCCTGGACTTCGATCTCCTCGACCCGCGGTGCGGCATCCGGAGCCGTTCGCGGTTGACCGATCGAGCCGAGCTTGCCTGCCAGTTCGCGCTGGTAGCCGGCCTCGAAGGCCAGTTGCCACACCTCGTCGACCAGCAGCCGCGCGTGTGCGTCGGCCAGCAGTGTGGCCGAATCGCGCCAGTGGCCCTGCACGGCCGCGAACGCGCGGCGGGCCGCCGCATCGTCCTTGCAGTCGAGCAACAGCGCGCCCCACGCCAGCCGGATCGCGAGCAGATCGCGCAGGTGCTCGTCGGACTCGCCAGCCAACCGAGCTTGCCAGCCCAGGTACGCGCACCACGACGCCCAGCCGTTGACGGTCAGCAGCACGGCCTCCAGATAGTCGGGCCACACGGCTTCGGGCAGACCGAGCCGCTCGAGTACCCACGATTCGGCATCCTGACGCGTGGCGGGTAGCGCCCTGAGCGACTGACCGAGGCGCGGCAGGCCCATCAGCACGCCGATGCCGTGATCGTGTGCGATCGTGTCGCGCCAGAAGGCATAGAGGCTCCGGTCATGATGCGGTCGCCAGTCGGCCTGATGCTCGTCGAAGTAGGCCGCGCAGGTCTGGCTGACCTGGTGCGTGATCGCCTGGCGCCACGAAAGGCGTTCGTGGCGCAATGGGTCGTCGTCGAGCACATCGATCAGCAACGGCAGGCGGGGCAGGTTGAGCGGGCGCGTCAATGCGTCAATGCAGACGCGCTCGGTCAGGCCGGCCGCTTGTGCAGCTGGCAGGGCCTGCAACGCATATCGCAAATCCGCCGGCGCGATGCGCGCGGATTCCCATGCCGAACGGATCTGATCGCGCGGCGGGAACACTTGGATGTCGGCCAGCACGGCCATCCGCGCGGCAATCTCCCTGACGGGACGGCCGATGCGCTCCCAGTGTGGATTGACGGCGATGGCGCGATCGAGCGGCCAGGCCGGCGCAATCGAGCGGCATGCCGCGTCGCATGCCGCGTCGATCCGCTCGCGCGGATACCTGCAGCGGGCGTCGGCAGCGGGGTGCGCGGGACGGGCGGCATCGTTCGCCCGGGGCGCTGCATCGCGCTTCGCGCGTTGTTCGAGTGTTGCAGTGCGCATGTGATTCTCCGGATCAGCGGCTCATCGTTCGGTGAGGCCGGGCGACGTGACCGCACCCGGTCGCGGCGCGTGGGCCGCATCGTGCGGCGCCCAGCGGGCCGGCCAGACGCGCAACGCGAAGCGCGTGTAGAACTCGTCCACATAGAATCCCGCGTAGCTCCATCGCCGCCACGTCGCGAAGCGGTGCGGGCAGCCTTGCAGCGCCGCCAGGCCGACGTAGAACAGCGCCATGCCCGCGAGCGCGACCGGGCCCGCAACGTGGAACGGCGCATCAGCGACGCCGAGCGGGAGATGGTGCGCCAGCGTCGCCACCGCCGTATAGCCTGCGATCAGCGCGGTGCCGAAGCATAGGTGCGTCCATACGCGGGCGGGCTCGCCTTCTTCGGCAACCGGAATCCATAGCAGCGGCGCCCATGCAAGCGCGAGCACGCCGCTCCACCACCACGGCCAGCTTCCGGTCGGCACCAGTGTCTGCACGAGCATGACGACGATCAGGCTCGCGGCCGGCGCGAGCACCAGGCTCGGGAGCGCTGCATTACGGCGGCCGCGCATGATCTGCAGTCGCGTGTTCCGCACCGCCGACGACGCGGAAAGAAACGTGTGCGCCTTGTAGAGCGAATGGCCGATCAGATGCAGCGCAGCCAGCTGATACAGACCGAGGCCGCACTCGAGCACCATGAAGCCCATCTGCGCAACGGTGGACCATGCCAGACGCACCTTGATGCTGATGCGCGTGAGCATGACGAAGCCGGCCAGGAACGTGGTGCCGAGGCCGAATCCGACGAGCAGCCAGCGCGCGGCCGGCGCCACTGCAAGCAGCGGTGCGAAGCGCATCAGTAGGTAGCCGGCAAGATTGACGACGCCGGCATGCAGCAGCGCAGAGACCGGGGTCGGCGCTTCCATCACCTGAATCAACCAGCCATGGACCGGGAACAGCGCGGTGCGCAGGACGATCGCGAGCACCAGGCAGACTGCACTGACCTGCAACGGTGTCGACGCGCCGTGGGCCGCAATGTGTTCCCGAAGCGCGGCGAACGTGCCGCCGCCGACCTCCGCCCATGCCAGGCCAGCAGCCGCGACCAGCAACAAATCGGCCAAGCGGTCGACGATCTGCTTCTTGTGGGCTGCCAGTCGCGCAAACGGACGGTCCCGGTAAAAGCACAGCAGATCGCGCAGCGACACGCCGACGCCGGCCCATGCCGCGATCAGCAGCAGCCAGTGCCCGGACAGCAGAAGCACGTGCACCGACGCGAGCACGCCGGCGAATGCGGCGGCATAACGCGGCTGCCCCGGTTCGCCGTGCAGATAGCGCCCGGAGAACACGGCAATCACGGTCCCGAGCAGTTGCACCAGCGCGGCCATCCACGCGGCGAGCGGGGTCACTTCGATCCACGCGGTCCACGCGCCGTCATGCGCGTTGGCTGCGGGCGGCGGGGCCGTCGCCAGCACGACAGGCTGGATCAGCGCAACCAGCAACGCGATCGCCGCGAGCCGATGGAATGGTTTCCACACGGCGCGGCTGTCGTCGGGGCGAGACCCGAGCAGCGCGGCGGCTGTCGACATCAGCGCCGCGGGCGCCAATGCGCAGACGAATAAAACGACGTGGGTGACGGGCATGGCAAACATCTCGCGAAACAATGCGCGGAATGATGTTCGATGCAGATTATTCTGTAAAATATATTCTTTAGAACGAAAACATTGATAAAAGAGAACGATGCAGATCGAACATCTGAACTTTCATCACTTGTTCTACTTCTGGCGGGTGGCCCGGACCGGCCATCTGACGCAGGCGGCAGGCGAGCTTCATATTTCTCAGTCGGCACTTTCCGCGCAGATCAGGCAGCTGGAGGACCGGCTGGGCGAGGCGCTGTTCGAGCGCGAAAAGCGGCGGTTGATCCTGACGGACACGGGCCGTATGGTCTTCACGTACGCGGAAAACATTTTCGGCCTGGGGCAGGAAATGCTCGGCAGGCTGCAGGGACGCTCGGAAGGCATGCTGCGATTGCGCGTCGGCAGCGTCGCAACGGTCTCGCGCAACTATCAGGAAAACTGGATCCGTCCGCTTCTGAGCGATCCCGGCGTGACGCTCACGCTCGAGACGGGCATGCTCGACGGCCTCATCGAGCGACTGCTGCAGCATCAGCTAGACATCGTGCTGGCGAACGAGCCGCTGCCTTCCGACCCCGACCGACCGCTCCATTGCAGCTTTCTTGGCAGTCAGGCCATCTCGCTGGTGGGGCCTGCGAGCGTCTGGCGCGGCCGCAGCTTGCGCGTGCCGGACGACCTGGGCGGCGTCGACGTTGCGTTGCCGGGAGCGCGGCACGCGCTGCGGGCCCGCTTCGATGCGCTGTGCGCGTCGGCAGGTGTGAAGCCGCGGGTCAGGGCCGAGGTCGACGACATGGCGATGCTGCGACTTATCGCACGGGACAGTGGGTGGCTGACAGTGCTGCCGGAAGTGGTTGTGCAAGACGAGTTGCGGCAGGGTGTGCTCGTCAGCGTAGGACAAACGCCGGAACTTCAGGAGCACTTCTACGCGATTACCACGCCGCATCGGCATCGGATCGAACGCCTCGAGCAATTGCTGGCCGGTGTAACGCTCTCGAAGATGGAGGCGTCCGGCAGGAGTCCTGCGTCGTGATCTGGGGCGATGACGCTCCTCGCATCTCGCCCATTCACACGAGATATATAAGCGCACCTACACAGCGCTCGACCCGCTCAGAAAGCGCAATACCGCCCAGTTGAACGCGCCGGCACGGTCGAGATTTGCATGATGTCCGCCTTCGGGAAGGGTTTCGAAGCGGGCGCCCGGAATCATGGCCGCGAGCCGTTGCCCTTCGGTTGCCGGAAAAATGCTGCCATCTTCGCTTTGCAACACGAGCGTTTCGCTGCGTATGAGATTCAGTCGTCTCCTGACGTCGTAGTTCGCGATCCCGATGCAAAGGCGGGCGAGCTGCGCGGAATCGGTCGTTGCCGCACGAGCATGGCCGATTTGATACGCGATTTCACCGTCTTCCGACTGAGCGAATTCGGTGCTCACCATCTGCGGCCACATTTCCTCGAACCACCGGGTTGCGTCATCGTCGCGCGCGAAACCGCATTTCCACAACTCGAAGCGGCGGACGAAATCGTCGTCGACGAGGTTCGAGAAGCCGTTGCAGACGACCAGCTTGCCGACGCGGGCGGGTGCATCGAGCGCGATCGTCAAGGCGATCGCGCTACCGAGCGAGATGCCGACGAGGGCGGCACTTTCGAGGCCAAGGTGATCCAGGAGAAACTGCACGCCGCCGGCAAGTTCCCTCACGTCAAGCGTGCGCTGCGGATACGACGACGCACCGTGCCCCGGCAGATCCGGAACGATCACGCGATAACCCGCTTGACGGAGAAACGGCATTTGCCGTGCCCATGCGAGACCGCAGCTGCCCAGATCGTGAATCAATATGATCGGTTGGCCGCTGCCGACGTCCGCATAATAAAGATCGTGGTCACTGAATGATAGTTTTGCCATCTGCCTGCTCCACTGCTGCCCCGACGTGTGCTTCCGAACTATCTTAATATTGAGATATATTGGCTGCAAGTTGAGCAACCAAGCCCCCATCGAATGCGAGGATATTCATGATGGTTCCTGGCCCGGAAGATCACGTTGACCTCGTCGTCGCGCAGTGGCGCGACGAGCGACCTGAACTCGATGTCGCGTCGATGGAGGTGTTCGGACGTTTGGCGCGACTGGCAAAGCATTGCGAGCGGGCGCGGACCGAAGCGTTGGCGCCGTTTGGCTTCAAGGAGGGCGAATTCGACGTTCTGGCCACGCTTCGCCGGGCGGGCGCACCATACGAACTGTCGCCCACGCAGCTATACCGATCCCTGATGCTTTCGTCGGGCGCGATCACCAACCGCCTGATGCGGCTCGAGCAGGCCGGCCTCGTCGAGCGAATTCCAAATCCGCAAGACGGAAGGGGAATGGCCGTGCGATTGACTCGCGAGGGGCTCGCGCTGATCGACAGGGCGGTGAATGTGCACGTCGACACGCTGAATCTGTTGCTCGGCGGGCTGGATCGGGACGACCGCACGACCCTTGCGTCGCTCCTGAAGCGTGCGCTTCTCGCGCTACCGGGCGAAGCGCTCATGCCTGACGGCGCACGGTGGGAGCGCGGGGAGCGGATGTGACATACCGAAGGTCGATGGGTTTAAGATAAAGACCGAAAAAAATGATGCCGGCGACAACAATAACGATAAGGAAATATCGTGCTTAACAGTAATGTATTACGCCAACTCGATCTTCAGGACGTGATGGTATTTCTGTGTCTGTACGAACATAAAAGCGCGCGCCGCACCGCCGAAGTCCTGAGCATCAGCCAGCCGACAGTCAGCTATTGCCTGAAACGCTTGCGCAATTGCTTTCACGACGTGCTCTTCGACGTCGATCGCGGCAGCCTCGTCGCGACGGCCAAGGCCGAGGCTATCGAGCCGTATTTGCGAAACGTGATCGACGCGGTGAACCACTGCGCCGACATGGATGACGACCAGGTGGCCGCAACGTCGCGCCGCGTGATGCGCGTATGCGCGCCGGAGTACTTCGAGCTGCTGCTGTTGCCGGGAGTGCTCGAGTCGTTCATGAAGCGCGGCCGTGAAACCTCGCTGATCGTCGATCGCCTCGGCCGCGAGCTGCCGGTAGAACGGCTGCTGGCCGGAGAACTCGATTTCGCGATCGGCTTCGGTCCCGGCTACCATCGGCTGCATCCCGACCTGCAATGGGAGTCGGTGCTCTCCGACACGTTCGTGTGTCTGACCGCGTCGCGCAAGCTCGCACAGTCGACGCGCGTCTCGCTCGACGAATTCTGCGACATGGAGCACGTGTTCCCGACGCCCTGGGTATCCGAGCGCAACATGATCGACGGCTGGCTCGAAAAGCTCGGCCGCTCGCGCAGCATCGTCGCGCGCGCCAACACGTATCAGGCCTGCCTGAACATCGTCGCGCGGCTGCCGGTCGCGCTGACGCTGCCGCGGCGCCTGATCCAGCATCTGTCGATTCCGGCGAACGTACAGATCTGCGAAGTGCCGCTCGGCTTCCCGACCTTCACGCTGGACGTGATCTGGTCGACGCCGATGGAAAAGAATCCCGACATCCGCACCATGCGCAGCCTCTTCAAGGATCTCGCGAGCGCCAACGCGTTCGAGCCGGCGGAATTGCCGCGCGCGTAGCCGCGATCGAGCCGCACCGTCCGGCGATCGGTGCGGTTTATTGCCAGTGCGGAACCAAAGCCGGGCTTCCTTTCAGTCGCCTGAACAAATTCACATCCACCATTTAATTTTTAAAACGGTGCGCCCTGCCGTGTCGGTAGATTAGTCAGTGTTCGACGAGGCCGTGATTCGAACACAAAACTAACCATACTGAGAGGCAACCATGATGGATGTTGTTGATGTAGTCGCTGCGAGGGTTCAACACAAACCGTTACCGCGTTTCGGCTTCGAGTTGATCGAAAGCCTCGAAGCCGGTCAAAAGGCGATCGACCTGGTCGATACCGATCAGTTGTACCAGCAACTCGCCCATTCGGGTGTCGTGATCTTTCGCAATTTCGCCGATACGCTCGACGATTTCAACCGCTTCGTCAGCCAGCATTCGGCGCGCGTCACATTCGATCCGGCGCGCAAGACCTCGACGGAAAACACCGCCGAAATCGATGCCGGCGAGCTTGAAATGGGCCTGCACCGTGAAAACGGCAACCTGCCGTTCACGCCTGACCTGCAATGGTTCTACTGCCTCGAGCCGGCTCGCGTCGGCTCCGAAACGACGATCTGCGACGGGCAGCGCGTGCTGCAGGAACTGACGCCGGCCGTGCGCCGTCTGTTCGAGCAACGCCAGATCAAGTATTCGCGCCGCATTCCCTGGCCGAACGTGCAACGCTTCCTGAGCGTCGAACTCCAGCTGCCGTTGCACGAAGTGAACGACTCGCACCTCGAGGTCGTCAACCAGCGCGTTCGCGGCCAGCACTATCGCCGGCTCGACGAGTTTCTCGTGTCGTCCGAACGTGTGACCGATGCGATCACCGTCAGCTGCTTCTCCGGCCGTCGCGCGTTCTGCAACTCGCTGCTCGGGCCGAGCGTGAACTACGAGCCGCCGCTGATCACGTGGGCCGACGGTAGCGACATCGATTTCGAAGTGTGGGACGAGATCAAGGACGTGACCGCCCGCTATACGTACGACCTGTTCTGGAACAAGGGCGACATCGTCGTGATCGACAACAGTCGCGTGATGCACGGCCGCCGCCGCCTCGCGGACACGGGACGCCGCATCTTCGGTGCGCAAAGCTATCGCAAGGGAGCAATCGCATGATCAGCGCACTTGTCGAACGTCATTTTGCCGAAGCGCCGAACCGCATCGTCGTGCGGGAGATGGACGGCCGCGAATACTCGCTCGACCAACTGCGCGCCGACGTCGCGCGGATCGGCGGCAAGCTGGAGGAGGTGTACGGCGATTGCAGCGGTCTCGTGTTCGGTATTGCCGCGCGCTCCAGCTACACATGGGTGGCGACGATGCTCGCGATCTTGCGCGTGAAGGCGGTGCTGCTGCCGGTGCCGATCGAGTTTTCCGACGAGCAGATCGGCAGCCTGCTGCACAAGGCCACCGCGATCTTCGCGCAGGATGCGCAAACGGCCGCACGCATCGGTTCGATCCTGCCGGGCATCTCGTGCATCAACGCCGCGAGCGACGAATGGCCCGCAGCGGGTGCACCCACCGGGGAGCGGATCGAGCCGGGCATCTGCGGGATCATCCATACGTCCGGTACGACGTCGAAGCCGAAGGGCGTGAAGATCCGCGACGAGGCGGTCGGGCTGCTCGTGACGAACGTGCTGAAGCGCGTGCCGGCCGGCCCGCTCGACTACCTGTCGATCGTGCCGATGAGCCTGCTGATCGAACAGGTCCTCGGCGTGTTCCTGCCGGTGCTGTCGGGCGGCTCGCTGACGCTGATGCCCGCGCACTACGCGGAGTACGGCGCACGCAGCGGCAATGCGCGCGAATACCTGGACCTGATCGCCCGCGTCGATCCGAACTTCCTGTACTTGCCGCCGAAGCTGCTCGAGGAGGCCGATACCCTGCTGGAGTCGACCGGTACGACGCAACTGTTCGGCCGCCGCAATCCGCATATCATCACGGGCGGCGCGAAGATTCCGGCCACCGTGCTCGAATCGTTGGACAAGCGCGGCGTGCAGGTGTACGAAGCGTACGGTCTCAGCGAGAACAGCTCGATCATCTCGCTGAACTATCCGGGGCAGCGCCGCATCGGTTCCGCCGGGACGTTCCTCGACGGCATCGAGCCGGTGATCGTCGACGGCGAGCTGCGCGTGCGCACACCGACGCTCTGCGCGGGCTACTACAACTCGGACGATACGTCGTGCGAGCTCACCGACGGCTACCTGCATACCGGCGACCTCGCCGAGATCGTCGATGGCTTCCTGTACATCACCGGCCGCAAGAAGCACGTGATCATCCTGTCGACGGCGCGCAACATCTCGCCGGAGTGGGTGGAGACGGTTTACAAGGAAAGCGCGCTGATCGACGACATCGTGGTGTTCGGCGAAGGGCGCGAAGAGCCGGCGGCGATCGTGCTGTCCACGCACGACGAAGCGGCGGTGCGCGACGAGATGGCGCGGCTCGAACCGCGGCTCGCGGATTTCGCGCGGGTGCGGCGCGTCCGGGTCGTGACCGACATCGAGCGCTTCCGCACGGATTACTACACGGTCACCGGGCGGCCGCGCCGCCAGCTGATCGAGCGTGACCACGCGGCGTCGCTTTACTGACCGGGGAGCCGAACGTGCAGATCGTACGGACCTTTCACCCGGGCCAGGACGCCTATCGCGAGATTCAGCTCGCGGTCTCGCAGCACTACTATCAGGCGCACGGCGCGCGTCCGGAGCCTCGCCCGGACCAGTTCTGGTGTCTGACCGACCGCAACAGAACCTTGCCCGGATACGCGTGCCTGGGGCTCAGCTGGGGCGACAGCGCGCGGCTGTTCTCGGAGCATTACCTCGACGAATCGCTGACGAGCCTGTATGGGCTGTCGCGTGCGGAGCTGATCGAGCTCGGGCAGTTCTCGTCGTTCGGCCAGAAGGGCGCCGGGCGCTACCTGATGGCGAGCGTGTTCCGCACACTGGCCCAGCACCACTACCGGTACGTGCTGATGACCGCGACGGAGCGGGTGCGCTACATCGTGCAGTCGTTGCAAATCGCCTATGACGATCTGGGCCGCGCGTGCGTGAGCCGGGTGCGTGACCGGCATGTCGACTGGGGCACGTACTACGACAACTCGCCGCGCGTCATCATGGTGAGGATCGACGACATGGCCAGACGCAACGATTTGCCGATGTGGAGCCCGCTCGCCGATCCGCCCTCGGCCCGCATGCCGCCGAGACAGGTCGAATGCACCGCCAACGGTCATTGATCCCGACAGGCCGCACGCACTCGCGTCGGCCTGTCCCGTCATTTCAGGAACGTCCCCATGTCCAACTCAAACAGATATGAAAACTTCCTCGTGTTCCTGGCGCCGCTGATCAATAGCGTCGGCGGGATCGCGATCGATCTCTATGCGCCGAGCATCCCGGCCATCGGTCGCGAACTCGACGTCATGCCGAGCATGATGCAGAACACGATCACGATCACGCTCGTGTTCTATGCGATCGGCCAGCTCGGGTTCGGCATACTGGCCGATTGGTGGGGCAGACGCCCGTCGATACTCTTCGGCCTCGTGCTGTTCATCGCCGGCAGTGCGCTGGCGGTCGTCGCGCCTTCGTTCGAGGTGCTGATGGCGGGACGCGCGATTCAGGGCTTCGCGATCGGCTCATGCCAGGTCGTCGCGCGCGCCGTGCTGGTCGACCGGCTGAAGGGCGACCGCTTCCGCGTCGCGATCGTCTACCTCAGCCTCGCGTTCGGGTTGGGCCCCGTGATCGCGCCGTATGTGGGCGGACACGTGCAGGAGTGGGCCGGCTGGCGCTGGAACTTCGTCGTGTATTGCGGCTACGGGCTCGTCGTGCTGTCGTTTGCGTTCGCGGGCCTGCGCGAGACGCTGCGTCCGGAGTTGCGGCGCACGCCGCGGCAAACCATTGCGGGCTATCGCGAGATCCTGTCTGATCCGCACTTCCAGTCGGCTGTCGCGATGCTCGGGATGAGCTTCTCGGCGTTCCTGATGTGGAACGTGATCGGGCCGTACATCGTGCAAATCCGCCTCGGGCATTCCGCGGCCTACTTCGGCTCGACCGCGCTCGGCGTCGGCTTGTGCTACCTCGGCGGCACGACGCTGAACCGGAGCCTGATCCGCCGCTACAGCGGCGAGCAGCTCATGCGCGGCGGCATCGCGACCTTTGCGCTCGGGGTGGCCTGCGTGGCGTCGAGCGGCGTCGAGCTGAACCTGGTGACCGCCCTCGGCGGAATCATGCTGATCGCGTTTGCGCAGGGCTTCATCTTCTCCAACGCGATGGCGCGCTCGATGGCGCTGTTCCCGGGCCGCGCCGGCGCCGCAGCCAGTCTGCAAGGGTGCCTGATGCTGGCGCTCGGTTCCATCGTGTCGGGGGTCGTCAGCGCGCTGCCCATGGAGACGAACGCGACGATTGCGATCATGTTCGCATGTCTGCTGGGCGTGACCATGATCGGCTTCCGGCACCTGCATCGCCGGCATCCGCAGGTGGCGCGATGAAGGCCGCCGTCGCGCTCGCGCTGCGGCTCGTACTCGGCGCGTTCTGGAGCTGGGCGGGCTTGACGAAGATCGTCGGGCACTTCGACGCAGGCCCCTTTCTGACGGCTGCCGTGTCGCGCTCCGCGGCAGCGCCCGAAGCCGTGCGGCTCGCGCTGACCAGCGCGATCGTGCACGTCGCGCTTCCGCACGTCGTCGCGGTGAATCTGATCGTGCCCTGGCTCGAGCTGGCTGCGGGGCTGTCGATCCTGCTCGGCATCGCGATCGCGTGGGGTATTGCAGGCGTGGCGGCGATGTCGGTGCTGTTCCTCATGTGCGGGGCGGTCGGCACCAATCCGTTGTTGCTGTTCGGCGCCGTCCTGTTGGCCATGTCATACCCGTATGCGCGCGCATGGACCCTTCATGCGCCGCGAGCGCCTGCCACCACCATCTGAACCGGTGGCGGGCGTTGCTTTGCCGCTTGTCTCGGTCGTCGGGGCAAGCGGCTTTTTTTGTGTCAGGCATGCGAAAAATTTAAACAGGGATTCGAAAAGTTGACGTCCCGGGGGCGGCGGTTCCACCCAAACTGATGTCATGACTGATTCATTGAGGAGATATCGGTGAGACGCTCTGTGTTCCTTGCCGCAGGCGCGTTGGTCGTCCTGTCGGGCACATTGTTCCTGTGGCGCACGGAACGTGTATCGGCCGCCGATCGGCCCGCGTCGCCACCGGCGCCGTTGCCGGTCGAAACCATCGTCGTGAAGCCGCAGGCCGATGCGCCGACGCTCGAGGCGGTCGGCTCGCTCGAAGCGGTACGGCAGGTGACCATCGCGCCGGAGGTCGCGGGCCGCGTCGTCGACATCCGGTTCGTCGCGGGCTCGCGCGTGAGCGCCGGGCAAACGCTCGTGCAACTGTACGACGCACCCGAGCAGGCGAAGCTCGCGGGCTTGCAGGCGAAGGCCGACTATACGCGCCGGCAGTTCGACCGCGCCGTGCAGCTCGTGCCGAACGGTGCCGAGCCGAAGGCGACATTCGACGCACGCCGCTACGAACTCGACGCCGCGCGCGCCGACATCCGCGAGACGCAAGCGGTCATCACGCAAAAGCTGATCCGCGCACCGTTCTCCGGCGTGATCGGCTTGCGCCGCGTGAACGTCGGGCAGTACCTGAATCCGGGCGACCCGATCGCGACGCTGACCGATCTCGGTGTGTTGTACGCGAACTTCACGGTGCCGCAGAAGGAGTTGAGCCGCGTATCGCTCGGCCAGACGGTGCGCGTGACGACGGATGCGTATCCGGGGCAGACCTTCGAAGGCCACGTAACGGCGATCGAGCCGCAGGTTGGCGACGATACCCGCAACATCACCGTGCAGGCCACGGTGACCAATACCGGCCAGTTGCTGCGCCCCGGCATGTATATCGACGCGCATCTGGCGCTGCCTGGCCGCGACGCGGTGATCAGCGTGCCGGATACCGCCGTGCAGACCTCCCAGGCGGGCGATACCGTGGTGGTGGTCGAGCAGCGCGACGGGCGTGGCGTCGGCGTTGCACGCGTGCGCCAGGTGCGTGCCGGCGCGCGCGAGCGTGGCCGCATCGTCATCGAAGACGGCTTGCGCGCCGGCGACGTGGTCGTGACGACCGGCCAGTTGCGCGTCGCGCCTGGCGCGAAAGTGCAGGCGCTGGCCGATGCAGGCACACAACGGGAGACGGTACGATGAGCCAGACGACCCAAGGCGCGCGTTTCACCGACATCTTCGTGCGGCGGCCGGTGCTGTCGATCGTCTGCAGCCTGCTGATCCTGCTGGTGGGCCTGCGCTCGCTCGGTGCGCTGCCGGTGCGCCAGTACCCGATGCTGGAGAGCGCGACGATCAGCGTCGAGACGGCCTATCCCGGTGCGTCGCAGGCGTTGATGCAGGGTTTCGTGACGACGCCGATCGCACAGTCGATCGCGACCGCGGACGGCATCGAGTATTTGACCTCCACGTCCACGCAGGGCAAGAGCGTCGTGAAGGCGCGGCTGCGCCTGAATGCGAACGCCGATCGCGCGATGACCGAAATCATGGCGAAGGTGCAGGAGGTCAAGTACAAGATGCCCGAAGGCGCGTACGACTCCGTGATCACCAAGCTGACCGACGCGCCGACGGCCGTGATGTATCTGGGCTTCTCGAGCGATACGTTGTCGATCCCCGAGATCACCGATTACGTGGTGCGCGTGGCGCAGCCGCTGGTCACCACGGTGCCGGGCGTCGCGTCCGCCGAAATCGTCGGCGGGCAGAATCTCGCGATGCGCGTCTGGCTCGATGCATCGCGGCTCGCCGCGCACGGGCTGTCGGCCGGCGACGTCGCGGCCGCGCTGAAGGCGAACAACGTACAGGCTGCGCCGGGCCAGTTGAAGGGCGCGCTGACCGTCGCCGACATTTCCGCGAACACCGACCTGACCGATGTCGGCGCGTTCGGCAACCTCGTCGTGAAATCGGACGCGAACGGCGGTTTCGTGCGCTTGCGCGACGTCGCGACGATCGAGCTGGGCGGCCAGCAATACAACGCGAGCGCGCTGATGAACGGGCGCCGCGCGGTCAACATCGCGATCAACGCGACGCCGTCGGGCAACCCGCTCGACATCGTGCGCGGCGTACAGGCGTTGCTGCCGACGATGGAGCGCAGCAAACCGGCCAGCATCACGATCGGCGACGTGTTCGACGTCGCGCGCTTCGTCAATGCGTCGATCGACGAGGTGCGCGAGACGATCATCGAGGCGATCGCCATTGTCGTGGTCGTCATCTTCCTGTTCCTCGGCTCGTTCCGCGCGGTCGTGATTCCGGTCGTGACGATTCCGCTCGCGCTCGTCGGTTCCGCCGCGCTGATGCTGGCCGCGGGCTTTTCGCTGAACCTGCTCACGTTGCTCGCGATGGTGCTGGCGATCGGGCTCGTCGTGGACGACGCGATCGTCGTCGTCGAGAACATTCACCGGCACATCGAATCCGGCGAGCCGCCCGCGCGTGCGGCGCTGCTCGGCGCGCGCGAGATCGCGTCGCCGGTGATCGTGATGACCATCACGCTCGTTGCCGTGTATGCGCCGATCGGGCTGATGGGCGGGCTGACCGGCTCGTTGTTCCGCGAGTTCGCGTTCACGCTCGCAGGGGCGGTGTGCGTGTCAGCCGTCATCGCGTTGACGCTGTCGCCCATGCTGAGCTCGCTGCTGCTCGACAGCCGGATGTCGGAGGGCCGGGTCGCGCGGGCGATCGAACACACGCTCTCGCGCGTCACGCACGGGTACCGGCGCCTGCTGCACGCGAGCCTCGGCGCGCGGCCGGCGGTGCTGGTGTTCGGAGCGGGCGTTCTGCTGGGCATCGGCCTGCTGTTCAGCGGCGTGAAGCGCGAACTGGCGCCGCAGGAGGACCAGGGCTCGATCATGCTGCAGGTGAAGGCGCCGCAGTACGCGAATCTGGACTACCTCGAACGCTACGCGCCGCAGATCGAGAAGGTGTTCCGCTCGCTGCCGGAAGCGGATACCAGCTTCGTGTTGAACGGTGTCGGCGGGGCGAACCTCGGCTTCGCCGGCGTGAATCTCGTCGACTGGTCGAAGCGCACGCGCAGTGCGGCCGACCTGCAGGCGCGGGTGCAGGCGGGCGCGAACGCGATCGGCGGCGACCAGGTGTTCACGTTCCTGCTGCCGTCGCTGCCCGCGTCGAGCGGCGGCCTGCCGATCCAGATGGTGCTGCGCGCGCCCGCCGATTTCAACGGCATCTTCGCGACGATGGAAAAGTTGAAGGCCGCCGCGTCGAAGAGCGGACTGTTCGCGGTGGTCGACAGCGACCTGACCTTCGACAGCCGCGCGGTCGGTATAACGATCGACCGTAACCAGGCGAATGCGCTCGGCGTGACGATGAAGGATATCGCCGATACGCTCGCGGTGCTCGTGGGCGAGAACTACGTGAACCGCTTCGATCACAACGGTCGCTCGTACGACGTGATTCCGCAGGTCGCGCGCGCGGAGCGCCTGTCGTCGGACATGCTGAACCGCTACTACGTGAAGACGCGCGGCGGCAAGATGGTGGCGCTGTCTACCGTCGTGCGCGTGTCGAACGGCAGCCAGGCGAACGCGCTCACGCAGTTCAACCAGTTGAACTCGGCGACCCTGTCGGCGGTGGCCGCACCGGGCGTGACGATGGGGCAAGCGGTCGAGTTTCTGCAGAAACAGCCGCTGCCGGCCGGCTACGAGATCGACTGGCTCGGCGAATCGCGGCAATACGTGCAGGAAGGCAATCGGCTGACGGTCACGTTCGTGTTCGCGCTCGTCGTGATCTTCCTGGTGCTCGCCGCGCAGTTCGAGAGCCTGCGAGATCCGCTCGTGATCCTTGTGTCGGTGCCGCTGTCGGTGTGCGGCGCGTTGGTGCCTCTGTACCTCGGCTTCGCGACGCTGAACATCTATACGCAGATCGGGCTCGTGACGCTGATCGGCCTGATTTCCAAGCATGGGATCCTGATGGTGAGCTTCGCGAACGAGCTGCAACGCACGCAGCATCTCGACCGGCGCGCGGCGATCGAGCACGCGGCCTCGGTACGGCTGCGGCCGATCCTCATGACGACGGCCGCGATGGTTGCCGGCCTCGTCCCGCTGATTTTCGCGCGCGGCGCGGGCGCGGCCAGCCGCTTCGCGATCGGGATCACGGTCTCGACCGGCATGCTGGTCGGTACGCTGTTCACGCTGTTCGTGCTGCCGACCGTGTACACGCTGATCGCGAAGCGCCATCGCGAGGCGGCGGAAAGCGAGCGCGCCCGCGTGCAGGAGACCGTATGAAAGTGCAATCTGAAACGCGTGCCGCGACGGGACGCAACGAGGGCAACATGAATGGATTTCGCATGGCGGCCGCTGCGGCGTTCGCGCTGTTCGTCACGGGCTGCACGCTGGCGCCGCATTACACGCGGCCCGACGCGCCCGTCGCGCAGGCGTACCCGGCCGGCGGCGTCTATGCGACGCAGCCGGGCGCTGCCGGCGCGCGCAGCGCGAACGGCCAGGCGGCGACCGCCATCGGCTGGCGCGAATTCTTCGTCGATCCGCGCCTGCAGCGGCTGATCGAGATCGCGCTGAAGAACAACCGCGACCTGCGCGTGTCGGTGCTGAACATCGAGGCGGCGCGCGCGCAGTACCAGATCACGCGCGCGGGCCTGTTCCCGACGCTCGACGGCACGGGCACGGGCAACATCCAGCGCGTGCCGCAGGGCCTGTCGCAGACCGGTGCGCCGTATATCTCGCGCGCCTACAACGTCGGCGTTTCGGCGTCGTGGGAACTCGACCTGTTCGGTCGCGTGCAGAGCCTGAAGGACCAGGCGCTCGCGCAATACCTGTCGACGTCGTATGCGCGGCAGGCTGCCGAGATCTCGCTCGTGTCGCAGGTCGCGGACCAGTACCTGACGCTGCTGTCCACCGACGACCTGCTGAAGGTCACGGAGAACACGCTGAAGACGGCACAGGCGTCGTACGACCTGACGAAGCTGCAGTTCGACAACGGCACGGGCTCCGAGCTCGAGCTGCGTCAGGCGCAGACGGTCGTCGAGACGGCGCTCGCGAACCAGCAGGCTCAGGCGCGTGCGCGTGCGCAGGCACTGAACGCGCTGGTGCTGCTGATCGGCGAGCCGCTGCCGGACGACCTGCCGCCCGGCATGCCGCTCGATGCGCAGAACCTGCTGACGGACGTGCCGGCCGGTCTGCCGTCGGACCTGCTGACGCGTCGGCCGGACGTGATGCAGGCCGAGCAGACGCTGCTGGCCGCGAACGCGAACATCGGCGCGGCACGCGCGGCGTTCTTCCCGCGTATCTCGCTGACGGGCGCGTTCGGCACCGGCAGCCCGACGCTCGGCGGGCTGTTCAAGGCCGGCACGGCGGCGTGGTCGTTCGCGCCACAGATCACGATGCCGATCTTCGAAGGCGGGCAGAACATCGCGAACCTGAATCTCGCGAACGTGCAGAAGCGCATCGAGATCGCCAACTACGAGAAGGCGATCCAGTCGGCGTTCCGCGAAGTGTCGGACGGGCTGGCTGCACGCGGCACGTACGACCAGCAGATCGCCGCGCTCGAGCGCAACGAGCACGCGCAGCAGCGTCGCTTCGACCTGTCGGACCTGCGCTACAAGAACGGCGTCGACAGCTACCTGTCGGTGCTGACCGCGCAAACCGATCTGTACTCGGCGCAGCAATCGCTGATCAGCGCGCGCCTGGCGCGCTGGACGAACCTGGTCACGCTGTACCGCGCACTGGGCGGCGGCTGGATCCAGCGTGCAGGGGAGACGCCGCGCGCGCCGGACGCATTGACCGACTAGGACATTCCAGGAGCTTGTTTCAATTGGACGATCGGGGGATAAGCCCGCGGCCAGGGTCATGCCGCTGGTTGCGGGATGCTCCCATCGGTCTGGCCTTCATCACACCCGGCAGTCCGTGGAAATGCGGGTTCGTTGAGCGCGTCAACGGCGAGCGACGCGACGAGTTGGTGAACCGGCAATGGCTTCGCGCACGTGCGAGGCCAAGGCGCTCAGCGTACGCCGGCGGCATTTCTACAACCGGCGCCGGCCCGATGGTCCGCATCGCTATCAGCCTCCCGTAACGGCCCGTCGAGCCAGGCTGGATTCCGATAACGTCGACATCAGACGCACTGCCTGATCGGTTGCAAAATTCCGTCGCGGGTCGCCTGGATGTGCGCCAATCGCGAACCATGCCCGCCGAGCGCCGGTCAAGTCGGGCGCAAGGCATTCAAGTGGCGCGGCTGCGCCGATTGCATCGCGCAGGTGACGAACCAGCTCGCGCGCATCGCCGGTATGGCGCCGTCGCTTCAAGACGGTCTCGACGCGCATTGCCGTCAACAGCGCGTCGAGTTCGTCGGTTGCTGTGCACGCGCGCCGCCTTGTCGCGATGAGCGCATCTTCGTCGACGCCGCGCGTCGTGACGAACGTACGGACGAGTTCGATGTATTCCGTGACGGCCGCAATCGCACTGCTCGATACGGCGTCGAGCCGCCCGCGCTCCCAATCGGGCCACGCGAGCACGCTGACGCCGAGCGCAACGAGCGCGCCCGCGATGCTGTTCGCGACCCGCATGCCGGCAAGGAGCCACGGCGATGCGATCGGTGCACCGAGATACGCGACCAGGATGAAATGCGGCGTCAGGAACAAGATGTACGACACGTAGTCGAGCGGCCTCGCGGAAAACGTGCCCGTCGCAAGCGGCACGATGGCCAGCGCGAGAACCACCGGGTTATGACACACGAGCGCGACCGCCGATGCGAGGATCGCGCCCAGGATCGTGCCGAGTACCCTCAGGGCCGACGTCCTGAGCGTGTGCGGCACGGTCGGCTGCGCGACGAACAACGTCGTCAGCACCATCCAGTAACCCTGTTGGACGTCGAACGCGCGCACCAGTATGGCCGAGAGCATGGCCGCCACGGACAGGCGCAGCGCATAGCGCGCGATGCGTCCGTTTGCGCGGATTTCCATCAGCGCCGAGCCTGTCGCGGTCGCGATCGCGCCGAACGGCTCGTGCCGTCGCGTTTGCTGCAGCGGTGTCGGGCGTCGATTGACGCCATCCGTGCCGCCGATATCCGTGAATGCCATCACGAGCGCCAGACACGATTGCAGCCACGTCCGCGCCGGTTCGGCCAGCGCCGCGCCTTCCGCTCGCAGCGTCGCGCCGCGCAGATCCGCAGCCAGCCGGTTGCGCAGCCGCGTGACGGCGGCGCAAGCATCCGGCCGCGCAAGCACGGCGTCGGCGTGCGCGTCGATCAACGCGATGAGCCGATGCAGTGACGGAACCAGCAGCGCGGCTGCGGCACCGCTGTCGGTCGGCCGATTGCGCATCAAGCTATCGAGGCTCGCAAGCAGTGCGATCGAGCGTTCGCCGCCTCGCTGCCATGCCGTCACGGCGGCGCCGACATCGTCCGGGTGGCTCCGTGCCGCGCGACCCAGCGCATCGAGGCGCGTTCGCAGTGCCGCGCGGTTCGGGCCGCTCGCGTGCCGCGCATCGTGCGCGACCGGCACCAGCGCACGCACGAACGATCCCGCCGCGTACAGATAGGCGAACGCCGCCCGGCGTGCGCGGGTCGCAGGGGTTTCGTGCCAGAGGCCGACGAGGCATGCGACCGCCCACAGGCTGCCGGCCGCGAAGCTTGCTGCATACTCGGCCGGCGCCGGCCACGGATGTGCGGGAAACGCGGCAGACACCCCGCACGCGGTGGCAAGCAGCAGGCCGCGCGTGCCGATCGTTGCGCCGCCCAGCCGGGCGAGGCCGCCGATATAGACGGCAATGCCGGTCAGGGCGATCGCGAGCCAGGCGAGATCCGCCACGGCTGTCGCGGCGGCGGACGCAAGCGCGCCGACCAGTCCGAACAGCACGCCCGCGAGCGCACGCTCGCGGATCGATTCCGACGGCTCGTCGGCGAGGCAGGTCCAGAATGCGGCAATCGCCGCCCAGCACAGCAGCGGCGCGTGCAGCGTGGCGGCGAGCAGCGCGGGCGCCGCGCACACCAGTCCGGCCTTCAGAGCCGTGGGCAGCGGCAGGTGATGCCGCCCGTCGCGTACCACGCGGATAGCCGAGTCTCGGATGCGCTTGATGGCACTCATCGGATGCTCCTGCGTCAACGATCGCCGACGGGCCTCGGCAACGGGATAACGGTGAGCGAGCGGATACCCTGCGCGCCGCGCACCAGCACGCCCTCGATGTCGGCAGTCGCCGACGGCCCGCTCATCAACACGGCGTAATTGGCCGCGAAGAACTCGCTGCGGTGATACGCGTTGTGCAGGTTGCCGACGATGTCCGCGGGGTCGAGCAGGGCGACCAGGTGTTGCGACAGATAACCGAGCGCGTTGACGCCGTATTGCGCCTCGCTGAGCCAGATCGAGCCGGTTTCCGCGACGGCGAACGCCGGGCGCACGATGCCGACGTCGACGTCGTTCAGCGCGCGCGGATCATCGATCGTCGCGAGGTCGCGGTTGCCGTCGAATTCGGGCGTGGCCGAGCAGAACACGGATGCGCCGGGAAACCGTGAGCGGACGAATGCATCGAGCGACGTGTTTTCGGGCATCGCGCACCACGTGCCGCCGAGTCGCGCGAGCGATGCGCGGAACGTATCGACGGCGGGCGGCAGAGCCGTATCGAACAGCGGCACGTCGGGCAGCGGCCGGGGCGTGGGACGCACGTCGCGCAAACGGGAAAGAATCAGGTCTCGGCTGCTCATTTCTTGTTCCTCTTCAGATACCAGTCACGGAAAGTCTGCTCGGGCGCATCGGGCACTTCGCGATGCTTGCCCCACACGTTGAGTGGGTTGTAGAGGACGGCGCGCGGCAGTACCGATACCGCGGTGCCGGCCGTCTTGACGGCCGCGCGGTACAGCGCCGGCCGTGACAGCACCTGCCCGGCGACTTTCATCGCCTCCTGCTTGACGAACGGCAGTTCATGCTGTTCCGCGACGATCTGGCGCCACTTGTAGATCTGCTCGTGGATATTGATCTTTACCGGGCATACGCTGGTACAGCTGCCGTTCATCGTGGACGCGAACGGCAGTGAGCTGTACTTGCGCAGGTTGAAGGTCGGGTTGATGATCGCGCCGATCGGGCCGGAGTACACGCCGCCGTAGCTCAGGCCGCTGCTGCGGCGATAGACGGGGCACGTATTCATGCACGCGCCGCAGCGGATGCACTTCAGCGAGTACCAGAAGTCGTCCATGCCGAGCCGCTCGGAGCGGCCGTTGTCGACGAGCACGAAGTGCATTTCGCCGCCTTTCTTCGGGCCGCGGAAGTGCGACGTGTACTGCGTGATCGGCGAGCCGATCGCATTGCGCGACAACATCCGGATGAACACGCCCAGATGCTCGAGCTTCGGAATCAGTTTCTCGATGCCGATTGACGCGATGTGCAATGGCGGGACGTTGGCGCTCAAGTCCGCATTGCCTTCGTTCGTGCACACCGTGATGCCGCCCGTTTCCGCTACCGCGAAGTTGCATCCGGTCATGCCGGCGTCCGCATTCAGGATCAACGGGCGCGTGGCGTTGCGCTGCGCTTCGGCCAGTTTCGGGATGTTGCTCTCGTTCGGGTCGGTGCCGATCTTCTCCGAGAAGATCTTCGCGACGTCGGTGGCGAGCTTGTGTACGGCAGGCACGACGATGTGAGAAGGGAGCTCGTCATCGAGTTGCTGAATTTGCTCGCCGAGGTCGGTTTCGACGACGGTAATGCCGCGCTCCTCCAGGTACGGGCGCATTTCGCATTCCTCGGTCAGCATCGACTTGCTCTTCACGAGCAGCTTCGCGTTACGGCGCTCGAGGATCTCGTACACGATCCGGTTGTGTTCGGCGGCATCCTTCGCCCAGTGAACGATCACCCCGTTGGCGGTCGCGTTGCGCTCGAATTCCTCGAGATACTCGGGCAGATGCGTGAGCGTGTGCTCCTTGATCGCGGATGCAAGCGTGCGCAATTCCTCCCATTCGGGGATGCCGTGCACCGCGGTATCCCGCGACGTGCGCAGCTTCCAGAGGCGCTTGTCATGGAACTGGATGTGCTTTTCGTCGGCGATGAATTTCGCGGATGCGCCGACGTGGTCTACGCGTTTCATGCTCGTGCTCCATTCAGGATTTGTGCGATATGGATGAATTTCAGTCCGAGTCCAAGACGATCCGAGCAGCCTTTCTGATGCATCAGGCACGATGAATCGGCCGATACGATGTACTCCGCACCGTTGCGCTTGTGGTCGCGTACCTTGTCGGCGCCCATGCGCGCGGAAACCGGTTCCTCCGATACGCAGAACGTGCCGCCGAAGCCGCAGCATTCGTCGGGTCGATCGGGCTGGATGAACTCGATGCCCTTGACGCCCTTGAGCAGTGTCAGCGGCTTCGAGAAGAACGGCTCCTCGATCTCGGACATCTTCGCGGTCCGCAATCCGCGCAACGTGCCGCAGCTGTTGTGCAGGCCCACCTTGTGCGGGAATTCGGCCCATGGAAATTCGCGCACGCGCAGCACGTCGTGCAGGAATTCGACGAGCTCGTACGTGTTCTTGCGCACGGCGACGGCATCGCGCGTCTGGTCGGCCGCGGTCAGGTGGTCACGCACGTGGTGCACGCAGCTGCCGCTGGGCGCGACGATATAGTCGTAGCCGGTGAAGTTCCTGACGAACAGGTTCTCGGTTGCGGCGGCCTGCTTTTCGCAGCCGCTGTTGCCCATCGGCTGGCCGCAACAGGTCTGGTCGAGCGGATAGTCGACGTCGCAGCCGAGACGCTCGAGCAACTGCAGCGTGGCGATCCCGACGTCCGGGTAGAACGCGTCGATGAAACACGGAATGAAAAGGGCGACTTTCATGGATTCCTCGGTTGAATTGAACGCTGGAAGCGAAAGCGTCAGTGGTATGCGTGATCGTTCGACACCTTGCCGCGGAACACCGAGTACGCGACGCAGGTGTAGAACACGATGAACGGCATGACGAACAGGCCGGCTCCCCAGAACATGAACGTCTCGCTCGCGCGCGGCGCGGCGGCCGCATCGAGCGTCAGGTCGAACGGCACGATGAACGGCAGATACGATGCGGCGAGCATCAGCACCATCGCGATGCATCCCGCCGCGGCGAACAGATAGGCCGATGCGCCGTCGCGTCGTGCCGCGGCGGGCACGTAAAGGAACGTCACGCACGCGGCGACGGGCAGCACGAACAGCAGCGGATGCAGCAGCCAGCGCGTTTCGACGGTCGTCTCGGTCAGCAGCGTCGACGCGAGAATGGACAGCACGAACAGTGCGGTGATCGGCGCGAGCCGGGTGATCGCGTCGCGGCCGATGCGCTGCGATGCGCGTTGCCCTTTCAACACCAGCCATCCGGCGCCGAGCAGCGCATAGCCGAGCGCGAGGCTCACGCCGCACCACAGCGGGAACGGCGAACACCATTCGAAACCGGTGCCCGCGTAGCGCAGGTGGTCGACCGGCAGCCCTTGCGCGTAGGTGCCCACGCACACGCCCTGCATCACGCTGGCAAGCAGCGAGCCGACGAACAGCAGCACATCCCAGATGCGGCGCGAGCGCACCGCCTTGTGGCGAAATTCGATCGCGACGCCGCGCATGATCAATCCGGCGAGCATCAGGCCGAGCGGTGCGTACAGCGCCGGCAGCACGATCGCATACACCGACGGAAACGCGCCGAACAGGATCGTGCCGGCGATGACGAGCCACGTGCCGTTGCCGTCCCACACCGGTGCGATCGACGCGATCATCTCGTCGCGCGCATCGCCGGCGCAAGCCGTCAGCATGCCGACGCCGAGGTCGAATCCGTCGAGCATCAGGTAAGCGACGAGCGCGAACGCGAGCTCGACGAACCAGAACCAGTTCATCATCGAAGTTCTCCTTATCGAATCTTGAGGACGTCGCGGCGCGGCGCGTGCACCGGCAGCGCGGCGGGCGTATGCGTTTGCTGGATGACGTGACCGTTCCAGACGGTCAGCACGTTGCCGATCACGAGGCCACGCCGCACGATCCGCACGATGTAGTACACGCCGAAGCAGAAAATGAAGGCGTACAGGGCGACGAACAGCGCGAGCGTCGCGGCCGCGAAGTGTGCGGTCAGCCCGGGCGTGAGCGCGTCCGCGGTGCGCAGCACGCCCCAGACGGCCCAGGGCTGGCGCCCGACTTCGGCCGTGAACCATCCGGCCAGGATCGCGATGAAGCCGAGCGGAAAGCTGCATGCGAGCGGCCAGAGCAGCCAGCGCTGTCGTTCGAGCCGGCCGCGTCGTGCCGCGACGGTGCCCGCCCATGCAAGCGCCAGCATGATCAGCCCGCAGCCGGCCATCACGCGGAAGGCGAAGAATGGAATCAGCACCGGCGGCCGGTCGGCGGCGGCAAAGTCGGTGAGGCCGACTTCGCGCGAATCCACCGTGCCCGACGCAATCAGACTGCCGAGCACCGGTACTTTCCATTCGAAGCGATTACGCTCGTGCGTGGCGTCCGGAATCGCGAAAATCACCTCGGCGGCCGGCTGCTCGTCGGTCCATCGACCCTCGACCGCGGCGAACTTGGCCGGCTGGTCGTCGTGCAGATAGTCGCCGGTCAGGTGGCCGAACAGGATCTGCAGCGGGACGAGCGCGGCGGCGAGGGTAACGGACATCCGGACCATGATCGTGGCTTCGACCCGGTAGCGGCCCTTCAGCAGATAGGCCGCGCCGACGGCAGCCACGCAGAACGCGGTCGTCAGGTACGCACCCAGCAGCATGTGCGGGAAGCGCACCCACACGACATGGTTGAAGATGATCGCTGCCCAGTCGGTCGGTACGAATATGCCGTTTTGTACGACGTATCCGACCGGATGCTGCATCCACGAGTTGTTCACGAGGATCCAGAAGGCCGACATCGTCGTGCCGGCCGCGACAAGGATGCACGACGTCAGATAGAACCACGGCCGCACACGCGCGCGCCCCAGCAGCATCACGCCGAAGAACGTCGCCTCGAGCGCGAAAGCCGTAAACGATTCGTAAGTAAGCAGCGGCCCCTGGATCGGGCCGCTCGCGCGCGACAGCTCGCTCCAGTTCGTGCCGAACTGGAACGCCATCACGATGCCCGAGACCACGCCCATACCGAACGCGACGCCGAAAATCTTCAGCCAGAACTCGAACACCCGGCGATACACGCGGTTGCCCGTCGCGATGGACATCGCCTCGAGTACCGCGAGCCACGCCGCGAGGCCGATCGTGAAAGACGGGAAGATGATGTGAAAGGAGACCGTGGCCGCGAACTGGATTCGCGACAACAGGAGGGCCGTTGCTTCCATGCGAACGCTCCATTGCGAGATTGCATTGCGATGGAGTGTCGGCGCGGGGTGTTGCTTGTGCGTTGCAGATTGCGGCGGCTGCGTTACATTTGAAACGAACGCGGCGCCCGCCGGCCCGGTCGCGACGTCAGCGCAGCACGCGGGCGAGCGCGTCGGCGAGGTCGCGCGACTTCAGCGGCTTGCGCAGCACCATGCGCACACCGAGCGCGCGTGCTTCACGCTCGAGCGAGGCCGTGCTGAAGCCGCTGCAGAGGATCACCGGCAGATCCGCGCGCCGGTCGGCGATGCGTGCCGCGAGCTGGAGGCCGGTCAAGTTCGGCATCGTATGGTCGGTCACGACGACATCGAAGCGGCCCGGATCGGCGTTCAGCGCATCCCATGCGGCCTCGCTCGACGAGAATCCGACCGGCTCGTACCCGAGATCGGCCAGCGCGTCTTCCGCTAGGCGCACGAGCGTCTCTTCGTCGTCGATCACCAGCACCACCTGCCCGTTCCCGCGAGGCGGCGGGCTTCCGTCGGCACGCGGCGCCGGGCGTGCGTCCGCGGCGGGGAGATAGACGTCGAAACGCGCACCTTCCCCCGGCGCGGAGTGCACGTCGACGGCGCCCCCGTGTTCGCGGACGATACCGTCGACGAGCGACAGGCCGAGTCCGGTCCCCTCGCCCGCGGGGCGGGTCGTGAAGAACGGGTTGAAGATGCGATCCAGTATCTCGGCCGGAATGCCGCAACCGTCGTCCGCGACCGTGAGCCGCAGGAAACGGGCGGCGCGCAGCGCGCCGTGCGACAGCGAGCGCGGCGTCTCGACGCTGACGACGTCAAGTTCGATGCGCAGCGTGCCGCCAGCACGCATCGCATGGATCGCGTTGCCGCAGAGGTTCATCACGACCTGATGCAGATGCGTGGCGTCGCCCAGCACGTACGCATCGCGCACGCTGATACGGACGTCCAGCGCGACGTGCGGCGGTAGCGTCGCGCGCACGAGTTCCACCGTTTCCTCGACAACGGCGCCCACGTCCACCGGCTCCCTCGCGGTCGGACCGCTGCGGCTGAATGTCAGGATGCGCTCGACCAGCAGCCGTGCCCGTTCTCCCGCCTTCAGCACCTGCTCGATGTCGCGGTGCGCGGGCGTGGCGGGTGCGACGCCGGCGAGTGCGCGATCGCCGAAGCCGAGGATCGCGGCGAGGATGTTGTTGAAGTCGTGCGCGACGCCGCCGGCGAAGGTGCCGAGCGCTTCGAGCTTCTGCGACTGACGCAGTTGGCGCTCCAGGCCGTGTCGCGCTTCTTCATCGGCCAGGCGTTGCGTGATGTCCTCGACGGTTGCGATGATCAGGTCTTCCGCATCCGTGTCGGCCGGCTGATGAGCCGAAAACACGCGCGCGACGCTCATGTCGGTCCATACGACGCGGCCGTCTCGGTGCACGTAACGCTTTTGAAATCTGACGCGATCCTGGCCGCGCACCAGCTGATCGATGTGCGCCTGCGTGAGGGCGCGATCGTCGGGGTGCGTGATATCCGATGCGCGTCGCTCGGACAGTTCGCGATCGCTGTAGCCAAC
The DNA here is from genome assembly GCF_001718335.1 of Burkholderia territorii. NCBI lineage: Bacteria > Pseudomonadati > Pseudomonadota > Betaproteobacteria > Burkholderiales > Burkholderiaceae > Burkholderia > Burkholderia territorii. The sequence continues at coordinate 947,059 of NZ_CP013367.1, forward strand.
CATCTGCTGAAACGCGGGGTTCGCCATCAGGTAGCGGTCGTGCGCACGCAGCACCAGGATTCCGACCGGTGCGTTCTCGAACACCGTGCGCCAGTGCTGCTCGCTCGTGCGCATTGCCCGGTTCGCGTGTTCGAGACGCCGCATGTAGGCGGTCAGCACATACATCAGCAGAATCACGCACAGGCTCACGGCACCGACGCGGAACGTCGTGTCGCGCGCAAACGCGACCAGAACGAGCAGCACGGCCAGACACGCCGCCAGCATCATGGCCCGGTAGCGTCTCGCGCGCCACAGCGTTCGGTGATAGGGCGAGTTGTTCGGCATCGACGTTCAGTCCTGCTGCGGCGGCCTCACGACACGCGCGGACGCCGCTCGAGCCGTGCGGCTCGCGGGCGGCGGCCGCAGTCGCGTCGCGCCTCTTTCGTCGCGGGCCGTGCGCCCGAGCGACATGTGCACGCTCACACCGGCGTTCCGTTCGTCCATCCGGCCGCCGCGCTCAACCGGGTGACCGGCACGTCGAGCACGTAGCCCGCGCCGCGCACGGTACGGATGAAGACCGGATGCGACGGGTCGGGCTCGATCTTGCGGCGCAGGCGCAGGATCTGGACGTCGATCGACCGGTCGTACACGTCGTCGTACAGCCTGCTGGATTCGAGCAACTGGTCGCGGGACAGCACGCGCCCGGGCGCGGCCAGAAACGCATTGAGCAGACAGAATTCGCCGTTGGTGAGCTCGACCGGCGTGCCCGCCGGATCCGTGAGCCGCCGAGTGCCGACGTTCAACTCCCAGCCGCTGAACCGGTATGCGCGTGCGTCGTTGCCCCGTCCGGCGGCGGGGGCCGTCGCACCGGCCCGCCTGAGCAATGCGCGGACGCGCGCGAGCAGTTCGCGATTGCTGAACGGCTTGGTCAGGTAGTCGTCGGCGCCGAGCTCGAGCGCCATCACGCGGTCGGCTTCGTCACGTTTGCCCGACACGATGAAGATCGGCAGGTTCGAGCGCGCACGCAATTCGCGGGCGATCTGCACGCCGTCTTCGCCCGGCATGCGCAGATCGAGAATCACGAGATCAATCGCAAAGGATTCCAGCGCTTGCGCCATATCATGGCCGCAAGCGGCAACCGTCACGCGGATATCGTTGTCGGACAGGTAGCCGGACAAGAGTTCGCGGATCGCCGGATCGTCGTCGACCACCAGCACGTGAGGAAGATTGGCGTCCGTCATTGCGCGGATATTCGTCGGGGGGAACGGCATGAATTATAGCTGTCGCGCACCAACGAACGGTTGCTGCGGCGCGCCGTCCGGCACCGGCTCGTCGCGCGATACGTGCTGCGTACCGGCACGCCGCAATGCAACGCCGACGTCGGTGCAATGACGATGCGAAGCAGAAGCGGATGTCTCGCCACGTTGTCGAGATACCCGCTTCAAAACACGTTCGTTGAACGTCGGGCCGGCTTGTACGAGTACGAAGCAGTCGCAACCCTTTGCTGCATGACGCCAAGCCCCGTCGCGATAATCTCCGCCGGTCCATCTGGAACGGACACCGAATGTCTACAGGACATCTTTGTCAACGAAGCTTCGTCCGGGTCCCTTTTGGCGGAACGCGCCGCATCCGAAGGTTGACCCGACTGTATGCGGGCCTTGGTGCCAGAAGCACCTAACATCGAATTCACCATTGCGCAAAAGGGACATCATGCCCGTTGGTTACCCGGCTGCGTTCAGCGGCGTGGTGACAAGGGCAGTGGGCGGGGCGTCAGCCGACATGGGTTGCGGAAGCTGATCGACCGTTCCGGGTCGGCTACAGCTGGCCAGTCCGAGACGTTCGATATCTCGTCCGGATCGCTTGCGCGGGAAGGGTTGACAATGTTTGATGGTGGGTCGTTGTAAGTGACTGTAACAATCCGGTACGATTCGCGGGCATGCAGACTGCATCGATGGCGGCCGTAACGGGGAGGTCGCTGAGCAGAGCGCTCGCCGCGTTTTTCCGCTCGGGGAGTTTGGCTGGAAGACGTGGACCATTTGTTGCCAAGGAATCGCGTGCGATACAGCTGCTTTTCTTCTTGGCATCTGTATTCAAAAATCTACTAATATGACCAAAAATATTTATATCGCTCGAGTTGCCGCCACCATTGGACTGACATTGTCGCTGTCTGCGTGCTTGGCACCTCATTCGTATGTCGATCGGTCGCTTGGCGAACCGCGCTATGCGGAGTTGAAAAAATCCGCGAATCCGCAGCCAATCCAGCTGCTCGTTGAGTTCCAAACGAAGGGCGTCGCGAATGCTCACGCAACCGAAGCGCTGCGTCCACGTATCTTCGAGCAAGTGTCGCAATCCGGGTTGTTTAGTCGAGTCTCGTACGAACCGGTCCCGTCAGGACGCAAGCTTTCGATCACCCTCAACAACGTTCCGTTGACCGACAATGTTGCAGCGAAAGGTTTCGGAACCGGCCTCACGTTTGGCTTGATCGGCACGATGGTAACGGACGGCTACATCTGCACGACGAATTACCTCGAGCCTGGTCACGATCCAGTGACCACTACCGTCAAGCATGCAATTCACACGACGATCGGTAATGCCTCCGGGCCGGAAGGCTTGCAGCGAATGACGGTACAGGAGGCGTCCGCGACAATGCTGCGTCAAATAATCGGGAAAAGCCTCGAACAAATCGATCAAGCCTCCGATCTCGCTCAATGATGCTGCGCACTGTGCCGCGATGGAAGTGTGGTTTGTCGCTCGGGAAGCGGTTGCTATTCGCCGGCATATTGGCTGCTTGCGGCGGGTGCGTGACGCCGGCACCTGTCTATCAGCTTAGTATTGCAAATCAGATGGCATTGATGAAGGTTCCGAGCACGGCACGCTATCAGGTAGTGCGCGGGGCGGAACCTGCGGATATTCAGACACACGTTCGGTCGTTGAGCATCGCGGCGCCGGCGGATGGGTCGTGGACCTCGTATTTGAAAGAGGCACTTCGCATCGAGCTCGTGTCGGCGGGGCTATATGCAGCGGACGCACCCGCCGTTTTGACCGCCTCCCTGTCCGATGTTCATGTGCTCGACGGGCACGCGGACCTCGCAGGGAGATTTGTTGTGTCGGACGGGCGGGCGGTCATCTATGACAAGGTGCTGCGCGCACAGACCAAGTGGGATGTGCAATTCATCGGTGTGCTGGCTGCGCGAGACGGGATGATGCAGGCGACTGCAATTTTCCAGAGTCTTCTGCATCAGTTGTTCGACGATCCCGAATTCATTGCGGTGAGCCGACAAATTGCAATGTCCCGCCCTTGAATCAAAAGGCGATCTTGATTCTTGGTGTCCTTGATCCATGCGGGTGCGCAACCGCGGCCTGACCCGGGGGTGCCGGTCTTCGTATCGAGGTACTTGGTTTCGGTTTTCGCGTTGGTCGACTGGCGTGGAGCCAATCGAAGATGTCAATCCTGGGCGTTGTTTGCGAATCGGTTGGTGGCGGTACTGCGGTGTTGACGTCACTCACGCACTGTCTGCAGTGACTCCACGGCTGTTTCCGAGAGAGTTGAATGCCCGTTTCGGGTCGGCTACAGCTGAATACGTCTGGCTGCTGTCGGCCACGAGCGGACGTTCGACAGCGCGATGAAGTTCGTCGACAATTCTTCGGCGCGAACAAACGGGTAGGAGATAAGGAATGGAAATCTTTTGGACGTTGAAGAGCATCCCTGAGCTGGCAAATCTAAGCGCGAGAGATAGACGCACATATTGGCGACGTGCCTATCGTCGAACATGGCGGCATTGGCAGACATGGGCTGGTCTCCTCGCGTGCGCCGTGTTCGCCGGATTGGGTTCTCTACTTGGGACATTTGCCAATCAATCGGTCGTTGGAGCCATGATCGGCGGTGGCGTTGGTGGATTCGTTTTTGGCCAAACGACGGTGTACATCGCGCGGTTGCACTATAAAAACGTACTGCTAGGCCACGAGAGTTGAGCATCTCGGCAATAGGCTTCATGCACCAGCGCTATGGCCTGAAATTGTTGCAAATCCACGCGAGCAATTCTAGTCAAGCGTCCGCTCGGTGCTGGAGCGAGTGTCCCGTGTGGGTCGGCTACGGCCGACCGCGTTAGGCGGCAGTCGGCCGGGAGGGACGGTTGACACTGTCGCGTAGATCGCCCACATTCAATGCACTGGCGAACCGCGATTCGCTCCGCATCAATCCAGGCGCAACATGCGAAATGACCTGAACCGCGCAGCCTGCTGGATTGCGTTCATCCTCGAACGCTGCCAGTTTCCGAATCGCGATGCGCTCGCGGCACAATTCGCGAATGCTGAAATCGGCGAGCTTTGTCAATGCGGGTGCAACAGTTTCTCGCTCTCAATGGCTGCGCCCGATGGTGTGCCCGGAATATCTAAGAGCGGACACGGTTACGGTTTAGTGTTTGAAGCTAATTTTCGGGACCTCAGCGAGCCCGACGCGTCACGATCGCTGGAAATTCTTTTGTTCGCCGACGATTCAGGTCATTTGAGCTACATTGAGATCGACTACTGCGGAAATGGACTGCCAATGCCCGAGCGCATGAACCTTGAGTCAGTTCCCTATCGCCTTTTCCAGAGCGACACGCTGATCCGCGCATAGATCACGGGGCGTCCATCCGATTTGCGCTAGTCACGGTATGCCGACATACCGAAGACGTCCGCTTGGAGCGCCGAGCGGACGCTCCGGGCCGGCTACAGCCCACCAAAACCAGCACGTCGCGGTTATCCCACGCTTGACCGCATTCCGAGGCACAACGGCCGTTTATCCGCTCGCCGCTGAGAGGCCGTCCCCCGCGACTGAGGCGAACTTTACTGGCCCCCGGCTTGCGGTGCCTGCACCGGGCTGCCCAAATCCGCGTCGGTTTTCAGCCCGCCTTCGACCCACCGCGCTTCGGACGCGCGCAGATGCGCGCGAATCGCAGTCTGCGCGGCGATCGGGTCGCCCGCCTGCAGCGCCTGAAGTACGTTCTCGTGCTCCAGCACGGCGGCCGTCCATGTCTGCGGATTCTCCGCGTGGCCGCGCATGGCCGCGGCGATCGGGTCGTGTCGGCTGTCGAACAGCTCGCCGACGAAGCGAGCGAGTACCGAATTGCCGGCGGCTTCCGCGATCAGCATGTGGAACTGCCGGTCGGCTTCGACAGGCGATTTGCCGGCCTCCGCGAGCCGCTTCATGCGCTGCACCGTGCGGCGCAGGCGATCGAGCATCGCGGCCGTCATTCGCGCGGCGGCCAGTGCGGCGACGCTGCCTTCGATCACCGCGCGCGCCTGCATCAGCTCCGACGGACTGTCGCCGAGCGTGACCATCGCGCCGACATCATCGGCCGCCGTATCGCGGACATAGACGCCGGAACCCATCCGGATCTCGATCTGGCCGCCGATTTCCAGCGCGATCAGCGCCTCGCGAAGCGACGGGCGCGACACGCCGAGCGTGAGCGCCAGCTCGCGCTCGGGCGGCAGGCGCTCGCCGATCGCGAATTCCCCCTGGCGAATCAGCGCGACGATCTGGGCCGCGACAGATTGGTAAAGCCGCTTTGGTTCTGTCGATTTCATCCGATGAGTAATAGTCGAGGCGTGGTCGATGCTCGCGCGTGTCACGGAGTCTATCACGCCCGCCCTGGCCGGCCTTCCGGCAGCCGGTTCCGTCCGGCCTCCGGGTTTCTACCATTGGTAAGACAGGATCGATATATATAAATTGGCTTGACCAAACGTGCCGAGATTGATGTAATTCATCGAAATTGGACTGACCAGGTGGTGTCGAGGTCGGCCCGCTCCAAGGAGACGCAATGGCAATGCCCAGCAAACCGCCGGTTCCAGCCGCGCAGGCCGAAGCCGACCGGGAGATCCTGCGCCTGGAAGGGATACGCAAGCGCTTTCCCGGCGTGCTGGCGCTGGACGGGATTCGCCTCGACCTGCGGCGCGGCGAGGTGCATGCGGTATGCGGCGAAAACGGGGCGGGCAAATCCACGTTGATGAAGATCATCAGCGGACAGTACCTGCCCGACGAGGGCGTCGTTCACTATCGCGGCGCGCCGGTGCGATTCGGTTCGGCATCCGAGGCGCAGGCGGCCGGCATTTCGATCATTCACCAGGAGCTCAATCTCGTGCCGCACCTGAGCGTGGCGGAGAATCTGTTCCTCGCGCGCGAGCCGCGGCGCGGCCCGTTCGTCGACGCGAAACGCATGAACGCGGATGCGGCGCGCTGCATCGCGCGCATCGGCCTGAACGTCGCGCCGACCACGAAGGTCGGTGTGCTGTCGATCGCGCAGCAGCAAATGGTCGAGATCGCGAAGGCGCTGTCGCACGATGCGCGCGTGCTGATCATGGACGAGCCCACGTCGTCGCTGACTGAAACGGAAACGGCGCAGCTGTTTCGCATCATCGACGAGCTGCGTGCCGACGGCGTGGCGATCCTGTACATCTCGCACCGGCTCGACGAAATGGCGCAGATCGTCGATCGTGTGACCGTGCTACGAGACGGACGCCACATCTCGACGGACGTGTTCGCCGACGTGAGCATCGACGACATCGTCGCGCGCATGGTCGGTCGCACGCTCGACGACGCCTATCCATCGCGTCAATCGGTGCCGACGGACGAAGTGCTGCTCGACGTCCGAGAATTGCGCCGGGACGGCGTGTTCGGGCCGGTGTCGTTCGCGTTGCGTCGCGGCGAGATCCTCGGTTTCGCGGGCTTGATGGGCGCCGGCCGAACCGAGATCGCACGCGCGATCTTCGGCGCGGATCGCCCGGACGGCGGCACGATCGCGTTGCAGGGCCGGCCCGTAACGATCCGTTCGCCGCGCGAAGCGATCCGGCACGGCATCGCTTATCTGTCGGAGGACCGCAAGAACGAAGGGCTCGCGCTATCGATGCCGGTCGCGGCGAACCTCACGCTCGCGAACGTGCGCGGCATCGCATCCCGATTCGGATTCCTGCGCTTCGACGACGAGCTCGACGTGGCGCGCCGCTACGTGCAGGAGCTCGCGATTCGCACGCCGTCGGTGCACCAGCGTGTGCGCAACCTGTCCGGCGGCAACCAGCAGAAGGTCGTCATCGGCAAATGGCTGTATCGCGGCTCGAAGATCCTGTTCTTCGACGAGCCCACACGCGGGATCGACGTGGGCGCGAAATTCGCGATCTACGGGCTGATGGATCGGCTCGCGGCGGACGGCGTCGGCGTCGTGCTGATCAGTTCGGAATTGCCGGAGCTGATCGGCATGACGGACCGGATCGCCGTTTTTCACGAAGGTCGAATGACGGCAATTCTCGATACGAAACACACCAGTCAGGAGGAGATCATGCACTACGCGTCGGGGCGTTCCCATGCTTGAAATGACATCCGATCGAAGCCAGGCCGACGAGCGGGCGGCGCGACAGCGTCGACGCGACCTGATCCAGAAGTTCGCGGCGCTGGGTAGTCTCGTGTTGCTGGTGTTCGCGTTCTCGGTATCGAGCGCGGCGTTCTTCTCGGTCGACAACCTGATGACCGTCGGCCTGCAGGTGACGTCGATCGCCTATCTGGGCGTGGCCGCGACCTGCGTCATCATCACGGGCGGCATCGATCTGTCGGTCGGCTCGGTGCTCGCGCTGGCCGGCGTGTGCGCGGCGCTGCTGGTCAAGGCCGGCGTGCCGGTACCCGCCGCGATGGCGGCCGGCATCCTGGTCGGCGCGCTGTGCGGGCTCGTCAACGGCATCTGCGTGACGCAGATGGGCTTGCCGCCGTTCATCGCGACGCTCGGCATGATGCTCGTCGCGCGCGGCATCGCGCTCCAGATCACGGGCGCCCGCCCGGTATCGGATCTCGGCGACGCGTTCGGCGCGCTCGGCAACGGCGCGCTGCTGCGGATCTCGCGCATCGGGGCGGACGGGTTCCCCGACACGACGTTTCCCGGCATTCCGTACCCGGTCGTGATCATGGTCGTGCTGTTCGTCGTGGTGTCCGTCCTGCTGTCGAGAACGTCGCTCGGCCGTCATATCTACGCGGTCGGCTCGAATGCGGAGGCGGCGCGGCTGTCGGGCGTGAACGTACAGGGCGTGAAGTTGTTCACGTACGTGCTGTCGGGCGCGCTCGCGGGCGTCACCGGCTGCGTGCTGATGTCGAGGCTCGTCACCGGGCAGCCGAACGAAGGCGTGATGTACGAGCTCGACGCGATCGCCAGCTCGGTCATCGGCGGCACGTCGCTGATGGGTGGCGTCGGCACGATTTCCGGTACGGCGATCGGCGCGTTCGTGATCGGCGTGCTGCGCAACGGCCTGAACATGAACGGCGTGTCGAGCTTCATCCAGCAGATCATCATCGGCATCGTGATCCTGGGCACGGTCTGGATCGACCAGTTGCGCAATCGCCGGCCCTGACCAACAGCAAGCAGTCCCTACCAACGAGAAGCGGAGCGAGACATGAAGACATCCATCCTGCTGGCGGCATCGGCGTGTGTGTTCGCGATGTGCAACAGCGGTGCGTATGCGGCGGGCGGCGAGATCGCCGTGATCGTCAAGACGGTCAATTCGAACTACTGGCAGAACGTGCAGAAGGGCGCGAAGGCGGCACTCGACGGCGTCAAGGGCTACACGATGACGTTCCAGGGGCCGGCGGCCGAGTCCGACATCAGCGGGCAGGTCAACATGGTCGACAACGCGGTCACGCGTCACGTGGCCGGCATCGTGCTCGCGCCGTCCGATCCGGACGCGCTCGTCCCCGCGATCAAGAAGGCATGGGAGGCGCACATTCCCGTCGTGTTGATCGACTCGGCCATCTCGGATGCCGGCAAGCCGTACTACCAGGCGTTCCTGTCGACCGACAACGAGAAGGCCGGCGCGTTGTGCGCAAAGGCGCTGATCGACCGCGTCGGCCAGTCCGGCAAGATCGCGATCATGTCGTACGTGCCGGGCGCCGGGTCCGAGGTCAGCCGCGTCGGCGGGTTCCGCAAGTACATCGAGAGCCATTCGAAGCTGCAGATCGTCGGCCCGTACTACTCGCAATCGCAAATGGCGACCGCGCTGAACCAGACGACCGACGTGCTGTCGTCAAACCCCGATCTGAAGGGCATCTTCGGCGCGAACGAGCCGACCGCGGTCGGCATGGGTCGGGCGCTGAAGCAGTCGGGCAAGGCGGGCAAGGTGGTGGCGATCGGCTTCGACGGCAATGAGGACCTGCAGGGCTTCGTGCGCGACGGCACCGTCCAGGCGATCGCCGTGCAGGGGTCGTGGCAAATGGGGAACCAGGGCGTGCGCACGGCGCTCGACGTCATCGAGCGCAAGCCTGCGCCGAAGCTGATCGACACCGGCGTCGTGATGGTCGACAAGCAGAACCTGGATTCGCAGGCTGCGAAGAACGTCCTGTACTGATCGCCCGTGCCTCGTTCTCACATCCGGTCACGCTTCATGAACGCAAACGATACGCGCACATTGCCGCGCAGCGGGTTGACGGTGTCGACGCTCGGGCTCGGCTGCTCGCAGCTCGGCGGCCTTTATCGGCCGATGTCTGCCGCCGACGCGGCCGCGCTCGTCGACGCCGCGTGGGCGGCCGGCCTGCGCTATTTCGACACCGCGCCGTATTACGGGTACACGTTGTCCGAGCGACGCGTGGGTGCAGCGCTCGCCGCGCGCGAGCGCGGCACGTTCACGCTCAGCACGAAGGTCGGGCGGCTGATGCGCGCCGATCCGGGCGTGCGGCCAGGCGACGACGGCTGGGCCGAGCCGCTGCCATTCAGGCCGGTTTACGACTACAGCTACGACGGCATCATGCGCTCGCACGAGGACAGCATCCAACGGCTCGGGCTCGCGCGCGTCGACATGCTGTACGTGCACGACATCGGCGCGATGACGCACGGCGACCGTCACGCGCACTACTGGGAACAGTTGACTCGTGGCGGCGGGTTTCGTGCGCTGGATGCGTTGCGTTCCAGCGGCGAGATCGTCGCGTTCGGTCTCGGCGTGAACGAATGGGAAGTCGCCGCCGATGCGCTGAACGAAGCGGCACTCGACGCGGTGTTGCTGGCCGGCCGCTACACGCTGCTCGAACAGACGGCGCTCGAGCCGCTGCTCGACGCGTGTGCCCGTGAAGGGACGGGCATCGTGATCGGCGGCGTGTTCAACTCAGGCGTGCTCGCCGGCAACGGCAAGTTCAACTATGCGGACGCGAGTGCCGACGTGATCGACAAAGCGGCGCGGCTCGGCGCGCTGTGCGACCGCTTCGACGTGCCGCTTCCGGCCGCTGCATTGCAGTTTCCGTTCGGCCATCCGGCCGTCGTGTCGTGCGTGATCGGCGCGCGCAGCGTGGCCCAGCTGAAGCAGAACATCGAATGGTTCGAGCGCCCGTTGCCCGCAGGACTGTGGGCCGCGCTGCGCGACGAAGGTCTGATCGACGCGCGCGCGCCGGTTCCGGGAGAACATGCATGACCGCACGCATCGACGCCCATCAGCACTACTGGCGAATCGACGCGCGGGCCGGCGGCTGGCCGCCGGCCGAGCTCGACGCGATTCACCGGGATTTCGGCCCCGCCGACCTGGCGCCGCTGCTCGATGCGGCGCGCATCGATGCCACCGTACTCGTGCAATCGCTGCCGAGCGAGGCCGATACGCGCTTTCTGCTCGATGTCGCGGCGGCAACGCCAACAGTCGGCGCCGTGGTCGGCTGGGTCGACATGAAGGCTGACGACGCGGCCGCGCGGATCGCGGCATTCGCGTCCGCGCCGAAGGCGCGCGGCTTGCGACCGATGCTGCAGGATCTGCCCGACGACGCGTGGATCGACGATCCGCGGCTGGATCGCGCGGTCGCGGCGATGCTCGAGCATGCACTGGGCTTCGACGCGCTGGTGATGCCGCGCCATCTCGATGCGCTGCATGCGTTCGCGCGACGCCATCCGCGTCTGCCGATCGTGATCGACCACGGTGCGAAGCCGTCTATCGAGCGCGGCGAACTTCAGCCGTGGCTGTCGTCGATGAGCAGGCTCGCGAGCCTGCCGAATCTTCATTGCAAGCTGTCCGGCCTCTGGACGGAGGCCGGGCCGTCGGCCGGCCCGGACACGGTGCGCGCGCGCACACGGCCGTACGTGCAAGCGCTGGCCGAGCTGTTCGGGCCGACCCGCTTGATGTGGGGCAGCGACTGGCCAGTGCTGCGGCTGGCATCGGCATGCGGCGGCTACGGCGAATGGTTGGCCGCGTGCGAGGAGGATTGCGCGCAGTGGCTTGGCGCGGCGGCGCTGGCCGGCGTCTTCGGCGGCAATGCGTGCCACTTCTACCGGATCGATACCGCACGCCACGACGAATGAACCAGAACCAAAGGAACCCGACATGCTCAGCGTGATTTGCGAATCCCCTGGCGTGCTGCGTGTGGAGCAGCGCGAGCTGCCCGCACGCGGCAGCGGCGAAGTGCTGTTGCGCGTGCAACGCGTCGGCATTTGCGGTACCGACCTGCACATCTTCACCGGCAACCAGCCGTACCTCGAATATCCGCGCGTGATGGGTCACGAGCTTTCCGCGGTCGTCGTCGAAGCCGAGCCGGAGTCGGGGCTCGGCGCGGGCGACGCCGTGTATGTGATGCCGTATCTGTCGTGCGGACACTGCATCGCATGTCGTCACGGCAACACGAACTGCTGCGTGAACATCAAGGTGCTCGGCGTGCATCGCGACGGTGCGCTTGCCGAATACCTGAGCGTGCCCGCGCAGTTCGTCCACAAGGCCGACGGCATTTCGCTCGACCAGGCGGCGATGCTGGAATTCCTCGCGATCGGCGCGCACGCGGTGCGGCGCGCGGACGTCCGCGCCGGGCAGCGCGCGCTGATCGTCGGCGCCGGGCCGATCGGCATGGCCGCGATGATCTTCGCGAGGTTGCGCGGCGCCGACGTCACGTGCCTCGACACGCGGGCCGATCGCCTGGCGTTCTGCCGGCAGCATCTGACGGTCGATGCGACGGTGCAGGCGGGAGCGGACGATGCGGCGCGTCTCGCGGAGTTGACGAACGGCGAGTATTTCGATGCGGTGTTCGATGCGACGGGCAATCTCGATGCGATGAATCGCGGCTTCGAGTTCGTCGCGCACGGCGGCAAATACACGTTGATCTCGATCGTGCGCGGGCACGTCGCCTTTTCGGATCCCGAATTCCACAAGCGCGAGACGACGTTGCTCGCGAGCCGCAATGCCACCGCCGAAGATTTCGAGACGGTGCTCGACGCGATGCGCGCGGCGCGCATTCCGGACCGCGCGCTGAACACGCACAGGATGCGGCTCGAGGATGTGCCCGATGCATTTCCGCGTCTGCTGGACGCGGGACAGACCGTCGTGAAGGCGCTCGTCGAATGCTGATCGACGCCAGTCGACGCGCGGAGCGCACGCCATGACGCCACCGATCCTCCAGTTCGGCACGAGCCGCTTCCTGCTCGCGCACGTCGACCTCTTCGTGTCGCAGGCACTGGACGAGGGCAGTGCGATGGGCGGCATCGGGATCGTCCAGACCACCGGCAATCCGGCCAGTCGCGCCCGAATCGACGCGCTCCGGGCAAACGGCCGCTATCCGGTGCGCATCCGGGGGCGCGACCGCGGTGTCGTCGTCGACGAAGTCGTCGAATGCCGGGCCGTGCAGCGCGCGTGGGATGCCGGAACCGACTGGGCCGAGATTCGCCGCGCCGTGATCGAGACGGTGCGCGTGATCGTGTCGAACACCGGCGACGCGGGCTATCGCGCGGATCCGCGCGACGCCGCGTACCTGCTCGCCGAAACGACGCGGGCACCGCACGGCTTTCCGGCGAAGCTGCTCGTGCTGCTGTACGCGCGCTGGCAGGCGCGGCCCGACGATGGCGTGTCCATACTGCCGTGCGAGCTGGTCGCGAACAACGGCGACACGCTGCGCGACATCGTGCTGGACCTGGCGCAACGGTGGCGGGTGCCCGACGCGTTCGCCGGCTATTTGCGCGAGCGTTGCATCTGGGTCAATTCGCTCGTCGATCGCATCGTGTCCGAGCCGATCGATCCGGTCGGCGCGGTTGCGGAGCCCTACGCGCTATGGGCGATCGAACGCCGCGCCGGCATTGCGCTGCCTTGCCGCCATGCGCAGATCGTCGTGACCGACGATTTGCGCAGTCACGAGCGGCTGAAGCTGTTTTTTCTCAACCTCGGGCACAGCTGGCTCGCCGAACAGTGGCTGGCGGCAGGGCGGCCCGATTCGGAAACGGTGCGGGACGCGATGAACGACACGCGGCTGCGCGACGGTCTCGAAGCGGTGTGGCGCGATGAAGTCGCACCGGTTTTCGCGGCGCTCGGCTTGCGCGAAACGGCCGAGCGCTATGTCGACAGCGTGCGCGAGCGCTTTCTGAATCCATATCTGGCGCATCGCCTCGCCGACATCGCGAACAATCATCGCGAGAAGATCGCACGGCGGATCGAGCCGCTGCTCGCGCTCGCGGATTCGCTGGCGGTGCCGGCCGAGCAACCGCGCTTGCGGCAAATCGTTGCCCGCCATGGCAGCGCGGCCGATGCAACGACGGGGAGAATCGCATCGTGAATCAACCGACAGTCGTCATCCTTCACCGCGACGACAACGTCGCGGTCGCGCTCGACGCGCTCGAACCGGGCGGGTCGATCGATGTGAACGGCACGCCGCTGCGCGTCGCGGCGGCGGTGCCGGCCGGCCACAAGATCGCCACGGCCGCGATTGCAGGCGGCACGTCGATCGTCAAATGCGGGCAGTCGATCGGCATCGCGCTGCGCGACATCGGCGCCGGCGAGCACGTGCACGTGCACAACGTCGGGATGCCCGAGCGGCATGCGCTCGACGATGGGCCTGCCGGTTCGGTGCACGACGCACCGCCGGATCGGCGCGATACCTTCGACGGATTTGTGCGGCCAGACGGCAGCGTGGGAACGCGCAACTACATTGGCGTGATCGCGAGCGTCAACTGTTCGGCGAGCGTGTGCCATGCCATCGCCGACGCGTACCGGCATGGCGCACTCGATGCGTTCGGCCATGTCGACGGGGTCGTCGCGATCACCCATCAGAGCGGATGCGGGATGTCGGCCACGGGGGACGGGATCGAACTGCTGCGGCGCACGCTCGTCGGGTACGCGCGCAACCCGAATTTCGCCGGTGTGCTGTTCGTCGGCCTCGGGTGCGAAGTCAATCAGGTGCGCACGCTCGCGGCGCAGTTGGACGCGTCCGCGGCGGGCACCATTCGCACGCTGGTCATTCAGGACGAGAGCGGCGTGCGCGAATCCGTCGCGCGCGGCGTGTCGATTGTCCGCGAGCTGCTGGAGGTGGCCGAAGGCGCGCGGCGCAGCACCGTGCCGGCGTCGCGGCTGACGGTCGGCCTGCAATGCGGTGGCTCCGACGGCTACTCGGGGATCACGGCGAATCCCGCGCTGGGGGCGGCCGTCGATCTGCTGGTGCGCAACGGCGGCACGGCGATCCTGTCCGAGACGCCCGAGATCTACGGTGCGGAACATCTGCTGGTCGCGCGCGCGGCGTCGCGAGACGTGGCCGGGCGGTTGCTCGGCAGGCTGCAATGGTGGGAGCGCTACGTCGCCGACAACGGCGGTGAAATGAACAACAACCCGTCGCCCGGCAATATCGCGGGCGGTATCACGACGATTCTCGAGAAGTCGCTCGGCGCGGTGTCGAAGGGCGGACGATCGGCGCTTCGCGCGGTCTACGATTATGCCGAACCGGTGCGGCAGTCGGGCCTCGTGTTCATGGATACGCCCGGTTACGACCCGGTGTCGGCCACCGGACAAATTGCCGGCGGCGCGAACCTCGTATGCTTCACCACCGGACGCGGCTCGGTGTTCGGCTCGAAGCCGGTGCCGACGATCAAGATCGCGACGACGACCGGCCTGTTCGAGCGGATGCGATCCGACATGGACTTCGACAGCGGCGGCATCCTCGCCGGTTCGCTCACCGTCGACGAAGCGGGCGCGCTGCTGTTTCGGCTGATGCTCGACGTCGCGTCCGGACGAACATCCCGAAGCGAGGACAACGGCATCGGCGAGCGCGAGTTCGTGCCGTGGCAGCGCGGCGCGATCATGTGACGCGGGGCGACAGTCTCACTGGCACGCCTGCGGTTTCCGGATCGCGGGAGGTGTCGGGAAGCACGATCGCTGACGAGTGCGCCGAGCGTGGGGGACGTCGTTCGGCAGGCGATTAGCGGCGCGCGCCGGATCCAGCAGCGTAACGATCCGGTCTGGTTCCAACGTCGCATTTTCCGACGGGATGTTATCGTGCGTTCAGCGATTAACCGCACATGCGGCTTCGTTCCCGTCGTGTGGACTGTACACCGCATATAGCTTCGTATAGCCGGACGTATCGAAATGCCCGGTCCATCCCTTCGGCAGCGTAACGGCTTCGCCGGCCTTCACGGTCATGACCGAGCCGTCCGCTGACGTCAGCTTCACACTGCCCGACAGAAAATAGAGAAACTCGTTGTACGGCAGGCCACCCGGCCCCTTGATCTCTTCATGCGACGGCCCTGATCGATAGATACCGGTCTGGAAAGCCGTATCGGCCGACGTGAACGTCGTCACGTCCGTGCCGCTGTCATTGCCTTCGCTTTTTCCCGATGCATTTGCGCGCGCGAGTAATGCGCCGGCAAGGTCCGTGTTCGACATCATGACCGGTTTGACCGTTTCGGCATGGGCGCTGCCAAAGAGCGCGGCACCGACTAACAGCAGCGCCCCGATTGCATAAGTAGACATCGGCGATTTCTCCTTTGATTTCTGCGATGGCCCGTAACGATTAACGCGCCGTCGCTGCACCATTGTGTCGGAATAACGCGCGACATTTCCACTCGGTTGCCGGGCGAGCGCGCGCAGATTTGTATCTCAATGTGGCTGGGCGCGGTACGGATACACGACGTTGCAATCGCGGGGCGGCGAGACATATGCGCGATACGTCTGCTCGTTCAAATAGCAGTGCAGCGAGCCCGAACGGGTCGACACGGCAGTCAGCGGCTGCCGACGGCCGGCCAGGTTCGCTCCCGTTGAACATCTCCAGGAGTACGACATGAAAGCAAAGAGCATCGCCATGGTCTTGATGGCATTCACCGCAGTTGCAACAACGGCTTCCGCTTTTGCCAGCACGGCAGTCGCCGCGAACACGAATGGCGGAATGGCACAGTCGGCACGCGAGTGGGCGCCGGTCAACAACACGCCGAAGGGAAAGACGCGTGCCGAAGTGCGAGCGGAACTCGTGCGTGCGCAAAAGGACGGCCAACTCGCCGCCCTCAGCGAGCTTTATCGGGGTGGCTGATTTGCCGCGGCAGGCGGGTGGCGCTTCGGGCCGCCGCGATTGCCGTCATCGCGATGACGGCAACGCGGCGATCACCCGGCGTTCGGCCCGACACCGCGAGCGGCGAGGTTGGCATACAGCGCGCGCACGCCGAAGGTCCACGGCGCGATTTCCGTGCACAGCCGCACGGTGTTGACGAGCGCGCCGAGCTTTGGCGTGGAAATGATGACGCGATCGCCGAGGTGATGCGTGAATCCGCTGCCGGGCGCATCGCGGTCCTGGATCGGCGAGAACATCGTGCCGAGGAACAGCATGAAGCCGTCGGGGTACTGATGATGCGCGCCGCACGTCTGCGCGACGAGGTCCGCCGGGTCGCGGCTGATCTCGCGCATGTGACTGATGCCGTCGAGGACGAAGCCGTCGTCCGCGCCTTCGACCCGAAGCGACACGCTGGCCTGCCGGACGCTGTCGAGCGTGAAGCCGTCGTCGAACAGCCGCACGAACGGGCCGATCGCGCACGAACCGTTGTTGTCCTTGCATTTGCCGAGCAGCAGCGCCGAGCGGCCTTCGATGTCGCGCAGGTTCACGTCGTTGCCGAGCGTCGCGCCCACGGGCCGGCCGTCGCTGGCGACCGCCAGCACGATCTCCGGCTCCGGGTTGTTCCACACCGACACGGGCAGCAGCCCGACATCCGCACCGAAGCCCACCGCGGACATCGGCTGCGCCTTGGAGAACACCTCGGCATCGGGGCCGATGCCGACTTCCATGTATTGCGACCACGCGCCGCGGCGCTCGAGTTCCGCCTTCAGGCGTAGCGCGGCGTCCGAGCCGGGCACGATCTTCGACAGATCGGTGCCGATGGTCGTGGCGATCGTGTCGCGTACCTCCCGTGCCTTGGCCGGATCGCCACCGGCCTGCTCCTCGATCACGCGCTCGATCAGGCTGACCGCGAAGGTGACGCCGCACGCCTTGACGGCCTGCACGTCGCACGGCGCGAGCAGGTGCGTGGCGCCGGGCGTGCCGTCCAGCGCGGCCTGCATCAACGGTTCGACGCGGCCGAGCGATTCGCCGGCAGCCGTGCGCGCGACGCCGACTGCATCGGGACGGTCGAACAGGTCGGCCGTGGTCGGCACGGTGCGTGTGATGTCGAACACTTCGCCGTCGCGCACGGCGACGACACTCGGGCCCGGGCAGGCACCGTCGTGCCGCCAGACGCGGCCGACCAGCAGCGCGTGGGCGAGGTCGTGCGGCAGGCAATCGGAAACGGAAGGAGTACGCATGGTCAGCTCCGCAGGAGTCGTGGGCGATTGGATCAGTGCGAGTGGCGCGGATTGCCGCGCTGCTCGATTACCTTCAGGTACAGCGTGGCCGGTTCGAGGCACCCGCCGGTGGACAGCTGGCCGACGAAGCGGCGATAGAGTTCCTGCCACGGCGTTTGCGCCTGCGGTACGCTGACACTTGCGGTCTCGCGGCGGCGCGCGAGTTCGTCCTCGTCGATGAGGACGTCGACGCTGCGGCGATTCAGGTCCACGCGCACGCGATCGTTCGTGCGCAGCAGCGCGAGCCCGCCGCCGACCGCCGCCTCCGGCGACACGTTGAGAATCGACGGGCTTGCCGACGTGCCGCTCTGGCGCCCGTCGCCGAGGCAGGGCAACGACGTCACGCCGCGCTTCACCAGCTCGGCGGGCGGCGCCATGTTCACGACTTCGGCGCTGCCGGGGTAGCCGACCGTGCCGCAGCCGCGGATGACGAGGATGCAGTGCTCGTCGATGTTCAGCGCCGGATCGTTGATGCGGGCGTGGTAATCCTCGGGGCCGTCGAACACGATCGCGCGCGCCTCGAACGTATTCTCCGCGCCGGGCTCGGAAAGGTAGGTCCGGCGGAACGCGTCGCCCACCACCGACATCTTCATGATCGCGCTGTCGAAGAAGTTGCCCGACAGCACCATGAAGCCGGCGCCGTGCTTGAGCGGCGCGTCGGGCGTGCGGATTACGTCGCGGTCGGCGTCCTGCGCGGCGTCGGCGATTTCGCCGATCGCGCGGCCGGACACGGTCAGGCAGTCGCGCCGCAGCAGGCCGGCTGCGGCGAGCTGGCGCAGCACGGCGGGCACGCCGCCGGCGCGATGGAAGCTTTCGCCGAGATATTCGCCGGCCGGCATGCAGTTCACGAGCAGCGGCACGGCTTCACCGAAGCGCTGCCAGTCGTCCAGGCTCAGCTCGACGCCCATGTGGCGCGCAATGGCGATCAGGTGCGGCGGGCAGTTGGTCGATGCGCCCAGCGCGGAGGCAACGACGATCGCATTCTCGAACGCCGCGCGCGTCATGATCTTCGACGGGCGCACATCCTCGCGAACCAGGTCGACCGCGCGCTTGCCGGTCGCGTAAGCCATCTGGCCGCGCTCGCGGTAGGCCGCGGGAATGCTCGCACACCCCGGCAACGACATGCCCAACGCCTCGGCGAGGCTGTTCATCGACAGCGCGGTGCCCATGGTGTTGCAATGGCCGATCGACGGCGATGAAGCCGTGGTCAGCTGCATGAAGCCTTCGTAGTCGATTTCGCCGGCCGCGAGCAGGTTGCGCGCATGCCAGATCACCGTCCCCGAGCCGACCCGCTTGCCTTCGTGCCAGCCGTCGAGCATCGGGCCGCCCGACAGCACGATCGCGGGCAGGTCGACGGTGGCGGCCGCCATCAGGCAGGCCGGCGTGGTTTTGTCGCAACCGGTGGTCAGCACGACGCCGTCCAGCGGAAAGCCGTGCAGCACTTCCACCAGCCCCAGGTAGGCCAGATTGCGGTCGAGCGCGGCGGTGGGCCGGCGGCTCTGCTCGGCCAGCGGATGCACGGGGAATTCCATCGGAATGCCGCCCGCGTCGCGGATACCGGCCCGGGTGCGCTCGGCCAGCTCGATATGGTGGCGGTTGCACGGCGCAAGATCGCTGCCCGTTTGCGCAATGCCGATGATGGGCCGACCCGACTGCAACTCCTCGCGTGTCAGTCCGTAGTTCATGAAGCGCTCGACATAAAGCGCGGTCATGTCTGCGTGCGCGGGGTCGTCGAACCACGCCTGGCTGCGCAGACGGCGAGGGGTGTGTGACATGGCGGGGTGTCTCCGAATTTCGAATGGGGCCGCATTCCGTTCATGCGCGCCGGATAGTTACCGGTAACATCGTGGGGGCATGTTAGCACGGCGGTTTTGCGTTGCGAAAGGGGAGGGGCATCGGGGGCGCGTGGAGCGGCGCGATGCGTTTCGACGAAGTCGCGGCATGCTGCGCACCGCGCGTCGCCCGATTTCGCGGGCGACGGCGGGCTTCGTCGTCGACGTGTGTCAGGCGCTTTCGCGGGCGACGATCGTGTAGTCGATGCGGATGCGTCGCGATTCGATCGGCTCGCCGCCGTCACGGGCCTGCAGTGCTGCCAGCAACGCCTCGCCGGTGTGCAGGCCGATGCCGTAGGCGTCGACCGACACCGTGGTGATGGTCGGGTGGCAGCATGTCGCCACTTCGAAGTTCCCGAAGCCGGCTACGGCGATGTCCGCGGGCACGGAGAGCCCGCGCCGGTGACACGCCATGATCGCACCGAACGCCGACATGTCGCTCACGCACATGACGGCATCGGTGTCCGGCCACTTGTCGAGCAGCGCTGCCATGGCGGGTTCGCCGTGGCTCATCGTGATCGGCGATTCACCGAGCCGCACGATACGCGGCTCGCCCAGCCCCAGCGCGTTGATCTCCGCCTGATAACCCTTGAGCCGGTCCAGGCCGCGGCGGTCCAGTTCGCTGGCGCCGCCGAGAAAGCCGATGCGGCGGTATCCGCGCTCGGCCAGATGCCGCACCATCGCCCGCGCGGCGCGCACGTTGGAGAAGCCCACGGCGGTGTCGATCGGACGCGTGGGCAGGTCCCACATTTCCACCACGGGAATGGCGGAACGCTCCAGCAGCTTGCGCGTGGCATCGGTGTGTTGCGCGCCGGTCAGCGCGATGCACCGGGGCTGGTGACGCAGCATGGAGCGTACCAGTCGTTCTTCACGCGCGAGGTCGTAGTCGGTATCGCCGAGCAGCAACTGCAGGCCATGCGGTTCGAGCGCATCGGTCAGGCCGCGCACGGTGTCGGAGAAATTGGAGCTCGACAGCGAGGGCACCAGCACCGCGACGAACTCCGAGCGCCCGGACGACAGCGCACCCGCCGCGGCGTCGGCCACGTACCCGAGCTGGTCGATGGCCCGGCAGACGCGCTCGCGCGTGTCGGCGGCCACGCTATGGCCGGCAAGCACGCGCGACACGGTCATTTTCGACACGCCGGCCAGGCGTGCTACGTCGGACATGCGTGGCGGCCCGGCTGGCCGGACGGCGGTAGGACTGGGCATCGGAATCGCGGTCGGGAGAAGCCTGTAAAGGCTATATGATACCGGTGCCGGCCTGCCGTGCAGGCCACCCGCCGCACCCGTCGACAGAACGCCTGTACTAGGGAAAGCCCGTGTCGGTCAGCCCTTGAATCCGCCTGTTCCGGCGTGCTACGTTCGTGTTTGTTACCGGTATCAGCGTACCGCTGGCTTCCGTCGTCCGTCGACGGATTTTCTTGCTCGAGAATGTTATCGGTAACATAATCGCGCCGGCCGATCTGCGATCCGCCGATCCGTCGATACGCAGAAGACCTACACAATCAGGAGACGAACGGATGCCATCCATCACGCAGACCGCTGCCGCGCCGGCCGCGGCCGACTTGTCCGAAGACGCCGTCTATCGCAGGGTGATGCGGCGCATTCTCCCGTTGCTGCTGGTGTGCTATGTGGTGGCGTACCTCGATCGTGTGAACGTCGGTTTCGCGAAGCTGCAGATGCTCGACGACCTGAGGCTGAGCGACGGCGTCTACGCACTCGGTGCCAGCATTTTCTTCTGGGGCTATTTCCTGTTCGAGATGCCCAGCAATCTGCTGCTGCACCGATACGGCGCGCGCTTCTGGATCGCACGGATCATGATCACATGGGGCATCGTGTCGTCGTCGATGGCGTTTATCGTGCCCCTCGCGCAGTTCTTCCACGTGCAGACGTCCACGATGTTCTACACGCTGCGCTTTCTGCTCGGCCTGTGTGAAGCCGGCTTCTTCCCCGGTGTCATCCTGTACATGAACTACTGGTTTCCGGCGCGCCGCCAGAGCGTGGCCATGTCGGGTTTCCTGGTGGCGATCCCGCTGAGCCTGACGCTCGGCAGCGTGGTGTCCGGCTGGCTGATGGAGCAGACGCATGGTTTGTCGGGCATGAGCGGCTGGCAATGGATGCTGTTGCTCGAAGGTCTGCCGTCGATCGTGGTGGCATTCATCGTGCTGGCCTGTCTCGGCGACGGTCCGCAGTCCGCGAAATGGCTGTCCGCCGAAGAGAAGGCGATGCTGTCGCGCAACCTCGAACGCGAGGCCGTGCACAAGTCGCACAGCGTCGGCGCCGCGCTGCGCAGCCCGCGCGTGTGGCTGCTCACGTTCGTTCTGCTGACCTTCAATACCGGCTTCTACGGGCTGGCGTTCTGGCTGCCGTCGATCGTCCGCGCATCGGGTGTGCACAGCATGCTGCATATCGGCTTGCTGACGGCGATTCCGTATCTGACGGCCATTTTTGCGATGGTCTGGAATGCATCGCACTCGCGCAAGACGGGCGAACGCCGCTGGCATGCGGCGATTCCCGCGCTGATCGGCGGCATCGGCCTGATCATGAGCGCCGCATTCGCGCATAACGTGGCGCTTTCGATCGTATTCCTGACCATCGCCACCTGCGGCATCCTGGCCCTGATGCCGATCTACTGGACATTCCCCGGCCAGATCCTCTCCGGCACCGCTGCTGCTGCCGGCATTGCGCTGATCAACGCGGTGGGCAACCTGTCCGGCTTCACCGGCTCGATGATCACCGGCATCGCCAAGGAGATGACCGGGGACATCAACAACGGGACTTATGCACTCGGCGCGTGCCTGCTGGTCAGCTGCGTGCTGATCATGTCGATTCCGCGCAGCATCCTGGTGCCGCCGGCCGAGCGATAGGTCCCGGGCATCCCGCGCATCGCGGCGCCGGATGATCTGCTTGCGCTTCCGTGAGCACGGCCGGCATCGATTACGGATGCCGGCACGAACCGATCCCGAGGTCTGCGCGGGTCGGCACGCAGGGTAGGCGGGCCGACCGCTTTACGAAGTGATTGATGAAAGGAGCGCGCGGCATCGCCGCCGCGAAGGCGCGTGTAACCTGTCCTTGCTACTCGGCTTTAACCGTCGATTGACGCACCGGCTTGAATGCCGCGCGCAATTCTTCGGCAAAGAGTTGGGGCTGCTCCCAGGCCGCGAAGTGGCCGCCTTTGGAAACCGCGTGATAGTAGTACAGCGACGGATACGCCTGCTCGCTCCAGGTCTTTGGTGCACGATAGATCTCGTGCGGAAACACGCTGATCGCTACCGGTACCTTGATGTCCCGCGTTTTCTGCGCGACGGAACTGAAATTGTTGTTGTTGTTTTCCCAGTAGAACCTCGACGACGATGCGCCTGTGTTGGTCAACCAATACAGCGTGATGTCGTTCAGCATCTCGTCCTTGGTCAGGACACGCTCGGGCACACCGCCGCTGTCGCTCCATTGCGCAAACTTCTCATACATCCACGCTGCGAGGCCGGAAGGCGAATCCGCGAGCGAGTATCCGATCGTCTGCGGGCGCGTGACCATGATTGCGCCGTATGCCGCGTTTCTGCCAAAGAATGTGCTGAGCGAATCGAATGCATCGCGCTCGGGCCCGGCCAATCCGGCAGGAGCAGGGGCGCCGCTGTTGATGGCCGTCACGAGATTGCCGGGAACGGTGGCGGGCATGTTGAGGTGAATCGCGAGCAGGCCAGGGGGCGCCTGTCGGGCGAGCGCATCGGAAATGACGGAGCCATGGTCGCCGCCTTGCGACACGTAGTGCGTGTATCCGAGGCGTTTCATCAACACGTCCCATGCGCGCGCCGTGCGGTCGGGACCCCAGCCAAGCTCCGTCGGTTTGCCGGAAAAGCCATAGCCCGGGATCGACGGAATCACGACGTCAAACGCGTCCTCCGGGCGTCCACCATAAGCCACGGGATCGGTCAGCGGGCCGATCGCCTTGATGAACTCGAAGGTCGAACCCGGCCACCCGTGAGTCAGGATGACAGGCAATGCATTCGGGTAGCGCGAACGGACATGGATGAACTGGATGTCGACGCCGTCGATATGGGTGACGAACTCCGGCAGCGCGTTGAGTTGAGCCTCGGCTTTGCGCCAATCGTAATCGGTGCCCCAGTAGCGTACGAGTTCCTGCACTTTCGCCAGCTGGATACCCTGCGAATCGTCCTTGACCGTTTCCTTGTCCGGCCACCGTGTCTGCGCGATACGCCTGCGCAGGTCGTCGAGTTGCGCTTGCGGAACCTGAACGCGAAATGGCCGAATGCTGTCGTCGCTACTCGTCGTTGCAACGGGAATCGACGTGTTGTCCGCCGCGTATGCGGGGCGCAGATAGCTTGCGGAGACGAGCAGGACCAATCCGATCGCCGTCGTTAATCCCTTGCGGGCGTTGTCTCGGAAAGGCGCGGTCAGACGGGTTGCTGCAAACATGGAGGCTCTCCCAGGAATTTGATTTACGGGTGACAGTCGCGAACCGCGTCGCGTCTTGCGCTCGCGTGGGAGTACTGTGCTCGGCTCGTGTATCCGGGATTTGTCGATTGCCTACCGATTCGTGTATTTCTGTATGTAACGGTTATGCAGATACATGGCGATACATTTGAATGAACTGTCCAGCCGGCGTCGCGCCGAAGAAGATGCTGCCGTTCGTCGTGCATCCGCCGCATGAATTCCTCGCGTCGACGTTGCGCGAGCATGAAGGCGAGGAATTCCTGTTCGTGCACCAGGGGCGCGTCGAAATCGAATTCCCAAACGAGACGGTACAACTCGGGACCGGCGATTCGGTCTAGTTCAACGCACTCATCCCGCACCGCACGCGCAGCCTCGGCACTACGCAGGCGGAAATTCTGGTCATCGTCAGCCACGACGAATAGCCGAATCCCTTCTTCGCGGTGGCCTTTCGATGGTCACCGCTGATGGACCCAGCGCCGTGTGATCCCAGCACGCTCGCGTAACCGTGGCAGGTTTCCGGCAAATGCATCACGTTGAATGCGGGCGTTGTCGGCACTTTTACGGACATCGACAACGCCCGACTTCGGCGGATTTTCCGCGTCCGCTTCGGTGAGCAGCTCGCGGATGAAGTCAATTTTCGGCCGTCGTCGTTGCGCTCGGCCACCCGTCATGCAGGCGAGCCGCATGAAGCGCCCGGTTGTGCGCAATCTCGGCCGACGACGGCGGGTAGTCGTTCCGGTTCGACGGCAGCAGGCCGTCGGCTTCGGCATCGATCAGCTGTTGGCGGACTTCGGCGCGGGTGACGGGCGCCTGGTTGGACTGGGCGAAGGCTTGCGTGCCGAACGGCAGGCTCAGTGCGGCAACGGCGAAGGCGGCGACGAGTTTCATGGCAACTCCCTGGCGAATGAATGAACGGTCGAGTGGGCGGGCCCACGCGTTGAATTCTGGATTCCGCGGCCGTCACCACACTGACCCGTTGATTACAGTTTCGTAATCAGTGCGGCTCGCACGGGTGCGCGCGGCGTTTCCCTGTAACATCGGCGCATGCCACCACCGAATGCGACGGAGCGACCATGCGCATCCTGATAGTCGAAGACGAACCGAAGACCGGCGCGTACCTCAAGAAGGGCCTCGAGGAATCCGGATTCAGCGTCGATCTCGCGAAGGACGGCGGCGAGGGGCTGACGCTTGCGCAGGAAGAAAGCTACGACGTGATCGTGCTCGACGTGATGCTGCCCGTGCTCGACGGCTGGAGCGTGCTCAAGCGGCTGCGCGACACGCATGCGACGCCCGTGCTTTTCCTGACAGCGCGCGACGACGTGCAGGACCGCGTGCACGGCCTCGAGCTCGGCGCCGACGATTACCTCGTGAAACCGTTCGCGTTCGTCGAACTGCTCGCGCGCATTCGCACGCTCGCGCGCCGCGGGCCGCCGCGCGAGACGGAGCGCATTGCGGTGGGCGATCTGGAAATCGACGTCGTGCGCCGCCGCGTGAAGCGCGGCACGGTGCGGATCGACCTGACGCCGCGGGAATTCTCGTTGCTGCAGCTGCTGGCGCGCCGGCAAGGCGAGGTACTGAGCCGCACGCAGATCGCATCGTACGTGTGGGACATGAATTTCGACAGCGACACCAACGTCGTCGAAGTCGCGATCCGGCGGCTGCGCGCGAAGATCGACGACGATTTCGCGGTCAAGCTGATTCACACGGTGCGCGGCGTGGGCTACGTGCTCGAGCCGAAGGACGGCGCGTGACGCGCGCCCGCTCGATCGGCACGACGCTCGCGCTCGCATTCGGCGCGACCACGCTCGCGGTATTCGCGCTCGTCGGCGCATACGCGTACACGGGCCTCGAACGGCAGGTCAGCGCGCAGGACGACCTCGACATCGTGCTCGCCGCGCGGCATACGCGGCGGCTGGCCGGCGAACTCGATTCGCTCGACGCGGTGCGCACGCATGCGGACCGGCTAACGAGCCAGGTGCTCGGCAACGAGGCGCTGTCGCTGGCCGTCGTCGACGGGCAGGGCCACGTGCTCGCGCGCCACAACGTCCGGCGCACCGACCCGGAAGATGCGCGGGATGCCGCGCCGGGTGCGGCGTCGCCCGCGTTGCCCGATGTCGACCTGTTGCCGCCGCATGCGATGCCCGTACCCGCGAACGAGCGGATTACCGCCGACCGGATCGTGACGTGGACCGCCGACGGCGGCACGGCCGTGCGCGGCGCCGTAACGGATGCGCAATTGCGCGATGGTACGAAGATCCGGATCGCGGTCGCGCGCAACATGAGCGATCGCACCGAATTGCTCGACGGCTACCGCGACAAACTGAAGATTGCCGGCGGCCTCGGCGCGCTGTTCGCGATGCTGCTCAGCTACTGGTTGATCCGCACGTCGCTCGCGCCACTGCGCGAGATCGTCTCGAACACGGGGCGAATCACCGTCGACAAGCTCGATACGCGGCTCGACGCGTCGCGCGCGCCGCGCGAGCTGACGGCGCTGGTCGACGCGCAGAACGCGATGCTCGGCCGCTTGCAGCAGGCGTTCGCGCACCTGTCGCAATTCAGCGCGGATCTCGCGCACGACCTGCGCACGCCGCTGAACAACATGCGCGGCGCGACCGAGGTGGCGCTCGCGCGGCCGCGCTCCGTCGATGAATACCAGGCGCTGCTCGAGTCGAATCTCGAGGAATACGACCGCCTCGCGCGGATGATCGAGAACGTGCTGTTTCTCGCGCGCGCCGAGCATCCGGGCTTCGTCACGCGGCAACGCGCGTTCGACGTGCATGAGGAACTGACGCGCATCGCCGGCTATTTCGAAGGGCTGGCCGACGAAGCCGGCTCGACGCTGCATGTCGCCGGGCACGGCCAGCTGATCGCCGACCTCGAGCTGTTTCGCCGCGCGGTCAGCAACCTGCTGGCGAATGCGCTGCGTTATACGCCGGCGGGCGGCATCATCACGCTGGCCGTCGACGAAACGGCGGACGCAGTGCACGTCGTCGTGTCGAACCCGGGCGAGCCGATCGATCCCGCGCTGCTGCCGCGCGTGTTCGAACGCTTCGTGCGCGGCGACCCCGCGCGCAGCGGTGGCGGACCGGGCGGCACGGCCGGGCTCGGCCTCGCGATCGTGCGCTCGGTGATGGAGCTGCACGGCGGCACGGCACGCGTCGAAAGCGACGCGGCCGGAACGCGCTTCATCCTCACGTTCGTCAAGACACCGACGCCTTCGCCGACGACGTAGCGGCCGCGGGCGAGGCGCTCGTTGCATCCGCATCCTTATTCTCGGCCTTGTTCCAGCCGCCGCCGAGCGCCGTCAGCAGCGTGACCGCCGCCTCCATCCGGCGCGCGGCGATCTGATCGGCCAGCCGTCGGTTCGACAGGGCAATCGTCTGCGCGGTCACGACGTCGAGGTAGCTGACGGCGCCCGCCTCGAAGCGGTTGGTCGTCAGTTTCAGCGACAGGTCGGCGGCGTCGGTCGCGCGTTGCTGGCTGTCTGCTTCCGACGCGAGCGCATCGAGCGTGGAAAGTTGATCCTCGACCTGCTGGAACGCGGCGAGTACGGTCTGCCGGTAATCGGCGACCGTGCCGTCGTATTGCGCATGCGCGGCGCGCAGCGACGCGCTGCGGCGCCCGCCATCGAACAGCGTGCCGGCAAGCTGCGAGCCGAGCGACCAGAACAGGCTCGGCGCGCTCAGCCACGGCGCGAAGAAACCGCTTTCGAGCCCGGTGCTCGCCGACAGCACGAGATCGGGAAAGAATGCGGCGCGCGCTGCGCCGATCTGCGCATTCGCGGCCGCGACGCGGCGCTCGGCCGCCGCGATGTCGGGCCGCCGTTCGAGCAGCTGCGACGGCACGCCGGCCGAAATCGCCGGCACGTCGAACGATTGCACGCGCGGCGCCAGCGTGAACGTCGACGCGCTTTCGCCGACGAGCGTCGCGATCGCGTGCTGAAGCTGCGCGCGGGACGCGTCGATGTCGGTGTCCTGCGTGCGCGTCGTTTCCAGTTGCGTCGCGGCTTGGGCAACCGCCGATGCGTCGATCGCGCCGGCCGCGAGCTGCTGTTTCAGCAGGTTCAGCGCGTCCGCGTACGCGCGTACCGTATCGTCGAGCAGTTGCTTCTGCGTATCGAGCGAGCGCAGCGCGAAATAGTCAGTTGCGAGTTCGGCCGTGACCGACAGCTTCACGGCCTGCACGTCTGCCGCGCTCGCAGCGGCGTTCGCCTGTGCGCTCGTCACCGCATCGCGCACGCGGCCGAATACGTCGGGCTCCCAGCTCGCCGCCACGCCGGCCTGGTAGTCGGGCGTCGTCTTGTCCGCGAGCGACGAGCCGAGCTTGTTGCGCGACACGCGCGCGCGGCTCTGCGCGACGCCGGCCGTGATCGTCGGCAGGAATCCCGCATGCTGGTAGTCGACCATCGCGCGCGCCTGCTGAAGATCGGCGACGGCTTTTTTCACGGTCTGGTTCGATACGTCGACGCGTGCTTCGAGTTTGTTCAGGACGGGATCGTCGAACACGGTCCACCATGCGCCGCGCGAGGCGGTGTCAGCCGGCGATGCAACGTTCCAGCCGGGCTGTGCAGCCGGTACGCCCGCAGCCACAACCCCCGCATAGTGCGCGGGAACCGCGACGGCGGGTGGTGAATAGGCAGGCAGCGTCGAGCACGCGGACAACGCGGTCAGGGCGGCGGCGACACCGGGTACGACGACGCGCCGGGCGAACGGAAGCGGACGGGCGAAGGGCATGGCGAGTATCTCGTGAGTGTTCATGAGCGGATCAGCCGCGAGCCGGCGTGGAAGCCGCTGCCGGCGCCGCACCGGCGGCGCGCGCCGATGCAGCGGCGGGCGTTGCCGCCGAACCGGTCGTCGGCGTTGCCGACATGGCCGGTGTTTTGTCGTGCGCGACGGACACGATCTTCACGGCTTCGCCCGACGCGATCGAATCGCCGGGATTGTCGATCACGCGATCGTTCGCGGCGAGCCCCGCCACGATCTCGACGTGCGTGCCGAAATCGCGGCCGATCTGCACGGTCTTCAGCGCGGTGGTGCCGGTTGCGCTGACGGTTGCGACCGTCACGCCGTTCGGCCGGAACAGAAGCGCGCTGACCGGCAGCTCGAACGCGGATGTCGCGCCCGGCACGAGCAGGTGCGCCTGCGCATACGCGCCGGGCAGCAGTGCGCCGTCGCGGTTGTCGACGTCGATCTCGACACGCAGCGTGCGCGTGACCGGATCGATCGCGCCCGCGCTGCGCGCGACACGCGCGGCGAAACGCCGGCCCGGATACTGCTGCGTGGTCAGGTAGACCGCCGTGCCGGTCGTCACGCCGGCCGCGCTGTCCTGCGGCACGTCGACGAATACACGGAGCGTGCCCGTCTGTTCGAGATGGAACAGCTCGCCGGACAGGCCGGGGCTGCCCGGTGTACCACCCGCGGTGACGAGCGTGCCGACGTCGACATTGCGCGCGGTGATCACGCCGTCGAACGGGGCCGTGACCGATTCGTACGACACCAGTTCGCCGAGGTGCGCGACGTTTGCCTGCGCGGAGGCCAGCATCGCGCGCTTCGCGTTCATGTCGGCGACCTTCGTGTCGGCGTCCTGCTGCGACACGGATTGCGTCTTCAGCATCTCCTGCCAGCGCTGCGCGGTCGATTTCGCATAGTCGTAGTTCGCCTGTGCGGTGGCCGCATCGGCGCGTGCCTGCCGCAACTGCGCATCGAGATCGGGCGCGGCGATCTGCGCGAGCGTCGCGCCGGCCTTCACGTGCGCGCCGATGTCGACGTTCCAGTGCGCGATGTAGCCGCTCGTGCGTGCGTAGATCGACGCTTCGGCATACGGCATCACCGCGCCCGGCAGCGTCAGCGTCTGATCGGCGGGCGCGGTGCCCGGCTGGATCACCGACACCGGCAATGCCTGCTGCGCGGCCACCTGCATGCGCTGCGCGGCGCGCGCGTCGATGCGCGGCACGATGGCGATCGCGAGCAGCGCGGCGGCTGCCGCGATGCCGGCCAGTGGGACGACCAGCTTGCGGCTGCGGCGGGAGGGCGACGTGCCGGGTGTCGTGCCGCGTGCAATCGGCGGCGCCGTGTCCGCTTCGGCGGCCGGCGGCGGGGCGAGAGGTTCGATCGAGTCGTTCATGATGGGTTCGAGGTCGGGCGAGGCGAAGGGGGTCGAGGTGAAACCGTGCTCAGGACAACGCCGGCGTGTCCGGCGCGCGGCGTGCGGCGGCCGCGTCGCGGCGCCGCTCGAGCCACGCATGGACGAAGCCGAACAGGACGGGCACGAACAGCAGCGTCGACAGCGTGCCGAACGCAAGGCCGCCGATCACCGCGCGGCCGAGCGGCGCGTTCTGCTCGCCGCCGTCGCCGAGGCCGAGCGCCATCGGCAGCATGCCGATGAGCATCGCGAGCGCGGTCATCACCACCGGGCGGAAGCGGCTGAAGCCCGCATCGAGCGCGGCCTGCCACGGCGGCGCGCCGCCCGCGATCAGCTCGCGCGCCGCATTGACGACCAGGATGCTGTTCGCGGTCGCGATGCCGATGCACAGGATCGTGCCAGTCAGTGCGGGCACCGACAGCGTCGTGCGCGTGACGAACAGCATCCACGCGATGCCGGCGAGCGACGCGGGCAGGCCGCCGACGATCACGAGCGGATCGAGCCAGGACTGGAAGTTGACGACCATCAGCAGGTAGACGAGTGCGATCGCGAGCGCGAGGCCGCCGAGCAGCCCGGCGAACGACTCGTGCATTGCCTGGACCTGGCCGCGCAGCACGATCGACGAGCCGGGCGGCAGCTGTGCGCGCGCCTCGTCGACGAGCTTCGCCACGTCGGCCGTGACGCCGCCAAGATCGCGCCCCTGAACCGACGCGAAGATGTCGAGCGCCGGCTGGACGTTGTAGTGCGACACGACCGCCTGCTGCGTCGCGCGCGAGAAGCTGCCGAGCGCGCCGAGCAGGTTCTGCGCGGGGGCGCCGGCGGCCGGACCGCCGGCCGGCGTCTGCGGCGAACGCGCGATGCCGGCCGGCAGCGGCACGTTCGCGAGCGCCTGCAGCGAATCGACCGAATACTGCGGTGCCTGCACGATCAGCGGGTAGCTGACACCGTTGCGCGGGTCGAGCCAGAAGTTCGGCGTCGTTTGCGAGCTGCCGGACAGCGCGATCAGCAGGTTTTGCGCGACGTCGCGTTGTTCGAGGCCCGCCTGGATCGCCTTGGTGCGATCCACGTTCACGTCGATCGCCGGCTCGTCGCCCGGCTGCTGGATGCGCGCGTCGACGAGGCCGCGCACGCCGCGCAGCTTCGCGAGCAGCGCGTTCGCGACCGCGCGGTTCTGGTCGAGCTTGTTGCCGACGATCTGGATGTCGATCGGCGCGGGCAGCCCGAAGTTGAGGATCTGGCTGACGATGTCGGCCGGCAGGAACGCGAACGTGACGCCCGGGAACGACTGCGCGAGCAGGTTGCGCAGCTTCGCGACGTAGGCGGCCGTGGGCGCGTGGTTCGGCTTCAGCGTGATCAGCACGTCCGCATCCTCGGTGCCGACCGGGTCGGACGAGTCGTACGTGAGGTTGATCCCGCTTACCGGCACGCCGATGTTGTCGAGTACGCTCGCGATGTCGCTTGCGGGAATCACGTCGCGCACGCGTGCTTCGACTTCGTCGGTCAGGCGCGCGGTTTCCTCGATCCGCGTGCCGGTCGGCGCGCGCAGGTGGAGGCGGATCTCGCCGGTATCGACCGAAGGGAAGAAGTCCTGGCCGGCGAACGCGAACAGCGCGGTCGATGCGGCGCATGCGAGCAGGAACGCGGCCGCGAAACGGCGGCGGCGCGTGATCGCGGCCGACAGCAGCGCGCGATAGCGCAACCGCACGGCCTCGAAGCGATGTTCGAACGCGGCCTGAAAGCGCGCGATCCGCGCGAACACGCCGCGCGGCGGCCGGCCTTGCCCCTTCGCGCGCATCAGGACCATCGCGAGCGTCGGCACCAGCGTGCGCGAGAAGAAGTACGACGCTACCATCGCGAAGACCACCGCCTCGGCCATCGGCACGAACAAATAGCGCGCGACGCCTTGCAGCAGGAACATCGGCACGAACACGATGCAGATCGACAGCGTCGACACGAAGGTCGGCACCGCGATCTCGCCCGCGCCGGTCAGGATCGCGTCCTCGAGCGGCGCGCCGCGCTCGAGATGATGCGTGATGTTCTCGATCGCGACGGTCGCGTCGTCGACGAGAATCCCGACCGCGAGCGCGAGCCCGCCGAGCGTCATGATGTTGATGGTCTGGCCGAGCGCGGCGAGCGCGAGCAGCGAGGTCAGCACCGCGAGCGGAATCGACACCGCGATGATCAGCGTCGCGCGCCAGCTGCCGAGGAACAGCAGGATCATCACCGCGGTGAGGCACGCGGCGATCAGCGCCTCGCGCACGACGCCCTGGATCGCCGCCTTCACGAACACGGACTGGTCGCCGAGCGTCGAGATGTGCAGTGCTTTCGGCAGGCCGGCCGCGATCTTCGGCAGCATGGCCTTGACCTGGTCGATGATCGTCAGCGTCGACGCGCTGCCGGTCTTCTCGACGGTCAGCAGCGCCGCGCGCTTGCCGTCGACGCGCACGATGTTGGTCTGCGGCGCGTAGCCGTCGCGAACGTGCGCGACGTCGCGCACGTACACCACGTTGCCGCCGATCGTCTTCACCGGCAGGTTGTTCAGCGCGGCGACCGTCTGCGTGCTGCCGTTCATCTGCACGTTGTACTCGCGCGTGCCGATCTTCGCGGTGCCGCCCGGCAGGATCAGGTTCTGCGCGTTGATCGCGTTCACGACGTCGATCGGCGCGAGCCCCTTCGCCTGCAGCGCGCGCGTGTCGAGATCGACGACGATCTGGCGGATCTTGCCGCCGAACGGCAGCGGCACGGCCGCGCCCTGGACGGTCGCGAGCTGCGTGCGAATGAAGCTGTTGCCGAGGTCGTACAGCTGCTGCTCGGCGAGCGTGTCGCTCGACAGCCCGAGCTGCAGGATCGGCACCGTCGACGCGTTGTACGTGATGATGTTCGGCGGCAGCGTGCCGGGCGGCAGGATCCGCAGGATCGACGCGGCATTGCTCGCGGCTTCCGCGATCGCGCGGTTGATGTCCGCGCCCGGGTGGAAGAAGATCTTCACGACCGACACGCCGTTCAGCGACTGCGATTCGATGTGCTCGATGTCGTCGACGTCGGACGTGAGCGCGCGCTCGTAGTTCGACGTGATCCGCTTGGCCATGTCCTCGGCGGAGAAGCCGTTGTACGACCAGACGATGCTGACGACCGGGATGTCGATGTTCGGGAAGATGTCGGTCGGCGTGCGCAGGATCGCGAGCGGTCCCGCGATGAAGATCAGCAGTGCGAGCACGACGAAGGTATAAGGCCTGCGCAACGCCAGCCGGACGATCCACATGATGTTGTTCCTCGTAGCAGGGCAAGGGGTCGCATTGGATGCGACGAGCGTGCAGTCTGCCGTCGCCGCGTTGACCCGGCCCTGACTCGAAGATTACGAAGCTGTTATCCGCTGGCTGCGCCGCAGATTTCGGTTTTGTCATCCGCGCGTCAGCGTCCGGCCGGCTTGGATGACCAGAATGAATGCGTCAGGCGGGGCAATCGCATCCGCGGTTCCGCCGGCGGCGCATCGACGATGCGTCCTCATCGAATCGTTCCGGGAGCTTCATCATGAATCGCAGACTGACCGCAGCCGCCGCGCTGCTCGTACTCACCCTCGGCGCACCGGTTGCCGCGCTGGCGCAGCAAGCATCGCAGGGTCTCACCCGCGCGGAGGTGCTCGCCGATCTCGTCCAGGCGCAGCGCGACGGGACCGTGCCGACGTCGAACTGGGACTATCCGCCGAGCAACCGGACGATCGCGCGCAACGCCGAGCTGTATGCGATCGCGCACGGCGAAGCGCGCACCGCGACCGCGTCGGCGCCCGTGCCGTCGGTCAGCACGCAATGAGCCGGGCGATGAAAGTCGTTTCCCGGCTGGCGATCGCCGCGCTGCTCGCGGCGGCGGTTGCCCCCGCCTTTGCGCGCGGGATGCCTCAGTTGCCCGACGACGACGGCTCGCGCGCCGGCGTGCTGCGCATGCTCGATCGGGCGAGCGCGAGCGACGAAGCGCACGTGCGCTCGGCCGTTGGCGTCGCCTCGCATCGGAGCGACGACACGGAAAGGAAGGCAGCGACCGGTCGGACTTGCGCGTCGTAGAGCCCTGCCGTGACTGCCGTCATGCTGTCCGGTTGCGCGGATGATCGATATGGCGCGCGCAATCGCGACACCGCGCCGGCGCTCGTCACGCTCGTCCCATGATCCGCGTGCCGAGCGAGATGCCGAGTTCGGACAACGAAGCGTTGGTCGCGAGTTGGTCAGCCTCCCAGCGCGACAGCGCGGCGTCGAATGCACTTTCGTGCACGCCGCCGCGCAGCGCTTCGGCAAGACCGACCGCGTTCTGCGCCGCCTTCGCGACACCGGCGGCCGTGTGCGGTCGCACGAGGCAGGCCGCGTCGCCGAGCAGCACCGCGCGCCCGAACGCCATGCGCTCGACCGCGAGATCGAGGATCGCCTGCGCGAACGGCGCCTGGGTCGCTTCGACGAGCGCGGCGAGCGTCGGCGCGAGCAGCCGGCGGCCGGCGTCCACGAGTTCGCGCCGGTTGTCGTCGCGCATCGCGCCGGGCGGCAGCGAGCCGTCGCGCTGTGTGCCGTCCCGCGCGAGAAACAGCGACGGCACGCGATCCTGCTCGAGCCGCCGATACCAGACCCAGTTCACACGCCGCTTGCCCGGCTCGACCGCACCGTCGCGGCCCGGCACCAGGTAGGTCAGGAACAGATGCGCGTCGCCTTGCTGGAACGTGAACCGATCGCGCAGCACCCGCAGCACCGTGTCGGAAAGCGTATGCTCGTCGACGAGCCCGCGCCACGCGACGTAGCCCGCATACGCGGGCCGCGCGTCGGGCAGCAGCTGGGCGCGCACGGCCGAGCGGCCGCCGTCCGCGCCGACCAGCAGGTCGGCATGTTCGACGCGGCCGTCCGCGAAATGCGCACTCACGCGCGCGCCGTCGTGTTCGAACCGCTCGAACGACACGCCGGCGTGCACGACGCCGGCCGGCAGCGCGCGCTTCAGCGCGGTGTAGATCACGTTCCACGCGGTCTGCGTTTGCGGCATGTAAAGGCGCTGCACGATCCGGTCGCGTTCGTCGAGATAGATGCGGTCGATCGAATCGACACTCGCATCGTGCGGCACCGGCACGCCGCCGAACGTGAGCGCGCGTTCGATCGGCGCCTGTAGCACGATGCCGCCGCCGCGGCTGTCGAGATCGTGCGGCGATTGCTCGAACACCTTGACGCGCCATCCGGCCGCGCGCAGCGCGGTCGCCGCGAACAGCCCGCCCACCGACCCGCCGATGACGATCGCCGACGGTTGCGAAGCGTCACTCATGATTTTTCTCCCCCGATGATTCGTCGCGCGAAGCCGGCTTCCGGGAGGCCGTGCAGCAGCACGACGGCACGCGTGCCGTCCGCATCGAAGCAGTGCTGGCGGACACCGTCGGCGGCGACGGCGTGATGGGCAATCGAAGGCATGTCGGTGCTCGCGTGACGGTCCATGTCCGGTCCGGCACCTGCGGGCCCGGACGCGAATGCAAATGCCTTTCGAGGATAGGCGAAGCGATCGGCACGCCGGATGAATTGTTCTGAATTCGTCGGCTGCGCCTGCCGCCGCGTCACCCGCGTCGTCGTCGCCGTGCGGTCGCGCCGGACGCGAGCTGCTTCAGCGTAGCGGGCGTGCCATGGAGAAACGCGTCGACCAGCCGTTCGATTTCGGTGTCGAGATCGTCGGGCACCGGCAGCCCGTAGACCCACTTGCGCACGCCGAAATAGAAAATGCTCGCGTGCAGGCTCCACACGAGCTCGATTTCGGCGTTGCGCTGGGCCTCCGTCGCAGGCGTGGCGATGTCGTATTCGTGCCGCAATTCGCGCAGCACCGGCAGGAACACGCGCTCGCGCAGCCGCGACAGATAGCGCGTGTTGAAGCCCTCGCGACTGAGCCCCGCGAAGATGAAGGTGCGGATCCATTCGCGCCGCAGGATGGTCTGCGCGTACGCGCGGTAGAACGCGACGAGCCGCTCCTGCAGCGGCACCGTGCGATCCGCGATCATTTTTTCCCAGTCGGGATTCCACGTGTAGACCTCGTCGTACACGCGATCGATCAGCGCCTCCTTGCTCGGGAAATACCGGTACAGCAGCGGCTGGGTGACGCCGATCTGCCGCGCCAGCTCGCGCGTGCTGCCGGAAAAGCCGTGCGTCGCGAAATGCTCGATCGCCTTCTCGACGATTTGCCGCTCGCGCGCTTCCGGCGCGAGCCGCCGGCCCGGCGTGACGGCATTGCCGTCGGCGTCCGTTCCGCGCTCGCGGGCGGGCGTGCTGCGTTTTCTTTCGGTCATGCATCGGCTCCTGATCGTGTGCGTGCTTGGCTATCGATCGAAAAATAACACGACCGGACCGCGAGAAACCCACGCGGCGTGGCTGCCGGCGCGACGGCGGAACCGTCGCGCAAGCGCGATGCGTCGCGTCGACCGCTCAGTCGGGCAGCGCGTCCGGGCGGCATCTTCAGGAAAATTCAGGCCATCGCCATGACATTAAGACGCTGCTTAACTAGTCTTGCTTCCGAACCGCCGTATGGACCGGACGCCAGTCGGCACCGCCGGACCGTTCGGCACAACCGGAGCGGACCATGCGTTATCTGATCTCGCCGGGCGCAGGCATCGCGTGCACCGGCGCAACCGTCGCCATCCAGGAGGCCGGGCCATGGCGACGCAGCCGGTAAGCGGTGCCGCGGCGCCCGATCACGTGCGTGGCGAGGACGTATTTCTCGCGTCGATCGCCGGGTACGTCGACACGCTCGGCTTCGTCGCGCTGTTCGGCCTGTTCACCGCGCACGTCACCGGCAACTTCATCCTGATCGGCTCCGGGCTGGCCGGTGTCGGGCAAGGGCTCGTGATCAAGTGGCTCGCGTTCCCGGCCTTCATCGCCGGGATCGTCGGCGCGCGCGTGCTCGACCATCGGATGCGCTCGCTGGGCCACGGCCCGCGCGCACGTTCGCTGTACGCGCTTCAGGCCGTGCTGCTGGCGGGGTTCATGCTGGCCGGCGTGATGGCGTCGCCGATCGCTGACGCCGATGCGCCGCGCACGATCCTGTGCGGCCTGCTCGGCGCTGCGGCGATGGGTGTCCAGAACGCACACGGCCGGCTGACGGCGCGCTCGGTCGTCGCCAACACGGTGATGACGGGCAACGTCACGCAGGCCGTGATCGACGCGTTCGACTGGCTGGTGCCGCTCGCCGCGCCGGCCGAGCGGGACGCCGCGCGTGCGCGGCTGCGGCGCACGCTGCCGCCGGTCGCGGGCTTCGCGCTCGGCGCGGGCGCGGGGGCCGCCGCGTACGTGTTCGCCGCCTTCTGGGCGCTTGCGCTGCCGCTCGCGACCCTGTGCTTCCTCGCCTATCGATCCGGCCGGCCCGACGACGGGCCGGCATCACGCTGAATCCGTGCGCGACGCACGGCAGCGCTTGCCACTTTCAAGGAGAATTTCGATGATTTCACTGAAGTTGCGACAAGTCTTGCAGATGACGGCCGCGTCGACGGTCGTGCTCGGCGCATTGCTGGCAGCCGCGCCGGTCCATGCGGACGAAACGCGTCTGCTCGACACCTCGTCCGCGAAGGTGCCGGCCGTCGCGGTCGGCCCGCAATACGACACGACGCACGTGTGCGTCGCGCCTGAAGACTTCGACCGCTTCACCGACAGCTTCGTCGCCACGTTCGGCGGCAAGAAGTCGCAGCAGGGCGTGTTCCAGGTCACGCCGACGCCGAGCCAGACGATGTCGCAGCTCGTGTTCACGCCGTCCGGCACGATCTCGGTGTTCGGCTTCAAGACGCCGATTCCGTATCCGTTCTGCCAGGAGCGCACCGGCTACCTCGTGACCGACATCGACGTTGCGATGAAATCGGCGCGCGCGCACGGCGCCGACGTGGTCGTCGACACGTTCCCCGATCCGATCGGCCGCGACGCGATCATCCGCTGGCCGGGCGGGGTGAACATGCAGCTGTACTGGCACACGCAGGCGCCGCACTACGATCCGCTGCAGACGGTGCCGGAAAACCGCGTGTACGTGTCGCCGGAAACTGCGACCAAGCTGGCGCACGACTTCGTCGCGTTCTCGCGCGGCAAGATCGTGTCCGACGTGCGCAAGGCGCCGGGCATCGAGATCGGCCGGCCGAACGACACGTACCGCCGCATTCGCATCGAGTCGGGCTTCGGCAAGATGACCGTGCTGGCCACCGACGGCCATCTGCCTTATCCGTTCGGGCGTGAGATGACCGGCTACGAAGTGGCGGATCTCGCGGCCACGCTGGAGAAGGCCAAGGCCGCCGGCGTGACGGTGCTGGTGCCGACCTTCACGTCGGACGGGCGCGATGCGGCGCTCGTGCAGTTCCCGGGCGGCTACGTCGCCGAGATCCACGCGCGGTCGAAGTGATGGCGCGACGCGCGATGAAGCGGGCGTGGCGGGGCGTGCTGCCGGCTGCCGTGCTGGCGGGCGGCGTCGCCGCGTACGCCGCGCCGGCGGCGGCCGCCGATGAAACCGCGGCGCCGGCGTCGACCGCCGGCGCGGCATGCACCGCGAAGCGGCCCACGGTGCTGTTCAACCGCTGGCAGGAAGACTGGTCGGTGCTCGCGAATCCATGCGTGCCGCGCAAGCCGCTCGACGGGCTGAAGTACATCCCGCTGGGCGCCGATCCGTCGACCTACCTGTCGCTCGGCGCGAACCTGCGCGAGCGCTTCGAGCTGAACAACGCGCCGTTGTTCGGGCTCGGCGCCGCGCACGACGACAATTACGTGATTCAGCGCGCGACGGTGCATGCGGATCTGCGCTATGCCGGGCACTTCCAGGCGTTCGTCCAGTTCGTCGATGCGCGGCCGTTCGGCAAGGACACGGTCGGCCCGGTCGACAAGGACCAGCTCGACATCGAGCAGGCGTTCGTCGCGTATGTCGACCAGCTGGGCGGCGGCACGTTCAAGACGCGCATCGGCCGGCAGGAGATGGCGTTCGACTTGCAGCGGTTCGTGTCGGTGCGCGACGGCCCGAACGTGCGCCAGGCATTCGATGCGCTGTGGGCCGATTACGAAATCGGCAACTGGCGGCTGATCGGCTATGTGACGCGCCCGGTGCAGTATCGCAACGACGCGGTGTTCGACGACGTGTCGAACCGGCACCTCAGATTCGATGGCGTGCGCATCGAGCACAACGCGGTCGGGCCGGGCGAACTGTCGGGCTACTGGTCGCGCTACACGCGCGACAACGCGCGCTATCTGGCCGGGGCCGGCACCGAGCGGCGCGACGTGTTCGACATGCGCTACGCGGGCAAGTCATCCGGTTTCGACTGGGACGCCGAGGCGATGCTGCAGACCGGACACATCGGCCAGGACACGATCGGTGCATGGGCGTTCGGCGCGTTGGGCGGCTATACGTTCGCGAAGACGCCGGGCACGCCGCGCATCGGCATCCAGGTGGACGGCGCGTCGGGCGACAAGCATCCTGGCGACGGGCGCATGGGCACCTTCAACCCGCTGTTCCCGAACGGCTATTACTTCACGCTCGCCGGCTACACGGGCTACAGCAACCTGATTCACGTGAAGCCGTCGCTGACGTTCAAGCCGGCCGGCAACGTGACGGTGCTGACCGCGGTCGGCTTCCAGTGGCGCGCGACGACGAACGACGCGATCTACGGACAAGGGATGCAGGCCGTGCCCGGTACGGCCGGCAAGGGCGGCGCGTGGACCGGCATGTACGCGCAGGCGCGTGTGGACTGGCTCGTCAATGCGAACACGGCGCTGGCGGTCGAGGCCGTGCATTTCCAGCTCGCCGATTCGATTCGCGCGCTGGGCGCGCGCAATGCCGACTATGTCGGCGTCGAGGCGAAGTTCGGCTGGTGACGCGGCGCGCCGCGCGGCTCAGTGCGGCGCGCCCGCGAGCGTCCCGACGAAGTCGATGAATGCCGTGACGCGCTTCGAGCCGCGCTGGTTCGGCAGGTACAGCGCGGTGACGACCGAGCGCGCCGCGCCGGGCATGACGTCGTACGCTTCGAACAGCCTGCGCAGGCGGCCCGCCTGGACGTCGCCGTCGACCAGCCAGTCAGGCAGCAGCGCGACGCCGGCGCCGTCGAGCGCGGCTTCGCGCAATACTTCAATGTGGTTCGACTTCAGCCGTCCGGTGACCAGCACCCTGGTCGTGCCGTGCGCATCGGCGAACGACCACGCCTGCTGGTCGCCGCCGAAGTGAAAGCGCAGGCACTGATGGTCGACCAGCTCGCCCGGCGTAGCCGGCGCACCGTGCGCAGCGAGGTAGTCGTGGCTCGCGACGACGAAGCGATGGAACGTGCCGAGCTGCCGTGCGACCACCTCCGCGGACGGCGCCGCCTCGCCGAGACGGATCGCGACGTCGATCCGGCCGGCGACGAGATCGACGCGTTCGTCGGTGAGCTGCAGGTCGAGGTCGAGCTTCGGATAGCGCGCGAGGAAGGCCCCGATGTGCGGCGCGATGCGGCGCATGCCGTACGCGACGGGCACCGACACGCGCAGCGGCCCGGACGGCTCGTCGCCTCGATCGGAGACGAGCGCGTCGGCTTCCGCGAGCTCCTCCAGCAGCCGCTTTGCCCGCGCGTAGTACACGGAGCCGGCATCGGACAGCGTGACCTGGCGCGTCGTGCGGTTCAGCAGCACGGCGCCGAGCGATGCCTCGAGCGCATCCACCGCGCGCACCACCGACGAGGCCGCGAGATCGAGGCGCCGCCCCGCGCTCGAGAAGCCGCCGGCTTCCGCGACTTCCACGAACGCGCGCAGCGCGGAGAATTTGTCCATGTCGTTGCCTTTGTGCGTGCCGCAACGATGCGTTGCGTGCCGTTCGCATTCTATCGCCGGCCGGCAAGCGCTATCTTCGAAACTGCAATCAACAGGAGAGCGCAATGAATTCCGTCGAAGTCACGATCACCCACGATCTCATCTGCCCGTGGTGCTGGATCGCCGAGCGCAGGGTCGTCGAGGCGATCGACGAAGCCGGGCTGGCCGGCGACGTGCGGATCCGGTTCGTGCCGTTCGAGCTGAACCCGACGATGCCGGCCGCGGGCATGGACCGCACCGCATACCGCAGCGCGAAGTTCGGCAGCTGGGCGCGCTCGCAGGCACTCGACGCGCAAGTGGCCGAGGCCGGCCGTGCGGCCGGCCTCGTGTTCGATCATGCGCGGATCGCGCGCACGCCGAATACCCGGCTCGCGCACCGGCTCGTCTGGTTCGCGCAGCAGCGCGGCGGCGCGGCGGCGCTGGTCGATGCGCTGTTCGCCGCGTACTTCCGCGACGGCCGCGATATTGGCGATGCGAACGTGCTGGCGGAGATCGCGGCGGGCGCCGGTCTGCCGGGCGACGCGGTGCGGGCGTTCCTCGCGTCCGACGAAGGGCGCGACGCGGTGATCGCGCTCGAGGCCGGTGCGGTGCGCGCGGGTGTCGCGTCGGTGCCGTCGACGCGCATCGGATCGGTGATCGTCAGCGGCGCGCAGCCGGCCGCCGTGTTTCGCGACGCGTTGCTGGCCGCGCATCACCCGGTCGACTGAACCCGGTGGCGCTCAACCGCGAGGTGGCGCGTCGCGATCAACCGACGCCACGCGCGACGGCGTCAGCGCGACATCCCGCGCCGCCATGCGCCGGGCGGATGGCCGACGATGCGCGCGAACAGGCGGTTCAGATGGCTCTGGTCGGCGAAGCCGCATGCGGCCGCGATTTCCGCGAGCGTCATGTCGGTCGTCTCGATCAGCTCGCGGGCGCGCATCACGCGCTGCTCCAGCAGCCATTGATGCGGCGTGCGGCCGGTGGTGCGCGAGAACGCGCGGATGAAATAGCCGCGCGACAGATCGCATTCGTTCGCGACTTCCTCGATCGATACGCCGAGGTCCGCCTTCTCCATCAGCAGTTCCTTGGCGAGCGCCGTCTTGGCCGGCGACAGCAGGCCCTTGCGCTGCAGGTCGCGCGCATGCGCGCTGCCGTACCGGCACGCGAGATGCGTGCCGATCGCGACGCCCATCTGTTCGACGAACAGCGTGTTCAGCGCGCCCGGCACGTCGAGGCTGTCGGCGATCGCGTGCGCGAGATGGCCGAGCACCGGGTCCTGCACGTCGGGCGCGCAGGTCAGGCCGGCGATTTCGGCGCCGTCGTGCTCGCGGCCGAAGTGGTCGAGGTAGCTGCGCGACAGCTCGATCAGCACGAAGTCGAACTTGCCGTACAGGTCGGCGCGAAAATTCCGGGAAAAGTCGCGAATGTAGATGGAGTTGCGCTGAAAGCGTCGCTCGGATTTGCCGGCGCCACCGTAGATCGTGCGCCGATGCCCGGCGTTCAGCGACACGCCGATCAGGAAGCCGCGATCGCTCGCAGGCATTTCGATGCGCTCGAGTTGTTCGTCGCGCATGCATTTGCGGTGGAGCGTCAGGCCGCCGGCCGACCTTTCAATATCCTTGGACAACAGGCTCGCGATGCATCCGAGCGTGTCTTTCGGCGGCGCCGCGGCGGGCGCGACGAGAGGATTCGACATGATGGAGCGTCCTTCGGTGGGTGCGGCGCGCGAGCATTGTTGCGTGCGGTTGATACGGCACGCCCGACAGGCCGAGGATAACTTGAATAAATGTCCGCTTGCTGACGAAAAGTGCATCGGCGCGGCCGATCCGTTTCGCGGCTGCCGAACGATATCGCCGGCGCGGGAACGTCACGCGCAGGCACCAGGGCCACATGATACTGCCCCGTTTGGGTTTGCGCTGCCCGCGCGTGCGCCGCATGCCGCGGCGCCGGCCGCCAGTGCATTTTCATTCAAGATTTTTCTTTATGCGGTGTTTACACTCGGCCCACTTTTTGACATTTCGTGCCCCGCGTGCCGCGCAGGCGCGGCGCGGGCTCCCGCCCCGGTGAACCGCGCGTTCACATGGCGGTCATCGTGGGGAACCTGGAGGCGGCCATGATCCAGATCGGGAATTTGTCGGTGGATTTCGAGCAGCGCGACATTCGCCATCACGGCGCGTCGTTGCGCATCGGCGCACGCGCGCTCGACATACTGGAAGTACTGCATCGCGCGAATGGCTCGCTCGTGTCGAAGGACGACATCATGGACGCGGTGTGGCCGGGCCTGATCGTCGAGGAGAACCGGCTGCAGGTGCACGTCGCGACGCTGCGCAAGGCACTCGGCCCGAACCGCGACCTGATCAAGACCGTGCCCGGGCGAGGTTACCTGCTGATCGCGCATCCACCGGTCGCGCACACGGTGCCGCCGCCCGCGTCCGACGCGGCGCGCGGCGCGGATGCGGCGTCCCACCCGGTGCCGCTCGTCGGGCGTCAGACCGAGATCGGGCAGATCGTCGACATGCTCGAACGGGTGCCGGTCGTCACGCTCGTCGGTGCGGGCGGCATCGGCAAGACGAGCCTCGCCGAGCGCGTCGCGCACGAACTGCGCGCTCGCTCGGGCCAGCGCGTGCTGTTCGTCGAACTGGCGTGCGCGGCGACGCGCGACGACGTGCTGCGCGCGATTGCGACGGAACTCGGCCTCGACGTGGACGGCGTGCCGACCGTCGAGCGCATCGGCGATGCATTCGCCGCGACGCGCGGCCTGCTCGTGCTCGACAACGCGGAGCACGTCGTCGATCTGGTGGCCGACCTCGTCGAAACGCTGACGTCGCACGGCGCGACGCCGCGCGTGCTCGTGACGAGCCGCGAGCCGCTGCATATTTCGGCCGAGGCCGTGTTTCGCGTGAGTCCGCTCGCGGTGCCGGACGACAGCGCGTCCGTCGACGAGATCGCGCGTCATTCCGCCGTCGAGCTGTTTCTCGCGCGGATTCGCGCGGCCACGCCGGATTACGCGGTCGATGCGGCCAGCCTCAGGCTGATCGGCGAGATCTGCCGGCGTCTGGACGGGTTGCCGCTCGCCATCGAACTCGCGGCCGCACGCGTCGCGACGCTCGGGCTCGAGGTCGTCGCGTCGCGTCTCGACGACAGGCTGAACCTGCTCACGGGCGGGTTGCGATCCGCCTTGCCGCGCCATCAGACGTTGCGGGCCACGTTCGACTGGAGCTATGTGCTGCTGGATGCGGCCGCCCGATCGCTGTTTCGCCGCATGGCGTGCTTCATCGGTCCATTTACGTTCGACGCCGCGCGCGACGTCGCGATGGATCCGGGCATGCCGGCCGCCGAGATGGTTGCGCTGCTCGGCGAACTGGTTGCGAAGTCGCTGGTCGCCGTCGAATTCAACGGCGCGCAGGCGCGCTATCGGCTGACCGAATCGACTCGCGCGTACGCGCTCGAGAAACTGCACAACGAAGGCGAATTCGACGCGGTTGCCGCACGGCATGCGCGTTACGAACGCGAACAGGCCGAAGCGCGCGTGCTCGCCCAGGCGCAGCGCGCGCACGGCGTGAGCCTGCGTCCCGCCGCGGACGTGGCGCCGCCTCGCGAACGCGCGGCGGCCGCGCCGCAGGTTGCGGAAATCGACGGGCTCACGCGTGCGTTGCTCGAGCCGGCGCGCATGCGCGAATGCGCGATATCTGCGAGACGCGCGCTCGATGCGCTCGACGCCGGTGCACCGGAAGCCGTCGATACTGCACGAGAAATGCGCCTGCGTGCGGGCTATGCGGCCGCGCTGCTGCATATCGACGGCGATACGCATACGGCCGCCGCGATGTGGGAGAGGACACTCGGCCTCGCCGGCCGGATCGGCGACGAGGCGTTCGACGCGCGCGCGCTGGTCGGGCTGTGGAACACCATGCTGACGCGCTCCGACATTCACGAATCGCTGCGCTACGCGACGCGCTTCGAGCGGGCCGCGCAGCGGCGGGGCGACCGGCCGCAAAGGTTGCTGGCGAACGCGATGGTCGCGACCTCGCTGCACTACTTCGGCGAGCATGCGCAGGCACGCGAGCGGCTCGAGGCGGCGACGGCCGAGCTGGCCGACGCCGGTGAACCGCCGTGCGCGGAAGCGGCGCTGGGCGTCGACGTCGCGACGCTCGGCCGGACGATGCTGACGCGGCTCGTCTGGATCCAGGGCGATCCGGAATACGCGATGCGGCTGGCGGCGCAGGCCGTCGAGCGCGCGCGCC
The DNA here is from genome assembly GCF_001718335.1 of Burkholderia territorii. Lineage (NCBI taxonomy): Bacteria > Pseudomonadati > Pseudomonadota > Betaproteobacteria > Burkholderiales > Burkholderiaceae > Burkholderia > Burkholderia territorii. The sequence goes on from NZ_CP013367.1 coordinate 992,029, forward strand.
GCAGCGGCTCGGCGCTGACGTTGTGCGTCGTGCTGGGCGCCGCTGCCGTGCCGATCGCGCTGCGCTATGGCGACCACGACGTGATCGCCGATTATCTCGCGACGCTGCGCGCGAGCGCCGACGAGAACGGGTTCGACATCTGGCGCAACCATGCCGAATGTCTCGCCGGGCGGTTCGACATGCAGGCAGGCCATCCGGGCGCCGGCCTCGCGCGGCTCGAACCCGCGCTGCGGCGCATCGAGGCGAGCGGATTCCGGCGCCTGCTCGCGCCGCTGACGGTTGCATACGCGGAAGGGCTGACGCGCACCGGCCGAGCGGCCGACGCATGCACGACGCTCGACGCGACGCTCGCGCGCTGCCGCGCGCACGGCGAGCATCTGTTCGTGCCCGAACTGCTGCGCGCGAGGGGGCTGGCGACGCTCGAACAGGCCCGCGCCGCCGACCCGGAGCGTGCGGCCGCGTTCGAAGCGGACGGGCAACGTCACCTGCTGACGGCGATCCATACCGCGAACGCGCAAGGCGCCGCGATGTTGGCGCTGCGCGGCACGCTGGATCTCGCCGACCACCTGATCGAGCGCGGGCGCACCGCGCAGGCTGCGTCGCTGGTGGCCGACCTGTCCGGGCAGGTCGACCCGCAATCGCGCGCGTTCGACGTGCGGCGCCTCGCGCGTCTGCAGAACTTCGTTCGCCAGGAGAGCAGCGCGTCGACCGGCCTCGCGCGCGTGCGCCACGGGGCGGCGGATGCGATGCAGTCGGCGGCGTGACGGCGTGCGGGCGATCGTTCAATGTTCAAGGAGGAAGGGATGATCGGTGGATCGTCAAACCGGATGCATGCCGCGCGCGGCCGCATACCCGCTCTCGGCGCAAACGGAGGGACCTGACGGTGCTCGAGACGACGGCATCCGCCGAAGCGGCGGACCTCATCGTATACAACGGCAAGATCGCGACGCAGGACGAACGGCGGTCGTTCGTGACCGCGCTCGCCGTGAAGGACGGCCGGATCCTCGCGACCGGCAGCGGGCACGACGTGATGCGCCATGCGGGCGAGCGCACGCAACGCATCGACCTGAACGGCCGCACCGTGATTCCGGGGCTCAACGATTCGCATCTGCACGCGATACGCGGCGGCCTGAACTTCAATCTGGAACTGCGCTGGGACGGCGTGCCGACGCTGGCCGACGCGCTCGGCATGCTGCGTCGCCAGGTGCTGCGCACGCCGGCGCCGCACTGGGTGCGCGTGGTCGGCGGCTGGACCGAATTCCAGTTCGCGGAAAAGCGCGGGCCGACGGTGGCCGAACTCAACGCGATCGCGCCCGACACGCCGGTCTTCATCATGCACCTGGGCGACAGCGCGCTGCTGAACGCGGCCGCGTTGCGCGCGATCGGCTACGGCCGCGACACGTCCGATCCGCCCGGCGGCGAGATTCAGCGCGATCGCCTCAGCCGGCCGACCGGCATGCTGATCGCGCGTCCGGACATGTCCGTCCTGCATGCGGCGCTCGAGCGGGCCCCGAAGCTCGGCCTCGACGACCAGATGAATTCGATGCGGCATTTCATGCGCGAGCTGAACCGTCTGGGCGTGACGAGCGCGATCGACGCGGGCGGCGACTTCCAGGCATATCCGGACGACTATGGCGCGGTCCTCGCGCTTGCGCAACGCGGCGAAATGACGGTGCGCATCGCCTACAGCCTGTTCGTGCAGCACGCGGGACGGGAGCTAGACGACTACGCGCGCTGGGTGACGCTGGCGAAGCCCGGTGACGGCGACGCGTTCCTGCGGATGAACGGCGCGGGCGAGCTGCTCGTGTATTCGGCCGCGGATTTCGGCAATTTCCTCGAACCGCGCCCCGATCTGCCGGCCGCGCTCGAGACCGAACTGACCGAGGTGGTCCGGCTGCTGGTGCGGCACCGCTGGCCGTTCCGGCTGCACGCGACCTACGACGAATCGATCGGCCGCTTCCTCGACGTGCTCGAAGCCGTGAACCGCGAGATTCCGTTCGACGGGCTGCGCTGGTTCTTCGATCACTGCGAGACGATTTCGGACGCGAACATCGCGCGCATCGCCGCGCTCGGCGGCGGCGTGACGGTCCAGCACCGGATGGCGTTTCAGGGCGAGTACTTCATCGCACGCTACGGCGCGCAGGCCGCCACGCGCACGCCGCCGATCCGCGCGATGCTCGACGCCGGGCTGCCGGTCGGCGCCGGCACCGACGCGACACGCATCGCGAGCTACAACCCGTTCGTGTCGCTGTACTGGATGGTGTCCGGGCGCACGGTCGGCGGCACGGCGCTGTATCCCGAACGCAACCGGCTCGACCGCATGGAGGCGCTGCGCCGCTATACGGTCGGCAGCGCGTGGTTCTCGAACGAAGACGATTGCAAGGGCGCGCTGGTGCCGGGCCAGTATGCGGATTTCGCGGTGCTGACGGACGACTATTTCACGATCGACGAGGCGCGGATCAAGTCGCTGGCGTCGGTGCTGACGGTCGTCGACGGCAAGGTCGTGCATGCGGACGACGAATTCGAAACGCTGGCGCCGCCGCCATTGCCGGTCAGTCCCGCGTGGTCGCCGGTGGCCGAGTTCGGCGGATTCGCGCGGCGTCGTTCGACGGCGTCGATGCTGATGCGCGCGAGCGCGGACGGCAACCCGGATGCGCGCGTCGCGCGCGGTCATGCGAGGCGTTTCGCGCAGTGCGTGCAGGCGGCCGTGCGGGACGTCGCCGAGCAATGCGAAGGATTCGTCCGCTACGGTGCCGCCTTTTAGGACGGCCGGCGGCGGGACGGCGGTGCCGGAGCGTATCGTGCGGCCAATGGACAATTTGAGCCCCGGCAGCGGGCGGAAGGAGACGACATGAGTTTTGCGCACACGTGTGCACCGGCGGACGACGAAGTCGCCGGCGTTCGCATTCCCCGGACGCCGATGACGATCGAAGCCGTCGAGGCCGCGCGCGCGTCGCTGCCGCGGGTGATCGCCGATCATGCCTGCCGGGTGTTCGTCCTCGCGTCGCTTGCCGCGCGCCGCGCCGGCGAGACGCTCGATGCCGATGCGCTGTACGTGGCCGCGATGTACGCGAACATGGGCCTGAGCCCGGCCTACTGCCGCTCCACCGAGCGCTACGAGCTCGACAGCGCCGACGCCGCGCGGGCGTTCCTGCTGCGGCACCAGACGTCGCAGCACCTGTGCGACGACGTGTGGCGCGCGATTGCGCTGCATACGACGCCCGGTGTGGCCGCGCGCGTGTCGCCGCTCGCGCGTGTGCTGGCGTTCGCCGTGTCGACCGACCTGATGGCGACCGGCCTCGACGCGTATTCGGCGGACGAGCGCCGCGCACTGGTCGCCGCCTACCCGCGCGGCGAAGGGTTTGCCGATGCGTTCCTCGATGCGCTCGCGCGCGGCGTCGCGCATCGGCCTGCGTCCACGTTCGGCACCTGGAGCGCGGACGTGCTCGAACGTGCAGATCCGGATTTTCGCCGGCCGAATTTCTGCGGCCGCGTGCTCGGTGCGCGCTGGCAGGAGGGCTGAACGCATCGCCCGAGCGCGCGTTTCGCGATCCCGGCGGCCGAGCCGGCCGCAGCGGCAGCCGGGCAGCCGGGCAGCCGGGCAGCCGGCCTGCCGTCTGCGGCGTATTCGGGCGTTCACGCCGCCCCGTCGTGACGCGCGTAGTCGACGTAGCCCGCACGGTCGCCGCCATACCAGCCGACCGTCTTCGGCGCGGCGAGCGGCGCATTCGCCGCGATGCGCTCGACGAGATCGGGGTTCGCGATGTATGCGCGCGCGAATGCGACGAGATCGGCATCGCCCGCGTCGATCAGCGCATTCGCGGCGTCCGGCGCGATGCCGCCGTTGACGATCAATGTGCCGCGATACGCGTTGCGCGTATTGGCGACGATGCGCGGCAGGTCGGGCTCGCCGCTCCAGCCGTTGGTGTCCGCGGCGTGCACGTAGGCGACGCCGGCTTCGTCGAGCATGCGGCCGACGTACGCGTAGGTCGCATCCGGATCCGCGTCGCGCACGTTGTTGTACTTCGCGTACGGCGAGATGCGCACGCCCACGCGATCGAGCGGCAGCTCGCCGCCGACCGCATCGACGATTTCCTCGAGGAAGCGCGCGCGGTTCGCGAGCGAGCCGCCGTAGCGGTCGTCGCGGCGGTTCAGCGTCGACGACAGGAACTGGTGCGGCAGGTAGCCGTTGGCGGCGTGAATCTCGACGCCGTCGAAGCCGGCCGCCTTCGCGCGACGCGCCGCCAGGCGGAACTCCTCGACTGTCGCGGCGACTTCGTCGGTCGTCATCGCGCGCGACGGCGTCGCATGAATCTTCGTGTAGTAGCCGTTCTGCAACTGCGCCCACACCTGCAGCTGTTCGAGATCGTCGTTGACGCCGGACGGCGACAGCGGCGCTTCGCCGCCGAGCAGCGTCAGCGAGCTGACGCGGCCGCCGTGCCACAGCTGCGCGAAGATGCGCCCGCCGTTTGCATGGACCGCGTCGGTGACCTGTTTCCAGCCGGCCGCCTGTTCGTCGGTGACGAGCCCGGGCGTCAGCTCGAACGCCGCGGAAGCCGGGCTGACGTTGGTCGCTTCGGTGACGATCAGGCCGGCGGACGCGCGCTGCGCGTAGTACTCGGCCATGAGCGCAGTCGGCTGGCCGCGCGACGGCGCGCGAGAACGCGTCATCGGGCCCATCACGATACGGTTGGGAAGCGGCAGGCCGCGCAGATCGTAGTGGCTGAGCAGGGAAGACATGATGGATTCCTTTTGCGAGGGGCAGGGCGGTGTCGCGTAGCGTCCGGTTGCGGACGGTGCGGGGGCCGGCCCTGCGGGAAGTCGGAGATGACGTGCCGGCAGCGTTCCGTTGCGCGAGCGGCCTGAGCGGCGTTCGCGTGAACCGGTGCCGGCGCCGGTTCAGGCCTGTGCGTGGCGTTGCGCGTGCGGCCGCCCGATCGCGAGGTAGTGGGCGAGCGCGACGATCGGGAACACGCCGGCGACGGCCGCGACGAGCGGCCAGCCGCCATGCTCGTACAGCGGGCTCGCCAGCGCGGAGCCCACGGCACCGCCGACGAAGATGCTCGTCATGTACAGCGCATTCAGGCGATTGCGGCTCGCCGCATGCAGCGCGTAGATCTCGCGTTGGCCGAGCACCATGTTCATCTGCACCGCGAAGTCGAGCACGATGCCGGTGACGACGAGGCCGTACAGCCCGGCGCCGTGGACCAGCGCGACCGCATACGACAGCGCGCCGGCGACCAGTGCGATCAGCGTGGCCCGTACCGTATGGCCGGCATCCGCGAGGCGGCCGGCGACGGGCGCCGACGTCGCGCCGATTGCACCGACCAGCGCGAACAGGCCGATGGCCGATTGCGACAGGCCGTAATGACGCGTGAGCTCGACCGGCACGGCCGTCCAGAACAGGCTGAACGACGCGAACATCAGGCCCTGGTAGAACGCGCGATGGCGCAGCACCGGCATCGTGCGCACGAGATGCAGCAGCGAGCCGATCAGTTCGAAATACGTCGCGCGGTGGTCGGGCTGGCGCGACGGAATCGTCAGCGCGAGCACGGCCGTCACGAGCGTCATCAGCACGGCGGCGGCCGCGAACACGAAGCGCCAGCCGAACGCATCGGCCACCACGCTCGACAGCGGACGCGCGAGCAGGATGCCGAGCAGCAGCCCGCTCATGATCGTGCCGACCACGCGGCCGCGCGAATGATCGGGCGCCAGGTGCGCGGCGAGCGGCACGAGGATCTGCACGGCGACCGAGCTGAAGCCGATCAGCAGCGAGATCGCGAGAAACGGGCCGGGCGTCTGCACCATCGCCGCGGCCGCCAGGCTCGCGATCGACACGACGGCGGTCGTGATCATCAGCTTGCGGTTCTCGAGCAGGTCGCCGAGCGGCACGATGAAGAACAGGCCGAATGCATAGCCGATCTGCGTCAGCGACACGATGAGGCTCGCGGTTTCGCCGGACATGTGCAGGCTGGGCGCGATGAGTTCGGTGATCGGCTGCGCGTAGTACAGGTTCGCGACGATCGCGCCGCAACTGAACGCGAACAGCAGGATGAGGCCCTGCGTGAGCTTGGCCGCGTGCCCGTGAGGCGCGAGCGGGGTGGATTCTGCTGACATGGTCGACTCCTTGAAGAGAGATGTCGGGAGCCCGTTTCTCGGGCGAGCGTTGCGATTGCCGGTGCGGCGAAACGACAACCGCCGCATTGCCGTCAGATTATTGATCGCCCGATAACAAGGGAATACACCTGCTGCGCAATCGAGCATTGCGCGGCGCGCAAAGGGGGGATCGTGCCCCGATTCATGCACGGGCGCCGAGGCCCGGTTCGGTCGCGCGCGGGATGCCGGGGCATGGGTGGCTGGCCGGCGCGACGTGGCGTATGGCTGCTCGCGACGCGGTTTGCGTCGCGATGTCACGGGTGTCGTGCGGCAGCGTGTGCGCGCGCGTGAAGCGAGCCCGCCGCGCGCGGCGCGGATATCGCCGACCACGAGGCGCCTGAGCCAGTCCGGATCACGCGGACTGCATTGCCCCGACGCGCGGCCGTGGTTCACTTGTTTCATGCGCGGCCCGACGAGGGCTCGACAAGGGTTCGACGAGGGCGCCGCCTTCAGCCGCGCTTGCCCTGCAGCGTCGGAATCTCCGCGAACAGGCCCGCGAGCCAGTCGACGAAGAGCTTGAGTTTCACGGGCGTGTGCCGGTTCGGCGGATACAGGATCGAGATCGGCCGCGGCGGCGCGTTGAAGTCGGTGAGCACCTCGCGCAGGCGCCCCGATTTCAGGTACGGCTCGACCAGGTACAGCGACGTCTTGATCAGCCCGATCCCCGCGACACCGCATTCGATGTACGTGTCGGCGTCGTTTACCGCGACCGTGCCGCACATCTGCACGATGCGCGGTTCGCCGTCGACGACATAGTCCCAAGGCCGCGGCCGGCCCGTGTCGGCCGAGATGTGGCTGACCGCGACGTGCTGCGTCAGGTCGTCCACCGTTTCGGGGGCGCCGCACCGCTCGAGATACGCGGGGGCCGCGCACGTGCAGGTCGTGAGGCTGCCGATCCGCTTCGCGATCATCCCCGAATCGTCGAGCGCGCCGACGCGCACGACGCAATCGACACCTTCGCCGACGAGATCGATCTGCCGGTCGGTCACGCCGAGCTCGACCGAGATGCCCGGGTTGGCGGCGAGAAACTCCGGCAGCGCGGGCACCATGATCTGCTTGGCCATCGCCGGCGGCAGGTTCACCTTCAGGCGGCCGCGCGGCACGTTGCGCGCCTGCGACACGGCCGCTTCCATGTCGTCGATCTCGCGCAGCACGCCGACGCAGCGTTCGTAATAGGCCTGCCCGTCCTCGGTCAGCGAGATGCGGCGTGTCGTGCGGTTCAGCAGCCGGCAGCCGAGATGTTGCTCGAGCGTGCTCAGCAGCGCGGACACGCGCGGCGTCGTGAGTCCGGTGGTGTCCGACGCGCGCGTGAAGCTGCCCGTCTCGACGATGCGCGTGAACACGCGCATCGAAAGCAAGGTATCCATCGTTGAGAAATCTCCAGCCTGTCTGGTTGTCGACGCCGGTTCGTGCCGGCGCGATCGGTCGTGATATTCGGCTATGCGTCGATGCGTTTCCTGAGCGAATCGCCGGCGAACGGCATTTCGCGCATGCGCTGGCCGGTCGCGTCGAAGATCGCGTTGGCCAGCGCGCCGGCGGTCGGGCCCATCGACGCTTCGGCCGCGCCGAGGAACGGCGCGCCGGGGCTATTGATCAGATGCACCTTCAGGCTTTGCGGCGCGGCCGAGAAACGCAGGATCGGATAGCTGCTCCAGTCGAAACTGCGGATGCGTCGCGTATCGTATTGCAGCGCCTCGTACAGCGTCCAGCTGGCCGCCTGCACGATGCCGCCCTCGATCTGGTTGCGGATGCCGTCGGGCGATACGATCTGGCCGGCGTCGACGGCGACTTCCGCGTGGTCGAGCGTCACGTGGCCCGTCTCCGGCACGACCGTGATGTCGACCGCGATCGCGACGTACGCCATCAGGTTCTTGTATTTGCCGAACGCGAAGCCGACGCCGCGATTGCGCGCGCGCGGCGGCCGCGGCCAGCCGAATTTGGTCGCGGCGAGCTGGATCACCTGGCGCGCGCGATGATCCTGCATGTGACGCAGGCGGAATTCGACCGGATCGATGCCGGCGGCGTGCGCGAGCTCGTCCATGAAGCTTTCGATGGCCCACACGTTGGTGTGCGCGCCGAGCGAGCGCATCGCGGAAGTCTGCAGCGGCATCGTCGGCGAGAAGTTGTTGACGATGTGCATGTTCGGCAGTGCGTACAGCGGGATCGCGTTGCGATCGCCGCCGCCCTCGGGCTGCAGCATCGGCGTCGACGGCGCGGGCACGAACGGCGGCTCGAGCATGCGCGCGGGCAGCAACCGGCCCGCGTTGACGATGCGCTCGTTATGCGAACTGCTCCACAGCGCGTACTGCCAGTCGACGATGCGGCCCCCCGCGTCGAGCGACGCGCTGAGCTCGGTGACCATCGCCGGCGTGAAGTGGTCCCACGTGTGTTCCTGCTCGCGCATCCACTGCACGCGGATCGGCTTGCCCGGCATCGCGGCCGCGATCAGCGCCGCATGCGCGGCGGCGTCGTCCGCGCCGTTGTGCCCGTAGCAGCCGGAACCCTCGGTGTGGATGCAGCGCACGCTCGCCTTCGGCATCGACAGCATCTCGGCGAGCGCGTCGCGCAGCGGATACACGCCCTGCGAGTGGGTCCACACCGTCAGCGTGCCGTTCTCGAGATGGGCGACCGAACACGATGGCCCGATCGAGCCATGCAGCAGGTAGTTCTTCAGGAACGTGGCGGAGAGCGTCTTCGTCGCGGGCGCGCTCGGCGCATGCGTGTTGGCGATCTCGATGCGCTGGGTGGCGATGCGCTTCAGATCCTCATGGACCGTCTCGCGATCGGGCAGCGTCCGTCCGTCGGACCAGCGGCAGCCGGCCGCCAGCGCGCGTTGCGCGACCACCGCCTGCCATTCTCCCTGCGCGACGACGGCGAGCATGCTGCCGTTGCGCACGATCCGCACGACGCCCGGCATCTTCAGGATCGCGGCTTCGTCGAACGACAGCAGCTTCGCGTCGTACACCGGCGGCATCACGACGCGCGCGTGCAGCATGCCGGGCAACGTCATGTCCTGCACGTAGCTGACGCCGCCCGTGACCTTGTTCGGAATGTCCACGCGCGGCAGCGACGTGCCGATCACGGCGAACGTGGCCGGCGGCTTCAGCGGTGAGCTCGGCGTGGCGTTGCGGTGCAGGTCGACGGTGCGCACCGCGTCGGCGTAACGCATCGTGCGGCCGTCCGGCGCCTTGATGACGGCGTCGGCGACGGTCAGCGTGCGCGGATCGACGCCGAACTGCTTCGCCGCGCCGTCGACCAGCAGGCCGCGCACTTGCGCGGCGGCGTTCAGCAGCGCGGAGCCGCTGTCGGCCATCGTGTGGCTGCCGGCCGTCAGGCCCTCGTCGGGGGACGCGCCGGTATCGGCGGTCAGGAACGTGATCAGCGAGGGCTTCATGTTCAGCTCCTCGGCGGCCACCTGCAGCAACGCGGTGCGCACGCCGGTGCCGAGCTCCACCTTGCCGGTAAACACGGTGACCTTGCCGTCGGGCGCGATCTTGATCCACGCGTCCAGCAGCGGATTGGTCTTCAGGCTGCCGGCCAGCGTTTCGGTGGCCTTGCCGACGTGGACGGCGGCGCCTTCGTCCGCGATCACGACTTCGGCGAGCGCCCGCGCGGCGGGCGCCAGCGTGAACGCGACGAAGAGCGCGCCGGAAACCATGAAGTGCCGGCGGCCTTCGTCGATGTCGTCGGGGGCGTTCATCAGAGTTCCTTGTTGATCGTGACGGGCGCGGCGGACGGTTCCGGCTGCGGCAGCCCCGCGACCTGGCGTACGGCCGCCAGGATCCGCATATGCGTGCCGCACCGGCACAGGTTCGGTTCCATGTGGGTGCGCAGCTCGCGTTCGGTCGGCTTCGGATTGCGTTCGAGCAGCGCCTGCGCGCGCATGATCATCCCCGCGATGCAGTAGCCGCACTGCGCGGCCTGGTGATCGATGAACGCTTGCTGGAGCTTGCCCGGATGTTCGGCGCTGCCGAGGCTCTCGACGGTCCTGACGTTGCGCGTGCCGATCGCGGCGACCGGGATCAGGCACGAGAACGTCGGCTTGTCGCCGACGATCACGGTGCACGCGCCGCATTGCCCGAGGCCGCAGCCGAACTTCGCGCCGTGCAGGTGCAGGTCGTTGCGCAACGCGTAAAGCAGCGGCGTGGACGGGTCGATGTCGAGCGTGTGCTGCACGCCGTTCACGGTGAGGGTGATCATTGCGCGCTGTCCTCCTTTCTGAGCTTCGCGGCCATTGCTTCGACGCCGGTCCACGCGGGGCGATCGGAGTAGGCGGCGCGGATGTATGCGGCGAGGTCCGCGATCTGCGCGTCGTCATACTGGTCGAGGTAGGACGGCATGTAATTCAGCGTGTCCTCGCCATGCCAGCCGTTTCCGTTGAAGATCATCTGGATCGCATTGCGCGGCGTGTCGGCGCCAAGCGCCGAGCTGAACGCGAGCGTCGGCCGCTCGCCGATCGACTGCATCGGCGACGCGGGCCCGTGGCATTGCGCGCACGACGCCTGGAACAGCACGGCGCCGCGCTGCGCGGCGGGCGACGCCGCGTTGCGCGCTTCGGCGCTCGCCGCGGGACGCGGGCCGCCGGGCTTCTGGATCGACAGGATGTAGGTCGCGATGGCTTCGACGTCTTCGACCGGCACCGTCGCGAGATCGCGCGTGACCGGCAGCATCGGCCCGGCGGCCGCGCCATGCTCGCTCGCGCGGCCGGTGCGCAGGTACGTGACCAGTTGCGCCTGCGTCCACGGGCGCGCGGCGTGGCCGAGCGTATTGAGCGGCGGCGCTTCCCAGCCGTCGACGATGCCGCCGTCGAACGCCTTGCCGGCCTGTTCGCCGCCAATCGCGTTCAGCGGCGAATGGCAGGACGCGCAGTGCCCGAGGCCGTCGACGAGCGCCTTGCCGCGATTCCATTGCGCGGATTGCGACGGGTCGGGCTGGTAGGCGCCCTTGCGCAGGAACAGGATATTCCAGAACGCCAGCGGCGGGCGGAAGTTGAGCGGGAAGATCAGGTCGTTCGCGGGCGCCGTCGCGCGAACGGGCTCGCGCGTCATCAGGTACGCATAGGCGGCCGCGATATCGTCGTCGGACATCCGCGTGAAATGAATGTAGGGAAACGCCGGATAGAGCAGATGGCCGTCGCGGGCGATGCCGCTGCGCAGCGCGCGCGCGAATGCCGCCTGCGACCAGCGGCCGATGCCGGTCTCGGCATCCGGCGTGATGTTGGTCGCATAGATCGTGCCGAACGGCGTCGCGAGCGGCAGGCCGCCCGCGAACGGCTTGCCGTCCTTCGCGGTATGACAGACGACACAGTCGCCGAGCGCGACGACGCGCGCGCCTGCCCGGACGAGCTGCGGATCGAACGACGCGCGCGCGGGCGGATCGATCGGCGCGATCGACGGCTCGTACATGATGCCGATCGCGACCGCGAGGCCGACGATCGCGATGCCGGCGGCACCGAACCAGAGTCGTTTGTGCTTCATATATGCTCCACGCGGGCCGATCCGTCGCGCAAGCGTGCGGCGGCCGGATACCGGCGGAGATTCGCGGCGGAATTCAACGCGTCACTCCGGGGAAGGGGCCACGCACGGGCAACGCTCGTGCGCGGCTGATGCAGGCAGTCTACGCGGGCGTCGTCGTCAGATCCTGAAGCCGCGCTGAAACGTTCTGAACACGGTCGTCATTGCGCGCGCGGCGTGCCGAGGCCGAAAGACGCGGCAAGCTGCGGCCCTTTCTCGAGCAGCGACATCACTTCCGTGCGCCGCTGCGCGGACCATCGGGCCAGTCGCTGCACCACGTCGGGTGCATCCGCGGGCAGCGACTCGGCCAGCGACACCGCATCGTGCGCCGCCTTCGACGTGCCGGACGCGGTATGCGGGCGCACCGTGCAGGCCGCGTCGCCGACCAGCGCGACGCGGCCGTCGGCGAAGCCGGGGCTCAACGCATCGAAGATCGCCTGGACGAACGGTGCGCGCGTCGCCAGCACGAGTTGCGACAGCGTCGCCGGCAGACGGTCGGCGGCGAGCCGGCGCAGCATCGCGACGGCCTCGTCGGCGAGCTGTCCCGGCGGGATCGATGCATGGTGGACGTGCCCGGCACGATCCGTCAGGTGGCGGCGCAGTGCGTCGGGATCGGTTTCGTTGCGATACCAGAGCCAGTTGAAGCGGCGCGTGCCCGGCTCGAGCGATCCGTCCAGCCCGGGAATCAGAAAAGCCATGAACAGCTCGCCCGGCGCGTTGTGCAGCGTCATGTTCTCCACCAGCGTTGCGACCGCGTCGGCATCGAAATCGGCTTCGTCGACGATGCCGCGCCACGCGAGATAGCCGGCGAACGACGGCGCATAGCCGGGAAAGAGCCGCGCGCGCAGACGCGAACCGGTGCCGTCGGCCGCGAGCAGCACGTCCGCGCGGAGCCGCTCGCCGTCGAGGTGCACATCGACGCCTTCGGCATCCTGTGCGAAGCCGGTTACCGCGCTACCGTAGCGAATCCGCCCCGGCGGCAGCGTCGCGCAAAGCGACCGGTAGACGGCATCCCACGACGAGAACGGGAGGATCTCGGGCTCGTCCCGCGTGAGCGCGCCGTCGCGGTCGATCCAGCGCCGCCGGTGTGTCGGCACGCTGATCGTTCGACGGCAGTGATGGCCATGCTGTTCGAGAAACGCCATCATGCGGCGCAGCACGGCGACGCCGCCGCCTTGTCCGCGCAACGGCACGGGCGAGCGCTCGCAGACCGTCACGTCGTGGCCGATGCAATCGAGCGTCAGCGCGGCCGAGAGGCCCGCGATCGAGCCGCCTGCAATCACTATCTTCATGTGCGTAAGCTCCCGTGTGCGGCAGACGGATGCTCGCCGGACGGCGAGACGGCGCGCGCTGCCTGCGTCATGCACCGGATCATGTCATGCGCGGCGGCGGCCTGCGCTGGCCGCGCATGCATCGCGCCCGGCGGCCCTCGCGCTAGATCCGCAGCAGCTTGCCCGCATTGCCGCCGACGATCATCGCGCGCTGTTCGGCCGTCAGGTCGAGGCGGTCGAGAAAGCGGACCGGCTGGTCGTAACCCATGTCGAAGCAGTAGTCGCTGCCGAGCACGAGCCGGTCGACGCCGACGTTCGCGATCAGGAACTCCAGCACGGGCCCGGAATGGGACACCGTGTCGTAGCTGAAGCGCCGCAGATAGCTGCTGGGCTTTTGTGCGAGCCGGCGCGTCTCGGGCCGCACGGTCCAGCCCGCGTCGAGGCGCCCCGCGATGATCGGCAACGCGCCGCCCGCATGCGGCAACGTGAAGTGCAGGCCCGGATGGCGGTCGAGCACGCCGCCCAGGATCAGGTGCGCACCCGCGATCGCCGTGTCGAACGGATTGCCGAGCAGGTTGCTCAGGTAGAAATCGCCGAGCCGCGCGCCGCCGACCGTTTGCTGCGGATGCAGGAACACGGGCAGGTTCAGTTGCTCGATGCGCGCGAAGACGGGCGCGAACAACGGATCGTCGAGATCGCGATTGTCGATGTTGGTGCCCATGTATACGCCGCGCACACCCGGCAACTGCGCGGCGCGCTCGAGTTCGTCGATCGCGTCGGTCGCGTTCAGCATCGGCAGCGTCGCGAGTACCGCGAATCGCGCCGGATGCCGCTGGTAGACGCGCGACGCGGCCGCGTTCCAGTCGCGCGCGAGCTTCGCATTGAACGCGCGGTCGCCCCAGTACGCCATCGGCACGCTGAGCGACAGCGCCTGGACGTCGACGCCGGACGCATCCATGTCCTTGAGTCGGGCATCGACGTCGATGAATTTCATCGGCAGAGGCCCGAGGCCACCAGCGGGCGTGCGGAACGTGAACGATGTGTCGTCGCACGTGAACGATCCGCCGAAGCGCTTGCCTTCGCCGCCGACCAGATCGCAAAAGCTTTCGGGGTAGTAGTGCGCGTGGATATCGATCGCGCGCGGGCGCGGTGTCGGTCGGGCCGACGATGCGGCCGGCGTGTCCGCGCTTTCGGCGGCCGAGGCCGGGCGGCCGGCCATGGCGGCGCCGGCGAGCGCGGCGAACGTGCCGAGCAGGCGTCGCCGGGCCGGCGACGGGCAGCAGGTGCAGGTCAACGTGGGATGTCTCATGAGGATATCGACTCTTCGAATCATGCGGCGCGGCCGCGTGACGTGATGCCCGTTTCGCACGCGACGAGCTGGGTGTCGAACTGCACGCGCTCGTGTCGCGCGCGGGCCGAGCGGTCGGTGACGGAGAACAGGACGATGCCGGCGAACGCCGCCGCCATCGAGAACAGCGCCGGGTATTCGTACGGATAGACCGCATGCGCATGACCGAGCACCGTCACCCAGACGGTCGGGCTCAGCACCGTGAGCGTGACGGCGGTGGCGAGCCCGAGCAGGCCGCCCAGCACCGCGCCGCGCGTGGTCAGTCCGCGCCAGTAGATCGCGAGCAGCAGCACCGGGAAGTTCGAACTCGCGGCGATCGAGAACGTGAGGCTCACGATGAACGCGATGTTCTGCTTCTCGAACGCGATGCCGAGCAGGATCGCGAGCACGCCGAGCACCACGGTGGTCACGCGTGCCACGCGCATTTCGTCGCGATCGGACGCGCGCCCGTGCCGCAGCACGTTCGCGTAGAGGTCGTGCGAGATCGCCGACGAGCCCGCGAGCGTGAGTCCGGCGACCACGGCCAGGATCGTCGAGAACGCGACCGCGCAGATGAAGCCGAGGAACACGTTGCCGCCGACCGCATGCGCGAGGTGGATTGCCACCATGTTGGCGCCGCCCGTCACCGCGCCCGACGCGTCGTGATACTGCCGGTCCGGCGCGACGAGCGCGATCGTGCCGAAGCCGATGATGACGATCAGCATGTAGCCGACGCCGACGATGCCGGTCGCATGCAGGATGCTCTTGCGGGCCGCCTTGACGTCGCCGACCGTGAAGAAGCGCATCAGGATGTGCGGCAGGCCGGCCGTGCCGAAGATCAGCGCGAGGCCGAGCGACACGGCCGAGACCGGATCGGAGACGAGGCCGCCCGGGCGCAGGATCGCCGCATGCTTCGGATGCACGCTCACGGCCTGCGCGAACAGCGCGTCGAGGCTGAACCCGAAACGGCCGAGCACCATGAAAGCCATGAAGGCGGCGCCGGCGAGCAGCAGCACGGCCTTGACGATCTGGATCCAGGTGGTCGCGAGCATCCCGCCGAAGAACACGTAGACGACCATCAGCACGCCGACGACCAGCACCGCGACCGTGTAGTCGAGACCGAACAGCAGCTCGACCAGCTTGCCCGCGCCGACCATCTGCGACACCAGATACAGCAGCACGATGACGATCGAGCTCGATGCGGCGAACGCGCGGATCGGCCGTTGCCGCAGGCGATAGGACACGACGTCGGCGAGGGTGTACTTGCCGAGATTGCGCAGCGGTTCCGCGATCAGGAACAGGATGATCGGCCAGCTCGCGAGAAAGCCGACCGAATAGATCAGCCCGTCGTAGCCGCTCGTGAACACCAGCGCGGAAATGCCGAGCAGCGACGCGGCCGACATGTAGTCGCCGGCAATCGCCCAGCCGTTCTGGAGCGCGGTGATCCGGCCGCCGGCCGCGTAATGGTCGGCCACGCTGTGATTCTTGCGCGCGGCCCAGCGCGTGATGACGAGCGTCGACGCGACGAACAGCAGGAACATGCCGATCGCGACCGGGTTGTGCCCGTGTGCGAGCGTCGCGGGGCCGGCCGCCGCGAATGCCGGTGAAGCGCCGGCGGCGATGATCGATGCGAGGAACAGGCGTTTCATTGCGCGTCTCCGTCACGAAGGGACGCGACGAGCACGTCGTGGACCGAATTGGCCTGGAACACGTACAGCGCGACCAGCGCGAACGTGACGACGAACATGCCGAAGCCGACCGGGATGCCCCACGGCGTCGGCCGGCCCGGCACGATCGGCTCGCCGAGCAGCGTCGGCGAAAGCGCCAGCGTCAGGATGAACGCGAAATACAGCGCGAGCATGACGAGCGTCAGCGACCACGCGAGCAGCCTTCTGCGCCTGACGAGCGTGCGAAAACGCGCATCGCGCAGCAGCGGATGCGGGGTTTGCGCCGGCGAGTCCGGGCCGGGCGCGGTGGCGACGGTGGCCGATAGCGGATGGTTCACGGTGTCTCCTCGATGAATCGAATGTCATGGCCGGGGAGCGGGTGTCGCGCGTGTCGCACGCGACGCCCGCCCGCGCGCGACTCAGAAATGCGGCGGCACGGCGGTTTCCCGCATCACGACTTCCGGCGTTCGATAGCGCTCGGCCATTTCGCGCTCGGTGTCGTTTTTCAGTTGCGCCTGCATGTAGGCGCCGAGATGGCGCGCATGCTGGACGATCGCCACGCCGAACGCCGTGCGCGTTTCGCTGTATTCGCACAGTGCGTCGAGCGTGTCCGCGCGCGTGGCGAGCGACGCGACGAGCGCGAGCGCGTCGCCGGCGGCCTTCGTGACGCCCATTCCGCAATGCGGCCGCGCGACGAACGCGGCATCGCCGAGCAGTGCGATCCGGCCGAACGCCATGCGCGGCACCTCGAGGTCGTAGATCGGCTGGAACAGCGGCTGCGTCGCGCTGGAGACGACTTCCGCGAACTGCGGCGCGAGCAGCGCGTGGGCCGCGTCCTCGAGATCGGCGAGGACGTCGCGCCGGATCAGCGTCGGCGGAATGCCGCCCGCCCACAGCTTGCCGGTCTCGTCGGTCAGCAGGTTCGGGAGGTCGGTGTCTTCGCGCGTCGCGCGATACCAGACGAAGTTGTAGCGGCGCTCGCCGGGCCGCGTGCTGTTGCCCTGGCCGGCGACCGGATAACCGAGGATCTGCTCGCGCGGCGGCAGGCCGAATGCGAACTTGTCGAACAGGGCGGCGTGGGTCGCGTCCGACAGCGCGGCTTCGTCGACCAGCCCGCGCCATGCGACGTAGCCCGCGTATTGAAGCCGCGTGTCGGGCACGAGCCGTTCGCGAATCGCCGAGCGGAACCCGTCGGCCGCGACGACGAGGTCGGCGCGCACGACCGAGCCGTCGGACAGCGTGACGGCCGCGTGCTCCGGCCCGTCCGAGACGTCGGTCACGATGGCGCCCGGGTGATAGTGCTGGTCGGGCAGCGCCGCGCGCAGCACGTGGTACATCTTGCTCCATGCGGTGAGCGTCTGCGGCAGCCGGCGCTCCGACGTCACGGCACCGTCCTGCGACAGCGTGATGCGCGACTCGACCTTGACGCCGATCGACTCGTCGATGCGCACGCCGGCGGCGAGCATCACGTCGAACAGTTCGGGGTGCGTGACGATGCCGGCACCGCGGCCCGACAGCGCCTCGGGCACCCGCTCGTACACGTCCACGTCCCAGCCGTTGCGCAGCAGGAGGTTCGCGGCGAACAGTCCGCCCAGCGAGCCGCCGACGACGACGGCCTTGCGGTGGGTTGAAGCGAGGTTGCTCATGTCAGTCTCCGATGACGGCGCCGGCCGATGCGGCCGTGCCGGGAAGCGCCAGGCCCTCGACCTCGGCGGCGGGGAAGTTGAGTTCGATCGTCACTCCGGACGGATCCTCGATGAAGACCTGGTGCAGCCCGAGGCTCGGCACCGTGCGGTCGCGCCACGGCACGTTCTCGGCGCGCAGCGTGCGCCACGTCGCTTCGACGCCGGTCGCGAGGAACGCGATGTGGTCGACGGTGCCCGTGCCGCTGGCCGGCAGCGCCTTGTCGCCGAGATAGGCCGCGAGCCCGTCCGGATTGGCCGGATCGACGCCGATGATGTGAACGATTCCGTAGTCGGCTTCGTCGCCGCCGTTGTAGAGCCACGCGCCCGGAAAGTCGAACGGCGGGCGATAGCCGCGTTTGAAGCCGAGCACGCGTTCGTAGAACCGGCACGATTTTTCGAGATCGAGCGTGCGGATCGAGTAGTGCGCGAGTCTGGATACAGGCATGGGACACCTCGTGTTTATCGAACGATAACTTATCGTTCGATAAATTCTAGTGGAAAAGATCGGCGGCACAAAGCCGCGATCGAGCGGTGTTTACCCGTGGTCGAAAAGGGTGCCGGATGCCGGCGCGCGATCCGCTACGATGCGATTTCGCCGGCCATGACGCCGTCCGCGTAGCACCACACCCAGCGCTCGCCCGGCTCGATCGATCGTGCGAGCGGGTGGCCGGTTGCGTGGAAATGCCGGCTCGCATGGCGATTCGGCGACGAGTCGCAACAACCGACTTGCCCGCAGCTTAGGCACAGGCGCAGATGCACCCAGTGGCTGCCGGATTTCACGCATTCCTCGCAATAGTCCTTGTCGGTGTTCAGCACGCGTGCTTCGCCGAGATGAGTGCAGGTCGTGGCCATCTGTCGCTCCGATGCCGGCACTGCAGAGCGCTCGCAGCGCGGCCGGCATGAAGCTGCAAGCGGAAGTGAAGGTCCATTGTGGACGGTCGCGGCGCGAGCACGACCTTAATTCTTATTAAACGTGGCGGCGCGAACGCGTCGACGACGTACAGTCGCAGGTGCGGCCCGCGTGAGATGCCACGGTGCGGTCGCCGGGAGGGTCTCATGACGCAGTCTCAGCATGTCAAGGTCGTCGGCTTGCCGAACAGCAAGGAAGCCTACGCCATTCGCGATTTCCTGAAGCGCGGCGTGGTCGGGTACGAGTGGTGCGAACTGACGTCCGACACCGACTGCATGCGCGAGCTGGGCATCGCGCCGCTGCGCGACATCCGGCTACCGGTTGTCGTCTTTCCGGACGGTACGTGCCTCTACCAGCCGACGCTGCCGGAAATCGCCGCCAAGCTCGGCTGGGTTGCCCGGCCGCGCTTCGTCGAGTACGACGTGTCGATCTACGGCGCCGGGCCGGCCGGCCTGTCGGCCGCCGTCTATGCGGCGTCGGAAGGACTGCGGGCCGTCGTGATCGAGCGCGATGCGATCGGCGGACAGGCGGGGACGAGCTCGCTGATCGAGAACTACATGGGATTTCCGGACGGCATACCGGGCGCCGAGCTTGCGGAGCGTGCGCGCCAGCAGGCGGTCAAGTTCGGCGTCGAGCTGCTGATGATGCGCGAGGGCGTGCATGCGACGTTCGTCGACGGAAAGATTCGTGTCGACCTGGCCGACGGCTCGATCCTGACCGCGCGCGCGAACATCTGCGCGACCGGCATCGAATACCGCAGCCTCGGCCTGCCGGACGAGGCGCGGTTTCTCAACGCGGGCCTGTTCTACGGCGCGGGATCGAGCGAAGCGCCGATGTGCGAAGGCAAGCATGTGTTCATCGTCGGCGGCGGAAATTCGGCCGGCCAGGCGGTGATGAACTTCGCGCGGCACGCGCGCGAAGTGACGATGATCGTGCGAGGGGCGTCGCTCGCGGCAACGCTGTCACGTTACCTGATCGACCGGATCGAGCGCATGCCGAACGTGACCGTCCGCTATCGCACGGCCGTCGACGCGCTGCAGGGCGACGGCCGGCTCGAGGCGATCGTGCTGCGCACGGAAGACGGCGCGCGCGACGTGCTGCCGGCTACGCACCTGTTCGTCTGTATCGGCGGTGCGCCGAATACCGAATGGGCGAGGGATACGAACATCATCCGCAACGAGGGCGGGTACCTGGTCACCGGCAGCGACCTTTACGACTGTCCGGATTTCGAACGCGTGTGGCCGCTCGAGCGCCGGCCGTACTATCTGGAAACGAGCGTGCCGGGTTCGTTCGCTGCGGGCGACGTCCGCTCGGGTTCGGTGAAGCGGGTCGCATCGGCGGTCGGCGAAGGGGCGATGGCCGTGACCTTCGTCCATCGGTTCCTGAGTGAGGATGCGCACCGTCAGGGCGGAAGCTGACTGGTGCGATGACGGCGTCGCGGCATCTTCAGAACAGCCCGGCGCGATGCGAATCGCCGGCGGACGCTGGCGCAGGCGGCGTCCACCCGCCGCCCAGCGCGCGCACGAGACCGATCGTCGCGATCGCGAGTGCCTGCCGGCTGTGGATCAGCTGCCGTTGCGCGCTCAGTGCATCGCGGTCCGCGTCGATGACCTCCAGATAGCTGACGTAGCCGTGCGCATAACGGCTCAGCGACAATCGGGCCGCCGCCTCGGTGGCGCGCGCCGCGCTGTCGTAGCGCGCGATCCGCTGCTTCTGCGCGGCGATGTCGTTGAGCGCGTCCTGAACCTCGCGCAGCGCGCCGAGCGCGGTCGCGCGATAGCTGGCGTCGGCGAGCTCCGCGCCGGCCGTCGCGGCGGCCACTGCGGCGTCGCGCTTGCCGCCGTCGAACAGCGTTTCGGCGACGCTCGCGCCGAGCCCCCACAGTGAACTGTTGCGATCGAGAAAAGTACCGAGATCGCGGCTGGCGAAGCCGCCCTGCGCGGTCAGCGTCAACGTCGGCAGCCACGCGGTGCGGGCGACGCCGATCTCGAGCGATGCCGCATCGACACGACGCGCGGCCGCGTACACGTCGGGCCGCCGCGCGAGCAGCGCGGACGGCAGGCCGGGCGGCACGTCCGGTACGCGCACGACCGACGCGGTCGGCGCGACGGCGAAGGCGGTCGGCGACACGCCGGTCAGCACCGCGAGCGCATCGACGAGGTTTTCGCGCAGCCGCCGGCTGTCCGCGAGATCGGCGCGTGCCGTATCGAGATCGGCCGACGCGCGCAACGCGTCGAGATCGCTCGCGGCACCGGCCCGCACGCGCGCGGCGATCACGTCGAGCGCGGTGCGCCGCAGTTCGATCGCGCGCTCGAGCGTCGCGAGATCCCGTTCGACGAAATGGAGCGTCAGGTAGTCGGCCGCGACCTCGGTCGCGACGCGCAGGCGCACCGCCGCGCGATCGGCGTCCGCCTGCAGCACGTTCTGCCGGCCGATCTCGGCGTCGCCGCGCAGGCGGCCCCACAGATCCACTTCATAGCTCGCGCTGAACGGCACCGACCAGTTGTGCATCGTGCGTTTCGGTAACGCGTTGTCGACCGTGCCCGACACGCGCGAGCGGCTGAACGACGGCGTGACGCCGACCGCGGGCGCCAGCGCGGCTTCGCGCACGCCGAGCAGTGCCTGTGCCTGATCGACGCGCGCCGCGGCGGCGCGGATGTCGGGATTGCCGGCGAGCGCGGCATCGACGAGCGAGATGAGCGGCGGCGCGCCGAACCATGCGGGCCACTCGGCGAGCGAGGCGTCGGCTTCACGCACCGCATCGGCATGGCGAAACCGGTCGGCTCCGAGCGCGACGGGCGCGAGCGGCCGAGGCGCGATCGTGCATGCGCTCAGCAGGCCGGCGGCGAACAGGGCGGCGACGCGGATCATGGCCGCGAGCGCTCGCGCTGCAGCGCGACGACGACCGACAGCCCGGGCCGGATGCGCGGCTCGGTCGACGCGGGACCGTCGAGCAGGATCTTGACGGGCACCCGCTGCGTGACCTTCGTGAAGTTGCCGGTCGCATTGTCGGGCGGCAACAGCGCAAACTGCCCGCCGGTCGCCGGCGACAAGCTGTCGACGTGTCCGCTGAAGGTCCGGTCCGGCAGCGCGTCGAAACGCAATTGCACGACGTCGCCGGTGCGCACGTGCCGCAACTGCGTCTCGCGGAAATTCGCGACCACCCACGGGTGCGGCTCGACAAGCGTCAGCAGCGCCTGGCCCGGCGCGACGTGCTCGCCGGTCTCGACGGTCTTCTTGCCGACATAGCCGTCCGACGGCGCGACGACGGTCGTGTATTGCAATTGAAGCTCCGCGTCGCGCAGCTCGGCGTCGTTCTGGTTCGACACGGCGGCGGCCGCCTGCCATGCGGCCTGCGCGCCGCGCTGCTGCGCGTCGGCCGCTTCGACGCGCGCGCGGGCGGAGATGCGCGCCGCGTTGGCGGCATCGAATTCCTGCTGCGACAACCCGCGCGGCGTTTCGCGGGTCAGCTCGCGTGCCCGCGCATAATCGAGTTCGGCTTTCTCGGCGTCCGCGTGTGCCGACACACGCGCCGCTTCGGCCTGTTCGACCAGCGCCTTCGCGCGGCTCGCGTCGGCGTGTGCCTGCGCGACGCGCGCCCGCTGCAGCGCGACGCGCACGTCGAAGTCGCGCGGGTCGAGCAGTACGAGCGGCTCACCCGCGCGCACGAACCGGTTGTCGTCCACCAGCACGCGCTCGACGGTGCCGGCCACGCGCGGGGAGATCACGTGCAGGTGGCCCGTCACGTATGCGTCATCGGTGCCGCGCTCGTGCGCATCGAATTCGTAGACGAGCAGCGCGACGAGCAGCAGCGCGCAACCGGCGATCAGGACGATCGGCCACTTGCGCGAACGCGCGACGGGCGGGGACGGTGTGTCCGGCGGGTTCGGGGTCACGGTCGGGATACTCCATCGAACAGACGGTTTTTCTCGCATCGCGCTATGCTTGCGCGAGCCTCAATTGCGGGAGCCGCTCGACGATGAACACCACGTTCGCCCCCGGTGGCGCGACACCGGGGCCGGCCTCCGCGCCGGCCGCCGACATACCGACGTTTCGCTCGATCGCCGCGATCGCATCC